>DCZN01000041.1:336-100941 GCA_002331625.1 Nitrospira sp. UBA2083 | reverse complement strand
GGTGAGGGGTGAAATCGACGCGTTTGCGCCTGACGCCTGACGGCTGGCGCCTAACGTTTTTTCGCGTTTCGTAACACGTTCGAAATAGTCAGCTGCCAATGCATGCGCGAGACGGAAGTCCGCAGAGGCAAATGTCTGATAGTAGGATCGGAGTTTGTCCCCGCGCAGCCCATAAAAGAGCTGGTTGAGATGGGTCTGCCATTGATCGAGTGGCTTATATTCCCCTATGAGCTGGGGCAGGGCATCAGCATCTTGCAACATATCATTCCGTTTGAGTGAGCGATTTCAATGAACGGGTAGTCTCGTGGGCAGAATCCTAGCAGATGGCTGGAAAATGCCGCAATGGGCCGGTTCCTCCACGTTTTCTTGACAGTATGACATCGACCGGTGTAGCAGACAGACATGGTAATCAGACACACGATCTTGGGCGGTATGGTGATGACGGCAGCGCTTTTATGGAGTTCAGCTGGTACCAGTGAAGAACTCCCACTCACCGGGAATGTGCCGATCTCGGAGTTCCAGAATCGCACAGAAGACGTCAAAGCCTACGATTTTGATGCGCCCCCGCAGGGTATGTTTCGCTCAATCGCCCTCGCGGAGGATTTTGAGGAGCGCCTCGGCGCTCTCCGAACCCACGAAATTGCACCAGTCAGACCGACTGACCGATTTCGCTCAGATGCGGCCGCCATCTTCATCGTCTTTTCGTTGCATCAACATTATCAGGCCTTCACCGTGTTCGGTCGTTGCATGCCTGAACCGGCCGCAGGCGTCGCAGCGGAACGTATCGTCAGCGAAGACGCGATGCACATCGCCCTAGAAGACGAGAGCGGCTACCTCAAGCTGTCGCCTCCACAGGAAGGCTGGAGACCGGGCCGATACAAAGTCGAGATTCATACAGGCGAGCAAGTCAACGACATGAGTCTCATGGGCACCATGCGCTTCACCATTGTTGCGTCCAGTAAATAGCCTCAAGCAGCACCCCTCCTGCCGAGCCGATTTTCGACATGAGTTTGACCCTCTCACCACCTTCCGCTAGAATGCCCCATTTCCTGTCGTGACCTCTGAGAGCCACGCGAGTTTTTGCCTATCATGACACCGCCATCCAGCTCCAATTCCAATCCCTGGGCCTCCGTCATCATCCCGATCAAGGATGAACAAGAGAATCTGTCTCCCCTCATCGCCAGTCTGATGAAGGTCATGGATTCGCACGAATTGTCACGCGCTCGTCCGTTTGAAATCATCTTCGTCGATGACGGCAGCCGCGATGGCAGCAGCGATGAGCTGGATCGGTTAGCTCGTGACTATCCGCAGGTACGCGTGTTTCACTTCGACCGCAATTATGGGAAAACCTGTGCGCTGGAGGCGGGCTTTCGGCAGTCCTTGGGTGAGATCATCATCCAGATCGACGGCGATCTCCAACAGGACAGCGAAGATATTTTGAAGCTGCTTCCGTATACCGCCTCCCACGATGTGGTGTGCGGATGGAGGCAACAACGACAGGACGGCTTTGTGAAGATGATCTCCTCCAGGATTGCAAACCGGGTGCGAAACGTGTTCACTCACGACGGTGTCCATGATACGGGATGCCCGCTCAAGGTCTTTCGACGGCCCGTGCTGGAGCGGATTCGTCTCTTTGAGGGCATGCACCGATTCTTTCCGGCACTCGCCTTGATGCATGGATTCACGGTGACGGAAGTGCCGGTCCGGCATTATCCACGCATTCATGGGGTCTCCAAGTACGGGATGGGAAACCGTCTCTTCAAGTCGCTCTATGACCTAATCGCGGTTCGCTGGATGCAGAATCGTGTGTTACTTTATAAATTTCGAGACTAACGACATTAACAACCGAGTTCGATGCCTGCACCATCAAACCATCTTTCTGATCGCCTCTCTCCCACTACCGCATGAGTACTGAAACCGTCTGGATCGGTATCGGCTTCTTCGGCCAAGCCCTGTTTTTCGGACGGTGGGTGGTGCAATGGATTGCGTCCGAACGGAAGGCGGAAAGCCGCGTGCCCGTTTCTTTCTGGTATATGAGTTTGATCGGAGGACTGATTACTCTCACCTATGCTATCTACCGGATGGACCCTGTATTTATTTCCGGGCAGGCCATTGGATCAGTCGTCTACGTACGGAATCTTGTCCTGATTCATCGTGCGGATCACACGAAGAGTCAGACTGGGACGCAAGCATGAGTGGATGGGATACCAACCGTCGCTCAGCGTCTTCTCCCCTACACCGGTAACGCTGACATCAGACGATGGATCGTCCCTCATTCCAACCGATACCTCTGATTCTCCTTGTGCTCCTTTCTGGCCTCCTCTTTTTCATGAGCCTGGGCAGTATGGGCTTGACGGATCGTGACGAAGGCCGCAATGCCGAAGCCGGTCGCGAGATGTTTGCCTCGGGCGATTTCGTCACCCCCACATTTAATGGAGAATTGCGCGTCGCCAAACCGGTGTTTGTCTACTGGCTGATGACAACGTCGTACCACCTGTTCGGTGTCAATGAGTTTGCAGCACGGGCTCCGTCGGCGCTGTTCGGGGTTGCTTTGATCGTGATGCATTATCTCTTTCTCAGCCGACTACGTGGACCCACGGTCGGTCTGTACAGCGCCCTGATGTTGCTGCTGAATATTGAGATACTGGCACTCGGCCGCATGGCGATTACCGATAGCGTGTTGATCTTCTTCACCACCCTATCGCTCTATAGCCTGTGGCTCGGTCTGCACGAACCAGGGCGAGGGCGCCATTGGATCTGGGGTTTCTATGCCGGCATGGCCTTGGCAACCTTAACAAAGGGGCCGGTAGGATTCGCCGTTCCGCTGATCACGGTCTTCCTCTATCTCGCCGTCACACGCCAATGGCACGTCTTCTGGCAACGTGGCGTTCCCGTGGCCGGCACCCTGCTCTTTGTTGTGCTTGCCGGTCCTTGGTATGCAGCCATGTTTATGATTCATGGGGATGCCTATTCGACTGAAGCCAAGGTCCATACGGTTGGGCGGTTCCTCGCCCCAATGGAAGGCCACGGAGTAGGCTGGTGGTTCTATTTTCCGGTGTTGCTGCTTGGCTTTTATCCCTGGAGCTCCTTCTTGCCGGGCGGACTCTATCGCGCCTATACAAGTTGGCGAGCATCTCGATCTCTGAGGGATCGTCCCCACGCGCTCCCCACATCGGACACAGCGGAAGGCTCGGGCAATGAGCTGGACTGGTTCGTCACCCTCTGGATCGTGGGGGTGTTCATCTTCTTTAGTCTTTCGTCCACTCGGCTACCGCACTATATCGGTCCGCTGTTCCCCGCCTGCGCCATCCTGGCCGCCTCCTATTGGGTGCAAGGACTGACGGACCCTTCGACCAAATGGCTGCGTGGGTCGATCCACTTGTTGATGGGCATTGGCTTTCTCTTAGCGATCGGATTTGCAAGCGGTCCAGCCCTGTTTGCCAAGTTTTCCGGAAAGATGGTGAAAGAGTTTCCGCTTGCCACCCAATTCGATCTGGGGATCGGTCCCTATGTTGGCGCGGCGATCATTTTGATAGCCATGGGACTGATCGGATATTTCGGATTGGATGATGACCGGCGTGGGATCGTATTCGGCGTGGCGGGTGGAGCACTGGCGAGTGTTTTTCTTGTCGCTATCCTGGTGGTCGTTCCCGGACTCAACCGATACGCGATTGCCCCGCCACAAGAACTGGCCTATGCCGCCGGACTGAATCTAGAACCAACAGACCAGCTCATTGCATTTGGTTCTACACGGCCATCCATCGCCTTCTACGCAAGACGAACGGTCACCTTTATCCCAGCCAACGAGACCGACCGGCTGCGTACGGCCTTAAACAAGAGTGGTCGCACCATGATCTTGCTGCCGGAACTAATTCAGGATGCCTTACCGAAAGAAACGGCTGGTTTCCAGCCGATTCTCAAGCGATACGGGTATGTCTTGTTAGGCAATCAACCGATGGTCACAGTACCGCCACAGGGGAGTGAGGCAACGCTGCCATCACCAACCAAGATTCCTGGCCACTAATCTCCTGCAATATTACATCAGCGAGCGCGTCTCGATTGCCTGATAGTGATCACGGAAAAGGCAGGACACCTCGTGCGTCGAGAAGAATCAGCAGCGCCAGTAGGAGAGTCCCCATCATGGCACTTTCCCACAGAACACTTCTTTTGACGAGCGACTCGCCCGGCTCGGGACCTCGCTGACAGCTCTCAAACCATGTGGCGAGACAGACAAACCCGACCGCCGACAGCACCAGGGGCGAGGTCGTCATTGCGGCAAGACCATAAACGAGAAGGAGTGCTGAGGCAGTCGCTTGCTGCTTGTTCAGCCCTGAACATCGTTCCTTTGTGAACCACATGCCTGTCCTGCTCCACAACCCACTGGCGAGAGAGGCGACGCCCAGTGTGATATACGCGACCCCAGTAATCCCATCTTCTATCTGATGTGACAGGGTCCACAGAACGCCAAATGCACTTGACGCCGCGATGGCTGCGTATCGGAGCCCCTCCTGCAATGACGTCCGCCACTGCGTGAACGAAGCACTGGCGACAAAGCCGCTCAGGATACCGAGGACCGCACCTCCGATCACGTCGGTCAGGAAATGCGATCCTCGCAGCACGCGACTGACTCCGACGAACACGGCAATGGCCAGACACAAAGGTCCCCACATGGGAAACCGTTTCGCCAGTACCGTGGCGATAGCAAAACTTGCCGTACTGTGCCCTGATGGAAAGGAATCGAGACCTGAGGCCCAGGACATGCTTATCTGCCAGTCTCCTGCATGCACAAACTTCGGTCGAGGCCGGCCAATGAGGTGTTTCATACCGTTGGCCAGCAATGCCGCAATCCCGTGAGCTATCAGAGTTTGAATCGCCACGCGTTTGATGATGGGCTTTTCGAAGATCCACCCCATGGCAAGGAGGAAGAGACTCACGGATGCCAGGCGCCACCCTTGCCCGATCCAATCTCCCATATCGCTGGTGAACGCCATCCAGGGAACGGTGAGCTGATCCCAGGGCAAATGAATCGTTACCGAACGCACATACTTTGTGATTGGAAGATCAAATCGGGCCAGACCGTAAAAACTGAGCGCCAACGCCAGGCAAGAACACCCAGCGGCGGCAAGCGATGAAGCCGTAGGATTGGATGATTGTGACGGGATGTTCATCGAGCTGCGACTTGAACTGAGAGCCCTGAATTCCCGAACCTGCTCACCAGTTGTTCATTGCCGATGACCGCGGCTCACGGAACCCAATCAGCCAGAAAGACGTTGAACTCACCAGGGGCTGTGGCATTGCGATCCGATACCCACACCAGGCGTTTGCCGTCCGGCGAAAACATGGGGAAACTGTTGAAATGGCCCTCCGTGGTGAGGCGTTCCACGCCCGTTCCGTCGTCCCGTACCAGGTAGAGATGGAAACTGGGACGGCCACCGTCTCCTCTCGTTTCGAGGTTCGATGAAAATATGATCCGTGTTCCATCGGGATGAAAGTAGGGGGAAAAATTCGATGCACCGTTCGAGGTAACTTGGTGCTTGTTTGACCCATCGGCATTGATCACAAATATTTCAAGCTGCCCGGGTTCCACTAATCGTTGAGCCAACAACTCTTTGTACTTGGCCACTTCGGCCGGATCGGTTGGATGGGCTGCGCGATAGACGATCCGCTTACTGTCCGGTGAAAAGAACGCGCCGCCGTCGTAGCCGACATCGTCCGTCAGACGGCGAACGTGTGAGCCGTCGAGATCCATCGTATACAGATCAAGATCTCCGTCTTTCACCGATGTCCAGACGATCGTCTTCCCATCCGGTGAGATCGTGGCCTCGGCATCGTATCCCGGTGATGCCGTCAACCGCTGCAGACCCTGCCCATCGAGATCCACCGCGTAGATATCGTAATCGTCTAGCGCCCATCGATACGCCCCATCCCGTTTGGGTTTCGGTGGACAATCCAGTCCAGCGGCATGGGTGGATGAATACAGCACTCGGCTGTCCCCCGGGAAAAAGTACCCGCACGTCGTGGCGCCCTTCCCGGTACTCACCAAGCTGACTGTTTCGCGTTCCACATCCATCACATACATCTGGTAGCAACCGAGCCCGGACTCGGTTGGCTTGCGAGGAGAGGCCGTGGAATCATTCGTCCACTTATTCGTCGATTGAAAAATCAACTTGGTCCCGTTGAACGAAAAATACGCCTCGGCATTCTGGCGACCGACCGTGAGCTGTCGGATATTAGCCAGATGCCGCTCCGTCGAACGAGCCGACACGACCGATTCTTTTGGTTGATCTGCCGCCGAGGCGAACGGGGACATACCCATCACTGTACAGATCCCCAATAGCCACCATCCTCCGGTCTTAGAACGTCGTATCAATCGATACCTCCTTCACATCGTGTGAGTCTTGCCACACTTCGCGTTTCGTCACGGCTCCGTCCTGAAAAATCACGTAACTATGCCATCCATAATAAAACAGGAAACGCGATACTTTCTCGACCGCGCTCGACGTCACACCATACAGAACCGTGACGACGCTGCCCGTCGCATGTGCCCGATGACAGGAGAAGAGCACGGCCATCTTTGGCCCATTGTAGGCCCGCCCATCAATCTGGAAACCTGTCTCCTCAAGGGCAATTCGATCCCCACACGACTCCTGCACCAGGGCTTGAACCTCGTCTCGCTGGTCGGCCCCAGCCAGCACGAGAACCGATCCACTCTGAGGCAGGGGATTCCCCTTGAGAGCGACCACCGTGGTGGAAGATCCCGTGACTTCGTGGTCGGCGATGCGAGACACAATCTGCTGGAGCGGCGACGCAGAGTCAGAAAACGCCCGGACCACCGTCTTGTGTGGATCCGTCACATAGGCATTGAGCATGGGCGGTAACTGATGTCTTGCCAGCCGGCGAAAAACCATCAGGTCGGGATCAAGCTCCACCCGCACGGGCTGATTGGGAAGGCCAAATTCAGCGACACTCGCCTGTGAGAGGCTGAGCCTGATCGACCTGCTCTCGGCCGAGTCCTTCATGATGATGCGAATGGGGACCACCATCCGAAATGGCCCCTCACTCTGCCGAATTTGGACCGTCAACTGCCAGGATTCTTTCCCACTCTCGTCCTTCACGCTACGGGCACGGGCATCTCCCACAGATATGACCGGTGCGCCAGGCTGCTCGATCCATTGTTCAAAAAACCATCTCAGCTTCCGGTCACTTTCTCGAGAAAACACTTTTTCGATTGTTCCCCAGTCGGCCGGCCGATTCCGGTATTCTTCGACGAATGCCTTGAGGCTCCGCCAGAACGGTTCATCCCCGATCTCCTGCCGAAGAAGATGAAACACAAACGCCGATTTCTGATACCCAATGGCATTATCTTTCTCGTCATGTTTTCTAAAAAACTGCGAAACCGCGTAGTCTTCTTCTGGCCTGACATAGACATTGTATCCTTGCAGCATCATTCGTCGCTGCTCCAAGGCCTGTCGATCATCGTGGGTCAGTTCATGCCAATAATAATTGGCCAGATACGTGGTGAGCCCTTCGACCCAATTGCCTGAGTCGTCACGATTGAAGACCGAATTCCCAATCCAAGAGTGGACGATCTCATGTCCCAAGGCATACGGCTGTGTATAGTGTCGTTTGATACTGCCGCTGCCCAAAAGAGTAAACGAGGGCATACCGAGGCCGCTGGCGAAAAAGTTTTCCACCACAGCAAATTTTTCAAACGGGTAGTCTCCCAGAATCTCGACATATGCCTCAAGATACTTGGCCGTTGCATCCAGATACTCGTCGGCCAACCCAGCATCATCGGGGAAGAAATACGTCTGGAGATCGACCGTCTGCCCTGTGACGCTCTTCCATTCTCGAGATTTCGTCACAAATTGGTTGGCGATCAGTGTGAAGGCTTCTGATCGATCTTGTGCGACCCAGGTAGTCGAAACCTTTCCTCCACTGGTGACCTCTTCTTCCTTCCGGCCAGATCCGATCGCTATCCAGCCCTGTGGAATCTGAGTCGTGACACGATAGGTACCGAGTGAGCCGGGGAGATCCGGATACCATCGGCTCTCCCCGCTTAAGTACACTCCCTCTGGGCCGATATGTCCCGCGGTTTCACTGGGCGTGACGAATCGCAAGTGACGAGGTTCCCTCGGTGGATCATTGATCGGCCCGTGATACATCCATGTCAGTGTCACTTTTTGGCTATGGTCTTTCGGGAGGGTGACCACGATGTGCTGTCCGGAACCTTCCCGAGAACGTAGTCTGGTAAACGGGATGCTCGCCGCTTCTTCTATGCGTTCTCCATTCAGCCCCGGTGGTGCTCCCATCCTGATTGATTCGACCTGCAACGTAGAGGCGAGGGTGAAGGTGACCGACGTCACTTGAGGATCAACATCGAGCTCGATCTGATCAGTCGCCGCAACCTCGTGACTTTCCGGCGTCAGCTCAACCGAAAGCCGATGGTGAAGGAGCGGAATGTCCTCGCTGGCCAGTACGGCGATCGCGTGTGATATCTGGACCACAGCGGTCACTAGCAGCGCGATGAGAGCGGGTGAAGGAACGTATTTCCTGATTCGCATCAGGAAACTTTTTAACACTCGCGGCAGACGAGTACAAGCTGGATCGCGGTCAATAGACGTTCAAGGTCCACCGGTTTGACCAGGATTTCTTGGGGGCCGAGGGCCCAGGCTTCCTCAAGTAGCTCTTCGTTGTGACTCCCGGTCATGATGATAATGCCCCCCGGATAGTTCTTTTCTCGTAGCTCACGCAGCACGTCGATTCCTGGCATTCCTGGCATTATCATATCGAGCAAGATCGCATCGGGCGACATCTCATCCACCATTCGGAGCGCGTCCGGTCCATCTTTAACTCCGATCACCCGATAGCCGCGAAGGCTCAGGAACCGGACCAGCAGGTCACAGACGAGAGGCTCGTCATCCACCACTAAGATAGTTTCATCGATCTGTTGCTTCATAGCCCCCGCGTCACGCAGTAGCCGTGGATCAGCCGGCTGTTCCGGAAGCTGGGAAACCCGATTGACGGCCTCAACCAGTACATCCAACGACAACCCTTTCCTGATAAAATCCGTGGCACGTAGGGTTCGCGCTTGATTTTCCTGTACTTCGGTCGCCCCCCCTCCTAATATGATCACCGATGCATGAGGATCAATCGCTCGAATCTCCTTCAAAACCGTCAACCCATCCATCTCCGGCATACGGAGATCCAGAAGAGTTACTTTTGGATTGGCCGTGTGGAACAAGCTAAGCCCCTCTCGTCCGCTTGTCGCAGTGATGACTTCATACCCTTGCCGGGTGAACACGTTTTGCAGGAGATCGCAGTTCATCTGATCGTCGTCTACGATCAAGAGCTTGATCATGCTACGTACCCTAGAAAGGTGGTTTCCTGACTATTAGGAAAAGAATAGCACGCAGTTGAAGCAATGAGAAGGAAATGCCGTGGTTTATGAACGGCTCTCGGCTTGGCCAAACAAAGCAGCCACAAATGCCTCGGCATTGAAGTCCTGAAGATCTTCAACGCCTTCTCCAACACCAATGAAACGAATAGGAATCTTCAGCTCCTCGGCAATTGCTACAACGATCCCACCCCTGGCCGTCCCGTCGAGTTTTGTCAGCACAAGCCCGCTGACGCCCACAGCCTCGTGAAACTGACGAGCCTGGGCTAGCGCGTTCTGTCCAAGGGTTGCGTCCAAGACCAGCAAGACTTCGTGCGGTGCACCAAGTAATTCCTGACTGATCACGCGTTTCACTTTTCGCAGTTCATCCATAAGATTGGATTTGGTATGCAGTCTCCCGGCGGTATCGATCAAGACCATATCGACCTTGCGAGCTTTCGCTGCGACGATCCCATCGAACGCGACTGCCGCAGGGTCCGCTCCGTGCCGCTGACGAATCACCTCGACACCGACCCGATCCCCCCACACTTGCAACTGCTCAATTGCGGCCGCACGAAAGGTATCGCCGGCCACAAGTAACGGTCGCCGCCCAACCTGAACCATCCGTTGCGCAATCTTGGCAATTGTAGTGGTTTTGCCTACGCCGTTCACTCCGACGACAAGAATCACGAATGGCTGTGGCCCTTCCGTGACAAGCTGATCAAGCGTGGAACCGGATACGGTTTTCAGGATGTCGTAGAGCGACCGGCTCAAGACATTCTGCAGGCCCTCCGAGGTTTTCGTGTCCGCTCCGCGTGTTTCTACTGTGACCTTTTTCATCAAGCGATCGACGACTCGGGCTCCGAGATCAGCCGCAAGCAGTGCCGCCTCAAGGTCTTCAAGCAGTGCATGATCCGGTGTGCGCCCGAGGAAACGATCCAGCGACTGTTGCACGACACTTCGGGTCTTACCGAGACCGTCACTCAGTCGCTGATACCATCCCATGGTCAACAATCCTTCGTACGTCGTCGCGTATGGATGGTGATCAGACGCGGGACCGGAGAGACGCGACGAAGGATGGCCTGTTCCCGACGAAACATCTTCGCGGCCTCTTGCGCATTGCGCTCATGGTCATAGCCACAGAGATGCAGCACCCCATGCACTAAGAGCATGGCCAGCTCATCATCGGCTGATCGGCCTGCCCTCTTCGCCTGACGAACTGCGGTCGGTAATGAAATCACGACATCGCCAAGCATGCCTGCCTGTGGAGGCAGGCCGTGAGGGACGATGGCTTCTCGAGTGGGAAAGGCCAGCACATCCGTAACGCGATCCTGTTTACGATACGCACGATTTAACCGTCGCATACGTCGGTTGCCGATGAGCTCGAGACTGAGTTCAGCCTGCGCTTCCCCGGCGGCTGACAAAACACGCTCCGCCAGACGGACCAATGGCCTGTCCCGTACCGCATATCGCGTGAGGCTCACGCGGAGATACACAGGCATTAACGCGAACTTTCTGCATGCCCAAAGGGAGGCGAGCCACTCGTGGGCGATCTGCGTGGGTTGGGCGCCTGACGCTGCAGAGGTCTACCCTGCTCCCGAGACTGTCGGGAGTCGCTGCTGTTCTCGATCTGGTGGCGATCGTACGCCTTGATGATGTCCTGAACCAGCCGGTGTCTCACGACATCCTTCTCATCAAAGTAGACGAACGCAATCCCTTCGATGCCATGAAGGATGTCCTTCACTTGAATGAGTCCAGATACTCGGTCATGTGGGAGGTCCACCTGGGTGATATCGCCGGTAACGACAACCTTTGAATGAAATCCCAGCCGAGTCAGAAACATCTTCATCTGTTCAGCCGTTGCATTCTGCGCTTCATCTAAAATAACGAATGAATCGTTCAGCGTCCTCCCTCGCATGAAGGCGAGAGGCGCAATTTCAATGTCGCCTCGTTCGATCAACCGGTTAGCCCGCTCCATGTCCATCATGTCAAAAAGGGCGTCATAGAGCGGACGCAAATACGGGTTCACCTTTTCATAGATATCGCCGGGCAGAAATCCGAGTTTCTCGCCTGCCTCGACTGCCGGGCGCGCAAGGATAATCCGACTGACTTCCTTATTCATCAGCGCACTCACAGCCATGGCCATGGCCAGGTAGGTCTTTCCCGTCCCGGCAGGTCCAATCGCGATTACGATATCGTGTTGTTCAATCGCCTCAATGTAGGCTTTCTGCGTCGGCGACTTGGGCCCGACGAACCGCTTTTTCGTCGCAATCATCGCCGATTTATCGAGGATGTCTCGAAGGGAAGCTTCGGGGGTTCGGCGCAATGCACTGAGCGCGTGAGTCACATCCTCGGCTTGGAGTGTAATACCCTCATTGGTCAGGGAGGCAAGTTCGACGAGAATGCGTTCTGCTTGGCGGACAGCCTCTGGCAGGCCATCCATAGTGAGCTCTTCCCCACGCGCGGAAAGTCTTACTCCCAGCTCGTCTTCAATCAGCTTGAGATGTCGGTCATGGTGGCCGAACAAGACAGCGGTATTGGTGCCTTCTCGTAGTTTTAGTTTACGCACGAGCGCGAGGTCGTCTCCCTCCTAGGTGAGATGGTCTATTGTAGCAAACAGTAAAAACGGGAGACAAGACGATGGGGCCTCCTTCTTGGGAAGGCTCTAGCTCCCCGAAGATCCGGGAGCAGCTTTGGTAGTTAACGTCAAATCAAATTCCTGAGATGCAAACCCACCTTGTCCGTCCGTTGCGACGACTTTAACATGAAAAAGCCCTTGTTGATCGGATGGAATCCTCCATGCAATATGGCCCGACTCTGGACTAATGGTCATGCCTGGTGGGGCGGACTCCAGTTGGTACGTCAATCTGTCGCCATCAGGATCAGTCCCCTTCACTGGGTAGTCGAAGCGGTCTCCAGTCGGAGATGTGGGAGGTGTTGAGACGATCTTAGGAGGGCTGTTCCCTAGCAGGAGCTCTTCGGACTTTAGCGAGTTGCCGACTGTAGACGGGTCATGCGCTGTCACTTCAACCGTGATCTTATCGCGATTGATAAATCCAGCCGTATCGAGAAACGGCTCGTCGCCGTCCTTCACGACAGCGTCATTCCGAAACCACTTATACGTCAGGTCAATACGATCATGATCTGGATCATTCGCGTCAACGTGAGCTTCTAACCGATCACCCATTCTGGCAGTCTGGGGGATGATGGAGATGTCTTTCACCTTCGGCGAAGTGTTTCCGACGACCACGCTTTGAGTACGGTAAGGTTGGCCTTTATTGGTCCCATCTGTCGGAACAACTTCTACAAAGACCATCTGGCCACGGCGCAACAACTCAGCCGGCAGCGTGGCGTTGGTTTGCTTGGCGAGTGGGCTATTATCCGCATACCATTGGTACTGGAACGAGACTGCCTCACGCTCTGGATCTTGCGCGTCCACCTGAACCTCCACCGGTCGATCAAGCAGGATAGGGTCGGCAAGAATCTTGGCTGAGCTGATAGCAGGAGGTTGATTACCCTTGGCGGAGCCCGAACTAGCGGGCGTACCGGAAGAGGATCCCGTACAGGATGAGCTGACAAGTAGTATTATGGCGACACTCGGGATAAGGGATGAAATCGAAATGTGATTTGCGAGATTCCCGCGCATGTCACTCATGAGGATCAAATATGGTTTGCCGCAAGTGCTAAGGCCGTGATGCGGGTTATCGCGTCACAGCCCCAGACATCAAGCACCCTGACCAGCATCACCCATCAGTCGCGTTGATGCACCCAACTGACAAACTTACTATACGTGTCCCCTTTATTTGCTCGTTGGCATATCGTGTTGCTGTTACTCATTTGCGAGCACACCGTCGCTCCCGAACCCGTTCCGCCACCGCCCCCTCCCTCGTAGCCGAAGTGGACGGATAAGGCGGAAGCCATTCCGACTCCGAGCGAGACTTTGGTCGTGACGTTGGTATTGCTACCGACGGTCGACGTGCCGATGACAGGCGATGTTGAGGCAGTTCCAGTCTTGTAGAACAGCGCGTAGAGATAACTCGATCCATCCGATCCACAGAAATCAGAAGTCGGGGCAAATGTTGGGAAGAACACGGTTCCTCCAAAGAGGGCCGCGTTCGTGACCGACCGCTCAGCAGAATAGTTCGTGATGATTCCGGCATTGTTGATACTGACCGGCCCAGGCAAGGTGACCCGCCAACCGTCTTTTGAAGCAACCAGGCCGATCATCGAGTTTGCCCCCGTTCCATTGAACGTTGTGACACCGGGATTCGTTGGATCTGTGACTTGATTTGTCATACCACTGCAGACGATACAGACCACAGCGTTCGTTGCATCGACAAGATCATTTGCGTGGCAACTAACCGTGCTGGTTTCTGTACAGGTTCCATTGACCACCTTATCCTTCAGGCCATACAAGCGCTGAATGTTATTATCAACCTTGTCTGAGTTTCCAAGATAGCGTCCTGTTCCAAAGAAGACCCACACCTGATTGCTGTCATCGATGGTCCAGATAGGGGCAGCAGTCATTGGGCCAACTTCAACCGTTCCCAACACCGGATCGTTAAAGAAGTCAATCATTTCTGTCGGCGTACGACTTGCTCCATTCGCAATACCCCAACTCGTCGGCATGCAAGGTGCTGCGGCACAACTCATAGTCAGTCGATACATTTTCCCTCTCCAGGGCAAGGCCCCGTCATGCATCGTACGACCTCCGTATACGACATCCGTCCTGAAATCCAAGTTCTTATCTGCTGAGACCAGTGAACTTACGAAGGATCGCCAGATTCCCATTTGCATTCGTGTCACATTAGTGTTGGCACTACCAGGCCCTGTTTTCAAGTTTACGGTGTAGAGAGCCGCAGTTTGGGTAGGAGTCGAAGGAAGGTCGGCTTGATAGCCGTTGGGGCCAGACCCGAAGACGACATACCACTTTTCATTCACCTGACTCGTAATGGCATCGCTATTCGGATTGGCACGGACGACGGTCGGAGTGCTCGTTGTGAGGCCAAGGTCAACATCCGAAAAAGTCCAGAGAAGTTTCGGATCGACCTCGGGATTGGTGATATCGAGGACAAAGAAGGCACTGTAGAAGGTGCGCGACACGCCACCAATCGTAGCCGTCATGGGAGGGGCGCCAGACCCCGCCACACATCGGCCACAACTCCCACCCATGCGGAATCCGCCGATCAGAATCGTGCCCCATCCTCCAGGATGGTCAGCATCTGGCGTGAAGATACGAACGTCCGCGACGGTGGGCTTCAAATCAACATAATAGACATGCGTATAGTCGGTCTTTGCCAACCACTGCAGTTGGGGAAGCAATTGCATGGGCACAAATCCCCATAACTCGGCTCCCAGACTTGGTCCACCTGAATTATCGGCCGGGGTTTTTGTAAACCACCCATGTTCAACGGTGCCGGGGGTCGCAGCATCATCGCCTCGGTGATAGAACCCGCCGTTAAAAGCATGGAGCATCCCGTCATTCGCTCCCAAATATATGACCTGGCGTCTGTTACGGTACTTCACATAATACGCATTGTAGTCGGCATCACCGTACACCAGGTCAAATCGAGCTCTCGGCGCAGCCACTATGGTCGGGGTGGAGTGAATGGCATCTCCTAGTTTCCAGACTTTGAACGTGCCGCTCCCGACCGGTGTTTCGATCATTCTGGTGCGTAGACCAGCCACCTCGTCACCACGCACAAAGTTGATGAGGTTCATCGCATTACTGCCTCCAGAACACGTATCGCCGGCATAGCGAAGATAGTCTTTCAAGGCATTACAGTTCACCGTGTTAAAATCGATCTGCTCTGTAGGATCAACGACGTCATTATTGTTCAAATCAACCCATGTGTGGATTTTGCGTGAGGCAGATGGCGTGTTCGCGAGCTCCGCACCGGCCTCCCATATCGGCTTGATGTTCTTCAGGTCATCGCCCAGGATGGTCGGTGTTGCACTATCAGCCACGCCGTCACCGTTGAGATCCACATACTTATCGACCAGCACTTTCCTATAGGTTGGGCTGAGAGGATTATTGTCGAACCTTGTCGTGATGATCAGGTCGCTCTTGTAATCAAGCACGCCATCCTTGACAGTATCTTCTCTGAAGTTTCCGAATCCGTCCACGAACAATCCATGCGCATAGCCGGTCCATTTGACGTTCGCCCCACTCTGCCCGATGTCACTGGTAAAGAAGTAGGCCTGATAGATAGACCCTTCACCGGTTGACGAGGATGACAGCACGGAGACCGACGTACCCGAGGCGCTCTTTCGCAGAATGGCCGTGATTGTGGCCATCAGCCGATCTTGAAGATCATCGACGTTCGTGGATTCGAAATAGTTGTCTGGAATGCCGTCGGTCCCTGGTGCTCCTGTTGCATTGATTACCTTATCCCATTCCGAAACCAGATCCGGAATACTGTTGTTGTTGCTGTCCTCAAATCCACCGAGCTGAGCTGTGTGCATCAAAATTTCACGGCCGGCAATATTTCCAAAGGCAAAGAAAGTATAGACCGTCGCATTTTGAAACCCCTGCAAGCAGTGGCCAGTCACATTTAGAACTGGGATCAACCCATCAGCTGACCCATTGCATGGCCGTAAGTCATTCGTATGGGCCCAATAGGCGACGTCGTCCAGATAGTGGTTTCCAGAGCTCCCATAGTCAGTTTTGTGCTCGCCCAGTAGAAAGGCGGCTGTGGTTGATGAATGGGCGTTGCACGTTCCATCGATAGGAGGCGTCGGGCTGCTGGTATCAGCCCCCACGCAATGGATCCCATGCCGGCCATGGGCATAGTCCTGTAACCCAGCTGGGATATTCGTGTCCTGTGTCGGCGCGCCGTCTGTTACAAGGATGACGAAGGTTTTACAACAGGCGACTTGTGTAGAAGTCGACGCCCAGGCCGGTGTATGGTTACTCCCGAAGAAGTATGGGTCTCGTCCGCAGGCATTAGTGATGTACCCGGGTGGGCAAACCTCAGCCCCAGTCAACACGCTGATTTCGCTGCCTCCGACAGAGCCTGTTCCCGTCCCTTGAAAGCTTACACCATTTGAATTTCCTCCCGAAAAGGCGATGGGATAGACATACGACCCAGCCAAGTACGTGGAATTAATCTGCGCCACATAGCGGATCGTTTCATAGAGCGATTCGGAGAGTGGTGTCCATGTTGATGGGAATGATTCCTGAACTGCATCAAGCATGGCAGCTGTGTTCGTGTTGAAAGTCTCCACCGTCGTGCCACTGAAATCGATTGATTGACGAGACCCCACACCCACCAACATACGGGCACCATCGCCGGTTGGTTTAAATTCAAACAGGCCAAATCGGGCAGAGGCTCCGATCTGTTGGATAACCCCAGTTGGCTCGACACTGTACCCGATCTTAAGTTCATATTTGCGCTGGCTGAAGCTATCACCGCAGTTGATATCAAAAGTGCTGTCGTTGTCGACGCAGAAATATGCATCGTCGGTGCCGATATAAATCGTTGCTGGATTACCCCCTCTATCAGCTGAAGGAATCCTTCCCATATAGGTATTGGCCCCGGCACCACCGCTAAAATTCACGAGTGCAATTTCCGTATTTACCCCTGACGCCTGCGCTCGTACCGTTTTTAGTGCAGGGCTTCCATTCGTTGGGCACGTTCCATCGGCTGCGCGTGCCACAAAGCAATCGCCCCCACTCATAGCCTTTTTGAGCGCATCAAAGCGACGGAACGTAGCCCAATTTAAAAAGTTCCCATCCCACTGCGTGCCCGAACAAGCCGTTGCCAACGTCGCTTTGCTCGTAGCTGGTTCAAACCGTGTATCCCCGGTGTCATAGGTATAGCAAGTGAGTGAATCGAAGTACCCGGACCAGTTTGTCGTATCCGTGAATACGAGATCGGCCGCATCGACACAGTCTCCGTCATCATTGCGGTCACACCCGAGGCCACTCATGCTACCGGAGTTGTCGAGGACCAAGATAATATTGGGCGCAACCTGATCGCTGACAAAGGGAGGGACTCCGTAGTATTGGTCCATCGTTTGGGCTTGTACCGTACCAGCCCCCACAAGACATCCGACCAATGCGAGCATGGCGGTTCCACGAAGTGCAAGGTTCCGGCTATTCATGGCCCCCTCCCTCTTCTCTAACGTCATGATGGTTCTCTCACGGAGAATTCCTCGTACATACACTATTCCGGCAAGATGAGAATCATCCGGTCGATCTTGTCTTTTGAGTCCTTTTGAAGGTGGTACTTTACTTCGATATCGACCCGAAGATAGCGGACGTTCAACTCGTCTCCGTGACGGTCCAAGAGCACCACGTCTGGGGTAAGACTATATGTCCTATGATCAATCTGGAATGTTGTTTCATAGATGCCCGTAATGGTTCCGGTCTGATACCCGACCGTCATCATCGGAGGCTGTTGATCCGCCTGAGTTGATTCGGAATGAAACCCACTCATTACCACAAGTCCTAGGGCTAGTCCGTAGGAGGTCATCCGGTTCCCGTTCATCCATCTTTGGGGAGTTATCATGTCTCTTCGTCTCCTCTTCTCTCTCAGAGTACCTATCGAAACATTTCGCCTAAGAGAAACGTTGCAGGCAGGAATCCCCCTTCTTGAAACATTGATATTCGGCAATGACGCGGCTCGTTGCCCCAGTCGCGGCATTCACGGCCTGGCAGTCTATTCGGAAAAATACGTCCACGGGCGGACTCTGTCCTCCTCCATCATCGGCTTGCCCTGGACTGAGCTTCACGAACTGAGAGTCAATGTCACCATTTACAATGTAGTTATTGACATTCATGACAATGTTCGGAACTGCAGCGCCTCCCCCCCAGGCAACATCCGGACTGTTTCGAATAAAACTAATCTCTTGCCCTAAGATTACTGCGTTGGTCGTAGGAACCGGTCCCCCATTTGCTGCGGTCAGGGCTGGATCAACAATTCCATTATCGATCGTTTCTTTGATGACCTTCACGCTCATCCCGACACAGGATTCAGCCGCATCGGTTCCTTCTTCCACCATGCGCATCGCTCCAGCGGTTGAATTTTCAAGCCCCGTCATCGTCAAGGCCGCAACACCCAGTGCACCAGCCATGAGCGTGATGATCATGACGGTCATGAATGATACCCCTTGTTCGTCGAGCGCTCTTCGTCTCAGATTCTTGAACCTATCCGCTGATTTCATCATTAATACCTCTGGTTTCTGAGTTCGACTGTCCGTGTCAGAATCCGTCTCCTAAACTGAAGATACGCTTGTTGTTGCGCCGGCGTGCTGTTATCGCCAAGGGCAAAAACTCCGTTCGCATGGTTATGATCGCTGACGGTCGGAATCGTATTGGTATTTTGCACAAGAGTGACCACTCCTTCGCCCGTTCCTTGATCCGTCCTGGTTTGCCTTGCCACGATGCTCACCTGCACCATGCGGATCTTGTCGGTCGTCATCGCGGCGCTTGGAGGGAGAAACCAATTGACGCCGGTGATGCCGGCCATGAAGTCTCCCTGATCGAATGAATTGGATGCGTTTAAGTCGTCAATGGCGTTGTCTGGGACTCCTCCATTGATGTTCATGTTGCAGCCGTCGCACGCGTAGGCCAACTGAAGGTCTTCCACTCCATCCATGATCGGGACGCAGGGATGGGGTAAGAGCGGATTCGGATTCGGATTATTACAATTAGGCGGAGCATTCGCAGGAGGGACTCCTGGCGCTACGCCTCGGACCAAGCACGGGGCGTTCCCCTGGCACAGATTCAGCGCGTCCGGCGGAGGAATCACCTGGTAGGTGATGCACTGGAGCAAGTAGACTTGTGTGCCATGGCTAAATGCTGGAAGGGCTGGTATCGCCGGAGTCAAATTTAATCCGGCAGGAGTGGCTCCACCAGGAGCAATTCGTGAGCCTGCGACACCCGCGATCGAGACCGCCATTCCAGGCAACGCAGCGATTCCGCCGGGAATCACCGCACCCATCCCATTGACTGCGTTGTTCATTAAAGGGATAGTGGCAATCGGTTGATTTGCACCACCGATCGTCCCAGGCGCCACCGGAACATTCACCTGCCACAACGCGCCAACGGCAGCAATTGAATTTGTCATCGGCACGACCATGGATATGGAATCGGGCCCGAGATCCGGACCGCCAGGATTATTATCCCCTGGAACCAGAGCCGCAGGCCTATTATTCACGACGCAGTTGCCCACCGTCCCTTGCACCGCAGCCGCAGGTAACGGCGGGGGCCCCNNTGGGTCCCCGCCAGTCCCTGCATGCCAAACCCTGCGAGTTTGAGATCCGCGGTAATCATGTCGAGCCCGGTTCTGGCGGTTGCCTGGGTATTGACCACTTGATTGGTCATTCTCGTCGTCTTTTGCGTGACCGTGAGTGCTCCTAACCCAGCCGCAATGATCGCTGTGGTCATCATCGTGGCCACCATCATTTCTGCCAGGGTAAATCCTCGTTGATTCAATCCGTCCGAGTCCTCAGGTGTAATCATGGATGCATCCTTTTTCTTCCTGGGCTCTGGCATACTTATTCCGGAACGAGCGTTGTTTGAAACGCGACCGTCCTCAGTCGTTGTCCAGGACCACGATCGTTCCACTGAATCTGGACCACGACCTGCCTCGCACTCTGTAACACCATATTGCCTGGAGGGCCGGCGCTGTTCACCTGCACCAAACCCTGCACATTGTTAAGGTTGGATGCCAAGACCAGTGTTCGCCATTGCGTACAATCACCTTGAATGACACGGGTGATATTGAGGAAATTACTCCCGGGGACGACGCCTGAGGGCGTGGGAGCAGGAAGCGCAGCACAATTCCCTGGACCGACCGTCTGAAGATTGTGGTAGCCCCACGCATACTGTCGATTAGCCTGAATCCGTTCCATCATGTCCGAGGCGATGTTGGTGATCACCGAGAGATCATTGGCATCGACATTCTTGGTAAAGGCCATGCCTTGCATCGCAGCCATTCCCATCACACCCACACCGAGGACGGCGGCCGACACCAAGACTTCCACCAGGGTAAAGCCCTTTTCGTTTCTGACCTTCATCGCATCACCTGCTTCCCTTCTACTGGTTCTGAAGACACGGATTGATTTGGCGGTTGCACCAGGTGACCTTACCGGACGGCGCCAACGAGATCGAATAAATCAACGCAGGATCTCGAACGCTCTGAAGCTGAATCGTCGTCGTTGCGAGAGGGATGGTGCTCAATCCTCTAGGTGTAAACCCGATCGGCGTTGCCGGCAACGGAAGGACAAAGTTCACGTTGAAGGGCAAGGTTTCGATACCTAAAGGAGGAGTGAATACGACTTGACTCTGTGCCCCCAGTACATTGGCAGGTGTCGCCACAATCATGGCATTGCGGCTGATGGCCGCAGAGCGAGCAAAGATCAATCGGTTATACAGGCTCGTGGTCGCCTGGTAGAGCTCGTGGCGAGCATACATCAAGGTGAAGTTGGGAACGGCCAGCGCAGCCGTGATCCCAATAATCACCACCACGATCATGATCTCCAGCAGCGTGAAGCCCTGCTGGTTTTTCCTGCCCTGTCTAGTAGTTACCTGTCGGTGATACAGCATAGCGCCTCCTGAACGAGCAAGGGGCATGCCGTTCCAGGAAGGATGTTGTATCTCTATAACCTCCTGATTTCACTAGGTTCATTTATCGGTGAAGCCCATACACTTCGGCCATTTTTCGCGCTCCTGCACGACAATTTTCGGCGTGGATGCTGTACGGTTTCGTACAGTTTACCCACGACCGTCTTTGACAGAATGGCCAATCGCCACTAGGGTTCTCATTATGTTGGAATGGTTTCGAATGTCCGCTTGTTGAAAATATCAGCACACCTGTAGCTCGCGATAGGCAAGGAAAGTTCATGGGGCCCAACTCCCGGAAGGTTCAACGATTTGCCGTTCAACTTCCTTGTATCCTTGGGAACCTCGACCAACAAGTACATGGCACCGTGCTGAACCTCTCGGTCCAGGGCTGCGCCATTACGGCCGAATACGTTCCAACGGTCTCAAGCTACGTGCCGCTGGAGATTGATCTCTTAAACGGAGAGGCTCAGGTTGCCATTGAACTGGCTGCCGTTCGTTGGGTTTCAGAGAATCGGTGTGGGCTGGAGTTTATCAGGGTGCCCCCTGATATCCTTATGAGGCTCAAAGCTTTCGTCCTATTATTGGAACGGACCCCCTAGCAGCACTCCCTATCGGTTGATGCTACTTCATCGCGACAGCGCGGACTTGGCGGTACGTCGTAATCCCTTTCAGCACTTTTTGGATGCCATCTTGTAACAGCGTCACCATTCCGTCTCGCATGGCCACACTGAGGATTTCCGCTGTGCGTGCCCTGCTTTGAATGAGGTTCTTGATGTCTTCCGATCCAACAAGAAGTTCGTGGAGACCGACACGCCCCTTAAATCCACTCTGATTGCAGACCTCGCAACCCTTTCCACGAGCGAGCATCAGATCGTCGGTGTAGGTGACTCCAAGTTTGTCCCAATATCTTGCTCCATATCCCTGTACAAGCTCGTCATATTCTTGTGGTGTCGGATGGTACTGCTCTTTGCAGTGAGAACAGATCCGTTTACAGAGACGCATGGCCAGTATGCCCAACATGGCATCCGCAAAATTAAACGAGTCACAACCCATGTCAAGTAATCGAGTCACGGTTTCTACGGCACTGTTCGTGTGCAGCGTACTCATCACGAGGTGACCGGTCAGCGAGGCTTCTATGGCAATATCTGCAGTTTCTTTGTCACGCATCTCGCCGATCGTAATGACATCCGGGTCAGCTCGAAGGAAGGCGCGCATGGCCGAGGCAAAGGTAAACCCAATCTTCGGATGAACTTGCACCTGTCGCAACCCCTCCTGCGTGATCTCGATGGGATCTTCCGCCGTCCAGATCTTGCGCTCGTCGGTGTTGATGTGTTTCATCACCGCGTGTAGTGTCGTTGTTTTTCCTGAACCGGTCGGTCCAACGCATAGGAAGATGCCATATGGATGCTCGGAGAGGGTCTTCACCGTCTGTAACACACCGGGGGAAAACTCCATGGATTCCAATGGCATGGTTTCTTTGGCGGTCAAGAGGCGCAGGACGACATCCTCATTGTTTCCAGCCGTAGGCAAGGTCGCCACCCGCAATTCAATTTCTCGATCCTTCGCCAGCTTGTAACGAATCTTTCCATCTTGAGGCTTGCGTCGCTCGGCAATATCTAAGTTCGCCATGATTTTAAGGCGGGAGACGATCGCGCGTCGATAGATGGCCGGGATGCGCATGTAGGTAAAGCAGGTTCCGTCAACTCGAAACCGGACAGCCGTTTCTTTGCGATCCGAATAGGGTTCCACGTGTACATCGGACACTCCCAGTCGGTAGGCTTCGGCAATAATCTGATTGGCTAAACGAACGATCGCGGAGTCGTTCTCATCGATTTCTCCGACCTCAGCATCACCACCTCGTTCAATTCCTGCCTCATCAACCAATTCTCCGAGGATTTCGGTAATTGACCCACCATTAGCCTGCCCAGTTGCAACGAGGAGATATTGCTCAATGTCTCGGCGCAATGCGACTGAAAACCGAACCGTTGTACCTGGGAACGCTCGTCGGATATCCAATCCCTTTTCCAAATCGTGGGGGTCGTTGATGACGATGTCGAGCACAATGCCCTGGCGCTTCAGGGGAATCCAGGAGTTTCTTCTGAGATAATCAAAGCTAAGATTTTTCAACAACTCTGGGTCGATAATGGTTCGCTCATCATATGGAACGTACGGACATTGGTAAAATTCACTGAGGGCTAATCCAAGCGAGGCTTTGGGCACCCGGTACTTCTCAATCAAGATCGACTCAAGATCGATTTGTCGGGAGAGGGATTCTTCGACCGCGGCATCGAGATCTGACTGACTAATGAGGCCACGATAGGTAATACAGTCCAGGAGGCTGCGCACCATCGTCACTTTGCGAGGTGATGGGGCCATAGGTTTTCTTAGGCTCGCAACCGAGAGGACTTCCCTTTTATTCTGTGTTCCAACGCCTTGCGCAATCATTGTATATCATCCTTTAATTTGGCCAATAAGAAGTTGTTTTTTGAATATTGTTCTTGTAGCTGCTCCACATCAATACCTGACCATCCATGTTCCCGGAGCGCGATACACGACTGGCAATCCCCGAAAGAATCCTTGTCCAAGATCATGGTCGTACCACACCTCAAGCGTTCCTCCCGCCGATGACGCCGTTATCGTTCCTTCAGTCGCGACAGCTCCGTAGATCTTCACTACCCCATCTACGATAATGTTGCCATTGGCATACAGCACACCATTGAGATGTATCCCTGGGAGTTGGATGGGCAGCCGGATTGGACTATTCTCCTGCCCAATGTGTGGTGGGCTCATGGCTCGAATAGATGATCCCGATCCATGCGGGTTGAGTACGACATGCCCCTGCACCATCAAGATGCCTTCGAAGTAGGGATTCCGCAATCTGAGCACGCCGAGGTTGTCTGAGCGCGGTGGGGTTTGGTCGAGCGTATCGATGAAAATCAACCCCTGTTGATCACCTGACACCTGGGACTTCAACACCTCATCGGGGGAGAGGCCTCGGCCCGGCTCGATGATGCCTTGTGGGTAAAGGAGACCGTCTCGGTCGATCCCGAAGTAGCGGCCGAATCGCTTGGCCATCTGCTTCAGATCTTCGTAGGTCCACTGGTCGAATCGAACGCCCGGCACCGGATTCTGTTTTTCATGAATGTTGGATGAGAAACCATGAGCCTGCTCAGGTGAGGGTTGCGTCACTCGAACTTGTCCTCCTATCCAGGCTTCCGTCCAACGATCCTCGTGCTGAGCCGCCTCCTCATAACCCTGCCCTGTCAGGGAGGTAATCGCACTTTTGACAGGAAGATCATGTTCGTGGCTTAGCACCAGGTCCTCTCCGACTCGGACATCACCCCAATGAACTCTGACTGGTGATTCATGTCCCAGCTGAAATCCCCCGAGATGTCGAGCCACTTGTACCGCTGCACTCAGCGGCCGTAGACGGAGTGCGCCCAACTGCAGCACGACTGAGTGCTTGACAGACGGAGTCGCGTGCGTGGCAATCGTTGCATCGATGGTGCAGAGGAGACCGGGATTCGATGGCGCGTACACCTTCAGCTCTTCGACCTGTCCTAAGTCATGCATGGCACGAAACATCCCGACCTCAGGATCGTTCAGAATCTGATTGTCCACCGAGTTGTCCGCAGCTAGATTCAGATCTGGTTGACCGATTGTACCCACGAACTGTGAACGGCCGTTTGGATCGAAAAAGGAAGGCGTTCCTTCCATATCATGATTGCGTTTCCCAGGAAGACTCGCGAGCCTTGGATCCAGGCTTGTCGCATGTGGATCATGAAACCAGGCTATCGCCAACTCGCCGGCAGCATCGGCAAGTTGCTGAGCAATTGCTGCCTGACTACCGGCTCCGGCGCTCACGGCTTCCTGTCCAGCCAAATTCAAGAGCGTCGTGGCAAATAGCGATAAGATAAGAACTATGGCCATAACCCCAAGTAGCGCAATACCCTGTTGGTTTTCTCCAATACTACGACGTGACATTTCTTCTTTCCCCCTATGACCGAATGCTCACTTCCCGCACCATGCTGTGTAGAGGTTGATTTGACGAGATCTCTAGTACGACCCGCTTGACGTGGGACATTTGGTTCGTTGTCTTTCCCATATCGTCCCAATAGGAAAACCGGAGACCTGCAAGCGCTCCGATCAGCACGCTTGCGCCTCCATCCACCATTCGCATGAGCTTGAACGTTCCATCCTCATTCATCTTCACGTAGTAGCGAACGTGATTACGGACTTCCACGGATGCCCCTGCTGCGATTGGTGCTCCAACCGGTTCGACCAGTGTTAATTCTGACCGTTGCCCTGTGCGCGCAAGTCGGTGTGATTCACACGTGCGTGGACCACACACGATGACGGTTTTTCCTTCCCCCCATCCGCTGCCATCTTGCACTGAGAGGATAGATTGGCCAGGAACAATGACAGCGGTTGTCTTGGTCCGCTGCCCACGGAGATTGGCATCAAATTGAAACTCGCCATGATTCGCCGTGACTATTGAGTCAGCCCCCGCCAATCGCACTTCGTGCTCAAACACTTCCAACCCTACTCGTAGATCTTGCTGATGGGTGAAGGCCCGATACTGCCTGTCGGCGTGGGCCTGAGCAATTGAGAAAGTATTCAACGCTGCGGCTAATACCGCACTCCCGATGGCCAAGCTGATCAGCAGTTCCATCAAGGTGACGCCGGACTGATCGCTCAATTCTCTGATCACCCGACGCTGTCTGATAACGAGTTGTGCGTGATTCATCGTTGCCCCACAAAATTGGGATTGGTCCGCAGCGTCGCCACCTGCACGTCTCTCTTGTGTCCACCCAACCCAGGGTAGGACGCGACCGCACGGATTGTGACCATACCGGCAGCACTCAGCGGCCCAGGGCCATCGCCCTCGATCGTCCACACGACCGACACTCCGTCACGCTCGTACATGGCTGTGTAAATGCCGTCGCCTGCGGCTCTATCGCTGCCTACACCGTCATCGACCATGAATGTTTCTGGAATACCGTCATGATCGAGATCGTCTTCGAGAAGCGACTGCCATCGGACTGAGCGCTTTGCTTCCAATCTCCCTTGTGCGAGTTCCAGCGCCTTCGTGCTTAAGCCCCCCAATTGTGCGTGCCTCGACGAGATTTCCACGGCTCCCAACGTGCCCATCAGCGCAATGCCGGATATCATCATCGCCACCATCACCTCGACCAAACTAAAGCCGCTATGGGTCAGTACTCGTCTCATAAAAGGGATACCCGACCCGTGATGCTCACCGTCAGCTTCTGGGTCTGTCCTTCCAGACTGTGGATTGGGATGGTTGTCGCCGTGGCTGAGCGTCCGCTTGGATAAAAGGCAATCTCCAGGCCCGCGCTGGGCTCTTCTATGACAAGACCTTTTCCTCCATAGCGGTAGACATGATGCGTCGTTCCACGGGTCACGAATTGCGTGACCAGTTCCTGCCGGTCCATATCAATGACGATGCGAACTTGATCACGGGTGGTTAAGGCAAGTTGCTTGGCCAGTCGTAGCTCCGAGGCGATCTCTTCCGTGGCACAGCGAACCTGCGCACGGGAGTGTAGAACCATGAAGTTTGGTATGGCCATACTTGCCACCATGCCAAGTATTCCTACGACCACGATGAGCTCCGTGAGCGTTTTGCCTTCTTGCTTCATGATCTCCTCTAAGATCGTTGCCCGGTTGACTGGCGTAGCGGTATCTCAAAACTCGTGCCGCGGGTCGCCGATCGTCATGTCAATTGCTTGTACACTCAGCAGGCCTTGACCGGAGGTCTCTAAGACATCGAAATGATGCAGAAATAGTGATGTAACGGGGAAGGAGGCCGAACAGGAACGCCCATGACTAGGAATAGGACCCTAGATGAAGGCACCAGACCGAAGAGATACAGTTGTTAACAGAAAAGATACAGTTGGTATTGCCTGTAATCGGCCAGCAGAACCACTATCCAGCCAGGAGACCTTGGTACCAATCGAGGATTGATTGCCCGAAGAAGAGCGCGACAAGAGCCCCACATACGAGAAAAGGCCCAAATGGAATATAATCCTCCCGCTTGATCACCTTTGAGGCGATAAGGGTCAGTCCGACCAGTGATCCTAGAAAGGACCCCACCATGATCGTCATCACCGCCGGCTTCCACCCAAGAAATGCCCCAATCATCGCGAGAAGCTTGATATCTCCGCCGCCCATCCCCTCCTTCCCAAAGAGATAGGGACTCGCCCATGCGAGCAGCCAGAGAATTCCTCCACCAACGAGCAACCCAAGTAAGCCATTGACGAGCCCAAGCGGGAGAATTGTTGCGGCGCTGATCAGGCCTATAACAATCCCAGGAAAGGTGATGACGTTAGGAATGATTTTATGGGAAATGTCTGTTCCGGCAACAACGAGCAATAACGAATAGAGGACCCCGTACACCATCGCTTCCCAGCTAGGCCCAAATACCCAGAGAATCCCTACATAGCCGAGACCATTCAGAGCTTCGACCACTGGATATTGGAAGGGGATGCGCGCACCACAGTGCCGACACCGTCCGGCCAATATCAGATAACTCACAATGGGAATATTGTCGTACCATGCGATCGCATAGGAACAGGCTGGACAATGCGACCCAGGCCATGCGATCGATTCCTGTCGTGGCAACCGATAAATGCAGACATTCAGAAAACTCCCGATCAACGCGCCGAAGAGGCCGGCAATCAGCAGCTGCAAGAGCACGTGGCTTTCATGCATAATTGCTCAGAGTGCTTTCCCTACCTAGCAACCCTACTAGGGCCGAATTACCTTTATTTACATTTATTCCTGTTCATTCCATAATCATCTAAGTAGTTGGCTCACAGTGAGTATACCTGAACTCGATTTTTATCAAAGGAGAACTCATCATCATGGCTAAAGCAACCGAGAGGCCGCGTCCTCGCAAATCTCTTGCAGACCTTCAACCTCCTCCTCGCACTCGGCGGCCTGAATCTCTCACGTCTCGCGAGCAAGAGATTCTTGAACTGATTTGGGCGGGTTTCAAAAACAAGGAAATCGGCCAACGGCTGAAAATCAGCGTCAAGACGGTGGAAGCGCACCGTGCCAATATGATGAAGAAAATGCGCGTCTCGAACACCGCTCAATTGCTGAAGACGGCTATTCAGGGGGGCGCACTACGAATCCGGTGAGTCGCCCGCATGCTGATTCGAGCAACCGCGCTGCCGCACAGCCTCATACAAGACGATCGCGGCGGAAGCCGATACATTCAGTGATTGAACCTTTCCCCTGAGTGGAATACGGACACAATCATCACAATGCTGCAGGACACCGCGTCGGATACCCATTCCTTCCCCTCCGAGGACCAACCCAATCGGTCCTCGGAAGTCAACGTCCGTAAACAGCTTCTTGGCTGACGGCGTCACTCCATAGATCCACACGCCGGCAGCCTTCAATGATTCGATCGATCGGCTCATGTTTGTCACACGCGCCACGGGAATGTGATCGATGGCGCCCGCCGACGCTTTGGCAACCACCGAAGTCAGACCGGCTGCTCGGCGCTCGGGAATAAACACGCCATGTGACCCGGCTCCCTCCGCTGTCCGAAGTACGGCACCGAGGTTGTGGGGGTCTTCGACTCCGTCTAGGAGCACGACCAATGGAGGCTCATGCCGTGCTGCCGCACGAGCCAGGATCGACTCCTCGGTCTGATAGGCCTTGGCCGCGGCAAAGGCGACCACCCCTTGGTGCTTGCCGTGGGGAACCAATCGATCGAAGGATTCGAGAGGCTGAACATGAATTGGAACGCGGCGCGACCGGGCAAGCTGGACGAGATCAGTAAACTGTTTATCAGTTCGGAGAACCAATATGCGCTGCAATGGTCTGTGTCCGGCTTTCAGCGCTTCCCTGACGGCATGGAGTCCGTAGAGAATATCTTGCGCCTCAGCGCTTCCACCGACTGGTGCCATCGGGCTTATCCTCGATCGTAATTCCCAGAGACTTGAGCTCTTCCCTGATTGTATCGGCCCGCTTGAAGTCTTTACGCTTCTTCGCGTCTATTCGTTCCGCAATTCTGACTTCAATCTCGCTGTCGGATACCGTTGCTATTGGCCCTGACTGAGCGCCAGTGGGTGAGTGCTTTCCTTGTGATGAGAGAGGTATGCCAGGGCCAATGTTTGTTGCAGCATGTGGAACAGTCGGATTAAACTGCCATGTGTCCGACTGAAACAGCCCCAGGACCTGACCGAGCGAGCGAAATTCCTGTCTGGCCTGTTTGCGCTCCTCGTTTGAAAGACCCTTGTCGATCATCTTATTCACATCACTCCGGAGACCTTGTAATGCTGCAATGGCAGCTGAGGTATTGAGATCCTCATCCATTGCGTCGGCAAATGACTTTCTTACTCGCTGAACGGCGGTTGTGAGCCTCCCATCGCCAGCTGCAGCCAACCCGTCGGTCTCCTTGAGTCGATGAAAGAGGTCGTAGAAGCCATTCAAGGCATTCTTGGCTTCCTTTAGGGCCTGATCGGAAAAATCGAGCGGCCCGTGGTAATGCGTCGATAAGAGGAAATATCGAAGGATTTCGCCAGTCACTTCCTCAGACCATTCTGATTTCTCAAAAATTTCCCGGATTGTAAAAAAGTTTCCCAGCGACTTCGACATCTTTTCTTGGTTGATCTGAACAAACCCATTGTGGATCCAGTAGCGTGCGAATTCCTTTCCTGTTGCGCCACATGACTGCGCGATTTCGTTCTCATGGTGGGGGAAAATGAGATCCATCCCTCCGCCATGAATGTCGAACGTTTCCCCAAGATGTCGGATTGACATGGCGGAACACTCGATATGCCAGCCTGGTCGACCTGGTCCCCAAGGACCCTCCCAGGACGGCTCACCCGGCTTACTGCGTTTCCAGAGCGCAAAATCCATCGGATGACGTTTGCGCTCATCTACCTCCACCCGCGCACCGGCTTGCAAGTCCTCAAGTCGTCGTTTCGACAATCGTCCGTAATGTGGATAGTTCGAGACAGCAAAATACACGTCCCCATCCACGGTGTACGCCAACCCCTTCGCGACTAATTTCTCCGTCAGCTGAATGATGTCGCCGATATGCTCCGTTGCCTTCGGCTCCTGCGTGGCGCTCTTGACTCCCAGCTTACCCATGTCCTCGTGATACGCCTGAATGTATTTGGCCGTCACTGCATCACAAGAAATGCCCTGCTCATTGGCTCGCTTAATGATCTTGTCGTCGACATCCGTAAAGTTCTTCACAAAGGTCACGGCATAGCCGCCGTATTCCAAGTATCGCCGAAGCACGTCGAAGACCAACGCACTGCGTGCATGACCGATGTGGCAATAGTCATACACCGTCACCCCGCAGACGTACATGCGGACCTTTTTCGGTTCGATCGGCTCGAACGCTTCTTGCCGCCCAGTCAGGGTATTGAACAACGTGAGCATGAGGGGTTAGGAGCTGGAACTTGGTCGTCGTCTCGGCCAATGCGACCACAGGAAATACCCGACGGCTGCCGCGAGGAAGAGTCCGATGACGATATCAAACTGGTGAAAGTAATCGCGCAGATGTTCCCACTGTTCGCCCATGCGCAAGCCGATATAGGCCAGCAGATAGCACCAGGGTAACGCCCCAACAAAGGTGAAGATGACAAACCGTGGAAAATTCATCCTCGCGATACCCGCAGGAAGCGAAATGAACGTGCGCACGACCGGGAGCATTCTACTGAAAAAGACCGCGGCTTCCCCATATTTGGCGAACCACCGATCGGCGATATCCAGATCGTGATGCGAGACGAGGAAATATGGTCCATAGCGCTCGGCAAACGGTCGTCCACCCCAGACTCCTACGTAGTAAGCCACGATCGAACCGAGCACGTTGCCGACCGCACCAGCCAGGGTCACACCCAGCATGGTAAATTCGCCGGTCGTGACAAGATACCCGGAGAAGGGCATGATGATTTCGCTGGGCAAGGGGATGCAGGCACTCTCAACGGCCATGGTGAAGAGAATTCCCCCATAGCCAAATCTTGAAATACAGGCAATGACAAATCGGCTCAGCTCACCGATAATTGTTTCGATGAGTCCTCCGATCACGATGTGACCTTCCTGGTTCGACCAATAGACGGTTGGGGTGATGAGGACTTCTTGCCCCCCCGAGTCACCAGCGGCTCCCACGCACGGAACTGATCCAGTACTCCATAGTGGGTACTATCCAGACGGACCGGTGTCATGGAGACAAAACCGTCTTCGATCGCCTCGTGATCGGCGTCCTTACTGCGACTCCACGAAATTCGCTCCCCAGCAATCCAGTAATACTTGCGCCCATGTGGATCCAGTTTTTCAATAATCGGGTTATGAAACCTCCTGCGGCTCAGGCAGGTGATCCGGACCCCCTTGATCTCATGCCGGGGGCGGTTCGGAATATTGATATTCAACAGGGTTTCCTCGGGGAGTCCCTGAGCAAGGATAAGGCGGACCACGCGCGCGGCATAGGTCGCGCCGACCTCAAATCGAAATTGACCTTGCCCTTCTTGGGAAACAGCCACGGACGGTACACCAAGGATAGTACCTTCCATAGCCGCGGAAACGGTGCCCGAGTACATCACATCATCGCCGAGGTTGACGCCTTTGTTAATACCCGATACGACGATCGCGGGCGGTTTGGGCATCACTTTCAGCAACGCGAGGTTCACACAATCCACCGGGGTTCCGTTCACGGCGTAGGTGCGTGGAGCGAGTTGGTGGAGACGCAAGGGCTTATGCAAAGTCACGGCATGAGCCACGGCTGTCCGCTCCCGATCTGGAGCGACCACCCACACTTCACCGATCGCGGCCAAGGCCTTTGCTAATGCGATGATCCCGGGAGATTGAATGCCGTCATCGTTGGTCACGAGAATGCGCATAGAGGCCTTCAACAAAAAGAGCTGCCCGAGGCAGCTCCCAATTACATCGGTAAGGGGTGAGGGGCCGGAGAATTTCTTGTCTCACTCCGACACGCCTAACGTTTCACCTTCACGTCTCACGTCATTGGTCGGGGCGGCGGGATTTGAACCCACGACCACTCGCACCCCAAGCGAGTGCGCTACCGGGCTGCGCTACGCCCCGACATATTCTGTGTTCCGCAGAGCCCCACCTTGGCTGATGTGCAGAGGATACCCTCGGTGAGATTGCCATGTTTTCATGGCGAATGCGAGTCGATAATCTTGAGAATAACTTGGAGATCCCCTCTCAACTTTTTTGCGATCTCTTTTGGGCGCAGCCGACGTGACGCCGCCCGCCCCCGACGGACCCAGTAACGCTTAACGCCCTCAAGGGTATGTCCCTCCTCGTAGAGCATGCGTTTGACTTCCAGCAGGGTTTCGATATCGCGTTGAACATAGAGACGCTGATTGCCTCGACTTTTTTTAGGCTTTAAAAATGCGAATTGCGATTCCCAAAAACGAAGTACATACGCCGGAAGTCTGGTCAGTTGACTGACCTCTCCGATCTTATAGAAGACCTTGCTCCCCAGCCTGGGCTCAGTTCCCATGACCGGCCTCACGGTATCCCTTGTGGTTTGTCGGCGGAGCCGAGCCGGTTGTTGACCGAACTGCCTTGTTCAGCAGGATGATCAAAAAGACCGCCGGCAAGGCCGCAGCGTGCGAGAAGCCGAGTCGTACAGGATGTCGTACGGTGAGGCTTTGAGCGATGCGAGAACGAAGCGGGCGGTTTTTTTCAGCATCCTGCTATGAGTTGACGTACTTCTTGAATACTTGGCTCGGCCGAAATGTCACGACTCGCCGGGGGGTAATTCCAATCTCTTCTCCAGTTCGAGGATTTCGTCCTTTACGTGCGCCCTTGCTCCGCACGACAAAATTCCCGAACCCCGCGATCTTGACCGATTCTCCCTTCTGTAACACAGACTTCAGAAGATTCAGCACAAACTCAACGATATCAGACGCTTCATTTTTCGAGATGCCAACCTGTTTAAACAGTTCTTCAGCAATATCCGCCTTTCTCATGCCACCCCCCTACGTGACCGCGAAAACTCACCGCTATCTTCTCGAAGCGACTTTTTCTGAATGCGATGAGTTTTACTTAAGTTACGTGAGGTTACGAAACCTGTCAAGATTATTTTTGGCGAATGCTCCCGAAAAAACACTAGTTCTTGGCCAACAATTTGTACTCAATACTATCCACGAGTGCCTCCCAGGTTGCCTCAATAATGTTTTCTGAGACCCCCACCGTTCCCCATTTATCCTTGTGATCTCCTGATTCGATCAACACACGCACTTTTGACTCGGTCCCTCGATTGGCCGCCAAGACCCGTACTTTATAATCAAGCAGTTTCACTTCTCGAAGCTGGGGATAGAACTTTTCCAATGCCTTGCGCAAGGCATGATCGAGGGCATTGACCGGACCAGCACCAACCGCCGCCGTATGTTCAATGACCTCTCCCACCTTGACCATGACCGTCGCCTCGGAGAGAGGCGTTCCATCTTCTTGTTTTTTCTCGACAATGACTCGAAATCCCAACAGTTGAAACGAGGGCCGATGGCTTCCCATCGCCTTACGCATCAGCAGTTTAAAGGATCCCTCGGCCCCTTCAAATTGATAGCCCTGACTTTCCCGTTCTTTCAAGGTATGGACCAGTTCGTCAACTTTGGAATGGTCCTTCGACAGCTTGATCCCGTACGCTTCGATCTTATCGAGAAGGCCGCTCCGCCCCCCATAGTCGGAGATCAGCATGCGCTGCCGATTTCCAACTTGAGCCGGATCGATATGTTCGTAGGTGGCTGGGTTCTTCAGCACTGCATGGATATGGACCCCACCCTTATGGGCAAAAGCTGAGTCGCCGACATAGGGTTGATGTTTGTTCGGCATCAGGTTCGCGATCTCCGTCACGAAGCCCGACACTTCCTTTAAATGGCCCAATCCGTCGTTCAAGGCCGGCCGTTTCATCTTCAATTCGAGATTAGGAATGATCGAACAGAGATTGGCATTGCCGCACCGCTCCCCAATCCCATTGATAGTCCCCTGTACTTGCAGGATGCCCATTTCGATCGCCACGAGCGAGTTTGCCACGGCCATTTCGCAATCATTATGCGCATGAATGCCCAGCGGCACGTGACATTCTTGCTGAACCACGCGGCAGATCTCGCGGATTTCCCACGGCATGGTGCCGCCGTTGGTATCACAGAGGATGACCCGCTCGGCTCCGGCTTCCACCGCTTTTTTAATCGTGGTGAGCGCATATTCGGGATTGGTCTTGTAACCGTCGAAGAAATGCTCCGCATCGTAGAACACCCTGCGTCCCTTTTCCCGTAGGTAGGCCACGGAATCGGCGATCAAGGTTAAGTTCTTGGCGAGCGAGATGCTGAGTGCATCGGTGACGTGGAGCGACCAGGTTTTCCCGAACAGCGTAATCGTCTTGGTTTCGGCCCCAAGCAAGGCCTGGAGATTCGGATCTTTCCGAACGGTGTTGCTGGCTTTTCTGGTCGACCCGAAGGCGATGACTTCGGCATGCCTCAGCGGAATCGTCTTGATCAGTCGGAAGAATTCAATATCTTTGGGATTGGCCCCAGGCCACCCGCCTTCAATGAAATGCACCCCGAGACTATCGAGCTTCTGCGCGATGAGAACCTTGTCTTCCGCCGAAAAACTGACATCCTCCGCCTGGGCACCATCGCGCAAGGTCGTGTCATAGATCTCTAACGTTGCAGCCTGATGCGCCGACAGCTGTGGGGCGAGGCTCGACGCTTGGTTACGAGACAAGTGAGGAGCATTGGGTCGAGCGGTTCTTCGAGTCATGGCAAGAGAGGGTATCAGGAGAAGGGCTACCCTGTCGAGACGGCAAGCCTCGGAAATCACCGAATCCAGGCCGTCATGCGAGGGTCGTCCGCAATCTACGCTGGAATGGCCTCCTCCTCAGGAACAGGAAGATTCGGATTCGGCGTAACCGCGAGCCATTTCAGAGCGGCGAGGTTGCGAATAGTCGAAGCGACTGTCCCTCTATCAAGAGGGGGGCGGCGTTTCTGCTTCCAATGCATGACCGCATCGAGCACGTCCGTTTCAGAGGGCCTAGCCTGATCTTTCAGTTCCCCTGCCGCAAAGAGGACTGTCGCGATGACCTCTGCCTGATCAGTGTTCACCCTGCTGAAGAGATCGACTGTCTTATCGATAATCTGGCCCCACTGTTCAAACTGGGCCGTGTACTTCTGACGGATTCGAGTGAAGTTGGGTCCAACAGTGACCATGAACATCTTTCCCTGCCGCTCTTCTTGCAATAAACCGTTATTGATTAGCTTGGCTTCCAGGACCTTCAGATCTACAGAAAATGGCCCAAAGCTACCGCGTTGATATTGCAGGCCGGTCGGTAGGCCTTCATTGGTGGCCACATAGGCAATTTTCTGGAACAACGTTCTTCCAATTGGCCAGTGGTAGGGTTGTTGCTCGATACGAGCCAATATCTCAACGAGGGCAACCCAGGCGGGATTGAGCGTAGCCTGTCCATTCCTTGTAGCAGGTTCAATCGGTTGATCACCTACCGGCGCTAAGAACTTCATTGTCAGTTCTTTCGAATGCGCGCCGTAGGAAAGCATCGATCAGTCTGCGCGCTCGTGCTCTGCGACTTCTCCAGCGATGCGAACGGCCAGCTCCGGGGCATCTTTTTCAAGTACGATTTCTTTGTCTCCCGGAATTCTATTCAGCATACTCATGGCCTTCTGGAAGGCAGGAAGGAGACTTTCCTGCTGGGGCGCGCCAACAAGCAGATAGACTTTAAATGGATCAACCGCGTCTTGAACACTCGTCAATTGCCCCATCCAGCGATGCGCCTTGTCCCTGATACTGTCGGCTGTCGCCATATCGAACGAGATAGGCTCAAGACAATGCCACTTTCCATTTTTCCAAGAATGTTGAAATTCAATTTCGTCGTCCTGAACGGAGATGGTCTTCGGCTGGAAGTGCTGGAGTATCCGTTGTCCTTCTAAATCTTTTTTGAAATGCCTCCAGACATCATCGTCGGTTCGGGTGCTCGATGCTTGCTTATCCTCATAACGCATCACCATGCGATTGAAAAGCTTTTCCAGCGCCTGTGCCGGATCATCGGTGCGTCCGCTTCCGCTCGGCGACCATTGCAACGAACTGTCATCTTTCGGCAACACTGACTGCGCAATCTCGATCACGTTAGAGGGAGAGGCAAACTGTAATTCACTGGAAAGACGTTCCCCGGATTCTTCAAAGTGATTCTGGATATGGCGCATCAGCGTCTTGAAATGTTCGGCATTTATTCCAGGAAACACTTTGCTGAGCCGACCATAGGTCGGTCGACAGAGCGCTCCTAAATAGCGTGCCTCTGGCGCATACAACGCCACCCCGACGTTCACAAACTCGCCGCTTGTCACGTCGTGGACGTACCTGAGCACCGTGTAGGTATAAGAATATTGTTTTTTCATGATAGGACCCTTCTGAATCTGCATCGTCTGACGCATGCTCTGGTCTCGCCCCCCGTCATGCAGCTTATCCGGCAAAGAGGAACGCCTTTCGGGACAGATTGACTTCCGATAAGTAGCCTGTCTCGTTTTCTTCACTCGTATATTCTTGCATTCAAAAACAGACATTCTATCAACAAGTTACATAAATAATTATGTCGGAATTGCGTTTTCATTGCATCTAATTGCGTTTTACACTGACCAAAAACCAACGAGCCCCCTTCGTAGCTCCTCTTTTTTCAATCCGCCCGTCACGCTTGAGTTCACGGATCAGAGTCTGTACTTGGTGTCGGCTGAGACCGGGGAGTACCTGCTGAAGTTCATCAAGCTTGGCACCAGACTCGGCCGATCCTTCGATATGCCTTAACAGAAGGGTCTTATTGGTCTCTCGATCGAGACCTCGCTTTCTGGTGTAGATACCACCTTGCCCCATAAAGCGATAGAATCGCCGCGAGAGCAAATACCGTGTGCCCCGTCCTCGGCCCATGCGCTCGATGATGCCTTGATCCAGGAGAGTCTGAACACGAGGTGCCAGATACTCCAGAACCGGTTGCTCCCGATGGACGAAGTCAATGACGAGAAAATCCTCCGTCGTGAAGGACGCTGCACGCTCGCGCCCTACCTCCTCTAAAAATCGCAGAAACTCGGGATCTTGAATCTCGCCATGGAGAGTGACCCAGACGGAGTGTTCGCTTGTGCGTGAGAAATCAGGCAGCGGCTTGCTGTACCGAATGCACTCTTGATACATCAGGTCGAAGCCCTGTCCCGCTCGTTCGACCAGCCCGCATTTAGCCAGAACCTCGGCGATCCGGCGGTTGCGGGGATTCTGCTCCCACAAGAGATTGTCCTTGGTAATCCCTGAAGGGAAACCGCCCGGACTCACGATTTCGATCCGTCGAGGATATTGCCGCACAAACACGGATCCCCCGTGGCGATAGTCCCGGTGGCTCACGGCGTTTAGCACGGCTTCCCGGACCGCACGCTCATTGAAGGTTGGGACATCCCAGACAAACAATCCCTGCTGGAAATGCTGCTTGTCGTTGCGGAGGTTGACGAGCTGCCACACCTGGTCCAGCACAGTCAGGAATCCGCGGCGCAACTCGTGGCGGTCTGCAGCAGGCCCGGGAACTTCATTCGGCCGGTATTCGAACACAAGCTCAGCCTGTGCCAAGTGGCGACCAAGGGCTTCTCGGGTGCCAAGGAGAACCAACGCCGCATATGTGACACGGCCTCCAACCAGTAGTTCAGCATCCATGAGCAGCCGCTCCACGGGGCGATTCGCGATGTCCTGATCGGGAGCTTTGCGCTGCCATAAGGCCCTGAGTATGTCGATCGCTTCCGAGGCAAGATCTTCAAGATGTGCCCCGTCACAAATCTCGGCCGAGAAATCAGGCCCGGTCTCCTCATGAATACGGCGGAGCTGGTCATCGGACATTGGCACCAACGCGTCGCCCGCCCGCATCAAGAACGATCCCCTGTGCTGCCAGGCCGTTCCAGGAAGGCGAGATGGGACACGGACAAGTATGACCCGCTTCCCATCATGCCGATACTCCTCGATAGGAATTCGCTGGTGAAGCCGTTCGAAAAGTCCAGCCTCAGTACGCCCCGGCTCTTCGAAAGCACGAGTTCCCACGACCTGGCGTGGTCGTTTGTCAGTGACACCAAGAATGAGGACGCCGCCACCCTCATTGGCAAGTGCGACGCAGTAGTCAGCCAGTTCTTCAAAGTGAAAACTGGCGGATGCCGTCTTGAACTCAACGCGTCGTCCTTCAGGGCTATCCAGCAATGCCTGAAATTCTTTCTGAGTGATCATCTAGTACACACAATATGCTGGCCGGTGACAGTCATCTCTTCGAGCTTCTCCTCGCTTGCGAACTTGCTCGTCGAAAGCGGCGTGGGCTTATCCCAGACTTCCCACATCGCGTAAGGTCTTCAAAGCGCGCCGGTTTGCGGGGAAATTGGTCGGTGTTGAGGATGCGGGCTTTCTCCTCTTGATCGAACCGCTTTGCTTCCTGGTCGTAGAGGTTTCGATCGCCAAAGTAGAAGGCGCGGCTGGGTTTCGCGAGGGGGATCTCCTCCGTGCCGCGTTTGCAGATGACCTGGATGTCCTCAGACTCCTCATCGTCGATAACCTCGTCGAAGCGGCGGTTCTTCCAGACACCAGCGAGTTCTTCCAGTGTGGCCTCATGGTCAAACGATGGCTGTGGATGGTTGGGCATATATGAGTCCTATGTCGTCAGCTCTGCCACGACCGCTTCCATAAGTTTCTCGGCGGTACCGCGGGAGTGGGCAAGCTGCGTTTCCAACTGGTCTACCAAGGCCATCAGTTCGTCCACTTTCGCCACGATCCGGCGTTGTTCGGCGAGGGGTGGGATTGGGACGACCATGTTCCCGAGCGTTTGTCCATTTACATTGGGCTGTGCTGCGCCACGCGCTCCTTCCTCCAGTTGGACCCAATATGTTGGCGATTCCAAGAAGAGTTTGAGGTAACGATCAAGAAGCGATGTGGCGCCTTGAATTCGGATCAGATACGAAGCGAAAACCGCGACTACCGGCACGTCTTGCACAAGGTAGGTCTTGCCAACAGTGCCACCGGTACGTGCAACCAAGATATCGCCACGTCCAAGCCGATATTGGCCAACGTCGTCCTTAGCGATCTCACAGCCTGGGACCGAAGGCCAATCGACGAAGTTGTTCTGGATGTCGGTAATGCGAAGCAAGCGGACATCCTTAAGTTCGGATTTTGCTGAGGCCGTGTAGCCATAGTGAATCCGGCGCGTGATGCTCGACACGCGCGTCCACTCCCAGCCAGACGGAACCCCGAACGGCAGTTCGTCTTCGGTAATCGGTAGCGGCCCTTTCTTGTCTCGAATAGTCCCAACGGCAATGAGGCGGCGTTTCTCCTCTGCAATCTGTGCGAGGAGGCGAGTCGCCGGTTCGTCGTTCGGGTCCTGGGGAACGAGCTTGCCTTGGACAGCGAGGGTGAGGATAGACTTGCGGAGGTCGGTGGGGGGGATGCTGTAGGACTTATGGAAGAGAAGATTGAGGTTGGCTGGGGTAGGTGCGTCGGCGAAGCGGGCCAGTGATGCGCGGGCGAGCGTGGTGTGCTTCGCCGCTCGTTCCTGCTGCTGCGCCTCCAGCCGATCACACAACGCCATTAACTCATCCACCTTCGCCACGATCCGCTTCTGCTCGGCGAGGGACGGAAGAACGACTTTTAAGCTGAGAACTTCTCTTCTTCCGATACCGGGAATCGCGATGCCAATTTTGGTGTTCAGAAAGTGTTCAGCTGCTCGTTTCAATACTAAATGCACAAACTCAGGTTCAGCACCGGTCACACGAATTGCCATGAGCTGACGGCTGATTGCGGTCGGCTGATCAACAAGGACATTAGTCTTCCCAACACCAGATCCCTTTACAGTGATCAAGATATCGCCGGGCTTCGCCGTAACTTTTGGTTGCTCGGTCCAGCGCGTTGGAATCGGGTTTTTCTCACCGAAGTCAGAAGGGCCTGTGAGGTATGGAATACCACGGCCCTCTGCATTGTGTTCATGGCCAAGCAAGTGTTGCCCCGAGATTAGTTCAATTACATCCCCCAAGACACCTTCGCTCCACTCAGCCGAGTCGGTGTGGCATAGTTTTCCAGTGACTGCCCAATCCAAGACCAACTCGCGCACCTTTGCCTCCGCATCAGGGGCATCGGCAAAGAGTTCGAACTTCTCGAAGAAGGTCTCCAGCGTCATTCAGCAGTCCCGGCGGTAGCAGTGAGCGCGTTCTGGAGTTCCGCCTTCAGCGCGGCGCGGGTTGCGGCAATCTGGGCGAGGAGCCTTTCGTACTCAGGCAAGAGGTGGTCAACGTCGCCGGGGCCGGTGTCAGGGTTGTGCGGGTTCTTGAGGTCGAGGTTGAAGTTACTGGCCCTGATGGTGTCAATGGAAACACGCCAAGCCTGTTCGTTTTCCACACGGGCGGCGAAGCCATTCGATTCCTCACCCCACCAGACTCGTTCCGGCTCGAACTCCTCGATGCGGATGGGTTTGCCTTTGTTATATGACTTGGCACCAGGCGGATAGGGATGCTCGTAGTACCAGACCTCGGTGGTGGGCTGGCCCTTGGTGAAGAACAATAGATTCGTGCGGATGCCGGTATAGGGATTGAAGACGCCGTTGGGCAATCGGACAATCGTATGCAGGTTGCACTCTGTGAGCAGTGCTTCCTTGATGCGAGTCTTTACACCTTCGCCGAACAGTGTCCCGTCAGGCAAGACCAGCCCTGCCCGTCCACCTGGCTTAAGCAGCTTCATGAGCAAGACAAGGAAAAGGTCAGCCGTCTCGCGGGTTCGAAACTCTGATGGAAAGTTGGCCTCAATGCCGTCTTCTTCCATGCCACCGAACGGCGGGTTCGTCACGATGACGTCGACCCGCTCCTTGGGTGACCAATCGCGTAGCGGACGGGCCAGTGTGTTGTCATGCCGCACGTTGGAGGGAACATCGATACCGTGCAACAGTAAGTTTGTCATGCACAAGACATGCGGCAGGTGCTTCTTTTCGATCCCGGAAAAACATTCCTGAATGAACGCTTCATCGGCTTCGGTCTTGGCCTGCTTCCGCAAGTGCTCAATAGCACAGACCAAGAAGCCTCCGGTGCCACAGGCCGGATCAAGGATGGTATCGTGCTTCTTCAGACGAGGATTCACCTGCTCGACGATAAATTGCGTCACGGCCCGTGGGGTATAGAACTCACCCGCGTTCCCGGCGGACTGGAGATCCTTGAGGATCTTCTCGTAGATATCGCCGAACATATGGCGATCATCGGACGCATTGAAATCGATGCCGTTGATCTTGTTGATGACCTGCCGCATGAGGGTGCCGTTCTTCATGTAATTATTGGCATCCTCAAACGTCATGCGGATGAGACCAGCGATCTTATCCGCACCGCCAGTCAACGTTTTGAGCTTTGGCAGGAGGGTGTTGTTGACGAACTCAAGCAATGGTTCTCCGGTGATACCTTCATCATCTGCGGCCCAAGTTGACCAGCGTAGATGTTTTGGCAATGGCGATTTGTAATTGTCGCGCAGGAGTTCTAATTCTTTTTCGCGATCATCAAAGATCTTCAAAAAGAACATCCAGCCGAGTTGCTCAAGCCGCTGCGCATCGCCATACGTACCGGCGTCCTTGCGCATGATGTCCTGGATGGTCTTGACGATATTGGAGACGTTCGACATAGGCTAGGCAGCTTTCTGATAGAGGGCTGTTTCAAGTTCTCGAATGGCGGCCATGTAGTGATCCTTCCCCCCGAAGAGCTTCACAATTTCCACGGGCGTTCCAAACTGCGTGAGTGGATCGACTTTGAGGATTTCAAGAGACTCGACACTTTTCACACCGCCATCGGCATACTTCTCAAGCAACGCCTCAAGCACCGCGCGTGTCTTCTCGCCATACTTGGCAAAGACATTGCGCTTCCGTACCTTGTCGGCTCGTTCGCGGCGTGTGAGCGGTGGCTGATCGAAGGCGACATGGCAAATGAGATCAAACGCGTCGAAGCCCGGACCAACCTGCTCAGCCAGTTCCTCCAGAAACACCCCATGGTTTGACAGCTCTTCAACGATGGCCTGCTTGCGGTCGGCATCGTTCCACGCATTCAGGAAGGCATCGAGCGACGTGTAGGCTTTCCGTACTGTCTTGCGCGTGTAGTCCTTGAGCGACTCCGTCATGAGTCGGCCATATTCATCGAGATATTGCACCCGTTCCGTGGCGACCGTCACCTCCACATCATCCACATAGTACTTCGTCGGACGTTCATGGACCATCGGTGGCTCTTCACCATCCGTCGAGCCAAGGTCAGGATAGGTATTGGGGTTCTCCACATTCCGCTCGTCCACCTCATCAGGAGGCACTGGGGACTCATGCTGACCGGGTTCATAGATCTGGACAGGCTCGCCATCGAAGTGTGGATCTGCAAACAGCGCCGTGGCCCGCTTAAAATCCATGATGGTGAAGAAGAGCTTGTTGTAGTCTTCATTGATACGCGTTCCACGACCAATGATTTGCTTAAACTCCGTCATGGAATTGATGGTCTTATCCAGCACGATGAGATGGCAGGTCTGTGCATCGACGCCGGTCGACATCAACTGCGAAGTCGTGGCAATGACGGGAAAGGTTGATTCGGGGTCGATGAAATTATCGAGCTGTGCCTTGCCTTCTTCATTATCACCGGTGATTCGCATCACATACTTGCTGTTGGCGGCAGCCAAGTCTGGGTTGGCGTTCACCAGTGCCTGACGCATCCGTTCCGCATGGGGAATGTTTTCACAGAATACGATGGTTTTGGCAAAGCGATCGGTCGCCTTCAAGAACTCCGTGATCTTCGCCGCAACAAGCTCCGTCCGCTTTTCGAGAATGAGATTACGGTCGTAGTCAGTGACATTATATTCTCGATCCTCAATGACCTGACCGTACTTGTCCGTCTTCCCCCGTTCCGGTCGCCATCCTTCTAGATCTTTATCGATGCCGATACGGACCACCTTGTATGGCGCGAGAAAGCCATCCGAGATGCCCTGCCGGAGCGAGTAGGTGTAGAGCGGGTCACCGAAGTATTCGATATTGGAGACGTCCCTGGTCTCCTTGGGCGTGGCCGTCATGCCGATTTGAGTGGCCGACGAGAAATACTCCAGCACCTTGCGCCAGTTGGCATCGTCGGCCGCGCTTCCACGGTGGCACTCGTCCACAACCACTAGATCGAAGAAATTAGGCGAAAACTGCTTGTAGATGTTCTGCTCCTCTTCTGTCCCCGTGACCGCCTGATAAAGCGAGAGGTAAATCTCGAAGGCTTTATCAACTGTCCGATTGGTGATCTTGGTCATCGCTTGACCGAACGGCTTGAAGTCGTTGGTCTTGGTCTGATCGGCGAGGATGTTCCGATCGACAAGGAACAGAATCCGTTTCTTGGCGCCCGACTTCCACAAGCGCCAGATGGTCTGGAACGCCGTGTAGGTCTTCCCTGTGCCGGTGGCCATGACCAAGAGAATGCGGTTCTCGCCACGGGCAATCGCCTCGATGGTCCGATTAATGGCAATGAGCTGATAGTACCGAGGTGACTTACCTGACCCGTCGTCGTAGTAGTCTTGCGCCGCGACGCGCTCCTGAGTGGACGTGAGACCTTTGGCCCCTTGGTATCGTGCCCAAAGATCGGCGGGTGAGGGAAACTGGCTCAGCGGCAGTTCTCGTTCAACTGGGCCATCCATTCCTGTTCGGTCGTGTTCAAGAAAAGCATCGCCGTTGGAGCTGTAGGCAAATGGCACATCGAGGATCTCCGCATATTCCAATGCCTGCGACATTCCACCGCCAACAGGGTGATTGTTGTCTTTTGCTTCGATGACCGCGATCGGGATGCCTGGCTTGTAGTAGAGCAGATAGTCGGCTTTCTTGGCTTCACCACGCTTGACGGTTTTCCCTCGGACGATGACACGGCCCTTCGTGAAGTAGACCTCCTCCAGAACCTGAGTCATCACATCCCACTTGCCGACTGGTCCGACAAGAGCCGGGGTGATGAACTTTGTGCGGATGTCGGCTTCGGTAAGAGATTTCTTATCGAGGTCTGCCATACGCGAAACTCGCACGTATTGTTGGATTTAGCGCGAAAGAATACCCCTTTCATCAAGAGAAATCATTATGAATTCAATGGATTGGCTGTCAGCACAACTGTGCTGAGAAATTCGCCAAAACTAGGGAGTGGTTTTGCGCGGGATAGTCAGGAAATTTAAACCTTGCCTGACCTTACGTGGCTTGATCCAGCCCGAACGCCGAATGGAGGGAGCGCATGGCCAGTTCGAGGTACTTCTCTTCTACCACGCAGGAGATTTTGATCTCCGACGTGCTGATCATCATGATATTGACCCCCTCGCGCGACAACACGTTGAACATCTTGGCTGCCACACCGGAGTGCGACCGCATGCCGACGCCAATCAAGGAGACTTTGGCAATGGCTTCGGTCACCGACACGGACTTGGCCTCGATGTCCTTCGCCACGCCTTGAATGAGCGGCACGGCTTTCTTGAGATCGGCGCGGGGCACGGTAAAGGAAAGGTCCGTCAGGGCGGCTTGGCTGATGTTCTGAATGATCATATCGACATTAATATGGGCCTCCGCGACCGGCCCAAAAATCCTGGCGGCGATGCCCGGTTTGTCCGGGACGCCGACGATCGTGATCTTCGCCTGATTCCGGTCGCCGGTGACGCCGGAGACTGCTGCCGCTTCCATGTCCGTATCTTCCTTCGTCACGAGCGTTCCCTTTCCCTCTTTGAAGCTGGAATTCACTTCGACTGGCACGTTGAACTTGGCCGCAAATTCCACTGATCTGGTCTGGAGCACCTTGGCGCCGAGGCTGGCCATCTCCAACATCTCTTCGTACGAAATTTTGTCGATCCGTTTGGCTGCCGGTACGATGTTGGGATCCGCGGTATAGACTCCATCCACATCGGTAAAGATAATGCACCGGTTGGCTTTCAGCGCGGCCGCCACGGCGACCGCGGAGAGATCGGATCCGCCTCGGCCTAGTGTCGTGACATCTGATTGTTCATTGATACCCTGAAACCCTGCCACAATGGGAACAATTCCTTGGTCTAACGCCGCACGGAGACGGTCCGCCGTGACGCGGGCGATTCGCGCCTTCGTATGGGCGCTGTCGGTCATGATGCCGACCTGCCGGCCCGTAAAGGACCGGGCGTTGATGCCACGCCCGCGCAACTCCATGGCCAGCAGAGAGATCGTGACACGTTCTCCCGTCGAGAGCAGCATGTCCATCTCTCGTTCGTCGGGAACAGGCGTGACCTCGTGCGCAAGCTTGATCAGCCGGTCTGTCTCCCCACTCATGGCTGAGAGGACGACGACGACCTGATTGCCCGCTTGCTGTGTGCGAGCGACTTGGTCGGCGACGCGGTGGATGCGCTCGATGGTCCCGACCGATGTGCCGCCATATTTTTGGACGAACAGCGCCACGATGCTCAGCTTTTGGAGAAGAACTTGTTTGCGAATTTGGTGGCATCACGGGCCGGGGTGTCCGCAGCGTGAGCATCTGACTCAGTGAAGCGACGGCTGGCCGATCCGAAGCCCTTCTTGCCTCCCTCACCAAACGCGTAGAGTGGTGGCCCATCTGTGCCTCTCCCGTGTTCGCTCACAACCAGGAATCGATAGGGGCCTTGCTTGGTCAGCCCTTCAACTAATGGGCCGACCAAGTGGCGGTCAAATTCTTCGATGCCGCGCACCTTGGCCTTGATATCGGTGCCGTGGATAATCTCGTCCGTCAATCTGGCATGGACATAGACAAAATCTTTCTTGGCAAATTCGTCCAGCGCCACGGAGGCCCTGGTCCGGAGATCGCCGTCGGCGAGTCGTTCCGGATCGACGGCCTCGAGACCGGCACAGATCCCGACACCACGATAAACATCGCTGGTCGCCACAATCGCTCCGGTGATGTCGTATTTGTCGGTCAAACTCGGCCACATCACGGCTCGTCCCTCGCCCCACAACCACACACAGTTGGCCGGTTTCTTTCCCTCGGCCATTCGCTCATCGTTAACCGGATGGTCACGCATGATCACATGTGCGGCATCCATGAGTTTTCGGAGAATATCCGCGCCGTCGCCCGTCGGTAAGGCATCGGCAATGGACTGGCCGAGAAAAGATTGTGGATCATTGCAGTGGGCGCGTGGCTTTCCATTCACCCACACCATGAGATGGCGATGGCCTGCACCCGGGTAGAACTGAATGGTTTCTGACCCGAGCTGTTCATTGATCGCCTCGAGCAATTCACGAGCTTCTTCGGTCTCGATCAACCCGGCTGTCGCATCGTCCATGATCACGTTGGGTCCCAATTTCTTGATCTCGACACCCTTGCCGCCCTCAGGACGTAACGTGACCATCGTGCAACGATAGACGACGTCGTGCTCTGTCACCGACACACCCAGACTTGCCGCTTCCAACGGCCCAGGCCCTTGATAGTATTTCTTCAGGTCATAGCCGAGGATCGCCGCACCAAGTAATCCGCCTCCATGGCGAACGCCCTCGTTCGAGATGATGAGCTGCCCGACTTCTCCGATTTGAGCGAGCTGATCAAGATGGGGTGTCGCCGCTACTTGCAGCGGTGTTCGACCATTGAGTTCTGCATGGGGATGGCCCGCCATCCCGCCAGCATGCACGATCACATATTTCATGGAATCTTCACGCCTTTCACACGTTCAATAAACGGGCAACATCCTCACGCGTCGCCTTCACCGTGAGCGGCTGTTTCGACACTGAGATGGCGGTATCGGCATCTTTCAGCCCATGCCCCGTCAGGGTACACACCACCGTTTCTCCTTCTCCCAAGGCCTTGGCCCGGTGTAGTTTGGCCACCCCGGCGACGGACGCCGCCGATGCCGGCTCACAAAAAACCCCTTCCGTAGCCGCTACCAGCGTATACGCTTGAAGAATCTCTTCGTCCGTCACCATGTCGATCATGCCGGACGACTCCTCCACTGCCTTCAACGCCGAGGACCAGCTTGCAGGATTGCCGATGCGTATTGCAGTGGCGACAGTCTGCGGTTGTTCGACGATTTTCCCCAAGACAATCGGGGCCGCACCTGCCGCTTGAAACCCCATCATGCGTGGCGTTCGCATGATCTGACTGGCGGCACGATACTCGGTGTAGCCCTTCCAATAGGCGGTGATGTTCCCCGCGTTTCCGACCGGCAAGACATGGACCGTCGGGGCATCGCCGAGCTGGTCACAGACCTCAAAGGCCGCGGTCTTTTGACCGTCGATCCTGAATGGATTGACCGAGTTGACCAATTCGATGTGCAGCGACGCTGAAAAATCCTTGACGAGCGCCAGCGCTTGGTCAAAGTTTCCCTCGATCTGAATGACCGTTGCCTGATGCATCATCGCCTGGGAGAGCTTTCCCATCGCGATCTTTCCGGCAGGAATCAATACATAGACCGATAACCCGGCGCGAGCCCCATAGGCGGCGGCGGAAGCGGACGTGTTGCCGGTCGACGCGCACATGACGGCGCGTGCCCCGCTTTCCACGGCCTTCGAGATGGCAAAGGTCATCCCGCGATCTTTGAACGACCCGGTGGGATTGACGCCTTCAAACTTGAGATACAGTTCGACCCCGGGAGCAATCGCCTTGGCCAATCTCGTGGCCCGAATGAGGGGTGTATTCCCCTCTCCCAAACTGATGACCGGCGTCTTCTCGGTCATGGGAAGGAACTTGCGGTACTCCTCCATGATGCCGCGCCAACGATTCATGGGTTATTCATCCTTGCCTTCTACACGAATCAGCATCGTCGGTTCTGCCACGAATGCTTGTCGATTGATTTCACGAAGTGCGGTTTGGACATCCCGTTCTTTGGCCGTATGCGTCTTGATGACGACTGGTACAGTCTGGCCCTCACATCGCCCTTGTTGCACCATCGAGGAAATACTGATCCCGCAGCGTCCCAACTCGCCGGCGATCTGTGCCAACACCCCGGGCCTGTCCACTACGGTAAACCGCAAGTAGTAGAGGGAGCTGATCTCTTCCATCGACCTGAGCCGAAGCGGCCGCCGCTGGTTCTGCTGGAATGACGCAACCGGGACTCGGCCGACCGCTCCTTTCACGAGATTTCGGCCGATTGCCATCACATCACTCACGACCGCGCTCCCGGTCGGCATTGAACCCGCCCCTCGCCCATAGAGCACCACGTCGCCGACGGCATCACCAACAAGCTGAATGGCGTTATACACGTCTTCGACCTGCGCAATGGGTGATGAGGAGGGAAGCATGGTGGGATGGACGCGGGCTTCAATCTCACCGTCTACGAGTTTGGCGATCCCCAGTAACTTGATCGTGCACCCAAACTGCTTCGCATAGGCGATATCCGTCGGGGTGATGTTTGTAATCCCTTCCGTATAGATCTCCTTGAAGTTAACCGGGGTTCCATACGCGAGATTCACGAGAATGGCGAGCTTATGTGCCGAATCGATCCCCGCGACATCAAACGTCGGATCCGCTTCGGCATACCCGGCTCGCTGGGCATCTTGGAGCACATCCTGGAAACTGTGCCCCTCATGCGTCATTCTGGATAAAATATAGTTGGACGTCCCATTGATGATGCCGTAGATGGACTCGATGGTATTGCCGGCCAGCCCCTCAGTCAATGCCCGAATCACCGGAATACCGCCGCCGACACTTGCCTCAAACCCTAGCTCCACGCCTCTGCGCGTCGCGGCTTCAAAAATCTCCTCGCCGTGGAGGGCTAAGAGGGCTTTATTCGCCGTGACGACATGCTTGCCGGCAGCGATCGAATCAAGAATCACCCGTTTCGCCGTATCATAGCCACCGATCAATTCGATCACGATATCGATGCTGGGATCCGTCAAGAGTTGCTTCACATCGGTGGTAAGAACCCCTGGGGCCAGCGCAATCCCACGATCTTTCACAATGTCCAGATCCGCCACGCGAACGAGTTCGATCGGGACACCGGCACGGCGGTTGATAAGGGCGGCATTGTTGACGAGAATTTTGGCAACCCCGGTCCCGACCGTACCGAACCCGACAATCCCCACTCCAATCCGAGACTTCATTCTTCGTCCCCATTGAGCTTGAGGGCCTTGCGGATTCCCCTCACGGCTTGCCTGGTGCGATGTTCGTTTTCCACGAGTCCAAATCGCACGTACTCGTCACCGCCCTCGCCGAATCCGATTCCCGGTGACACAGCGACCTTGGCCTCCTTCAACAACAGCTTTGAGAATTCCAACGACCCCATGTGGCGATAGGGCAAGGGAATGCGCGCCCACACGAACATCGTGGCCAACGGCTTCGCAACTTGCCAACCGATTCGATTGAGGCCGCCGACCAGGACGTCCCTGCGCTTTTGGTAGCGCTGCACCGTCTCCTTCACGCAGTCTTGAGGCCCGTTCAAGGCAATCACGCTGGCGATTTGAAGCGGCTGGAAAATACCATAGTCGAGGTAGCTTTTGATTTTGGCCAATGCTCCGACCACTTCTCGGTTGCCCACACAAAACCCGACTCGCCAGCCAGGCATATTGTATGCCTTGGACAGGGTATAGAACTCGACACCACAGTCTTTTGCGCCTGGTATCTGAAGAAAGCTGGGGGCCTTATAACCGTCAAACACGAGATCGGCATAGGCCAAATCGTGGATGACTATAACATTATGCTCTTTCGCGAATGCGACGATTTTTTTGAAAAATTCTAAATCCACGACTGCCGTGGTGGGATTGTGGGGGAAATTAATGACCAGAATTTTCGGCCGTGGAAATGTCTGCCGATAAACACGCGTCAAGTCTTCGAAGAAATCACTGTCCTGGCGAAGCTCGATCCCACGGACTTCCCCACCGGCAATGATGAAGCTATACATATGAATGGGATAGGTCGGCGTCGGGGTGAGGACCACATCGCCTGGGCCAATGGTCGCCAGGGCGAGGTGTGCCAGGCCTTCTTTGGACCCAATTGTGACGATGGCTTCCGTTTCTGGATCCAGATTGACATCGTAATTTCGCTTGTACCAGCCACAAATTGCATGCCGCAGCTTCGTGATGCCGCGAGACGCCGAGTAGCGGTGATTCCGCCCTTTTCTCGCCGCCTCGATCATCTTGTCGACAATATGGGACGGCGTCGGCTGATCCGGATTGCCCATCCCAAAATCGATGATATCTTCCCCGCGCTGGCGAGCTTCAAGTTTGAGCGATTGCACCTGGGCAAAGACATACGGGGGCAACCGCTTGATTCGATAAAACCCGTCACCCAACCCCATGGATTTCCTTTGGATGGTTCCTCGAGTATTCTCAACTGCCTCGCCGCAATGACTGCGCAAGGGGATGTGAGCGGGACCTATTGTAATTGAGGGCTTGAATTGAGTCAATTTGCTTCATTTTCTATAGACTTCTGTAGTTGCAAGGCCTCCTGATCTCGACGCCTCAGGCCTCGCTAACCCGTTCTTGCCCCTCCCTTTCCTTTCTGCTACTAATACCGCTCGTTGGTCTCGCATGTCTCTCTCTTGTCCCTGTTTTCCGCTGATATCGTTGAAGGAGGGTGAATGGCTCGGCTAGGCGTGAACATCGACCATGTGGCCACCTTGCGACAAGCACGCGGTGGAACCGATCCTGATCCCTTGGCAGCCGCCGTGCTCGTGGAGCTAGCCGGAGCCGACGGTCTGGTTGTTCACCTCCGAGAGGATCGGCGTCATATTCAGGACCGCGACCTTCAGCTTCTTCGCGAAATCGCTCGAACCAAGCTCGATCTGGAGATGGCCGCTGACCCCGAGATGGCCAAGATCGCCCTCAACATCAAACCGGACCTTGTGACCCTTGTACCGGAAAAACGGCGGGAACTCACCACGGAAGGCGGCCTCGACGTCATGGGTGAGCGTGACCGTGTCCAGAGCATCATCACCCTTCTTCATAACGGCGGGATCCCCGCTTGCGTCTTCATTGAACCCGATCTGAACCAGATCAAGGCCGCCCACAAGATCGGGGTTGATTTCGTCGAATTGCATACCGGTCGCTATGCCAATGCAACACGCTCCAAAGAGGCTGACACGGAATTTGACGCCATTTCCCTTGCTGCAAAACTCGCCTACAAGCTGGGGATCGGGGTCAACGCCGGACACGGGTTGAATTACCGCAATATTAAGCGTCTGACGCATATTCCTGAAATTGTTGAGTACAACATCGGGCACAGTATCATTGCGCGGGCGGTCCTCGTAGGTCTGGCACAAGCCGTGAAGGAAATGAAAGCGTTGCTGGGTTAGGCTGGCGTCACCGATTCCCGAGAGCACATCGGTCTACGACCCCAGGCTCATCATGATTAAAATCATTACTGCCGCACAGATGCAGGAACTTGAGCGCCGGACCATCACCGAGGCCCGTATTCCGGCGGCCACCTTGATGGAACGTGCAGGATCAGGTGTCGTCTCGTGCCTCGAGCAATGGATGGGACCGGTGCGCGGTAAGAAGGTGACCGTCATCTGTGGCAAGGGGAACAACGGGGGGGACGGGTTCGTTGCAGCTCGACTCCTGCGTCGACGCCATGCCAATGTCCGCGTCCTTGCTATGGCATCCCTTTCCGAACTCAGCCGAGACGCTGCCACCATGTACAGACAATTCGTGCGGGGCGCAGGCAAGTCCTCGGTCCATCCCTATACCTCACAGGCCTCGGCACAATCGCTTTTGCAAGACAGCGACATTCTGGTGGATGCTCTTCTGGGGACCGGGCTTTCCAGTACCATCACAGGTCGTTACGCCGCCGTGATTGAGAGTATCAACGAGACAAATCGTCCCGTAGTTGCAGTGGACCTTCCTTCCGGGCTTCAGGCTGATACCGGAACAAGCCTCGGGCGGAGTGTTCGCGCTTCTCTCACCGTGACCTTTGGCCTCCCAAAAGTCGGCCTGTATCAGAACCAAGGGATCGACCTTTCCGGGGAAGTCATGATTGTCGATATCGGAATTCCCCCCGCCTATATCGACGCCATTGATTGCCGAACGACGTTGATCACACCACAAGGGGTGCAAGGTTTTCTGCCGAGTCGTGAGCCATCGAGCCACAAGGGTACCTATGGCCATGCCGGTATTATTGCCGGATCCGTGGGAAAAACCGGGGCAGCCGCCATGGCTGCGCAAGCAGCGTTGCGTGTTGGAACCGGTCTGGTCACCGTCGCCACGCCCTCGAGTGTCAATGACATCCTAGAAGCCAAACTTTTGGAAGCCATGACGGTCCCGATGCCGGAAACCAAGGCCCGGACTTTGGGGCGCACAGCGCTTGATCGTCTTGTTTCATTCATGGCGGCCAAGGACGCCTTGGCAATCGGCCCGGGACTCTCCACTCATCCTGAAACTGTGGAACTTGTCCAGGCCTTGACGAAACAACTCGATCGGCCGGCGGTTCTTGATGCCGATGCCCTCAACGCATTGACAGGGCGGACAGCCCTTCTGGCATCTTGCAAAATCCCCCCAATCATCACCCCTCACCCTGGAGAGATGGCTCGGTTGGAGTTCGGGGCAACCCCTCAGTCGGTCAACAGCGATCGGGTCGGGACGGCCACTCGTTTTGCACGAGAACGCGGTCTGTATGTCGTCCTGAAAGGAGCCAGGACTGTTATTGCACGACCGGATGGAGCCGTTGCCATCTGCCCTACCGGCAACCCCGGGATGGCCACTGCTGGAACCGGCGATGTATTGACGGGGATGGTGGTCGGCTTCTTGGCCCAAGGCATCCCTTCGTGGGAAGCGGCCTGCGCAGCCGTGTATCTGCATGGAGCATCCGGTGACTTGGCCGCGGCTAGTAAGGGACAAGTAGGGATGATTACTCGCGATCTGCTTGAGCAGATTCCCGCTGCAATACGGCTCGTCCGGGAGTCTCCCGTAAGTCTGCGCGGTTCTATGTGGAACGGTCCGGCGTGACAGCGCTCCTATGGCTCGATCCGTTGGCTCTCTCGACCTTGTCCTGTCATCTCCACGCATGACGGAATCGGTTGGAAAGATCATTGGCCGGACGCTTCACGGAGGGGATGTCGTGACGTTGATCGGCGAATTGGGAGCTGGAAAAACCACACTGGTTCACGGAATCGTCATGGGTCTTGGAGCCCCGTCGGATTCGGTTGCAAGCCCAACCTTCATGCTGATGCACCAATACTCCGGCCGGCTGGCATTGACGCATATGGATCTCTATCGCTTGCGAACCCCTGAAGAAGCGGAATCAATTGGATTGTCAGAATGCTTTACGGAGAATGACGCCACCGTCATTGAATGGGCCGACCGCTTTCCTTGTCTGCTTCCGGAAGACCGACTTGAAGTTCGATTGGCCCATAAGACGTTCACCACGCGAACGGCCCAGCTCATACCACGAGGCGCACGATCCCATGCGCTCCTGGCTCGAATGAAGAAGGCCATGGGGCATATCCGGAAAAGAGGCCGTTCCCCACAGCCCAGACTCCAGACGAGGAGAAAGGCCTCCTCACGATGACTCGACTGATTCTCGTTGGCTTCCTTTTGTTACTTTCGTTGGCATTTGTTCTCCAGAACCAGGAGCAGGAAGTTTCTCTGCGTTATTTCTTCGGCTTACTTGAGGCATCGACCCCTATTTACAAACCCATTCTGGCCGGCTTTGCCGTCGGCCTTCTTGTTGCCGCCATCCTCCTGTTTCCTCCTTGGGTTCGTAGTCGTATCGAGCTGCGCCGAAAAACGAAGGCATTACAACAAGCCGAGGTGGACTTGGAACGGCTTCGCCAATCACTCGAGAAGGTATCGGGACGCACTCCGGCCCCTGCCGACATGGAATCTGTGAGACATTTCGGTGATGAGTGACACAGCCCTCAGCCCGCTCATGCGTCAGTATCGTGAGATCAAGCAGGGATATCCCGATGCGATTTTGTTTTTTCGCGTTGGAGATTTTTATGAGATGTTCTATGAGGACGCACAGGAAGCTTCACGACTCCTATCGATCGCTCTCACCTCGCGTGACAAGAACAGTCCCGATCCGGTTCCGCTGTGCGGCGTTCCTTACCACGCAGCAACGGGCTACATTGCAAAGTTACTGAAGTCCGGACGCCTCGTAGCCCTGTGCGAACAGGTCGAAGATCCGAAGTCTGCCAAAGGCCTCGTTCGGCGCGAAGTTGTCAGACTCTATACCCCCGGCACACTGGTCGATACAGAATTTTTGACTCCCGGCGAGCTGAACTATCTCGCCTCCCTCGTGGTTGACCCCGATGCGCACCATGGACAGCGTATTGGCCTGGCAGTTCTTGAAGTCTCGACCGGTGAGTTTGGTGTGATGGAGTTTCAAGGAATCCATGCAGCGACTCACGTTTTAAATGAGCTGGCACGACTCGATCCCCGGGAACTGATCTACTCGGCTGGGCAAGATCATCGAAATTTGGAATGGATCAAACGGATTGCTGGGCCGAGTCTACGTGAACGTCCGCCCGAGTCATTCGATCACCAACATGCCACACAGGTATTGGCTGATCACTTTCGTGCTGAGTCTCTTGACTCTCTAGGCTGTCACGGGCTGCCGGCTGCTGTTTGTGCGGCTGGTGCGGTACTTGAGTATGTCCGCGAGACTCAACCCACGGTCCCGTTGGATCACATCCGTCGACTATCCGTACGGAATAACAATGACATCATGTATCTGGATGGGACGACGATTCGGAACTTGGAGCTACTCAAACCATTGGTCGCCGGTGAGAGCACGTCCGGCTCGTTGCCGCTGACGCTGTTGTCGGTTGTAGACCGCACCGTGACAGCGATGGGATGCCGACTGCTTCGCCAGTGGCTGGTGATGCCTTTATTGAATTGCGGCATCATTCGATTGCGATTGGATGCGGTCGAGGAACTCAAGGACCAACTCTTGCCCCGAACTGCTTTGCGTACCGCCTTGCGCCAGGTCCAAGATCTTGCTCGACTGGGCAGCCGCATTGTACTTGGTCTGGCAGGTCCGCGTGAGGTGCTGGCCTTGAAGCACTCTCTCTCCGCGCTACCGGAAATTTCTACCCAATTGATGCCTCTTCGGAGTCAGCTCCTTTGCGATGTGCGGATGTCATGGGATAGTGCGGATGATCTGTACGAATTGATCGAACAGGCCATTCGTCCTGATGCTCCTCATTCCATCCGCGATGGGAATATCATCAAGGACGGTTATGCCCCCGAGGTCGATGATCTTCGTAAAACAAGTAAAGAGGGAAAAGATTGGATCGCCTTGCTGGAAGGGAGGGAGCGTGAGCGGACGAGAATTGACTCGCTCAAAGTACGGTACAACCAGGTGTTCGGGTATTACATCGAGATCACGAAAGCGAATCTGAGCCGTGTCCCCAGTGACTATATTCGGAAACAAACGCTGGCTAATGCTGAACGATTTACCACGAAAGAGTTGCAAGAGCTGGAAGAACGTGTGATCGGAGCCGATGTGAAACTGCTCGCTTGCGAGCAGGCTGCGTTCGCATCCGTACGTTCGAGGCTCGCGACTGAAACTCATCGATTAGACAGGATGGCTGGCATGTTGGCCATCGTTGATGTGCTTGCGGGACTCGCCGAAACAGCCGCACTCTATCGCTATTCAAAACCGACCGTCACAGACGGAGATGCCATCACGATCAAAGAGGGCCGGCATCCGATTGTTGAGCGAATTGGTGTTGATTCGCTGTTCGTGCCGAATGACACGGTCCTGAATCTCGAGGCTGATCGCCTGCTGCTCATCACCGGACCCAATATGGCCGGCAAAAGTACTTACCTTCGACAAGTCGCTCTCATAGTGCTTCTGGCCCAAATCGGCAGTTTTGTTCCCGCAGCGGAGGCGCACATCGGCCTAGCCGATCGTATTTTCACCCGTGTTGGAGCCTCCGATAATCTCGCTGGCGGACAGAGTACCTTCATGGTTGAAATGGTCGAAACGGCACATATTCTCCAGAATGCAAGTCCCCGTAGTTTGATCTTACTGGACGAGATCGGTCGGGGCACGAGTACCTACGACGGGCTCAGCCTTGCATGGGCCATAGCTGAGCATATCCATGATTGCACACGATTGGGCGCTCGAACCTTATTTGCAACCCACTACCATGAAATGACCCAATTAGCGGATCAGCGAATAGGGATCAAGAATTATTGCGTGGCAGTTCAAGAACAGGACGGGGACATTACATTTCTCAGAAAGATCATCCGTGGGAAAGCGGATCGAAGTTATGGCATCCACGTGGCTAAACTGGCTGGACTCCCGACGACCGTCGTTGAGCGGGCACAGGAAGTCCTGTCGCAGCTAGAACGACCGGAATCCACCGTTGCGTTGCCCACTCAAGAACAGTCCGAGCAAGCTGCGCCGACTCTTCCTCTTCCTCATCCCCTCATCCAAGAGGTCAAACAGATTGACCTGTTTTCCATGACGCCGCTCGATGCATTAAATCGTCTTGCTGAGCTGCAACGTCTGGCCGAACAAGACGGTAGTGAATCATCTGCCGGCTGATAGGGCTGGTTTATCCTTGATCAAAAAAGGAGGGCGGTATTCTTGGAAAGAATACCGCCCTCCTTACGCTTTTAAAGGTCTTCAGTGCGCGTGGTTGTAGGGTGCCGTCGAATGAACTAATCCCCCAATTGTCTTTCCACCGGGGATCATGACATCGTACTGCATACCCACATTGCTGCCATCTGGTGTCACAGGAGAGCTATTGAGAGCTGCCATGCCTTTCGCGCAGCCGGACTCGAATTCGTTTTTCCCGGCGCATTCCTTGAGACGGAGCGCGGAAATGCTCAAGGGTTTGCCAATCGCCCCGGACACCTCGGCAATCTTCTTCACCGAGGAAATCACGCGATGGTTCTGTTCTGTTTCCGTCGCGACGAATTCTATCAAGTCCGTGGTGCTACCAGGAGGGACTTCTTTTGCTGCCGCCGGCCCAGCATGGGTTCGACCCATTTTTTTGAGTTCTTGCCAGGCTGATTTCTCAGCATAAAACTTCAGGGTCTTGCCAGGATGAACCTTTTGCCAGTACAACCCACTCTCGGCGTTACCGCCGAACACCGCGACATTGATCCATACCGCTTCATCATACGGATCAAGGACGATCACTCGACCCTGTATGGTGGTTGGCTTGCTCATATCGCCCCACTCAAACCGCTCTTGAAATGACTCGATGGCAGAGGCAGTAGATACGGTACCGACTGCGAGTGCAACGGCCGCCAGGATAGCTGCACCTTGCTTCTGAAACATCATGATCACGTCCTCCTTACAACAACATCTGCTGCGTTAAGAGTTCTAGTCTTTTATCACCTTGAAGCTGGTGATGGTTCTCCCATCCAGGGTGACTTCCATGGCAACCAATTCTTGGGAGGCCTTGATGATTTGATCCATCAGCGCCTTGTCCTTGACCGCGAGTCGAACCGTGGTGGCTGCATGGTACCAGCCGGAATACGCAGAATTTTTTTCGGTGCCACCGACAAACCCCCATGCGCAACACGTAAAGAGAGGATCTGGAGGTTTCACATCCAGCATGGTCGAGGACCGACCACCGGACGAGCCTGATCCCTGCTCCCCCGAATTCCAATACTGGATTCCGAACAACAGCTCCCCATCCGGGTTATCTGCCCACTGCGACCATACCCGGCCTTGCAAGGTCTTGACTGCAGACTCAGCCTTCATGGGCTTTCCCCCCACGACGGCGTCCGCAAGACCTAAATGCTCAATGGCCCCGGCAGCGAAGGAAACCTCGGCCACTAGCAAGCCGAAACTGGAACACACTGCTGCGGCAGCTAGAATGACAGCCCTTTTCATACCTAGTCCCTCCTTAAAATAAATCTCATAAGCCCTATAACTGATATTGTCTTGATCGCCTTCGATGTATCATCGCGAATTGAAAGAACATCTTGAATGATCAATATCTCGTCGGTGTTGCCTGAACCAAATTGTGGTTCCAAAACCTTCACAATAGTACCGGAACGGTACTGAAACTGCGATGTCCTGTCAAGGGATTGTTTAGCGTGCGTGTATCCGCACGCTGATCGTTATAAAGCTTATTGAAATCAATGCGTTAACATTCTAGGGATTGCGCATTGCCAGGACGTTAGAGCAGGCATTCCTGATATTTTTTGCTAACCATCCCCACCTGCTTTGAAGAAAGTGGCCCCAGTCCGGTTAACGCCAGGCTTTTCGTCGTGAAGAGGCTCTCTGCGACTCGGCAGATCTGCTGTTCCGTCACTGCATTGATTTCAGAAATGATGTTCTCCAAGGTGGTATGAGTACCGGCGATCAACTCATCTTTTGCGAGTTTGTTCATACGGCTATGTGAACTCTCCAAGCTCAGCATCAGTCCGCCTTTCATCTGATCCTTCGTCCGCCTTAGCTCATCCTCAGTGATCCCCTGCCTGGCCAATTTCAAGATTTGACGACCAACCAGATCCAAGACACGCTCAACCTCTCCTGCTCGAGTGCCGGCATACACCGTCACGGTACCCCCATCAGAATAGCCTGACAAAAATGAGTAGATTGAGTAGGACAACCCTCGCTTTTCACGGATCTCCTGGAAGAGCCTTGAGCTGACACTTCCGCCCAAGACACTGTTTAATGCGTAGACTGCATATCGATCTTTATGACTCGCCGCGACCCCCTTGAGTCCTATGCAGAGATGGACTTGCTCTAAGGGCTTGCGTTTCATCGTGACGCCGCCACATAGCTCCGGCGGCCAGCGCTTTCGAGAAACATGGGTGGTCGACGTCCGGTAGCGTCCAAACATGCGGGCGACGGTTTTTTCAAGCCGCTGTTGATCAAAGTTCCCGGCAACTGCGAGGACGATTTCTTCCGGACGATAGTGTCTATCAATGTACGCAAGGAGGTCTTGCCGACGTATCTGGACGATCGTTGATTCCCTCCCAAGAATAGGACGACTCAAGGGATGTTTTCCCATCACCAATTGGGTGTGCAGCTCCTGAACCAAATCCTCAGGGTCGTCTTGAACCATGCGGATCTCTTCCAGGATGACCTGCTTCTCCTTTTCGATCTCCGTCTTTCCAAGCCGCGAGTGCAGGAAGATGTCGGAGAGGAGGTCCAGCGCGTTGGGCAGATGCTGGTCCAGAACCTTGACATAGAAGGTCGTGGTTTCACGCGTCGTAAACGCGTTCATCTCGCCCCCCAGCGCGTCAATTTCTCGGGAGATATCCGTCGCTGAGCGCGAGGCGGTTCCTTTGAAGAACATATGTTCGATGAAGTGAGAGTATCCGGCCTCCTCGTGGCTTTCGTCACGAGAACCTACATTGACCCAGATACCTATGGTGACAGATTTGACTGTCGGGATTCGCTCGGTTACCAAGCGAATCCCGTTATTGAGGATGACCTTGCGGTACAAGTGTTACCCGCCCGCTGTCTCGCTTGCGCCGCTTGCAGTCGGCGCGGGGATGGTTTCTTTTCGGCTGAGCCGAATCTTTCCTTGTTTATCGATCTCAAGAACTTTGACCGTGATTTGGTCTCCTTCCGCTACCTCGTCGGAGACCGATTTCACACGGTGGTGGGCCAGCTGTGAGATATGCACTAATCCGTCTGTACCAGGGAGCACCTCTACGAACGCACCAAAATCCATGATCTTTCTGACCGTACCCAAATAGACCTTTCCAACTTCAACTTCTTCCGTCAGTCGATTGATGATCTCCTTGGCCTTTTGTAACGATGCACCATCCGCCGAGGCAATGGTGACGATACCCGTATCTTCTACACTGATCTTGACTCCGCAATCGGATTGAATCCCACGGATGGTTTTCCCACCCTGGCCGATAATGTCTCGGATCTTATCCTGCTTAACTTTCATGGTGTAGATTCGAGGAGCAAACTGAGATAACTCGGTACGGGGCCCTGTGAGGGCTTTCGCCATATGGCCGAGAATATGAAGACGCCCCAATCGGGCCTGCTCCAAGGCTTGCTGCATGAGCGCCGTCGTAATCCCACCAATCTTGATGTCCATTTGAAGCGCTGTTACACCGTTCTTAGTCCCACACACCTTGAAATCCATATCACCGAGATGATCCTCAAGACCCAGGATATCCGACAAAATAATGACGTCGTTGCCCTCTTTGATTAATCCCATTGCGATGCCGGCTACCGGCTCCTTGATTGGCACGCCGGCGTCCATCATGGCCAACGTACCACCACATACCGTCGCCATCGATGAGGACCCGTTTGACTCCAGAATTTCCGACACGATGCGCAAGGTGTAGGGAAATACCTCCTTGCTGGGAATGACGGGCTTCAAAGCCCGTTCTGCCAACGCTCCATGGCCAACCTCACGTCTTCCCGGTGAACGCAGCGGCCGCGCCTCTCCGACACTGAAGGGCGGGAAGTTGTAATGGAGCATAAAGGTCCGCGTATATTCTCCTTCTAGGGCATCAATGCGCTGCTCATCGTCGGTTGTCCCCAGCGTGACGACGGCCAAGCTCTGGGTTTCGCCCCTCGTAAAGATCGCGGAACCATGTGCACGTGGCAAGGCACTGACCTCGCAGTTGATCGGCCTGATATCGGCAGGACCTCGCCCATCGGCACGCGATCGATTCTCTAAAATCATCTTTCGAACTTCCGTGTACTCCAGTTGATGGAACACAATCTTGATGTGTCGTTCGCTCGAAGGATCATCCTGTTTCTTGAGCTTTTCAATGGCCTCGGCCAGAATTTGGTCCAACCGCTCCTGCCGGGCAGTCTTGTTGGCAATCATGATGGCGTCCCGAATCGGTTGCGCAACGACTGCCTTGATCTCGGCTTGCATGGTGGAGTCGATTGACTCCACAACCACTTCCCGCTTGACCCGACCGACCTTCTTGGCCAATTCATTGATCTTCTGCACAATTTTTTTAATTTCAGCATGTGCCAATTCCAATGCTTCGAGCATCGTTTGTTCGGATAATTCATTGGCACCCGCCTCGACCATCATCACCGCATCCGCCGTGCCCGCAACGACCAGGTGTAGCTCGCTCTGCTCCATGGTTTCTAGGTCAGGATTGACGACGAGTTTGCCGTTCACTCGGCCGATCTTCACGCCAGCAACGGGACCATTGAATGGAATGTTCGACACGGCAAGGGCGGCAGATGCTGCAGTGATTCCAATGACGTCGGAAGATCCGGTTTTATCAGCGGACAACACCGAAGCAATAACCTGTGTTTCGTAATAGTAGCCTTCTGGAAACAGCGGTCGGATCGGACGGTCGATCAAACGGCTTGTCAGAACCTCCTTCTCAGCCGGTCGCCCTTCTCGTTTGAAGTAGCCACCCGGGATTTTTCCGGCCGCGTAGGCCTTCTCTTGGTAATCGACGGTCAAGGGGAGAAAATCGATCCCCGGCTTCGCGGTTTGTGCCGCCACAGCTGTGGCCAGAACGACCGTATCGCCGTAGGAAGCCCAAATCGAGCCGTCAGCCTGTTTAGCGACGCGACCGGTTTCAAGGCGAAGGGTACGACCGGCAATGTCAACTTCTACAACGTGTACCATCTATGGTCTCCTCTGGTTAGCTCCACAGATGCCCACTGAGATGCGCTCAAGGACACGTGACAAGTCAAAAGTTGAACGTGAGCGACTCCACAGCCGCTTGACAACTTTTCACTTTCACACCGAGTACCCACGTAAGCGCATGTCGGTGTTCATCTGTGGGACATGCGAGCGATGCGATGGCGCCGGTCAACGCCGCTGTTGATGCGACCGATTACTTACGAATGCCGAGTCGATCGATCACGGCTCGATACCGCGCGTCGTCTACACCACGGAGATAATCCAACAAGCGCCGCCTTCGGCCGACGAGTTGCAATAACCCACGCCGCGAGTGGTGATCCTTCTTATGGGTCTTAAAATGCTCGGTGAGATACGTGATCCGGTTGGTCAAGACAGCAATCTGAACTTCCGGCGAGCCTGAGTCCTTATCATGCTGTTGATACTGCTTGATGAGACCCGCCTTTTCTTCCTTCAATAATGCCATAATTACTCCTTCGGGATTAATGACTCGAGAGACTCAGTACCTTGCGAACTTTAATGGCTCCCAGGCTCACCGCATCGTGAGTCCCAATCGCCAACAACTGTCCGGCTTCATTTTTGAGTCGAACAGAAACCGGATAGCGAGACGATGGAAGCTGCCCGACTTCAACGGGAGAAATAGGAGACCCATGCAACACACGTCGCGCCTGCTCCGCGTTGACCACGACCGTCGGAAGCTCGAACAGGATGTCGTCCAACGACATCGCCCTCGATTCGAGGGTGTGTGCATGAAGATGGTCCGCAATTTGATTGATCGTCAAGGCATGCTCAATCAAAAGCGGACCCACACGACGACGTTCAAGGGCGTAGAGATGTCCTCCCACACCCAAGGCCTGGCCGATATCGGCACACAACGTTCGCACATACGTTCCTTTTGAGCACACGACATGCAACGTCACATCCTGGCCATGCACAGCCACGATCTCTAGATGATGAATGGTGATGGTCCGTTCGGCGCGGTCAATTGTCTTACCGGCCCGAGCTGCTTTGTAGAGCGGTTGCCCACCGACTTTTACTGCCGAGTACATGGGCGGCAATTGCTGTTGTGCTCCTAGAAAGCGGGTAAGGGTCTCCTGAAGCGCTTCTGCGGTGACCCCGCTTGGATCAGTCTTTGACAAAACCTGTCCGGTGGCGTCTTGTGTATCCGTCGTTTCCCCGAGCCGCAACACGGCACGGTACTCCTTATCCCAATCGATCAAATATTCAGCGATTCGCGTGGCTCGTCCGATAAGCACCGGCAGGACACCCGTGGCACTTGGATCCAACGTTCCCGCATGACCAACTTTACTTTCTTTTAACAGTGTCCGGACTTTGGCCACGACATCATGCGATGTCCAGCCTGCCTCCTTATGAACAATGAGAACCCCGTCCTGGATGGCCTTCCGGTCGATCGTGGCTGTTCTGCTGCTCATGCCCTTATGACCCCACGATCTTTTGGCTATCATGCGAAACATCCAACGGCGCCGGCTTGTCTTTGTCGCTGTGCAATCCTTCCAACAACTGCATGATACGGTCACCGCGCTGTCCACTCACGTCTTTCTTAAAAATCACATCAGGGAGATAGCGAAGCGAGAGCCTTCGTCCTAATTCGGTCCGCACATAGCCACTCGCCTTTGAGAGGCCCACAAAGACCTCCCGCTCAGCTTCACCTGTTTCCATTGTCGTGACGAAGATATACGCGATGCGCAAATCTCCCGTCAGCTCGACATCCGTCACGGTCACATCGTGGACCCGTGGGTCTTTGATTTTACGCATCAGGATATCGGCCACTTCCATGCGAATTTGATCGGCCACTCGATCGGCTCTTTTGTACGTTGCTTTAGACATCTCGACATCGTGCCCCGGAGGCTCGCCACCATTGGTAAGGGCTAGAGTAATTCCTGTTGAGTGCGGACAACCTCCACCGACGGCATACTTTTAATCATATTCAATGCCTGCTCCATCACTTGGCTCACGAATCGACCGTCATTCGCCACGCAGGCCATACCGAGAATTGCCTTTTGCCAGAGATCTTGGCCGTCCACTTCGGCAACGGAGAGATTAAACTTTCCTCTCAGCCGATCTTTGAGCCCATGCAGCACTTGCCGTTTGTCTTTCAGTGATTGACTCTCACCGATAAACAGCTCGACCGTACACACTCCCACCACCATATCGTCTGCCTAATATAGAGCGGACCGTTGTGCCAACCTTACTATCCCAAGTACCCACATCGTCCTGCCCCGAGAATACATGGATACAAGTACACATTAGAGTTTGGCTGCGATCTTATCGATCGTATAGGCTTCGATCACGTCGCCCGATTTCACATCATTAAAGTTCTCAATGCTCAACCCGCACTCATACCCTTGCTGAACCTCCCGGACATCATCTTTGAACCGCCTCAACGAAGCGAGTTTTCCCTGATACACCACGACGTTATCTCGAATAACACGTACCCCTGCGCTCGCGCGGGAAATAGTCCCATCAAGCACATAAGAACCTGCAATGGCACCGATCTTGGGGATCGTAAAGACTTGCCGAACCTCTGCCCGTCCCAAAACGCGCTCCTTCAGCGTGGGCTCAAGTAAGCCTTCCATGGCCGCTTTGATATCAGCGATCGCATCATAAATAATTGTGTACAGTCTGATATCAACGCCCTGCTGTTCAGCCAAAGCAGTGGCCTTCGGTTCCGGCCGGATATTGAAGCCGATAATGATAGCCCGGGACGCGGCTGCCAGTAGGACATCTGACTCCATGATGCCCCCGACTCCGTTATGAATGACGCGGAGTTTGACAGCCTCTGTCGATAGCTTTTCAACAGCACCCGCCAAGGCTTCTGATGAACCCTGCACATCGGCTTTGATGACGATGGCCAGCTCCTTCACCGATCCTTCCTGAATTTTAGCGAAAAGATCATCGAGCGAAACCTTTGCCGGGCCTGATAACTCCGCAGCGCGCCGTTTCTGCGCTCGTTCTTCAGCGATCTCTCGGGCAAGTCGCTCATTAGATACGACGTGGAAGACATCCCCCGCCGACGGAACGCCAGGCAATCCGATTACTTCAACCGGAATGGACGGCCCTGCCTGCTGTGTTTTTTCGCCGCGATCATTAATGAGAGCTCGGACGCGACCACTATAGGTACCGACAACATACGCATCTCCGACCCGCAATGTCCCACTCTGAATCAGGACGGTTGCGACGGGTCCCCTGCCCCGCTCGATTTTGGCTTCAATCACGGTACCTTTGGCCTGTCGGTGCGGATCCGCCTTCAGTTCAAGCACTTCGGCTTGAAGTAAAATCATCTCAAGCAGCGTATCGAGTCCTGTTTTCTGCTTGGCGGACACTTCGACCATAATGGTGTCACCACCCCACGCCTCGGAAATTAAGCCATGTTCCGACAGCGCATTCTTGACACGATCTGGGTTCGCGGTGGGTTTGTCGATCTTGTTCATCGCCACAATCAACGGCACACCAGCAGCTTTCGCATGATGGATGGCCTCGATCGTTTGAGGCATCACGCCATCGTCCGCCGCCACGACCAAAATAACGACGTCCGTAATCTTGGCTCCACGAGCCCGCATGGCTGTAAATGCCTCGTGGCCTGGGGTATCGAGGAATGTCACCTGTTTGCCATGTACCGAGACTGTATAGGCGCCGATATGTTGCGTGATGCCGCCGGCCTCTCCTTCTGCGACGTTCGTTTGACGGATCGCATCCAGGAGGGAGGTCTTGCCATGGTCGACATGACCCATGATCGTCACAACCGGAGGGCGCGGTTCAGGCCGTTCGTCACCCCCTGCTTCCACGACATCTTGCAGCAACTCCTCGCCAGCCTTCTCAACCGTTATTTCAATCTTAACGCCGCTCTCCTCGGCAAGAATTGATGCCGCGTCTAGATTCATGGGTTGCTGAAATGTCAGCATTTGTCCCATATCCATGAGCTTGCGGACGATCTCTGCCGGTCGTTGACCGATCAATTCTGCGAATTCCTTAACCGTCGTCCCTGGGGTGATTTTGACACTCTTTCGACGCGGCTTTGTAATCTCCGATGGGGCGCTGTGGTGCACATGTTTGGATCGGTCATCGCGTCGCTGCACCGGGATCGCACGGAGATCCTGCCAGCGAGCGGCATCCTCCCTGAATTTCACATCCTGTTCGTCGTCCTTGGGACGACCCGGCTTTCGAACCTTCTTGAGTTTGTCCTTCTGTCCTTCAGCTTGGATGGCCTCGAATGCCATGCTCTTCTTCTTGCCAGTAACCGGCTCTACTGTCGCCGTCACCGTGGCGGAAGGGACGACGGGGAGCTTCGGCTGAATCTCTTCCTGTTTCGGAGTTATGACCGGTAGAGGAGCCGGCGGCACGATCACTTCCGGGACTTCCTGCATCTGAGCGCTGCCCTCGACCGCGCCCTCAGCCATAGGAGGCTCAGTGGGGGTGGGCACCGCAGGAAGGACACCAACCGGTTCCGATTGCACTGCACGCTCAATTTCCCCGATAGGTGGAGCGAAGACTACGTCGGACGGCTCATCCTCTTTCTTTCGCTTGATAAGAATACGCCGCTTATCAGGCTTGGACGGTTCGTCGAGAGGTTGCCCCTTCGCCACAATGGCTTTGCCATGAGCCGCACTCGGAGTAGATCTCCCAGCAGGATCTCGATCCGTGCCTGCTCCCTGCCCTTTTGATTTTGGAGTGAGCTTCTCCAACACCTTTTGAACGATGTCCTCGTCCAGAGCACTACTATGGGATGTGACCGACACGCCCATCTTTTTGAGCTCAGGGATGAGTACCCGATTTTCCATTCCTAGCTTCTTGGCAAGTTCGTATACACGCATGGCCATCAGGATGTTTCCGTCTCTAATCTGGTTCGCTCGTTGCTTCCTCGGCTCGCGCAGCTTGCCGAGCTTCTTCTTGCAGACGTTGGGCTTCCGCTTCTTCGGCGAGTGCCGCTTTGATTTCCTTATCGCGCTCGACCTTTTCCTTTTCGTATTCAGTGGCGCTGATGATATCGATCTTCCAACCCGTCAACCGGGCCGCAAGTCTGACGTTCTGACCATTTTTGCCGATCGCGAGCGACAATTGAGAATCCGCCGCTACCACAAGCGCCGACTTTTTCTCCTCGTCGATGCCCACCTTTTCGATGGTCGCAGGGTTCAATGCTTCAGCGATGAACACGCGAGGGTCTTGCGTCCAGGTGATGATGTCGATCTTTTCTCCGCGTAACTCACGGACAACGGCCTGCACACGGGAACCCTTAATGCCGACACAGGCCCCGACCGGATCGACGGCCTTTTCTCGTGATGTCACCGCAATCTTGGTGCGGTCGCCAGGCTCTCGAACAACGGATTTGATTTCAATGATCTTCTCCATCACCTCCGGAACTTCGAGCTCAAAGAGCTTGGCCACAAACTGGGGATGGCTGCGAGACAAGATCACTTGGACGTCTTTTGGCGTACGGCGAACTTCGAGCAGCATCGCCTTGACACGATCGCCGCGTCGATACGTCTCACGCGGAATCTGTTCCTGAATTGGCAGGATCGCTTCCGTTTTCCCGAGATCCACCAGATAATTACGGCGTTCCATACCGAGGATGATACCGTTGACCAAATCCCCTTGCCGCGTCGAGTACTCCTTCTGGACTGCTTCCCACTCTGCTTCGCGGACCTTCTGAAAAATGACCTGCTTGGCAGTTTGCGCGGCAATTCTTCCCAATTCATTCATCTCGATCAACGATCCGATTTCGTCGCCCACCTCGGCCTCACTGTCATATTGGCGAGCCTCCTGGAGGGAGATTTCGGCTTTAGGGTTGCTGACCGTTTCCACAATTGTTTTCTTGGATACGACGGAAATTTCTCCGGTCTTGGGATCCATTTCGACTTGAATGTTTTCGGCCTGCCCGAAGCGTTTTTTGGCGGCTGTCTGCAGGGCGGATTCGATGGCTCCGATCACGCGGGCTTTGTCGATTCCTTTCTGACGCCCGATTTCGTCAATCACTGAAATCAGTTCTCGGTTCATACCTCACGCTCCTGCATCCGGTTACAACCCACAGGCTTCTAATTCTTCTTGTCGACCTGCTTAAATTTTCACGACCAGCTTTGCTTCTGCGATGATCTGTCGGTTGAGGCGTATTGGTTGAGCCACACGCGCTGTCGGGACAGTCAGTACGATGGTCTCCTCATCCGCCTGCATAAGTTCTCCGGCAATCTTCCACTGACCTTCGAATGGCTGTCGAAGCTTGAGACTCACCTGTTTGCCAATCGCCCGTTGATAGTCCTGAAGTCGCTGAAAGGGGCGATCCAAACCCGGAGATGAGACCTCAAGGGTATAGGCGTGAGGAAATGGATCGACCACATCGAGTGCCGGCCCTAAAGCCTTGTGCGCCTGCTCACAATCGGTGATAGTCACTCCACCTGGTTTATCGATCAAAATACGAACAACTGAGCGAGGGCCTTGCCCAGCACACACCACATCAATCAACTCAAGCCCGAGCGTCCAGAGGATCGGTGAAATAACTTCGTGCAATCGGTCGGCAACCGGCTGCGAACCACTACCCGGTATCCTCAACCTCTAGTTCCTCTTGACATGTGATCAAACAAAAAAGTGGGCATGAGCCCACTTCCAGGATCAGCACCATACCATGCACCCTAGAGCAAAGCAAGAGCACTAGCCTGTCAACATTGCCCATCGTGCTGCAAGAGACTTGGTAATTGGGCCGGGGCGACCGGAGCCGATGACCTTCCCATCGATCTGTACCACCCCAAGCACTTCGAGCGTGGTGCCGGTCAAAAACACCTCATCGGCCCTGTAGAGGGTGTCGATCGGTATGAATCGTTGTTCGATCATGAAGCCCTCCTCCTCTTTGGCCAGCTCTAGCACTACCGTTCTGGTGACCCCGGAGAGAATCCGAGGGCCTTCAGGAGCCGTGATGATGACGCCACCCTGAACCACCATCACATTACTGATGGCACCTTCCATCACGAGCCCGTCCCTGATCAAGATGGTTTCAAACACACCAGCCTTTTTTGCTTCTTCACGCGCCAGAACGTTAGCCAGCAAATTGACGCTTTTGATATCGCACCGCCCCCATCGAAGATCCTCCCGGGTACAGGCCATCACACCGGTCAGACGTGTTTCAGTGGGCAGAGCATGGAACTCCCTAATCGTCATGACAACCGTCGGACGGCTCTGGGATGGAAAGCTATGATCGCGAGGAGCGACACCTCTCGTGACCTGGATATAAATTTTGGCATCCTGATACCCAGCCAGACTGATCCCGTGCTCGATCCATTGTCTCCATTGGGTCCTGGTATACGGTTGGGGAAGAGCGAGTTCGCTTGCGCTCCGATCAAGTCGATCAAGATGAGCGCCCAACTTGAAAGGAATTCCCCGATAGGTTCGAATGACTTCGTAGACGGCATCGCCAAATTGGAAGCCCCGGTCATCGATGGAAACCGTTGCATCCTGCCACGGAAGGAAGCGTCCGTTGATAAAGGCAATGTCCGCCATGGAATCAGTTCGTGGCCCGTGGTTCCGCTTCTATTTTGAAGAGGCGGCGATCTTCTGCGGTAAATTTCCAACCCATGCGTTTTTCAAAGACTACCTGATACACGCCTGGTTGCACGGCCTTAAATTCAAAGATGCGCTGACCGTTCTCGACGGCATTATTACTAGCGATACGGAGAAATTCATCGCTGAGAAGAGCAAGCCCTTTCGTATCATACGATACGACCCATTGCTCACCCCTTGTCCGATCTTCCCACAGCTGCAGGACAAATGGTTGATCGACCAGCACCCTGCGGTCATCGCTGGCGTCAATGGTAGAAATCTGTTCGGTACCAATGGTGCTCATATCAACCTGTGCTTTGGAACAACCGGCTCCCCGCCGAACTTCCTCATATTTTCCGACGTGGGCCCACCATGATATCGCTCCCATCCACCCGAACTTCGTAACTTCCTACGCAATATCCGCCACCGTCGGTACCTTGCCCGTTTCGAATATCAAACGCGAGGTCATGCCAAGGGCAAGCAATGACATACCCCTTGAGTCTGCCTTCATTGAGCGGCCCCCCTTCGTGAGGACAGCTATTATGGATCGCGTAGAATTTTCCTTCGATATTGAACAGCGCGATAGGCCGATCGTTGACCTTGACGATCCTGGATTGTCCAGGAAGTACGTCCTCGATTTGAGCAACCTTTTGAAATCCATCCATGGAGATATCCTCTAGCCGTGTTTCAGGTCTATAGTCGAAGGGCATATTTGAGTTCATCATTTTTTTGAACCCTTGCCTTTCTAATGAACCCTGCTTCTGCTTGTATCACATACCTGACTGCTTCAGGTGGTGGCCCAAAAACTGGGCACGGATCTTTGGCACACGGTTCGGCTTGCTCCATCATGTGTACCACGTGATGTCCCTCATCCACCCACAGGATATCGATGGGAAATCGATATTCCTTGGTCGTGATGCGATGCAGACCATTTTGCTCAAAAATATAGAGCATGCCCCCGTTCGATGGTAACGCATCACGAAACGCGAGCCCAAATAACAGCTTCTCCGGAGTATCAGCGACTTCAGCTTCCAACTCAAATCCGCTGGGAAACGTGATCACAATAATGCTGGATTCTTTTCGTTCCACGAGAAAGACAGATGCGCTCATCAACAGAAGAGCGAGCAGGATCATCATGATGATCCTCTTCTTTTTCTGTTCTCGATCGTTTGCTTGTGGCTGACTAGTGGACATCTTAGGCAGATCGACGATTTTCCATTTGCTGGGCCCAATGGCCCATGCACATTAGCGAAGTAGGCCTTCTAGTCTGAACACGGTCTGTTGACTTAGAAAAGAATCGAAGAATAGAATACTTTTTGGCGCTGCTAGCCATATAAATACTGGCACTATATGGTGGTAGACGAGTGAACTTGTCAATATTGTACAGTCATATAGTTCTTTGGGGAGTGAGAAGGAGGATTGGGTCATGGCGTTATTGATTACAGACGAATGCATTTCTTGTGGAGCATGCCTACCGGAATGTCCCAACGAGGCAATCTTTGAAACGAGGAGCGATGCTGAGAGCAAAGGTAATCACGTTGGTGATGGCCAAGGAGTTGGCGACAACATCTATGTCATCGCACATGATCGCTGTACTGAATGCGTTGGCCACTTTGATGAGCCACAGTGTGCGGCAGTTTGCCCAGTCGATAATTGCTGCATTTCAGACCCCCTCTATCCTGAGGCGACGGAAGTGCTCTTAGAGAGAGCAAAGACTTTGAATCCCGATAAGGAGATTGATCCCGCCAAAGTGTGGAGTGGTGTAAGAAACTAATTCGGGCTGGTTGCACCGTTACAGGCCCCGGTTTCCAGGGAAACCGGGGCCTGTGCTTTTTAGATCCAATGTTTGAAAAACGAACGAGCCTCGGTGAGTGTCACCGAGGCTCGTTCAAACACAATATCGAGCTGTGTTTATTTCAGCATAAGCAGCTTGCCGCCCACATGACCTGGGTGCAGGTGGCAGCGATACTCAAGAACATTGCCTGCCCCATAAAACAAGTCGCTGGTCGGAACACCGATGTATCGCGTCTCTCCTGGCTTGAGGACTAATTTGGTATCCAGAACCGTGGGTGCCGATTGATTCACTGCCGCAGTGAGTTGGAACCCGTGCTCTGCGGTCGCATTATTCGTCACCTTTAGAAGCACCGGTGCACCTGGACGTGCCTTGAAATCAATGACCGTTGTGGGAGGATACCACGTCTTCATATTGCCAATTTCGATAGCAAAGAATGAGGCATCAACGGTTAGTTCCTTAAAAGGCTGTCCGACGACAGATCCGGACTCCAGATCTCCGATCTCAACACCGCCAGCTTGAAGCGCATATGAGCCGGAAGCTCCTGCCAGCACCATTCCAAGGCCGAGGAAGACCCCTAACAATGTCTTACCCATGACTACCCCCCTTGCGAGAAAAGAAGAGATGAATAGAAGCTCGTGAAATAGAATTATGATGCCAAATTCTGGAGGACGTGTAGGCGTTTGGTAATGTACCTCTTTTCCCTTATAGGCTATGAGCTGATTGTCGATACCGCAATACTATTATGCGGGGCTTCTTATAACATAGGGCTTAAAACAGAAGCAACCGATTTGGAAGCGTCGAAAGCAGACGAACCGTCTTCAGCATCTTGAACAAGGAACGGCAACCGATCAATCACATTCATGATCTCCCCCCTCAATAATCGGTGAGGAGCTGGAGATATTCCAGTAGAGGAGTGGGGAAGCATGTCGCCGGATTAGCTGTTCATAGGCTTACTTACCGTTAGCCTTTCGCTTAAGTATTTTCAGTAGTCTTCCGATACAGCAGTTGAGGAACTGCAGCATGTCCATCATTCTGGCAGTCAACGGCATTGCAGAAATTTATCAGGCCAAGCCCGTCAGCTCCCGGCACGGTCGAACTGAGTCGGTAGGAGATCGAGAACCTCAACATCAACACTCATCTTTGGATCATTCCTCGTTGAACGCACAAACAGCCTATCAACAGCAGAACATCAAGCGACCACATCCTAAACCGGCATTGCAGGCTCGAGACTTGATGAATGCTCCCGTTCTCTCTCTTCCATCTGACAGCAGAGTGCTGGAGGCATGGGATATCATGTCACACAAAGATTTCCACCATGTCCCCATCACTTCGGTGCATGGCGCACTTGTGGGAATGGTTTCATACCGCGATCTGCTGCAGTCTGTACCTGAACTTATCACTGAGGACGACAGGCGGCAGGCGACCCAAAAACTGGTCGCCGAGATCATGTCCTCCCGAGTTATTTCAGCAACACCTACAACCGAAATCCGCGAAATTGCGCGCGTCATGCTGGAAGAACAGATACATGCGGTTCCCATCGTAGATCACGACCGCCGCTTAGTCGGAATGCTTTCCACACGAGATCTCGTTCGCGGTATTGCTAACCACGGCCCTCTCGAACTCTGGACCTAATACCCCCTTCCAAGCGGTCCAGAGAGTCAACGAAACAGAGAAATTTCCTATTCTTTCAATTACTTCGATGGTGTTCTCCCTCAAAAGATCGTGCCTCCTCCGTAGGATAGGCAGACCGGTCTTCCAGTAATACGGTGGTACCACCTAGACACGGCCAGGCCTCTCTCCCAAAGGAACGCCTCACGATGGAGTTCATCGACAAACTTTTTGACACACCCATCGCTGCCGGAGTCTCCGCGCTCGTTCTTTTAACCATTGGCCTGCTTTTGAAGAAGGACCGTGGGCGTCGTTGGGTCATAAGCCTGAGTCTCCTCTTATACATCCGCTACATGGTCTGGCGAGCGCTCTACACATTACCTACTGAAGATGTCAGCAGCATGATTGTGGGAGGCGTTGTCTACCTCGCAGAACTGTATGGACTCTGTCAGTTTTGCTTCTTCACCTATCAATCCTGGTCTCCGACTGACCGTCACCCCGCGCCGACCACGACTTACCCGACCGTCGACATCATGGTTACTGTCGTCGATGAACCGCTGTCTCTGTTAAAACAGACCTTGTTGGGCTGTTTATCGCAGGAGTATCCCAAGGACCGTTTCAAAGTATACGTGCTCGATGATGGTCGTCGTCTTGAAACGAAGAAGCTGGCAACCGCACTGGGCTGCGGCTATTTGAGACGCCCAGATCATCCTCGGCATGCCAAGGCTGGAAACCTCAACCATGCGCTTTGGTTAACCGACAGTAACCTCATCGCTGTATTCGATGTGGACCATATCCCTGCCCGAACATTTCTGAAAGAAACCGTCGGTTTTTTCGAGGATCCCAAAGTTGCCATCGTCCAGACTCCGCACCACTTCTACAATCCTGACATTTTCCAACGAAATCTCCGCGTAGGAGAACTAGTCAAGAACGAGCAGGCGCTATTCTTTCGCTCCTTACAAGCTGGGCGCGATGCACATAACAGCGCCTTCTTTGCTGGAAGCGGGGGTCTCTTCCGGCGACAACCTCTCGAGGAGATTGGCGGTTTTCAAACTCACACAATAACTGAAGACATCCATACCAGCATGAACCTGCATGCAAAAGGATACAAATCCTGCTATCTCAACCGCGTTCTGTCCGCTGGTCTGATGCCAGAGACGTTCGCAGGGTACCTGAAGCAACGGAAACGGTGGGCGATGGGGTGTATTCAGGTACTCCTCAGGGATAACCCACTCACAAAACGTGGCCTCACGCTGTCACAACGACTGGACTATTTTGGATCCATCTTCTATTTCTTTTTTGGCCTTCCGCGCCTGATCTGCCTTGTTGCGCCGCTTTCTAGTCTACTATTCCATACCCCTCCGATCCATGCGAGCGTTCTACCGCTTGTGATCTATTTCTTTTCCTTCTACATCGCTTCGGCTTTGGTGATGAAACCAGTCAGCCGAGGGTCTCGCAATCCCTTCTGGTCCGACATCTATGAAATCGCCATGTGCTTCGCGCTCAGTGCGGTGGCGTTGAAGACACTTGTCGCTCCTCGTAAAGAGCGCCCTTTCGAAGTCACTCCGAAAGGGCAACACATTAAGAAGGACACCTCCGCAGAATTGACGTTGGCCTGGCCCCACTTGTTGACGTTTGGACTACTCGTTACTGGCTTGGCACTTGGCACTCAGGACCTTCTCCATGATCAAAACGATCCCGGTCTCCTCGTCAGTCTCGGTTGGGGTGGCGTTAACCTCTTGCTGTTGACGATCGCCATGTTCGTGGCGAGCGAACAGACCCAGGGCCGGCAGGCGTTTCGGCTTAGTCGTGATTTCGTGGGCGAGCTCTTTGTTGACAATAACTCTGTGGCTGCCCGCATTCTCAATATCAATGAACACGGCGCCGCATTGTTGCTGGAAAATCCAATCTTTACCGCACAGCCCTCGATAACCCTACTGCTCACATCTTCTCAGGGCGCCATCGTTCAGTTGACCGGTCGAATTGTGAGACAGGGACGATTGCCCTCGGGTGACGTGGAGGCTGGCCTTCAGTTCATCGACCTAAATGATTCGACCAAACAAGTTCTCCTCGACAAGATTTTCGGGGATCCTGCCCCTTGGGAAGAGAGTTATCGATTCAAGCCCGGGGTCGGGAATAGCCTACGATCATTGCTGTGTGCATTGACAGTACCCTGGAAGGCTTTCACATGGGAAAACCGTCGGATGCCCCGTATTTCCTATGAGACGGCATGCCGGTTACAGACAACAACTTCCTTACTGGCCGGGAAGTTGCAGAACATCTCTTTCACAGGCGTGAGCGTGCTCTTCCCTTCAACTCCCAAAGGGTCTTTGGTTGGGAGCCTATTGGAACTGCCTCACATAACTCTCAAGGTTAGCCCTATCTCGATTGTGCCTCGCCTCCACAAAACTTCGATTCGATTTAGGGTGGAGAGTGTCGAGCGAGGTGAGCAACATTGGAGGAACGTACACGACCAGAATTGGAGACGATCATGACGCATCAGGTAACCGCCCTTCGATCGCCATCGCCTCACCGTCGAATAGATTCATCAACGCTTTGTGAGGTCTCAACAGATGGATATTCTATTGAAGGAGAAGTTTTCGATGTTTGCGGAGAAAACATATATATCCTCCTCCCGACTCCCCTCTTCGCCCATCTTCATTCAATACCTGTGGTGATACGCATGCTTGATGGATCATGGGCAAAGGTCTCTGGACACGTGAAATACCAACAACAAATCGGGGTCGGTGAGGTTCTCATTGTGATCCAGCTGGCTCATTCCCCTGTGGCAGGACCGAGCATGCCGCATAGATGCCATGATCTATCCGTCTCTCCTCAATTTATTCGCGTCCTCAATGCATACCCTGCAAAGAACGGGTTGTTGGAATGGATTCGCAGTTGGACAGGCTACCCTCTCGTTCACTCCCAGGACCAGAGGCTAATTCCTCGGCTTCCGATCCGCACGACCTGCTTCGTCTTCACCAAGAACACGATCATAAAAGGTGTCACTCGAGATTTATCATTTACCGGATTTTCTGTTCAATTTTCTGATTTTTCCCCAGAATGTCTGTGGAATGCGCTGTTCCAAATCAGGTTCGTTAAGCTGAAGGCAAGGCCTATCGGCATCTCGCATCAGGGCTGTTCCACAGTTGTTCGCTTTCAGGTCGAGTCGATTCATGAGGGGGAAAATCGATGGCGCGACTTACACTACTCCTTCTGGCAACACTTATCCTAACCATCGCTCCAAGCCGTACACAGGCAGGTGACGTCTTCACCGGTTTCCAGATCGACAATAAACGACAGTACTTCGGATATCTCGGTGTGCGAACGCCGATTCTGCTCATGTCAGGAGGAACCTCGCTTTTTGCCCAAGTCATGACAGCTGGTCTTGGATATAGCTTTAAGAGCTCTGGACAGCTGTTAGACGCCAACGTCCAGTTCGTCGTGCCTTCCCTCGGGATATCCCAATCATTAGGCAGGTGGACCTTTCTTGCATTGGCAGGGCCGCAGCTTCGAAGGATCGAAGAAGAACGCCTCAACACGAGCGCAAGGATTGATCATCAGATCGCGGCCTTTGGACAAGTTGAGGCTCTCTATTGGCATGAGAAAGGCAGTCTCCACGCCATTGGTTCTTATGCCGATGTCGACAATTTTTTTTGGGGCCGCCTTCGAGGGAAACTGTTGACCTACAAATCTGACAAAGGCTGTTGCCCGCTCTATACCGGCTGGGATATCGCCGGGATGGGCAACGGAGACTTTCGAGCAGTGCAGACAGGACCTCTCGTCGAAGTATCGATCGGCAAGGTTCTTCTGCTCGCCAAAGGTGGGTATCAGAACAGCACCTCCTTTCACAGTGGTGGATACGGTGGAGTCGAGGTGTATTTCCCCTTTTAACTCATTGTATATTGGACCAGTGCGAGAACATCGCTGCCTGACCAATCAGGTTTCCCGTCGGATCGATCACATTCCAGATCACAGCTTGCTCGACAAGAAAACGCCTCCCCGTTGAAGAGATTCGCACTCCTCGGTACCCTTTGAAATATCCATCGACTCTTGCTCGTTCCAGCATCCGTCCTCGCTCGATCCGATCTCCGACTTCGGCCGTCAGTCGAGACGGTGTTGTGGTGAACTTTTCCCAAGACATCTCCCAGAGATCCAATGCAGCTTGATTGCCATAGTTCAGAATTGGATCCTGTTCTGTGCCATGAGACACAATAACAAATGGGACTTCGAACAGCGTGCGGGCCTGGTGTCTGGTATCAGCTGTCCGCTCAACCAGATCGTTTCTTATCCAATGGCGATAGCTGTCCAACAATCGCTGCGTCCAATCGACAATAGCTGGTTCCTTCCACGGCATCGTGTTCACAAGCGTGTGTGGTAACACGACCTGCACGGTCGCGCAAGCTTCGTAGGTACCTTGTCAAGACTATAGGACTTCTCTGTATAATGGGCCCCTCGATTACCTCAATGGTAGGAGCACTCATGGCGGGAAAGACGTTGTTCGACAAGATTTGGGATTCGCATCTCGTACGGGAGGAACCCGACGGGACCACCCTCCTGTACATCGATCGACAGTTAGTGCACGAAGTGACTTCTCCCCAGGCCTTCGAGGGGCTGAAGCTTGCCGGTCGACGCCCACGACGACCGGCCGCAACACTTGCGGTACCGGATCACAATGTTCCGACTACAGACCGCCGCCTTGGAATCGCTGATCAGGTGAGCGCGCTTCAAATTCGAACGCTTGAGGATAATTGCAAGGACTTTGGCATCACCCTGTTCAACATGAGCGATATCCGCCAGGGTATCGTCCATGTTATAGGACCCGAACAAGGATTCACCCTCCCCGGTACCACGATCGTCTGCGGTGATTCTCACACATCTACCCATGGAGCATTTGGGGCCTTGGCATTTGGCATCGGGACGAGTGAAGTCGAGCACGTGTTGGCTACTCAATGTTTAGTCCAGAAACGGCCCAAAACCATGGAGATGCGGGTCGATGGGAAACTTTCTGAGCGCTGTTCGGCCAAGGACATTATTCTTGCGATCATTGGCAAGATCGGGACGGCCGGGGGGACCGGCTATGTCATCGAATATACCGGCTCGGCAATTGGAGCCCTCAGCATGGAAGGTCGGATGACCCTCTGCAACATGTCCATTGAGGGAGGAGCGCGTGCCGGTATGGTGGCACCTGATGACAAGACCTATGCCTACCTGAAAGGACGACCTCTTGCCCCTAAGGGAGACCTCTTTGATCGGGCTGTGCGGATGTGGCAACAACTCAAGACTGATACGGATGCCACGTACGATCGGAGCGTCGTATTAGAAGCTGAACGGATTGCCCCGCAAGTCAGTTGGGGCACAAATCCTGGGATGGTAATAGGCGTGGATCAAACGGTTCCCGACCCTCGAACGATGTCGGACGAGAAAACGAAGAACGAAGCTGAGCGAGCATTAGTCTATATGGGGCTGTCACCCAATATGCCGGTTACGGACATTACGATCGACAAGGTCTTTATCGGGTCCTGCACCAACTCAAGGATCGAAGATCTCCGGCTTGCAGCAAGCTTCGCGAAGGGCAAGAAGGTCTCAAAGACCGTGCATGCGATGGTGGTTCCAGGATCGGGCCTGGTCAAACAACAGGCGGAAGCCGAAGGGTTGGACCGGGTATTCCGCGAAGCCGGGTTCGAGTGGCGCGAGGCCGGGTGCAGTATGTGTCTGGCCATGAATGCCGATGTGCTACGACCCGGTGAACGATGTGCGTCCACAAGCAATCGAAACTTTGAAGGACGCCAAGGTGCCGGAGGTCGCACGCACCTAGTGTCGCCGGCGATGGCAGTTGCCGCGGCCATTGAGGGACACTTCGTTGACATTAGACACTGGAGTTGATGACGCAATGGAAGCTTTCACGACACTGACTGGTCTTGTTGCTCCCTTGGATCGTGTGAACGTCGACACAGATCAAATCATACCGAAGCAATTTCTGAAGACGATCAAGCGTACGGGGCTCAGGGAAGGTCTGTTCTACGATTGGCGAAAGCAACAAGACGGTTCACAAGACCCGCTATTTTTTCTGAACCAAGCCCGGTATCAGGCCGCAACCATTCTCATCACCCGAGACAATTTCGGCTGCGGTTCGTCCCGTGAACATGCACCATGGGCGCTGCTGGATCAAGGATTTCGGTGTCTCATCGCGCCGAGCTTTGCGGACATTTTCTACAATAACTGTTTCCAGAACGGAATCCTCCCGATCGTCCTGAAAACAGAGGAAGTGCTACCCATCATGAAAGACGTGCTGAGCACTGAGGGATACCGACTCACGGTGGATCTGGGTCATCAAACAGTGACGACTCCCAACGGGACCATGTATCGGTTTGAGATTGACCCCTTTCGTAAAGATTGCCTCTATCGAGGGCTCGATTCGATCGGCCTGACCCTCCAGCATGAGAGCGCAATTACCGCCTATGAAATTCGACGAAAGAGCGAAGCACCGTGGCTGTTCAGTGACATTCCTTCATAATTGAGGAGATCCCTGTGAAATTATTCGTAACACTCCTTGTCTTTCTCGGGTCTGCCTACCTGATCGTCGCATTTAACTGGACCTACTCCGACGGAAACCGAGCAGGGTACATTCAAAAGTTTTCGACGAAAGGATGGCTTTGCAAGACCCATGAAGGAGAATTGGCCATGACGACGGTGCCGGGTACAGCTCCGGTTCTTTGGCAATTTACGATCTCAGATGACAAAGTTGCTGGCCAGTTGACGGACGTGATGGGAAAGCGCGTGATCCTGCATTACAAGGAATATCGGTACATCCCAACCAGTTGTTTCGGGGACACGACGTATTTCGTCGACAAGGTTGAAGTCCAAGAGTAGACACACCTTCTGATTTACAACCACTTTTTCAGACGAAATCCGATCAGCATGATGGCGGCGACCAGCCCCATGACGCCGAGGGCCATCGGGTATCCCCACGGCCATTTCAGTTCGGGCATATGCTCGAAATTCATGCCGTAGATCCCAGCGATGAAGCTGAGCGGCATGAAGATCGTAGTGATGACGGTCAGGACTCGCATCACGGCATTCAGTCGATAACTGACGCTGGAGAGATAGATATCGAGGCTCGCCGAGACCATTTCACGCAACGTCTCGATCGTATCGACGATCTGCACCACATGGTCATAGACGTCGCGGAAAAATACCTGGGTCGGCTCATGAAGATACGGGCATTCCGAACGAGAAAGATTGTTGATTGCTTCCCGTAATGGCCACACCGCGCGACGCACGAACAGCAGCTGCCGCTTCAGCGCATGAATATCCTGAAGGGTGTTCGGATTCGGGTCGGCGATGACCCGCTCCTGAAGGGATTCAATACGCTCGCCCAGCATTTCGAGGACGGCAAAATATTGATCCACGACGGCATCAATCAGTGCATAGAGGAGATAGTCTGACCCGTTTTGACGAAGTCTCCCCTTGCCACCTTTGAGACGATCTCGAACGGCCCCAAACACATCCGTCCCATTCTCCTGGAACGAGAGGACATAATTGCGTCCAAGCACAAAGCTGACCTGTTCCACCAGAATATCTCCGCGGTCGGTGGTGGTGAGCATCTTCATCACGAGAAACAAATAGGTTTCGTAGTCGTCGAGCTTGGGACGCTGATCAGTATTGGCGATGTCTTCGAGGAGAAGGGGATGGAGCCCGAAGTGTTTCCCGAAAATCTCCAGGACGTCGACTTTATGGACTCCCCCGACATTGACCCAGGTCACCGTTTCATCGGCGGGAGGTCGGACGTCATTGACGTCCTCGACTACCTGCTCGTCGCAGCGAGCACCCGCATAATTGAAGAGAGTGCTCCGAACGGGATCCGTACGTTTTTCGCCGATGTGAATGAGCGTGCCTGGGGAAAGGCCGGTTTTCTTGGACCGCTTCTGAACGAGCTTCATCACATCGAGCTTGTACGCAGATTCTGATGTCAGGTCAAGTTAGGTATGAGACGTTTCTTTCCATCTCATGCTGGGCCTGGTACGATCGGCTATGGCATGGAATGAGGAGTTCACAGTACTAGTCAGCGCCATGCGAGCAGCCGGCACGGAATCGTTGCGGCTTGCCGCCAAGGGATTTGAGATCGTCCGCAAACCGGATCAGTCTCCGGTGACCTCGGCAGACCTGGCGGTCAATGACATTCTTCATGCCCACCTCATGTCCGCATTTCCCCAGGATGGATGGTTATCAGAGGAATCAGTGGATGATGGGAAAAGACTTCAGAAATCACGAGTCTGGGTGGTGGATCCGATTGATGGGACCAAGGCCTTTATCAGCGGCCAGCCGGAGTTTTGCATTTCCGTGGCACTCATTGAGGAACATCATCCGGTCGTGGCGGCGGTCTACAATCCATCCACAGATGAGTTGTTCAGCGCCATCAGAGGGGAAGGGCTTTACCTCAATCACCAGCTGGTTTGTGTAGAGCCTTCACACAGTGTCCGGCAACCGGTCATTGCGTTGAGTCCCTGGGAACGGCAAATCGGCCGTTTCACGGCACTCGAATCGGCTGCCGAGAACCGCCCCATGCTTTCCATCGCCTGGTCCCTCGCGTTGACGGCGAGTGGCCGCATCGAAGCGGTGGCCACCTGGGAACCGGAAAATGAATGGGATGTGGCTGCCGGGGCTCTGTTGATCACTGAAGCAGGAGGGACCATCGTAGACGGGAACAGACGGGAATTGACGTTCAATCGGTCTGAGCCTCGCTACCGCGGGATCGTCGCCACAAGTCCCCAGTGTCCTGATGCCCTCACACGAGAACTTGCACTCATGACGCCCGTGGTCCAATAACCAGGGTGTCTCGGATTGGCGGGGAACGTCACGGTGGAGGCGGAGGGGTCTCGCTCAGACGTGTGACGGATGTCTTCCGACTTAGGCGGAAGGTCCCACCTTTCTCGGATGGTGACGTGTTGGGGCCAATTCGATCATACCACCAGGCCCCCTCCCCCTCGGTGCGGTCCGGTGAGAGCCTGATCAGGAAACCGCCGTCCCGATCATTTTCTCGTTGATACCATTTCCCACTCCAGGATTGACCGTCAAAGTGGTGTGTTTCAAAGCGCCCGTCCTTGAAGGCGTAGGTCCCGTTGCCCTGCTCATCAAGTCGGAGGACAACCGTGCCACCATCCTCATAGTCCCACTCTCCCACCAGAATGGAACGGTCAGGAGCATGCGGATTGTGGGAAAGAGCGTGGTGGCCTGGTGCATGCTGACTGCATCCTGCGACGAAGAGTGCCGCAGCAATCATAAACCGTGTCGCCTGGTAGAAACACATAGGTGGCTTGATACCATGAGCCTGCGTTTCTGGCAAGTGACCGATGACTATTGTGTGAGGCGTTAGAAGGCAGGGTTGGTCAATCGGCGGCACGCTTCGGTGAGATCGTGGTCCGTCTTGGCATAGCTGAATCGGATAAAATCAGCCCCGACCTTGCTTGAGAAAAATGCCTCTCCTGGCACACCAGCGACACCGGTTTTGTCCAAGAGATACATGGTGCGAGCTTTCCCGGTTTCACCCGGAAGACGTGACGCGTTGGCCAACACATAATACGCCCCCTCGGGGAAGGAAGGAGTCAACCCCACCTGAGCCAAGGCGTTGCAGAATGTCTCTCGTTTACGCTGATACTCTTGAGCTTGACTCTGATAAAAACTATCCGGCAATTCTCGGATGCCTCGCGCCACACCCATCTGGAGAGGCGCCGGCGCACAGACATAGAGCAGATCGTTCATCGCACCGATCGCTTTGGCCCACTGTGAGGCTGCCACACTGTAGCCGATCCGCCAGCCGGTCACGCTGAACGTCTTGGAGTACCCACCGATCGTCACCGTTCGCTCAGCCATTTCCGGGAACGACGCTATGCTGATATGACCTCGTCCGTCATAGAGGAAGTACTCATAGATTTCGTCGGTGAAGACAAAGAGGTCATGTCGGCAGGCAAAGTCCGCCAATGCCTCGAGCTCAGATTGGCTGTAGACCTTACCCGAGGGGTTGCCAGGGGAATTGACGACAATGGCTTTCGTCTTCAACGTGACAACCTGTTCCAGCTGACTCATCGAATAGGACCAAGTCGGTGGTCGCATCGGGACAGCCACCGGCACCGCTTCGACAGCTAAGAGAGCGCTGATGTGGTACTGGTAGTACGGCTCAAAGAGAATGACTTCATCGCCAGGATTGAGCAGCGCCGCGCAGGCAGAATGAAATGCTCCGGTGGCTCCGGCGCTGACGGTGATGTCGGTTTCAGGGTCTGCCTGGATTCTATTGTAGTGGGCTAATTTGTTCGCAAGGGCCTCCCGCAACGCCGGCACCCCATCAAATCGCGTGTATACGTTGTACCCGTCTCTGATCGCCTGTTCTGCGCCTTCAAGCACAATCGGCGGAACCGGCGTATCACAAACCCCCTGCGCCATATTCAGGCCCTTCACACTGGCGCAAGCCTGGGTCATCGCCCGAATTTCCGATTGAGCCAGATCCGCCATCCGTCGACTAACTGTGCGCATCATCGTCGCCCTTCCTAACGTTTTACCAAACTGTTTTGGTGTTCTTTGTGGCAGAGGACCGCGTCCGCGTCAAGATGGCGCTGGGTACCGACTGCAATTTTGGCATGTATGATTAAGACTTGTCAGTTGAGGTACGAAGTCTACATTACTGGTTCGGGATTTGCTGAAGCTTGAGTTGTTAGCCTAGGAAATAAGAAAGGAATCTACGGCCAGCACGCTTCTCCGTCAGAAGTCCCACCACTGGATGACTTTCCCGACTACGTGCGGCCTCAGTGAGGCACAACGCAATCATTCGTCATGCCCTGCACATGTGTGCTCCAGGGCCATCCTTCCGCCTATCTTCAGGTGCTGATCGCTACGATTTCCCCCACAAGGCTTCCAGCCGTTGGGCCCGGCCGCACCCATATTTGTAGTACTTGTACCGGAGCGGGTTCCTCTTGTAGTAGTCCTGGTGATCCTCTTCCGCCTGGTAAAACGTCGAGGCGGGGACCAGTTGCGTCATGATCGGTGTGGCGAACTTCTTTGATTGCTCGATGGCTGCTTTTGATTCTTCCGCCTGTCGCATCTCTTCGTTAGTCGAATAGAACACCGCCGACCGATATTGGCTGCCATGGTCACAGAATTGCGCATTTGGCGTGAGGGGATCAACGTTGTGCCAAAAAGCTTCCAACAATTTCTTGTACGTGACCTTTGTTGGATCGTACGTGACTTCCACCGATTCCGCATGGCCCGTGCGCCCAGCTGAAACCTCTTCATAGGTGGGATTGGCGACTGTGCCGCCCATGTAGCCTGAGACGACGGCGACCACGCCGTCCACTTTTTCAAACGCTTCTTCCATGCACCAGAAACACCCACCGGCAAAATAGGCCTTGGCGCTGGCCGATGCAGCTTGAACCGTGCTTGATGGCCCGCTTGCGAGAACTGCGCAGGTAAGAAGACTGATCGCGATGAGTCCCGGACGTTGCAGAGCATTCATGGTTGCATCCTCCTTCTCCATCGTCCGTCGTGGGAGTTGGTCAATTCTTACATTCTACTACGAGGTTTGCGATGGAATGGATGCCCGCTCACGTCAGTGGGGATGCCGACTAGGGTGGCACGGGAACACAGTGGTTCTGTTTTCACATCGGAAGGTAGCCATAGCGTTCCTTCTCGGTACGTCGTTCCCGCCGTTGCAACCCATCCATGAGTTTCATGATGAGCTCAATCGCTTCCTCCGGCGATGCTGCCGCCTTGACCAATCGAGTATTAAGTTTGCGAAAGAAGTTCACATCAGCCGGCGACGCCGCGACCAGAATAACCGGCTTCCCCGCCTTCACCGCGAGGGCGACCTCCGAGACGGTACCCGACCCACTCAGCCCACAGACGACGACCACATGGCTGGTCAGCACATTGATATTGTTCCGGCCACTTCCCATCTCGGTGATGATCGGCACGTCGACGTGCCGAGACACCTTGTCTTTGGCCGTGGGCAGGATGCCGATGGTCAAGCTTCCTCCAACTCGTTTGGCCCCTTCGCAGGCAGCATCCATGACTCCCACATTCCGCCCCCCCGTCAGCACGACCCAGCCCCGTCGTGCAATAAATTCTCCGAGCGCCCGCGCATGGTCCAAGTCTCGCTTCGGCGCTTTGGCGGGGCCCATCACTCCGACCACAAATCGCATGCCGTCCTCCTATCGTCCACCGCTAGGTTCTCAAAATCGAGATGAGACAAGTGTCACATCTGCATGTTCCCACGCACGTTTCCATTTCCGTTCTGCCTCGGTCGCTTCACGACTCTTCCGCTGGGCGTGGAGACTCTGCATGAGCCCGAACTGCCCCCATCCATTCTGCGGATTCCTTTCAAGATCAGTCCGATACACGGTCTCTGCCTCACTCGGTCGACCAGCCTTCAACAGGACTGCTCCGAGATAATGCCGAATCGGGATGGGCCAGAACGGCGGCTCCGTGTACGGAAGTCCATCTTCCAGTTTGATGGCCTCCCTAAGTACGTTGATGGCTATGTCATAGTGCTTGTGATGGGCTGCGATCTCACCCTCCAGGAGTCGCTCGGCGATTTTCAGAAGCGCCCGTTCTGTTTTGTCTTCGGCTGTTCGATTACGGCCGAATTGTTTCACGAGGGTGGTCAGCGCGGCATGTTCGCCTTCGGCTCCCGGTAATCGACCAGATGCGACGAGTGCCATTCCCCTTCCCAACCGCCACATCGCCTGCTTGAGTCGGAGCGTATGTGGAGGGGGTGATTCCCGCAACAAGTCATCCCATTGTCCAAAGCGGATCATCGACCACGAGGGAGTCGGCAGATAGAGTCCTTTCCATTTATTTTTCCGTACTGCGTCCTCTGTAATTCTCTCGGTCAATTGCTGCGCAGCCTTCAAGGCATCGGTCTTTCGCCCTTCCATCAACAATGAGGCCCACAAGAAATGGAGATTGTGGCTGTAGTACTCATCGGCATAGTCACCGCTCAACGGTCGTCCGCCCAAATACTCGCGATCAACATGCGCGGCATGCGCATTCTGCTCAGCCGCCTCGTGGTACCGCCCGAGTCTCATATAGATGTGGGCCGGCATATGGACCAAATGCCCCGCCCCAGGCATCAGCCCGGGCAATCGTTCGGCACAGGCAAGCGCTCGCTCCGGGGTCTGAGACGCTTCCATGGTATGGATATAGTAGTGACAGGCTCCAGGATGATTCGGGAACTGTGCAAGAATGGCCTCTAACGTCGCCACAATTTCCTTGGTACCAGGGTGAGGCTTTCCATCTGAGGTCCAGAGATCCCACGGCCGCAGATCCATCAAGCCTTCGGCAAATAAGACTCCGGCATCCGGATCGTTCGGAAAGTTTTTCCAGACGACCCGCATTGCATCCGCATAGGCTTTATCCAGAGCCGCTCGGCCTCGGCCATTGAGGTCATATCGCTTCCCGACTGCATCGATATAGGCCTGCTCCCCTACGCTGACATGGGCACGATGTGCACGAGCCTTTTGTACCGCATCCCATGTTCGCTGCTCAGCGGTCTTGTCCATCCCTGCGTTGATGTTCGGACCCAATGCGAGCGCTATTCCCCAATAGGCCATTGCCGCAGAGGGATCCAGGCGCACGGCCTCTTCAAACGCTCGAATCGCTTCGTCATGGTTGAAGGCGTACATGAGCCGCAACCCTTGGTCGAAGTACTGTTGGGCTTCGGGTGAGTTGGTCGTGATGGGGTGATGCAGGTGACCAAGGTTGTTAAAGAGGGGTACACGAGCAAGAGGCCGTTCCGCAGCCATACTCGAATCACATGTCAGCATTCCCTGCCAGACAAAGCCCCAGAACAAAATGCGAAGGATCACCATTGACGGTTTTGTAGCAGACGTGACCGAGAGCTGGCTAGAGGAACATAGACCTGAACGGCTGGATTGACAGGGTACCCTCGTCGCACTGGGCGATGGCGCTGAGTGTCAACTTAGACGGCTGAAACCGGGGATCAGGATGACCATGCTCACAAGCTGAGCGATGGGCCTTCCTTCTCTTGATGATGAAACGGGCGCTCACTGTCCTGAGAAGGAGTCGGTGTCTCGCTTGCCGTTGGCTTCTTTCGACCGACGCGGCTTCGCTTGATCGTGGCGGCCGCAGTGCCATTGGACACCGTGGGAAATGCACCAGCCTCCATCTCTTTACCGAGATGGACGAGCACCTGTTGCTGAGAGGTGACTAGAGAGGTAAGTTCTTGAATGTGTGATGTCAGCCGAGCAATTTCATCTTGCTGCCCGACCAGGCAGGCTCGAAGTTTGGCCACTTCATCCTGCGGAACAGCTGTTGCGACCGGAGCGGGTTTTTGCAAGATGCTAATATTGGCATTTAGCGGATAGCCTGCTTCCTGAGCCTGTTCTTCCACGACGTTGACATTCTCCCCCATGGAAGCCTGAGGGCGATAGGCCTCGTGGGGAGCGGTAGGCGCCATCCGATAATCCGGTAGTGCCAGTGGCCTCCGAAAGCGGGACGACCCGTCGCTTTCGTACCGTGTGATATACGCAAAGAACTCTCGAACCTTGCGCAGGCAGAGAGACCCAGCTTCAAGGAGAATTTGTCCGTAAGCCGGCTGCACGGGGCGGGCTTCATCAATTTGTTTTTGTGAGGGAATACGATGAATTAGATTGATCGGTTCTTTATTAAATCGGGGAGGCATCTGATGGATCCCTTCATTCGGACCTATTCACCTGATAATGATGTACCTACTCCTTACGGCCAGAAGAGTCAACCTTTTTATTCTGTGGCTCCCCAGCCTTGTCGGTTTTCTTATCAGAATCCTAAAACCGTGTCACGCTGGAAAAGTGAAAATCGGGAAGTGCCATGGCCGGCACCAGCATCTTCCCAGTCTCGGCGTTAACGGCTTCCAGAGGTCTGGTCCAGGTGGTAATCTGTCGAAATGCCTGCAACGGGCTCGCATGAAATCGGAAATTTCTGATAGCCGAGACCACCTCCCCCTTTTCCACCAGGAATGTTCCATCCCGCGTCATACCGGTCAGCATCAGCTCACGGGGGTTGACGGGGCGGATATACCAAAAATTCGTCACTAGAATGGCCCGTTCGGTGTTCTTGATCAGGTCCTGCATCGAAGCCATTGGAAGGCCCTCTACCGACAAGGCGGGAGCTTCCAGCGTTGGAATAGGGTTGATCCCCTGGGTTTTTGCGGTAAATCGGTCATATGCCAGTTGCTGTAAGACGCCATGGTCGATCCACACCGATGCGCTGCTCGGTACACCCTCGGCGGTAAAGCCCTCCCCAAGCAGGTCGGGATGCTCCGGAGTATTCCGAAGACTCAGCCGTTCATCCACGATCACCTGTCCTAGTCTTCCCGCGAACGGACTCGTCCCCTTGGCCTGAGCCTTGGCATCCAATGACCAAATCAACCAGGCCCAGAGGCCAGCCACAGCCGACGGTTCAAGAATGACGGCATAACGACCAGCAGGGAGCTCTTGTACCTCTCGGCACCCCTTGGCTTTCTTGATGGCTGTTAAAGTCCGTTCTTGAACTCGTAAATGATCAATCGAGCGGTGTGCCGCCGCACTCCAGCCCGTCGCATCACCGGCCTGCACCGTGAGACTAAACCGCGCGTCCGCTCGATATTCATGACCAAATAGTCCATTGTTGGCGGCAATCCCGACGGCCGTGGTCGATGAGGATACGATACCAGCCGCCATGAGATTCTCCATCCTGCACTGACCGATCGCTTCGTTTGTGTACTCCAGCCGACGCGCCGGCCCCGCCGCCATTGTCTCCGGTTTGGCCGTCTCTCGGACGGGAAATGAGCAGGGATCCGGTGGGGGGAGGTATTCCGGATCGACCGGGGAAACTCGCGCAATCCGTTCGGCACGTGCCACAGTGTCCTGGACTGCCCCCGCAGTAAAATCTGTCGTACTCGCAGCTCCGCGTCGTCCACCGAAGGCGACCGTGACCGTCAAGACTCCGCGTCGGGCGTCCACATTCTGGATGACTTGGTTATTAGCGAATCTGGTCGTCCCGGCATGGTGATCGCGAAGACTCACGATCGTATGCTCGGCGGAGGAGCGGGTAAGGACCACATCGCTGAGAAAACGAAATTCCTCACGATTGGTCATCTTGGGCCAAGACTTGCCGACAACCGTCATGATCGGCCTTCCCCTCTGATTACCTGCACACCTCGAAACCTGGCAGTGGACGCCGCATGGGTCATCCAGCCGGACTGGCCCGGTTGACCCTTGCCACAGGTAATAAACCCATAGCGACGACGTGCCGCCCGATCAGCCACGCCATCACAACTGTTCCAGAATTCCGGCGTGATCCCATGGTAGATCACGTCCCGAAGCATGTGGGTTCGTCTGCCGTTTTCGATCAACCAGAACGCGTCTCCCCCGAATTGAAAATTGTAGCGGCGCTGATCAATGCTATAGGACCCATGGCCTTCAATGTAAATACCGTGTCTCACATCAGCGATGAGTTGATCCACAGTCGCCGAACCAGGCTCGAGTCCAATATTGGCGATGCGCACCATCGGAATATGTGCCCACCCATCAGCCCGATTGGAGCCGCGTGACCGTAGTTCACCGATCTTGGGTGCGACTTCCCGATTGGTACAGTACCCAACAAAGATGCCATCCCGGACGATGTCCCATTTCTGGCATTGCACTCCGTCGTCATCATAACCAGTGGCAGCTAAGGTTTCCGGTTCAGTATTGTCGGCCACCAGATTCACGCTCGGAGAACCGTATTGAAACGTGCCGCGCTTCTCGGTCGTCAGAAAGCTGATGCCGGCATAGTTGGCCTCGTACCCCAGCGCACGGTCCAGCTCGCTCGGATGGCCACAGGATTCATGGATCGTTAAGGAGAGATGCTCTGGATCGAGCACAAGATCATACTGACCCGCATCGACAGCCGGAGCCTTGACCTTCTCAACCGCCTGCGCAGCAACGCGAATGGCCTCTCGCTGCAGATCGGCCTCCTTGATCAGTTCGTAGCCGGTCCGGAGATAGGGCGTGTTGCAACTCCGCGACGCAAACCGACCTTCGTATAGAGCAGTTGCCGTACAGTCCCCTTGCCCCGCCAACAGATCAAACTCCAAGTGAGCCCCCTCCGTCGACACAAACAATTTCTGGTCTCGACGCGCCCACAGGCTGGCACTGCTTCGGGCAATCCCCTCCTGTCGATGAAGAGTCTCCATGACGTTCAGCAACAAGTCCGTTTTTTTCTCGAGCGGGACGCGAAAGGGATCGACACGGTATGGGGTGACGACGCGATCACAGTGGACTGGTTCAGGTACCAGTCGGACTTTTTCAATGGCAATGGATGCGGACCCTCTGGCGATTTCAACGGCCAGGTCGGCGACTCGCGGCACTTCTTCCAGCGACAGAATCGAACTCGCCGCGAATCCCCAGGCTCCGTGATAGAGCACACGCACCCCGAAGCCGATGTCATGGACATCATTGATTGAAGCAATGCGGCGGTCTTCGCCCTCAATGTGTTCGGTGGTGCTGTTTTGAATGCGGATGTCGCCGTACTCCGCACCCGATGCCACGATGCGTTTCAGGGCAAGGTCGGCGAATTCATCCCACGTCGGTGAGCTCATGATGGCGACTCTCCGAGTTAGGTGGAGGAAGGATCGCGTTAGTATAACAGGTAGGAAGGAAAACGGTGAAAGTTTAGGGTAGGGCGAACGAATGGGGCTAGCTTTGTGTCGCCGCGCTGGACGCCAAGACCGTCACCCGCGTTCCGACCACATTCAAGGCCGGCTCATGCTGATCCGGTCTCAAGACAATGGGTTGAACGCTCATATCTCGCCCCCTTCTAGAAACATGGAGATTGTATGCCATACCGCCTAACGTTTGAAGTGTGCGGCGCCGACAGGCGCCCGCACCAATGAATAGTTAGAGCTTCATTTGAAGACGATTCCAACCAAATCCTCGATGAAACTGCTGACCTTCTTCTCGCCAATCTTGTATTTCCCTGGATGCCCACACTTATTTCTAAGATCCAAACAGTCCTCCAAGACTGACCTTTGATTCTTATCTAAGATGCCAAGTTCTTGGAGCGAAAGAAGCAGGACCGACTCCTTGACGAGAGCCAAGTCATCTACTTTTTGGATCGGTTTTGCCTTTGGGTCAAACTTCACCACGACCTTCGAAACATTTGCGGAGCCACAGGAAAACGCATCGTCACGTAGTTTCTTAACCGCGCCAGCCCATAAAAATACGACGGTCGCCCTCAGGGCGTTAACCTGAAGGCACTTAATGGCTTCCAGTAGATAGTCGACCACGTCCGGATCTGTGACGGCAGACACAAGCTGCTTGAGAGAAGAAACGTCATTTTCAATTTCGACGTCATGTGCGGGAAGACCAACAAGCCCTCTCACGTGCTCTAGGCCGGTTGTTGTTAGCCTCCAAACGAACCGATTGCCGTCTTTGCCGACGGCGTCAACGTAAGGCGCAGATTTCGATAATGTGTCTGCGAGATTAAGTCTGGCAGCTTTGGGGACCCTTGCGCGGTTCATAAGGATGCGGAGCGCTTCCACTGTGATGGGCTTTCCTTTTTCGAAGCGTTCATGAAAATACATCGCTGCGAGGCAAAGCTCCCTAATGGAATGAGACCTAAGGGGATGAAGAAACTCGACCAAGGTCATTTGCTAATCTTTTGGGATGGCCTTGTTGCCTTTTTTCACCTTATATGTCTCTTTCAAAGAGATCTCTCCACTTACTGTCGGCTGCCATCCTTTGCCTTGTTGATTGAAGAGGCTCTTGCCATTCCTTTTCGCCTGCCTCATGGTGTTATCGGGCCGCCCGGGTATTACCAAACCACAGGAATCCCCGAGTTCCTTAATCTCTTTCACAGTTATTGGATAGACTCCGTAGGTCGAATACAGCCATGCGGCAAGTAACAGGACGTTATCAGCTGGTTTCTTATGTTCATACCTCTTGATAAAGTCGGCAAGTTCAGTGGGAGCGTCCTTGCGGGTTTCAGTACCAACATTGGACTGATCATTGTCATCCGTGTCCTTGAGCTTTTGGGTTGCCTTTTCGCCAAAGTACCGTGGTCGAAGGATCTCGAAAGCTGCAGCTCGCATCGATGGATCGAGCTTCGCCACGAACTCGCTGATCTCAAGCAGTTTGGCTTTCAGTTCTTCGATGCTTTTCTTGTCCATCACCGTTGCTCCTAGAATTGAGGCTCTAACTATCTATGTTTAGGCTGATCCGCATAAGCGCCGGATTTGCTCATTGCTGTTCGTATTGCAGGCAATCGCATTTCCTGAAAATAGAGAAGGCAGCAAGAGAAACGGTGAAAATCCCGAGAAATACAAAAACGAAAAGCCTCTAGAACAGTCCCGCAATCCCGGTGGCGATCTTTTCTTGGACGATGGGAGTCGCTTCGGGAATGTCTAAACTTTTTTGCCGCACATGACCGACCATTCGCATCAGTTGCACCTTTTCACCGCCCGATGACTGCCCTCCGGCCGGTCGGCCGATCGATTTGCCGATCTTGCGATCGGTGATTTGAACATCCGCCACACACAGATACGTCACGCCATCTTCCTTGGGCGTCGGCTGCATGCCGGGAAAGCCCGACATGCCGCCGAACCCCGCTCGCCCACCGCTCATGGCCATGGCCTGCCGCATGATGGCGCTCATATCCGGCATCCCGGCCATGCCCATGGCGGACCCATCGCCCCCGGAACCAGCCGAAACCATCACCGTACCTCCACTACTGATGCCCGCTCCGGGACCGGCTTTGGCTACGGCTTCGGGTGTCACCCCATCGGCGGCCTTATGGCAGTAGATCACCTTGGCCTGTATCCAATAGTTGGCCACCTCTGGATCTTGAACGAGCTGATACCCCTTGGTGCTCAGCTTTGTATTCACATCGTTCAGCAGTACTTGTTGGTTTTCAGACGCGTTTCGGAGTTGCGTATACACATTCCGATTGGTATTGGGGTCGAGGAAAATCGTGTTACTGTTCATGAGGCCTGAACGAATCACATTGGAGCAGCCGGTGAACAGGCCGCAGATGAAAAATAATAAGAGCGGCCTCGTGATGCGTGAAACGTGAAGCGCAAAACGTTTGGTCACTAGCCCTTCCTGCGATGTCTCATGCAACGAGATACGTTTCACGATCAACGTTTCACCGTGTCAAAAGTTTCCCGCGACGGCGGCGCTCAGCTTCTGTTGCAACAGCGGCGTCGCTTCAGCCTCATCCAATTTCTTTTGGTGCACATCGGCAGCCAGCCTGGTCTGGTACACGCCAGCCTCCTGCCCCGAACCGCTCTTCATCCCACTGGGCAGCTGTCCCGTCTTCTGTTCGGTAATCTGAACATCCGCCACACAGGCATAGTTCACATCGTCCGGCATTTTGGGAACCGAATTGGAGGAACTCAATAGATCGCTGATGCCTTGAATCGCGCTCAAGCCCATTGAGGCCGCCGCGCCCCCCATCGCACCGTAGGGTCCCGCCATGCTCGCCATGCTGGTGAGGCCTTGCATGGCCCCCAGTGTTGAATTGAACGCTGAGCCATAGCCGCTTGCCACCATCGCCTCGACCGGCATTTCCGGTTTGGTGATGTTGCAGTAGACGATATTCGCCAGCACAACGTAATGCGCGCTTTCTGGATCGTTCACGATCTGATAGCCCTTCGCGCCCAGGCGAGCGCCCAGATCATTCAGCGAAACCTCTTGGTTATCGGAAGAATTCCGAGTTTGGATGAAGACGGTCTTCTGCGTGCTCGGCGGGAGAAAGAAGTTGTTACTGCTGATGAGGTCGGAGTCTTTGATATTGCCGGCGTAAGCGGTCAGGGGGAGCAGCACAAGAAGCGAAAGCGCTAGGTATCGCATCGACACCTCACGACAAAACCGACGGGATTGTACGCAGAGTCAGGTTGAATAGCAACGCCAGGCAGTCCTGAAAATAGAAGGTATTCCTTCAGACCTGCTTGAAGAACCCAGGCACCTGGGCTAGCATGGCGGCCATTCCAGTCGTTGGTCCCTCACCAGGAGACCGCGAATGCCAGCCAACCCCCTTCTACTGCTTCTTGTCACGGTGCTTCTAGCCAATTGCAGCGGCGACAAGCACCTGCCGTCGTCGAATCCGCCGGAATACGATCCGAAGAAGGTCTATACGGCACCAAGCGTTGCACCGCCTCAAACCGCACCGCAGACTACCAAAGCAGCGGAGCCGGTGCCGCCCTCGGTCGAACTGCCGCCACTCGAACCGCGTCCACATGAAAGAGGTAAGTGGAAGAAGGTGCCAGTCAAGCCGGAGTCGCTGCAACTATTCAAAGACATCAAAACGCCATGTGAAGCCCTGTCGAAAGTCGTCGAAGGCCTCGGCAGTACGCAGCTTTTTGCAGGCGCGGACGGTGCGGTGCTGAAGAAGTCTTTGGGTTCAGAAGCTGATGCCATCGCGCGCTGGCTGGACGAGGAAGTGGCGGAAAGCCTGAAGCAATCGCTCGGTCCTACCGCAACGCACTGCGCGCTTCCGACGAAGCCAAGAAAAATCGGTAAGCTCTACGCCCCGTACCAAGCGCCTCGCATCGTGCTGACACATGGTTCGTCAAACACTTCTTTCCTCATAGCACAAGCGACGCCCTCTCAAGTGCCAGATGCGGCAAGAGAATTTCCACCGCAAGTGCAGGAGGCTCCTCCTGGATGGGTCGGTAAAAAGACGACACGACGAACCGCTGGGAATTACAGCAGCCGCATGCTCGTGCTCGGTGGCAAGGTGCGTAAGTGTCCGAGTCCCGATGGTGAGGTCCCTGGAGATTTTGAGTTCGCCGTGGTTCTGGATCAGACCATTGCCGACTCAAGCAGCGTGCGAACTGTTCACATCGGCCTCCATGCGTCGGCCACGCTGAAGGGGCAAGTGAGCGAAGATGCCACGATTCAATATATCGATGTGGATCTCTCGACCGTCGCTGAACGGGGCGGAACAGAGGTACCCGCCTCGGTGAGACGACGCCATTCCCAATTTCGATTTGTCCCAAGTCAGAACGAACTCTGGCCGGGGTTTCCCACGAATATCACGGGCCTATCGGAAGCGGGGTGGGACCTGGAGGGTGCGACTCAACAAGAAGATAGTTTCGTAAGCGATGCCGCAGCCGCAGTTATGTTATGGGGTGGCCAAACGTATTTGGATGCACAGAAGGAGTGGCGTAAACCAAATACCTGCGTGGAGATCACGTTCGAACCGGCCACAAAAACTCAGAGCTTTGCCCCCAGCAAATCGTACCAGGTACAGACGGAGCTACGAACCAAAATGGAGCAGGCACTAGTGCCTGCGAGATTCAAGGAAGCGAAAGAGAGGCCTCGGGAAAGGAACGGCACCGTGACTCCAAGAGAGGACAAATCTGAACCTGGCAGGCCTGCGACGTTCACCTACCAGGCTCCAGGAACAAGGGTAAGACACAGTGGATTCTTTGTTGGCGCTGTCTCCCGCGCGGGAGTCGCACAAGCCAAGCAGGAAGAATGGGAATTAGCCCCTTCGGCATATGTCCTCGAATTTAAGTCGCACATCGTTCAGGAGCCGTTGAATTTCATGAACCCGCAATTCGGCATGCAAATGAGTTCCAATGGATTCGATGCCTATGTTGAGGCGACAATCCCGCTTCGACTCAAGGAGGACGATGGCCAATGGGTGGGTGAAGGTGTGATGCAGTACACAACTCGCACCACGACTCAGCCCGCTCAGTGTGAAATCCGCATTCAGGGCACCGGCACAACCACCTTTCATGTGAACGGGGGTTCGATCAGCAGTGACTCCGAGCCGTTTGCCGTAAACTTGATTATTCTTCCAGGACAATCAGGGGAAGTGGCGGAGACCCACTGTACAAGCGCTCAGTCGCCGGCAAAGCTAAAGGAGTTGCTGCAGTCACAAGGTGCTCAAGTGGGTGACGCGCATACCGTGACCAAAGGTGGGGGATGGAGCTCAGCCTTCAGCTTCACTCGCTTCAAAACATTCAATTGGAATAAGAAAGGCTACGACATCGGAGGGTGGACTCCGGTGATCAATTCTGATGTGGTAGCCAAAAAGACGATGCGAGTCAACTGCAGCACGGCACTGAGCAGATGCCAGGAAGAAACGACGCTGACCTTGCGACTGGCAGATGAGCCAGATGCCGGGGCATCCTCAGCAAGATAGATCTCCTTCAAGAGTTGCCGGAAGTTTTCTAGAGGTTGAGCAGAAGTCTAACACTCTAATACATAGGAGGCTTCGTTGATCATCCACCTGCTTAGAGCATGAACTGCGTCCGGTCAATTACCCTTAGCCCTTATTCGCTCATCACTCTCAGCCGCGATCAGACCACCGTGGTCCCCATGCGAGTCTCGTCGACGAATGTCTCGGTCGCGTCGTCGATGGCACGACCTTGGCGGCCTTTGGCCGGTAGGATGTACAGCTGTTTCGCGTCGACCTTGTCTTTTTTCTCCGGTGGCGGTGTCATTTCGTAGACGACCGGACGTCGGTGATCGGCCAATTGCAGCTCGGGGTTGTAGACACTGTTGAACTTCCACAGCATCTTGATGAAATTGGTCTGTCCTCGCATCAAATGCCCCGCCGCGATCTTGGCCGTACCTTTGAGGGCAGCCCAACCCAGATGTTTTTTGTTGAGGACCTGCTGGGTCTTCACGAGTTCCGCATAAAATTCCGGCAGCGGCATTTTGGTCGGCATCACGGCATGCTGAATATCGAACAGGCGGTAATCCCGGGTGTGCATCTTGCGCGATTCGGTCACCCAGCTTTCGGTGCCGGGATAGGGAGTGTTGACGCTGATATTCACGATCTCTGGAATGTCCAGGCACCACTGCCGCACCACTTCGAACCGTTCCCGATCCCAGTCGGGGTCGGCAATCAAGTTGATAGCAACGGTGATCCCGAGCGAGCGGGCGAATTCCAGCGCCTCGAAATTTCGGCCCAGGGAGATGCGCTTGCGATGCATCTTCAAGCCTTCGGCATCGATCGCCTCGACACCCAAGAACATGTACTGCAATCCGATCGTCTTCCAGAATTGGAAGACTTCCTTGTTGCGCAGGAGGACATCCCCGCGCGTCTCCATGTAGTACTGTTTCTTGATCCCTCGCCGCGCCACGGCTTCGCCGATCTCCATGCCCTGCTTGCCCTGGATGAACGCGACGTCGTCGACCAGGAAAATCCCTGGTTCTTGCACCTGTTCCAATTCCTCGACAGCCTTCTCGGTGCTGACCATGCGATAGCTGCGACCATAAAATGTCCAGGCGCTGCAGAAGGAACAATCCCACGGGCAGCCTCGTGCAAACTCGACCGATGCGCAAGGATCCAGCACACCGATAAAGTATTTGTTCCGGTTACGGAGGAGGTCCCGCGCCGGACGGACGTTGTCCAAGTTTTCGATGAACTGGGCCGGTGGTCCTTCCCCATCCAGGGTGACAACACCGGGAACTTTCGTGATCGCTTTACGGTCCTGCTCCACGGCTTCGAGCAACTTCGGGGCCGCGACCTCGCCTTCGCCCTTGAGCACGCAGTCGATCGCCCCATTCCCGTGCTCCAAAAATTCCTTGGCGACGAACGACGCACTATGCCCACCCACGAACACGAAACAATGCGGCAATTCTTTCTTTGTGAGCTTGGCCAAATCGACGACTTCCGGAACGTTTGCGAGATAGTTGCATCCAAACGCCACGGCGTCAGGCTTCCAGGAGCGAATGAGCGCCTCATAGTCTTTCCAGGTATCTGCCTGCAGATCGATCAACCGAACGTCGTGCCCGGCTTGGCGGCAGGCCTGGGCGACCATCTCGAGCCCGAGTGGTTCCAGGCGTAGATAGATCTTGGTGTACATGAGCGGACCGGGATGAACTGCGAGGAACTTCATGAGCCCAAACCTCCTGGTCTATAGTGCGCTGGGCCGGGTGAACCCGTTCGGACAGACGAGAGACTGGTCCGGCCCACTTGGTTGATCGTGATGTGACAGTCGGTGTGGGGACGCATTCTGCCAGAATGGACGCTACTGTGCAACCAGTTGGACTTCATAAGCTTCGACAACTTCAGATGATTTCTGAAGAATCCAGGCGAGACACTCTGGCTTTCCGACACACGAGTGCTTACCATATCGCCATGTTGCCTCCCGAACGGACCATGCGTCAGCGTATCATTGAATTCCTGACAGACACTCCGATGACGACGCATCAACTTGCCCGAGCCCTAGGCATCTCCGAACGACAGGTAGAGGAGCACTTGGCTCATGTGGTAAAAACGGTGGCGCGAGATCTGTCACGGCGGTTTATCCTAGAGCCGTCCATCTGCTTGGACTGCGGATTTATGTTTCGTGATCGCACACGTTTAACGCGACCTAGCCGCTGCCCACATTGTCGTAGCGAAGGGATCTCTGTCCCTTGCTACCGAATTGAATCACTCGCATCAGGCCCGGCCCAAAGAGGCACGCAGGTGTCACGCCGGAGCAATAGCGGGAAAGGATGTGTATGAAGACAGCACGACTCGTACTCTGTGTCCTCTGTTTGACCATGCTCGGCTGTTCCGATAAAGCAAAGGATCTGTTGGAAACGGCTGCGTTCGAAGAAGCTCAAAGTAACGTCCCTCATGCCAAACAGCTCTATCAAGAACTGGTGAACCTCTACCCATCCAGCAAGGAGGCTGAGATTGCGCGGGCCCGCCTTGCTGATCTCAACAGTAGACCACAGCCGTAGACGACAGGCAGACTCGGTTGAATTCGACATTATTTCAATTGGTTATATTCTCGCCCTACCTTTGATCCCCTATATGCCCCCCATAGGTTGCATAGCGGAGCTCGCCAATTCTACTAGGTTTGTCAGAGAGCACTGATGTGACTCCGATGAACACAGCCAGGGGGGATGCTATGAAGACCTACTCAGTTCGCAAGAGATTACGGACGCCGGTCCGCTGTCAGTTCTGCTATTTCTGCGATGGCACGATCGCCAATGGAATTGTCTGGGACCTGTCGGAAACAGGCTGGCGATCGACCGGGGACCACTCCGTACCAGTCGGGACAGAATCAACGGTCTACATCACTCTGCATGAAGGGAAGCGGTCCTACAACATCCTCATCGACACCGCGGTGGTACGTTGGTCTGATGGACGCGTCGCAGGCTGGGAAATCATTCGCGTGGACGAAGCAAACCGTGCACGCTTGAGCGATTTCGTTGAACAGCTCAAACCGGTCGAACAGACCTTGGAACAGATGACGGGATCACGTTGGTGACGAAAGCGACGAAGCCCCTGCCGATCGATTAGGGTCGAGCAGGAACATCCGGCATGGGTCGAGGCGATCCTGGAAAAAACATATTCGTCGTCGCCTGATAAGCTTTATATTCCTCCCCTCGACTCGACAGAGCCTGCTGTTCCGCACGTGGAATACCGGTTACCCTGAACAACAACCATCCCATCCCGACTGGGCCAATCCAGGTGAACAGCCAGCCAGGCGCTCCCAACGTCATGACGACATAGGAACACCAGTGCAGCCAATCAAAGAAATAATTCGGGTGGCGTGAGTAGCGCCACAGGCCTTCTCGACACACACGGCCCTGATTCTTCGGGTTGGCACGGAAATCAGCCAGCTGCCGGTCGGCTTTCCCTTCCCATGACACGGCCAGCCCCCAGATCAACACCCCGACTAGTTCCACCACCGAGGACGGAATCCGAGGATTCCACAAGACCGCGAGAAACGGCAATGAAAACAGCGCCACGGATAGGGCTTTCCACTGAAAATACACAAACATATTGACCAACTCCGAGTCACCCCATTCCTTGCGGAGCCGACGATAGCGGCCGTCTTCTGGTTGCCCAGCCACTCGCTGGGTATAGATGTGGTAGCCTAAGCGCCCGGCATACATCAGAACGAGCATTAACGTGAGCAGAACCCGCTCGATGGGAACAGTAGCCTGTGTGATATACCACAACACACAGGCGATCAATCCTACACACCACCCGACATCACCGATCGCGGCATTCTTTGTCTTCCGCTGTACCATCCATAGGATCACCATGACGACCGCCATCGCGATATAGGCCGCCACAACAAGCCCCAACGGATCCGATTCAAACATTCCGTCTTGTGTATCCATGATCCCTACCCTTCACACCATTGTTCGTTCAAGCCTGTGTGTCATAATCCCAGAGATCAGCGCCTCGGTGCATCCGGTCCGTCAACCACCCTCGAAATCCCGGGAGACGGAACGACAAGAGTGCCTGAAGCTTTTCACAGTTCAAAGACAGATCTGCGGGCCGTGGTGCACCTGAATGGCCACGCGCAGTCCCTTTTATCAAATGGCCTTCCAGCTCCGGATACCAGGGCAGCAGCGCCTGGCCGATCTCCCAACGTGAGAGCCGGTCCCGACCGCCGAGGTGATAGAGGCCCGGCGTGTTCTTCCCGCTCAATTCCCAGACCGCTCGCGCAATTGCTCCCGCCGGCAGCGGACAGCGATATTCATCAGCATAGAGCGTCATGCTCCGGCCATCCGTTGCCGCGCGGCACATATCTTCCACGAAACTACGATCGCCATTCTGTGACGTGCCGGCCGTCAGGACAATCCGGACCACCGTGTGGCGAGGATTGTGCAACACTTGCTGTTCCGCTTCAAGCTTCGTCTTGCCGTAATAATTGATCGGAGTGGGTTCATCCGTTTCCTTGTACCACCCAGCCCGGCCATCGAAGACTTCGCCGCTCGACAAGAAGAAAAAGGGGATCTCATTGGAGAGATGCGCTAAGTAAGCGGTCGCGTCCACGTTTATGAGCCGGGCTCGCTGAGGATCTTGCTCACAATCCTTTGTTCGGCTCAAGGCCGCACAGTGGATGACGACGCGGGGTTTGAGACGTCGCCAAGCCCGTTCGACCGCGGCGTGGTCGGTGAGATCGAGTTCAGCACGGGTGAGGCCATGGACGTCCCAATCAGGCGCCCACCGGGAGGCGTTCTTGATGAAGTACTGCCCGATCAATCCTGCCGCACCGGTCACGATCGCACAAGGTTTCATGCCAGGAGTGTGTTACGATCGCGTGAGTTTTCGGTATCGGATCCGGTGTGGCTGGTCCGCCTCTTTACCCAAACGCTTCTTGCGATCTGCTTCGTACTCACTGTAGTTGCCCTCGAACCACATCACCTTACTGTCACCTTCAAACGCGAGAATGTGCGTGGCGATCCGGTCGAGAAACCACCGATCATGGCTGCTGATCACGGCACATCCGGCGAAGTTTTCCAGTCCTTCTTCAAGCGCCCGCAACGTATTCACGTCGAGATCGTTCGTCGG
>DCZN01000041.1:0-224 GCA_002331625.1 Nitrospira sp. UBA2083 | reverse complement strand
TTGAAGCGGGCGCAGTAGCCGCGGGCATTCACTTCCGTTTTGCCAAGCTTGATCGTCTCCTGTCCGTCGGAAATGATCTCATACACCGATTTGTTGCCATCCAAACTGCGATCCTGATCCACATAACCGAGCTTGACCGTCTCGCCGACTTTGATCGATCCGGCATCCGGCTTTTCTTTCCCGATGATCATTTTGAACATCGTCGTTTTGCCAGCGCCGTTGGG
>DCZN01000039.1:4457-35222 GCA_002331625.1 Nitrospira sp. UBA2083 | reverse complement strand
GGGTGAGCACGGTTTCTGCGGTGACGAGAGCACCTATACTCGTGAGGTTGATCCCGTGGAGCCATGCAGAGCGGTGGACGACCAGACTCAGCCCTCCTGCGAGCAGCGGGGCAATCAATAAAACCACGACTGCGATTATCACGACGACCTCGGCTATTCTTTCAGGACGGTGAGTCGGTCTGTATCCACACTGTCGAATGCATCCTGCAAGCGATTCGTATAGATTCCTGCAATCAATGTGGCAATGAGCACATCAAAGAACACACCGAGTTCGACGACCAACGGCATGCCATAGGTCGCGGCGGTCGCGCCCAGAAACAGTCCGTTTTCCAGGACGAGAAAGCCCACCAGTTGGGAAACCGCCTTTTGTCTTGCGATCATGGTAAACAATCCAATGAGAACGATCGCAAGGGCGATCGCTAAAGAATCTCGCGTAAGGAGGGGTCCCAGTGGAAGGATTGGCTGCGCGATGAAAAAGGCCAACATAACCAGACCGCCGCAAATCAATAGTCCGGTTGGCACGTTCACGTGCATCACCAGTTCCCGTTTGACGTTGAGGTGATCAATGACTTTCTTGAGGACTCGAGGAATGATGAGCACTTTAATGACACCGGTCAGCGCCGCCGCAATATAGATGTGCTGGTTCCCGGTCAAATAGGCCACCAGGGCCGCGGTCACGACGAGAAAGGCCGACTGCAGCGCGAACAGGTCAACGCAGGCTGAGAGCCGCCGTTGTGCCACAATCGCGAAACAGGTCAACAAGAGCAAGGCCGAGCACAAGTCGACGAGTTGCGATCCAATGGAAGTAAGCACCTGCATTCGTTCAGCTCCGAAGAATGTAAAAGAACAGCAACCCGAGTAGTGCGAGGATAAACGCCACGCCCAACAGATCCGTGACTCGAAACAGACGCAACTTTGCGAACATGCATTCGATGACCCCGATTGACACGGCCAGTGCGGAGGTCTTCACCACATACACCAGGAGCCCGATTCCCATGGCGGTGGATGTCACCGTCGTCGCGATGCCCCATGGCGCAAAGACGTTGGCGATCAAAGAAAGGAACACGGCTAGTTTCAGACCGGCTGCCCATTCGAGTAGGGCGAGATAGCGCCCTGAGTATTCAAGGACCATGGCTTCATGAATCATCGTGAGTTCGAGATGTGTTGCTGGATTATCGACCGGCACCCGTCCTGTCTCGGCGAGCGCCACGATCAAGAGGGATGCCAGTGCCATCAGATGCGGCGATGGGTCCGTCACGATACCTTCCAGCACCGCAGTCTTATGAACCACCGTGCTGAGATTGGTGGAGCCGGCAGTCAGTGCGATGGCAAAGATGGATAGGATCATCGCCGGCTCGGTCAGCGACGCCACGATCGCTTCCCTGCTGCTGCCCATCCCGCCAAACGGCGATCCGGAATCAAGTCCCGCCAGAATCAAGAAAAACGTGCCCAAGGCCAAGAGATATACCAGCGCAATGATGTTTCCCGCGAAGTTCACGGGTGTCTGTGAGGTGAACGTCGGGACCAGGAGACCCGCAGTCAACGTGGAGGCGAACACGATATACGGCGTCGCCGTGAAGACCCATGAGGTGGTAGTCGAAATCACCGGTTGCTTTTGAAAGAGCTTTGCCAAATCAGCATAGGGTTGAAGGACGCTCGCGCCCCGCCGCAATTGCAACCGTGCTTTGACCTTGCGGATCAATCCTACAAGAAACGGCGAGATGGTCAGTAAGACGGTTGTTTGGGCCACGAGGAGAAGGATCGTGTCGAACATCAGTTACACCGCGAGCAACAGTAAGGCGATGAGTGTGACGAAAATATACGTCAGGTAGAGATGCAGATTGCCCCCCTGGATCACCTTCAGACGGTCGGCCATCGTCCCAAAGAATGCGACCAAGGGATCGTAGAGATACTTCTCAAAGATCGGTTCGATATGAAATTCAAAGTGTCGCCGTTTGGCGAAGTATCGTGACTCGGCAAGAAACTCCGTTTCGAGCTTCACTGTCGGCTGATAAATCGTACTGAACACTCGTTTGATCGGCTGGACGAAACCGGTTGCGGTGTATTCCATCCGGGGTGTGAGGGTGATCCCGCAGCCCCAGGATTTGGAACGGCGTGTTGTGAGACGACCACCGAGTGCGACGGCGAGTCCCCATCCCAATATCGCCGACACAACAAGCAGCAGCGCAAGTACCGGGGTGGACAGGCTTGAAAATTCGACATTCACCGGGGCTAGCGCCCATCCATCGATTGCCAAGACCTTGCTTGCGATTGAGATCCCCGCCAGGGAAGCAATAACTCGATCCAACAGAGGCACCACCATCGGGGCAATGCCCAGCGCCACACAAAGAGTCGCCAAAATACCCATCCCCATACGCATTGGAACCGGAACCTCCTCAGCATGACGGGCATGCGTACTTCGTGGCTGCGCAAGAAACGCAATCCCGAAGGCTTTTGCGAAACAGGCCAAGGCCAGCACGCCGGTGAGGGCCAAGATCGCTGCTGCGATCGGCAGCATCAGTTTGAGAAATACGGTTGGAATCTGAAAACTGAGAAAGAGAGTTTGGAACACCAGCCATTCACTCACAAATCCGTTGGTGGGAGGAAGAGCAGCAATTGACACGGCCCCGATCAAAAAAAAGAACCCTGTCCAAGGCATGCGCCGAAGTAATCCGCCATATTCCTCCATATTGCGCGTCTGTGTCGCATAGAGCAGCGAGCCGGCCCCTAGGAACAGTAAGGCCTTAAACAGGGCGTGATTGATCGTATGGTAGAGCCCAGCCAGCAGTCCGAGCGCAGCCAGTTCCTTCAACCCATAAGACTGAAAGATCATGCCGGCTCCGATGCCTAATAGGATGATCCCGATGTTTTCCACACTGTGAAACGCGAGGAGTCTTTTGAGGTCATGTTCCATCAACGCATACATCACACCTAGTAATGCCGATGTGGCACCGAGGAACAGCACAGTGAAGCCCCACCACCATGGGAACTGTCCACCGAAGAAATCGAAATACACGCGGATCAGACCATAGATCGCAGTCTTGATCATGACACCGGACATCACGGCAGAGACGTGCGAGGGTGCCACCGGATGCGCATAGGGCAACCACACATGGAGCGGCACGATTCCAGCCTTCGTGCCGAATCCGATTAAGGTCATTAGAAATACGAGGGTCCTCATGCCCTCGGACAAGGGGTGTCCAGGATGCCGGAAGGCTTCAAACGAGAACGATCCGGCACTCTGGAAGAAGACCAGGAACGCCACGACAATGAACGCGGTTCCGATATGCGTCATGATCACATAGAACAATCCGGCGTACCGCACCTCCGCCTTCTGGTGTTGTGTAACTACGAGAAAATAGGACAGCAGCGACATGAGTTCCCAGGCAAGCAAAAAGAAGAAGCCGTTGTTTGCCAGGACGACAAACGTCATACAAAGGAGATAGGCGTTAAAGAGCGATCCGAGCGCGGTAATTGATGTCTGTCCCTCGAAATGCCGTAGGTATCCAATGGCATAAATCGACGCAGCAAGACCAACAAGGGAGATCGTGAAGACGAAGAACGCCGCGAGTGAATCGAGTCGAATTGCCAAGGTGAGTTGCGGAATTGTGGAAGCGAGGGAGCCGGTAACGGGTTCCAAAGACGTGAGGCCAAAGAGCCCAAGAGCGACACCTGCACTGGTCGCGACGATGGCGGCAACACTGCTTGTGAGACGTTGAGACTCGGGCCGCCCTTGCAGACAGAGGGGCAGCAGTATCCCGGCCACATATCCGCCGAGAAGAAGCCACAACAGATTCAGCATACGATCGCTTGAGGCCCCGGGTTCGCGTCACATCCTCGTAGGGTCAATTGGAGGATGCCGTTACACTCTACATTTGATAAAACACAAAGATGATCCCTCCCTCTGTATGCGCATTCCAGAGGTCACAGGGCCACAATTTCGCATCACCCCCCCACCACGAGATGCACAACGGTTAACAACAGCGCAATGACCAGCACTGTAGCGCACGTCATTTTCCAAGCCTGCCATGCCCGCGTTTCATTGTCTCCCACGATCAGCCTCCTGCGTATTTCAGTGAACACGAACGTAGTGGTGAAGGTTGGCATCCATTAGCAACTGTCGCTCAAATCTTCTGCCGGTATTAGGATATTTGTTGTAGCGCTTTGCCCCAAGCTCGCTTTTGCTCTACACACGATAGGAGGGGGTGTGCCGATCGCCCCTCGAGCACTGAACCAATGAACACGATATCCTTTGAGAAAAAAATGATCGTACACAGCCAAGAGAAAGGCCTGTCCGTCTGGTGTCTGCATGACCCGGCCCGTCCAGTCCCGTAGACCATGACGCAATGTTTCCCGCAATCCAACGTGAGTCGTTACGACGGCCCCCGTGGAGAGATCGAACCAGATCAGCGCCACTCGGATGCTGCACCGCGACGACGTTGGCATGTCCTGCCATGACCTCATGCTCCTTTCCGGCCTCTGTATGTTCCGTGGGGACTCACCGTGCCCCCAATATTCTTCCTGAGACCAATTTTGAAATGCTGCCTTATCCGCGAGCGTCCTTCATCCCAACACCCTAGGCGGTAAACTAAAGCGACCGACCCATCCATTGTCGACAGCGGGCTGACCCCTCTCGCGCCATTAAGTTGTTTGGCTCGGAAAACAGAACCGTTTTCCAATGGACCAACGCCTCCTCCTGCTGACCAAGTTGTTCTAGCAACGTAGCCAGCTCGCATCGCTTGGCAATATTTGCGGGGCAGAGCACAAGCGTGTCCGCCAATTGTTGGAGTTGTACCAACCAATCTTGAGTCGGTGGACGGTTCGTGCGGGTCGTGCTGTCCGGCGCGTCACCATTCGAGATGGTCATGTACTTATCCTTTTAGTTATTCGGCAACCTGAAGTTGCTAGAGAGTTGGTCACGCAACAGCCGGTTATCAGCGTCATGATAGCTGCTGTCGAAAACCCGACGGGATCCGTGGTCGGTTACGTCTCACGGAGGAACCTTCGATTTCTTTACCGCATGATTTGCCCTCACTCCAGCCATTGCAGGGACAGTGCCGTGGCTGAACAGGGACGGGGATACCAGATAGGAATGAAATCTACTGCGGGTTTAGAGCGGTCGCGGGGGGATGCTGGGATTTAAGACCTCTGGCCGAAGAATAGGCTTGTGCAAGAATTGCATCCTCAAATATCCCTGAGCCGTTTTGGGGGTGCATTTCTTGCGGCACGAGTCATGATTACTTCAATATTGTGAATTAGGAGACGATTCGGGCGAAAACAATCAATCGCGAATTCCGTATTCCTTGATCTTATATTGAAGAGTTCGAAGACTAATCCCTAGCAGCTTGGCGGCATGTTCTCGGTGTTTGGTGACCTCCTTTAAGGTTCGTTCAATCACTTGTCGTTCGACCTGTTGGATGGTCGTTCCTAGGGTAATCATCAAGGTTCGTGCATCCTCTTTGCTCGCCTGGATCTCTTCCGGAAGATGCCCAGGTTGAATCGTCGTGTCCTTCACGGTGACGACAAGCCGTTCCATGAGGTTCCGTAGTTGTCGAACATTTCCAGGCCATCCATAAAGCCGTAACAACCGCATGGCGTCTCGCGAGACTTCTTTTCGTCCGCGGTGATGTTGTGCGGAGGATTCGGCCAAGTATCGCTCCACGAGCAGGGAAACGTCGTCTGCTCGCTCTCGGAGCGGCGGGAGACGGATAGGTACAACATTCAGCCGGTAGTAAAGATCTTCTCGGAAATCCCCCTGCTTCACTGCTTCATCCAAATTCCGATTCGTAGCGGCGATGATCCTCGTATCGACTTTGATCAACTTGGTCCCACCCAGACGCCTGAATTCTTTCGTCTCCAGTACACGCAGGAAATCAACTTGCGACTTGAGCGAGAGTTCACCCACTTCATCCAGCAGCAGCGTTCCGCTGTCGGCCAGTTCGAACCGTCCGACCTTGGTCGACATAGCGCCAGTGAAAGCACCTTTCTCATATCCGAATAACTCACTCTCAAAGAGATTCTCGGGCAAGGCTCCACAATTCAGCGTAATGAATGGTCCGTCGGCCCTCGGGCTCTTATGGTGAATTGCCCTTGCGACGAGTTCCTTGCCGGTTCCGCTTTCCCCCGTGAGCAACACCGTCACATCGCTGTCCGCGACCATCTCCACTAGGCCATAGACTCGCTGCATGGCTTCGCTTTTGCCGACCATGTGTTCAAAATGGGTTCGCGTCTCAAGACGGTCACGGAGTTGCTTATTCTCGAAGGTGAGTGCATAGCGCTCAAGCGCCTTCTCCACGACTATTCCAAATCGGTCACGATCAATTGGTTTCGTCAAATAGTCGTAGGCGCCCAAACGCATCGCTTCAACAGCCGTATCGATTGAACCAAAGGCCGTCATGACTAGGACTTCTGTACCGGACCATTTGTTCTTCAGCCGACGCAGAAACTCTAGACCCCCCATCCCTGGCATCCGAAGGTCGGTGATCACGAGATCCATCCGTGTTTCTTCGAGGTACTGCACGGCTTCTTCTCCCGTACCTGCACCGTAGACCCGGTAGCCCTTCTTCTCCAACATGGTTACCAGGGCATTGCGAATGTTGACCTCGTCGTCCACGACGAGAATCTGATAGGCCTGAATCATGATCGCACACCGATCTTCTGCGCTTCGCGTATCGCCGTGGGAAACTGCATCACCACCGTCGTTCCGCTTCCCGACACACTTGATACCTGAATCATACCGCCGTGATCCTGCATGATGCGGTATGCGATGGCAAGTCCAAGGCCGGTGCCTCCCGACTTGGTTGTATAGAATGGCTCAAATAGATGGGAGAGTTGCTCCTTCGTAATCCCGACACCACTGTCCTTTACCGTGATCTCGATCCAGGGTTTCCCGTCAGTCTCTTGCTGCACCGCTGAAATCTGGCAGAGCCCGCCGTTCGGCATAGCATGAAATGCGTTGACGATGATGTTGATCAATACTTGGCTGATCTGTGTGGCATCGCCCAGCACGGACAGCAATCGTTTATCCATCATTCGTTCGAATCGAATCCCCCGTTCCTCTGCCTCAAAGTGCATCAATGTCATGATGTGGTCGATCAGTGCCTGTATCTCTACCTCGTGTGAACCAACAGATCCCGGCCTGGCAAATTTCATAAAACTATCCAGAATGCCCGAGAGCCTGCGGCATTCGGCATTCACCACACGGAGATACCGCGCCTCTGATTCTGCCAGGGTCCTTTTCCCCTTCAACTCTTCTTCGAGAAGATGAAGGTTGAGATCCATGGCGCTCAAGGGGTTTCGCAGTTCGTGTGCGACCCCTGCAGAAAGGGTGTGCAACGCGGCTAACTTTTCCGAGATCTGGACGCGACGTTCGAGTCCGAGCCACTCTGTGACGTCCTGTGCCTGCAGGATCACCCCTGCCGGCCTTTTATCGTCCCCTGTGAGCTCCGCAGTACTCACGCGAATGGTCCTCGGAGTTAGGTCCCTGCGTTCATAGAGGAGGTCCTTCTGATTCACATGCTGGTGGTCTCTTAATGCCTCGTCTAGCGCCTGGCGAATCGGGTCTGCATCGGGAAACACAGCGTCGTATGCCTTGCCCAGTAATTCGGACGAAGCGCGATTCAAGACCACCTCAGCCGCAGGATTCACTGCACTGATGATGCCTCCCTGGTTGATCGTCAGTACACCCGTGGGAATACTCTGGAGAATGTTTCGAGCGAGCCCCTTTACTTCCTCCAGCGTTCTACGGGCGGTGTCGTAGTGAAGAAACGTGATGAGCGCTGCGATTCCGATCGCACTCACGATGAAGACGAGGAGTGTCTCGACGATCAGGTCACCACGGGATTCCCAGAGAGCGTAGAACATTCCCGTCGAGGCACCGGTATTTTCGGCAAAACCTCGGTGAAGGAGTTTTTCTCGCTCCAGGCTCAACACCAGAATGACGGAGAGGACCAAGGCGAGAATCAAAAGGACGGCTGCGATTAGCCGATAAGAAATTCTTCGGAAGAATGTCGTTTCTGGAATGGGCCTGAACATCGCCGAATCACATTGAAGCGTACCGGACCACATGCTATCACGCACAAGGTTTCCAGTGCACCGGATACCACTCTCAGTGAGGACGTCCACGAACCAAACGCTTCTCTCATGACGCAGAGTTCAGCATCGGGTCGGTGCAGTCATTGTTTGCGATAACAGGTCCGACGCATTTTAAATCAGAGGGTCAGAAAGAATTTCCACATTACCGAGTTTGAGGAAGAATTCTATTGGTCGCTTACTCTGTAATTTATTGAATTCACTATAACGTCCGGTGATACCAAGAGGCATGGTGCAAAGTTTGCACATTTCCACGCCACAGCTATGCACTGCACTTGAAACTCCGTAACAGTTCCGAATTAAGCTCCTAAAAAATCAAGCAGATGTCTTATCGAGTCCTTGGGGGCATACAAGTTGCCTCACAAAGATTCCATAATCTGCGAACGTTCCATAATTCTCATCGAATTGAACGCCTTCTATCGAATCCAGTTTGTAGGCAGGGGGGTATCTTTTCAAGAGTTGTGTCGGTTCGTATGCGCAGAGTAATCCCAGATTACGAGTTATAGGGAATCCAATAAGGCCGGTCCATAGTCAGGTGCAGAAGAACTAAGTATGATCGGAGGGGAGATGAGCGAAATGATTCAAGCGGGATTGCGGGTAACGGTTTGTGTATCAGCGATGCTGAGCCTTGGATGGTTGGAAAACGCCGAGGCCTATGAGTCCGGAACCGTGACTGATGGCGCGATCGTGCGCGGGAAGGTCACGTTTAAGGGCACCGTGCCGGAGCCAAAAGAATTCAAGTTGCATCGCTATCCAGACCGTGCATTTTGTGGGGAGCTGTCGGATGGAAACGGGCATCGCCTCTTGAGGGAAGTCAATGTCGGACCGGAGGGCGGACTCAAGGATGTGGTGATCGTTGTGGAGGACATTCAGAAAGGCAAGCCGTTTACCTTCACCGATGCTGAGGTCGAAGCAACGATGTGCCAGTTTTTGCCCTTCGTTACCGTCGTCAGCGACAAGCGTCGAGTCACCGTGGTCAATCGCGATCCGGTGGCCCATGACATTCAGGGGTACGCTTATGATCTTGCGGGGGTCGATATTGTTCTCCATCGCCCTGCACTGAACTCGGGCGGGACGACCGATATCGTACAGTTGGTGAAAGGGCGAAAAGTGTTCACCATGCAGTGCGGCATGCATCCGTACATGCAGAATTGGGGGTATGCGATCGACAATCCCTACTACGCCGTAACGGACAGTAATGGCTCGTTTGCCATCGCCGAGCTGCCCGCTGGCACGTACCATATCAAGGGGTGGCATCCGATCTTGGGAATGCAAGTGCAGAAGATTACAGTGAAACCGAATGAGACACTGTCGCTTGATTTTACGTTTAAAGACAGGTGATACACATGGAATGCTTGCCACCACGCTGTAATCAATGATTGCTCTGATTGTGGATGGAGAAGACTCACCGGTGTTCTGATTCTGTGCTGGTTGGAAGGTTTCCAGCATGTATTAGATACCATCGTGGCTTGAGGACAGCCCTTTCCGGACAATGGTTTACGGCGCTCTTCGCATTTTGAACAACTACATCTGTACGCTTTGCTTGATCTTCAGACTTTGTTCCGTTTATTGTGACGCCTGGTTGGACGCTGTAATCGGCAGGGTCCCGTTGGTGTTCCAACCGGGAGTGAAGGATTGATGCAACACGTCCGCGAAATCGATATCGCCCAGTATCGTATCCTGCAGGAACCGTTTTATGCGGAGGTCTGTGGGGAGGTCGGTTTGTTTACTATCGCCGCCGAACGAAAATTGCCCGTGATGTTGAAGGGGCCGACGGGCTGCGGGAAAAGCCGATTTGTACAATACATGGCGTACAAGCTTGGTCGGCCGCTGATCACGGTCGCCTGTCATGAAGACCTCACTGCGTCCGATCTGGTCGGCCGGTATCTGCTAAAGGGACAGGATACGGTCTGGATGGACGGACCGTTGACGGTCGGAGTGAAGCATGGGGCCATTGTGTATCTTGACGAGGTGGTGGAGGCCAGGAAAGACACCACCGTTATTATCCATCCGCTCAGCGATGACCGGCGGGTCCTTCCGATCGAGAAGAAAGGCCAAATTCTCGAGGCGGCGGACGACTTTATGCTGGTGATTTCGTACAACCCCGGCTATCAAAGCGTCCTGAAAGACTTGAAGCAAAGTACGAAGCAGCGATTCATGGCGATCGAATTCGACTACCCCACTCCGGACATCGAATCGAAGATCATTCAGCGTGAAGCAGGAGTGGAGACAGCGATTGCTGGGCATCTCGTCAAGCTCGGGCAGAAGGTCCGCAACCTGAGGAACCATGGATTGGAAGAGGGCGTCAGTACCAGACTATTGATCTATGCCGGCACCTTGATCAAGCAAGGCGTCTCTCCCGAGCGAGCCTGTGATGTAGCGGTTGCGCGTCCGATCACTGACGATGCGGATATGCAGCGCAGCATTCTGGAATTCGTCAAAGCGATCTTCTGAATCCATCGCATGTTGTGGATCCACTTCCTGCCATTGTACGGAACACGGAGGGCGGGGCCCTTCTGACCGTCCATGTCCAGCCCAACGCATCGCGGACGGAATGTGTCGGTGTCCATGGGGACGCCATGAAGATTCGTCTCGCCTCCCGTCCGGTTGACGGTGCCGCCAATGATGAACTGATCCGTTTCATCGCCGATCAGTGTGCGGTCCCACGAGCGAACGTACGAATTGATGCCGGAGCAGGGGCGCGACGCAAACGGCTGTCGATCAAGGGAGTCACGGCGGAAATACTGATCACCCGGTTACGGCCACGAAGTGGGAAAGGAACAGAGAAGATATGAAGCTGCTACACATCAGCTTGGTCTGTGTTCTGTTGAGCCTCTCGGCATGTTCCGGTGCACGTCCCGTGCTCTATCCGAATACCCATCTCCAGTCAGTGGGAAAAGAAGCTGCGGAGCAAGACATCGAAACCTGTAAGCAGGCGGCCGAGTCAGCCGGTGCAGAAGAAGGCAGCGGGAAAACAGGACGTGTCGCAACAGGGACGGCGGTCGGTGCCGGAGCGGGCGCTGCGAGCGGGGCCTTGGGTGCCGTGATCTCCGGTGCATCAGCCGGTCTAGGCTCAATGGTTGGTGCAGCGAGCGGCGCAGTCTGGGGTCTCTTAACAGGTCTCTTCCATGCGTTCGCTGGTCCTTCTCAACCCAACCAGGCCTACACAAACTTCGTCAACCGGTGTTTGCAAGAAAAAGGATATGAAGTGACGGGATGGCAGTGAGGGGAGGGATCGGGCACCGAGGTCGTTTCGGTGCTCGCCCAACGCGCGGCCTCAGAAGGCCCTCGTTGAATGCGCGCAATGGAAACGACCTTGATGCCCAATCTAAGTGGCGAAGAGTGCAAGGAGGGATGTGCTCGGCCAATGCGCGCAGTGGAGCACCGACTGATGTGCCCCACGAGGTTTAAAGGAATGTGCGCGCAATGGAATGCTCGCCCATCATCAGGGCCGGAAGAGAAAAGGAAATAGCTCGATGCTAGGCAGAGGACAGGCTATTCTTAGGCACGNNGCGCGCAAAGAAAACGACCTCGTTACCCGATCTGGTGGAGAGGAGTATAAGAAAAAATGTATTTGGACAATGCGCGCAGCGGGATCCCCTCCTGTATGCAGCCGGAGGGTGGTCGACAAGAGCGAGATGTACACAATCGGAAAAATCTCGACATTTCTTCTAAAGGGTGAGAAGTGAAGAAGCGGCAAGCAAACTCTCCAAGGAACTTCTGTGGCCAACCAAGCTTGGCAGCGTGTGATCGGAACCATCCTTCTCCTGACCCTCACGGCTTGCGCGGGACCGCAGCCGGTCTTACGGTCGAATAAGCAACTCCATATCAATGGTAGACAGGTGGCTCAACAAGAGATCGAATCCTGTCAGCGACAGGCTGAAAAGGCTGGGGTGCAACCTGGGACCAATCAGAGTGCAAACGCGGCCACCGGGGCGGTGCTTGGTGTTACGCTAGGCGGTGCAGTCGGCGCGTCGGCGGGGATTGTCGGGGGACTGCCTGGCGTGGCCATTGGAGCCGCTGCCGGCAGTGCCATTGGATTCACAGTTGGATTACTCGGCGGCACGTTCAAGCCGCTGGAACCGGACCCACCTTACGCGGAGGCTGTGACGAAGTGTTTGAAGGACAAGGGCTATGAAGTCAGTGGGTGGGAATAGGGTGCAAAGATCGGTGCGTTCTTAGAAAACGTCTCAACTATTCATCATCCTCAACCGCATTCTCACCAAGCATCCTTGCCATACCTTAGCGGAACTCGTATATGCATGGCCTTCTTCAGGCCGAACGGTTACAGCCTGCGATGATGGTCTGGTGGGAGCTCATCACCACAGTGTAACGATTGAATTGACTCCCGCACAGGGTAGACGTAGACTAAGTTAGTCTACATGGAGCAACTTATGAAATCAGGCACAAAGACTGTGAATATTCATGAAGCCAAGACCCATTTTTCAAAACTCCTGGCTGCCGTCGCGAAGGGGCAGCGCATCACAATTTGCAAAGACGGGACGCCGGTGGCCCAGCTCGGGCCACTCGACCAGCCCATTCCGCTCCGCCGTCCAGGGCTCTTGAAGGGGCGCGTGGACATCGCGGACGATTTTGATGCGCCGTTACCTCCGGACATCCTTGCGTCGTTCGAGCGTGGGGCATGAATATCCTGTTAGATACCCATGTGTATTTGTGGTTTGTTATTCAGTCCCCACGACTCTCGAAAAGCATCTATCATCAGATTGAGACCACACCCGTGGTCTATGTCAGTGCTGCCTCACTCTGGGAGATGGTCATCAAGATTCAATTGAAGAAGCTCGCGGGGGATCCCAACGAACTCGCAACGAAGATCGCAGAGAGTGGTTTCGAAGAATTGCCGGTGTCAGTGGCTCATACCCTGGCTCTTGAGCAATTGCCGCTTCACCATCGTGACCCCTTCGACCGCATCTTGTTGGCGCAAGCCCACGTCGAATGTCTGCGCCTACTCACCTCTGATGTAGGGCTAAAGCCCTACGGCCCAGTGTGCCAGATGATCTCAGCAATCACCTGACGTGCAGCTTGCGATTGAATTCTGTACCACTGGGCATTTAGTATCGGACGCGATCGAGGAATCGGATCGTAGCTTCTGCCGTCGTCTCTTGAGACTCTGGTGTTGTCGTCACCATAATCAAGGCCAACAGATCGATCTGCTCTCCGGCCCTTATCATCGGTGCTTTCAACGTACTCATGTTCTTCCCACAGGCTCCTCGATCGATCACCTCGATCTGCCCGCTGTCATCTTCCAGCGTAAGCACGGTCCGTTCATGGACGCTCCCGCAGATCATGCGATTCGTGACGGTCTCTGTCTGAATTGCCAGAACGGTTCCGGCGATCCGGATATCCCTCATTTGATATCGATCCGGATGTGCCAACAGTGTGGCAATTGGGATTCGTTCATACGCGGTAACGGAGATTCTCACTGAACTGGGTCTGGAGGGGAGTGACAGCTCATCCGATGCGACTGTGGGATGAGCAAAGATCACCTCCGACAGCATGAGAACGAAGGTTCGAAGCACAATGCGAGTGAGCGGAGCAGTCATCGGTGCCTCCCAATTCAGGCTAATATAAGCCTAGCATAGAGGAGCCGATCGTTCGGCACGGTGCCGTTCATTCGACAGACTCGGCAGGGCTCTTGTTCTCGTGTTCGTGTTCCATTCGGCACGAAACTCTTTGAGTTCCAACAGGATCGCCATCTCCCAATTCAAACGGCCACAATGGAATACAAATTGCCAAGTGATGGTTCAGGGTGCTGTGAGGTGTATTGCATCCGAGATTGTGGCACCATCGTGCCGTGGTGGCTACTGATTCATCTCTGTTCAGGAAGAGGAGGCGTAACATGTTTGTTGTCATAGGGGCGACAGGGAATACAGGGGNNACGTCGGTCGTCGAGACCCTGCTCAGCAATAAGCAGCCGGTCAGGGTGGTCGTCCGTTCGGCTGAGAAAGGGACTGCGTGGAAAACCAGAGGGGCTGAGGTGGTCGTGGCGTCATTGGACGATGTCTCGGCCTTATCCAAGGCGTTCGAAGGTGCGAAAGGAGTCTATCTCTTGGTGCCACCGAATTATGGGGCTGAGGCCTGGCTGGCGGATCAACGAGCACGGATGGATCGTGCCACAGAAGCCCTTCAAAAGAGTGAGGTGCCGCATGTGGTCTTTCTGTCCTCGGTGGGAGGACATATTTCAGGAGGCACCGGTCCGATTCGAGCCTGCAGTTACGGAGAACATGCGCTGGGCTGTACGGCCAAACGATTGACCATCCTGCGTCCCTGCTATTTTATGGACAACTGGGCACCGGTCATTGGCATGGCGAGAGCCCAGGGAGTGCTCCCGACATTCATCGCACCACAGGCCAAGATTCCCATGATTTCGACGAAGGATATTGGCAGGATTGGGGCAGAGCACCTGATGACCGGTTGGCAGGGGAAGCAGATCGTGGAGATGGCGGGCCCTGAAGAATACAGCCCCGAGCAGGTCGCGTCGGCACTCGGCCAGATCTTGGGAAAGACCATAACAACTCAACATGCGCCCCTGAGTGCCGTTGTTCCGACGTTCAAATCGTTTGGGTTTTCCGACGAAGCGGCGAAGTTATTCGAAGAAATGTACACGTCCTTCTCAAAGGGCGCGATCGGGTACGAACATCCCGCTAAGCTGGTGCGGGGTACGGTCACGCTGTATGAGGCGCTGCGAGGAATGGTGTAAGGAGGGCATGGCCATGAGAACCGTAAGTGGAGCTGACAAAAAGGTCGTTGAGATTCACCAGTACGGCTCCCGCCATTGGGTGGGGGATGGGTTTCCCGTTCGCAATCTTATTCCTGGGAACAGGGTGGGCGAACAGCTCTCTCCGTTTCTCCTATTGGATTATGCCGGACCCGAGAAGTTTGATCCGACCGACCGACCGCGCGGTGTGGGCGAACATCCGCATCGAGGGTTCGAAACTGTGACTATTGTGTACGACGGCGTTGTGGCCCATAGAGATTCGACCGGTAGTGGTGGGGTGATTGGACCGGGCGACGTGCAATGGATGACCGCTGCCTCTGGCATCGTGCACGAAGAAATGCACGAGAAAGAATGGGCCAAGAAGGGCGGTGTCTTCCATGCCATTCAGCTCTGGGTGAATTTGCCCAGAGCCCACAAAATGTCCAACCCTGGCTACCAGACCCTGTTGAGGGGGGATATTCCCGTGGTCGAACTTGTCGATGGGGCCGGAGACCTGCGTGTGATTGCGGGAGAGTTCCGCGGCACATCCGAAACGATGCCTCGCGGCATCAGGGGGCCGGCGAAAACGTTCACGCCTGTTCATCTTTACGATGTGCGCGTGAAAGCGGGACATGTAGCCGAGATCGCCGTCCCGGCAGGGCTTAACACGGCGGTGTTTGTGTTGCAAGGAGGTGTATCCGTCAACGGGTCCAGCCAAGCGCAAGAGGCGGAACTCGTGCACCTCGATAAGTCCGGAGAGCGTATCATGCTCAACGCAACGGCCGACACAATTCTGCTTGTGCTGGCTGGCGAGCCGATCGATGAGCCGGTGGCCCGCTACGGCCCATTCGTCATGAACACCAAAGCCGAGCTTGTGCAAGCGGTGAACGATTATCAAGCGGGCAAGATGGGCCATCTGTCATGAAGGCACAAGTGCTGACGATCGACGTCTACTCGGATGTGATCTGCCCCTGGTGTTATGTGGGCAAGCGGCGGCTTGAACGGGCACTCAAGCAATGGAATGGCTCCGTGCCGGTCAAGATTTCCTGGCGACCGTTTCAGCTGAATCCGACGATGCCACAGCAGGGGATGGATCGACGACAGTACCTTGAAGCGAAATTCGGTGGTCCAGAGGCGGCTCAATCGATCTATGACCAGGTTGCGGCAGCAGGAGCTGCGGAACGCATCCCGTTCGCGTTTGATCGGATTGCACGTACGCCCAATACATTTGCCGCACATCGCCTCATCTGGCTGGCCGGGCATCAGGGTAAACAAGATGAGATGGTCGAGATGCTCTTTCGGCGTTATTTTGTCGAGGGTGGAGAGATCGGGAATGTCGGGACATTATCTCACGCTGCTGCCGATGCTGGACTTGATCGAGCAACGGTCGAAACATTTCTGAATAGCGATAAGGGAGTCGAATCGGTGAAGGCAGAGGAAGCAGCAGGCCATCGTTTGGGCATTCGAGGTGTTCCGTATTTCGTGATCAATGGAACCTCCGCACTCTCCGGAGCCCAACTTCCTGAGCAGTTCTTGGCTGCCTTTAGGCAGATCGACACCGGTTTGACGATGGGAAGGGCAGGTGTGTAATGGCCGTTCAAGTCTATGGTTGTAATCATGTCGTGATCGAGGTCACGGATGCCAAAAAGGCAGCGAGGTTCTATCAAGATGTCTTTGGGCTGAAGATGTTACGTGGTGGGGAAGGAGCGGTCTGGTGCAAACTTGGCGAACATCAATTCATGGCCATTTTTGAAGTTGAGACTTTGCAACCGGATCGGGTTAAGCACTTCGGGCTCATGGTGCGCGATGCCAAGCAGATTCAAGAAGTGCGCAAGAAGCTGACCAAGAAGTACAAGTTGAGGCTCCATCCAGACTTTCGCTGTGATTTTCGAGATCCGTGGGGCAATCGCATTCAGGTTGGGGATTTGTCCGATGAGTCGCTAGTCTGGCTGCTTCCCTATCAGGAGGTGCAGAAGGCCGGTGTGACGTTTGTTTCAAACCAACGAAAAGGCAAGAAACGGTGACCCAATTGAGAAGGAGAACAATATGGCTGACCAAAAAATCATCGCCGTCGTCGGCGCGACCGGTGCACAAGGCGGAGGACTGATCCGCGCGATTCTCAGCGGCCAAGAAAGCGGATTTGTAGCTCGTGCGCTCACACGTGACGTGAATTCTGAGAAGGCCAGGGCGCTGGCCAAGCTCGGGGCTCAGGTCGTAGCGGCCAATCTGGACGATGTTGAAAGTGTGAAGCGAGCGTTTGCCGGAACTTATGGGGCGTTTTGCCTCACCAATTTCTGGGAACACTTCTCTCCCGAGCGAGAACTGGCGCAAGCCAAGGCGCAAGCAGAGGCGGCGAAGGCGGCTGGAGTCAAGCATGTGATTTGGTCAACGCTTGAGGATACCCGCAAATGGGTGCCGTTGTCGGACACTCGCATGCCGACGCTCATGGGGAAATATAAAGTTCCGCATTTCGATGCGAAGGGAGAGGCCGACGAGGAATTTACGAATGCGGGCGTGCCCACTACATTCCTTCTCACGTCCTTCTACTGGGATAATCTGATTTTGTTCGGCATGGGTCCGAAGAAAGGCCCTGACGGAACGCTCCTGTTTACGTTGCCGATGGCGGATAAGAAGCTGCCCGGTATTGCTGCGGAAGACATCGGCAAGTGTGCGCTGGGCATTCTCCGGAAAGGCACCATGTATGTAGGAAAGAGGGTGGCTATTGCCGGCGACCGTCTCACCGGAGCCGAAATGGCTGCAGCCATGACGAGAGCCTTGGGCCAAACGGTGTGGTACAACAGCGTGACGCCTGAACAGTATCGCAACTTCGGATTTCAAGGTGCTGATGATCTGGGCAATATGTTTCAGGTCAAGCGGGACTTTAACGAAGCCTTTTGCAAGCCCCGTGATCCTGCCATTGCCAGGGGATTAAACCCATCACTGCAGTCGTTTGAAGCCTGGTTGTCTCAGAACAAGGGCCGGATACCTCTTGGCTAAGGGGGCAGAACATCGAGGAATAAACAGAAGGCTGATACGCCACGGGTCTCTTCTTGGCTAGTTCTCTGTGAGACCGTGCGCCATGCCCCATTGGTGCATGGCTTCCACAACCGGTTTGAGGCTGACGCCCAGAGGAGTCAGAGAGTACTCCACTTTGGGCGGAACCTGGGCATAGACGGTCCATGCCACCAAACCGTCCCGTTCCATATCCCTGAGCTGTTGCGTCAGGACTTTCTGTGTGACGCCGTGGAGCGCGCGTTGCAACTCGGAGAAGCGTTTGATGTTCTGAAAGAGATGCCACAAGATGACGATCTTCCAGCGTCCGCCGATGAGTTCCACCGTTGATTCTGCCGGGCATGTTCGACGTGTGACCATCCGGTCTCCATCCCACCAGTCGGTATCCAATTGGTGCCTGCCCTACCGAATGGTGCCTTCTTGTTTTGAGGCCGATCCATCCTTATACCAACTGGGAGAATCGAGATCCAAATAGCCGTCTGGGACTCGACGGAAAGAAGCACCATCATGGCGATCGCACGAAACAGGCAGACGACTTCACCAGCGGTGGAAATTCGCCGCAAAGGCGACAGATTCCATACACAGATGGGCTGGGTGAGTTCCCGACACAGTTTCAGCTTCTCGCACCACTATGACCTGCTGAACATGCACCATGGCCTATTGCTCGTCCACAACGACGACATCGTGAAGCCAAACAGCGGCTTTCTGACCCATCCGCACCGGGATATGGAAATCGTGATATGGGTCCTGGACGGGGAGTTGGAACATAAAGATTCGGAGGGTCACAGCGGCATCATCTATCCGGGGCTGGCGCAACGGATGAGCGCCGACACGGGAATCTGGCACTCCGAAATGAATCCACAAGGCGATAAGGACGTTCACTTTGTCCAGATGTGGTGCCGCCAGATCAGGTGCGCATGAACCCGAGTTACGAGCAACGGGATATTAAGGAGCAGCTGAGTCAAGGGGGGCTCGTTCCTATCGCCTCAGGTCGTGGGCATGAAGCGGCCATTGCGATCCGGCAGAAAGGCGCCGTGTTGTGGGGTGGAAGGCTTCGTCCAGGCGAGACGGCATGTGTTCCTGATGCGCCCTACGTCCATGTCTTTGTGGCAGAGGGGGGGTGCTGAGCTGGAAAACGCCGGCACGTTGCAGGCTGGCGATGAAGCGAGGCTCACTGCGGCAGGCGGCCGATGGCTGACGGCAGGGATAACCGAGGGGGCAGAGGTGTTGATCTGGGAAACCAACGCCACGCTGGAATTGTCATCATAGAAGCTAAGGGAACGAGCTCCGACCATCATGGACCAATCGAATTTTCCGATCAGTCCACGCTTGTTTCAGGGGCGTATAAAAAAACGGAGAAGATGATGACGGCTCAGAATCCCCAGGCTAGGCTCTTGAACGAGCTTTCCCAGGCGCTGCTCAGACTCCATAAAGCGTTGCTGGATTCAGAACGGCTGTCGTACGAACGAGTACACGGCCGCATCGCATCCAATGGAGCCTTTCTCCAATTGGTGTTAGGGGATTCCTGGTTTGCTTGGCTGCGCCCGCTGTCTTACTCTATCACCAGGTTGGATGAACTCGCCGAAATAGATCGGACCTGGCCCGGCGCCGAACTCACCGACCTGCTGGATTCAGTACGGAGTCTGCTGACGCCTGCGGAAGAGGGTGAAGGATTCGCCAGGCACTATTTCGACGCGCTGCAACGAGTGCCCGAAGTGGGTCTGATACACGCCCAGGTGAAACTGTTGCTTGATCCACGACCAGCACCTACAAGAAGGGAGTCTGATGAGCACTGATCTCGAAAAGGTGAAGAAGTTTGCCAAGGATCTCCGGAAGACGCTCCCCCGCAGCTCCCGAGAAAAACTTGACGGCTATGTGATTGCGGCGCGGTGCGTCGACAAGTGCAGGGCATTTCTTCTGGATATGAACGGCGAGTACAACTACTGGCCCTGTTCATTGGCAAGCCAATGGTTTGTCTTCACCGGCATCACTTCGGAACAATTTAAAGACGTGGTGGCGACTGGAGCGACCGATGAAGAACTCGCGACGTGGATCGCGGGTAATTCCAAGATTAAAGATCCAGATGAGGTGCTGAAATGGAACAACCGGTTGCGTGACATGAGACTGCGCGATATGAGGAGTTTCCATGCGCAGCAGTACCTGGAAGACTATATCCCCAAGTTCGTGCCGAACCACCGCCCCGTCTATGCATGGTTTGATGTTTACGATCTCGAAGAAAGACGGCTCTAATCAGTCCGAATATGTTCTCATCCGCATCTGACAAGGTGAAAGAATTACGGTGATTTAGGAGTTCAACAACCAAGATGGAACGATGCAGGAGAAGCATACCTAGACTGCTGATCAACGAACCCATTTGCATGACTTTCTGCAAGCATTTGTACGATTCGTCGGGAGCGGTGCGTCACCTGAGAGGGAACGGCGGAGGACGATGGGCAAAGCACGTCTAGAAGCGTTTAGTGACGGAGTCTTGGCCATCATCATCACCATCATGGTGTTGGAGATGAAGGTGCCGCACGGAGCCGAGGTTGTGGCATTGCAACCGCTGATCCCGGTCTTTCTTAGCTATGTCCTGAGCTTCGTGTACCTCGGCATTTACTGGAACAACCATCATCACCTGTTGCATGCGGCGCGACAGGTCAATGGGTCAATCTTGTGGGCCAATCTCCATCTCTTGTTCTGGCTTTCCTTGATACCATTCACCACCGGCTGGATGGGTGACAACCATTTTGCGCCCTGGCCGGTGGCATTGTACGGAACGGTATTGCTATTTGCGGGGATCGCTTATTTTATCCTCACAAGAACTCTCATCGTTGGGCATGGAAGCGATTCAACTCTGGCGACATCGATCGGCAGAGACGCGAAGGGCAAGATATCTCTTGCAGCATATGCGGCAGCAATTCCATTCTCTTTTGCACAACCGTGGATCGCGTGTGTCTTTTACGTCCTCGTTGCCATCATGTGGCTGGTTCCAGATCGCCGAATTGAACGTATACTGAATCAATAAGCCGTAGGTGGACAAGGGATAAGAGTCGCGACATGAGTGAGTTGCATCAGGAACTGTGGCTGATCCGGCATGGGGAGACAGAGTGGAGTGCGGCCAAGCAGCATACAGGCCGTACCGACATCCCGCTGACTCCGAAGGGCGAGCGTCAGGCTACTGAGCTCAGACAAGTTTTAGCTGGCCGGCAGTTTTCCTGGGTGTTGTGCAGTCCGTTAGCCCGTGCACGCGAGACCTGTCGGCTGGCGGGGTATGGTGATGTGGCCAGTCTGAGCGAAGACCTGCTGGAATGGGACTATGGAATCTACGAAGGCAAGACGACGCAGGAGATCAGGGAAAAACAGCCTGACTGGTCGATCTGGACCACTTCTGTTCCTCAAGGCGAGTCGATTCAGCAAGTTGGCGAGCGTGCTCAACGGGTCATTGAGCGGGTGCGGGATGTGAGTGGCGATGTACTGTTGTTTGCCCATGCGCATATCCTGCGTATCTTGACTGCCTGTTGGCTAGGTTTGCCGCCTGAAGCTGGACGGTTGTTTATCCTTGGCACGGCCTCGATCAGTGTGCTCGGATATGAACGAGAAACACGAGCAATCAGGGCATGGAATATCTCCCGGGAGGTCAAAAGATGAAAGCGCATTACCTCGGTCACGTCGTCTTTTATGTAAAGGATTTGGAACGGTCGCTTAGGTTTTACCGTGACCTGTTGGGGTTCAAAGAAGTGGGGCGAATCTTTAACGGTGCTGCCGCTGCTCTGACCTCTGGCCGAACACACCACGAACTACTGTTGATCCAAGTCGGCGATGCGCCTGGTCCGCCGAGTGGGCGTCGTCGAGGGCTCTATCATATCGGGATCAAGGTAGGGGACAGCCTAGATGAACTCCGAACCGCTAAGCAGGAACTGGAGCAGGCTGGCGTATCGATCGAGGGGATGAGCGATCACACGGTGAGCCAGAGTCTCTATCTCAAAGACCCAGATGGAAATGAAGTGGAACTCTATGTGGATGCGGACGACGCATTGTGGAAGAACAACCCGGCGGCGGTTGTATCGCCGATCAAGCCGTTGTATCTGTGAAGATGTCGTAACAACCCACCAACGGTCAACAGGGTAAGGTTGAGGCTCAGGTTACGTGAATCGCAATTATTCACTTGGCCTTAACCTCGTCCTCAGCCTGTTGAGTTGTGTTCGCTGCTGCCTGTTCCTGTTGTCGAAATTGTGTGACGGTCATCCCAGCGATGCCCCAGTTGTCGGTATCAACTTCCTCGATCACCACAAAGGTCTGGGCGGGCTTCTTGTTCAGTACCTGTACCAAGAGATGTGTGACCCCTTTGATGAGCGTTGCTTTCTGTTCGAGGGTGACGCCTTCACGTGTGATCTGCACATGGACGTAGGGCATGATGGCATTCCTTTTTGCTGAGTGTCAGGGCACTCGAGAAGAGCGCCCTGACATCATGATCGGATCGAGCAGTCACCACTTGCCGGCATGGGCTCCACCGTCGACGTGCAGCACTTCACCGGTGACGAACGTGGCTTCAGTGAGATACAGCACCGCATCGACAATTTCAGACACTTTCCCGATCCGTTGGATAGGATGGAGGGTCTTTAAGAATCCATGGGTCTCCGGCTTGTGCATCGGAGTATCGATGATGCCGGCGCCGATGGCATTGAACCGGACGCCTTCGCCCGCGTATTCAATCGCGAGCGCTGCGGTCACGGCATTCAGCCCGCCTTTCGTCAGCACGGGAATGGCAGCCGGCACACCAGCGATGGGTTGATCAGCCAAGGTCGTGGTGATGTTCACGACATGTCCGACGCCTTGCTTCTTCATCTGACGGACCGCTTCCTGAGTGACGTAGAGAAACCCGGACAAATTGGTCGAGACCAGCCGCTCAAAATCCTCCTTCGTATAATCGGTGAATGGCTTCGGAATGAAGATGCCCGCATTGTTCACGAGTACGTCCACTGTGCCGAACCGCTGCACCGCTGTTTCAACCAGGCGCTGTGCGGTATCAGGGTTGGCGATATCGCCGTCCACAAGGGCCAAGTCTCTCGAGGGCACCAACGTACCGGCTTCTGTGATGCGCCGCGAATTCGCCACGACATGATAGCCGTGCTCAATCAATGCGGTTGTCAGGCCTAGCCCGATCCCGCTCGAGGCTCCTGTCACAATTGCTGTCCTCTGTGTTTCCATGCTGCGACTCCTTTCAGAATGTGATGGTGAAATGAATGGTCTGTCTTCTAGGAGCAAGGTAAGTCATGGACTGGCATATGGCAATATGCTATCGTTTGGTAAGTATGCTTTGAACTTTCCGTTTGGAAAGTGGTCCGGAACACTGAAGGAGGGTGAACGATGGCGGTCAAACGACGGAGATCGAAGGTGACCCCACCGCCGATCGGCTGTCCACTCACGGCCTGCATGCAGTTTCTGAAGGGGGCCTGGACGCCGAACATAATCTGGTATCTACGGGAAGAACCGAGACGATTCAGTGAATTGATGGCGGACATTCCAGGCGTGTCGCCGAAAGTGTTCTCAGCACGGCTCAAGCGGCTGGAACGGGACGGCATTCTCACGCGGCAGGTGATGCCGACTTCGCCGCCTACCGTGGAGTATTCGCTCACCGACCTTGGTCGAGAACTGACGCCGGCTATTGAAGCTATCGTCCAGGTTGGACACAAGCTCAAGAGACGACGTGTAGGATAGCAGCTCCGGTTTGATGGGGTCGTCAGCTGGCATCACTTGGGGATGCAGAGCGTCGGATCGATCGATGCAATGGATGACGAAACTCTAGCTGAAGCCTGTGCGGAGTTCGTGGTAGAACTACCGCCATTGTCCAGCGCGATCTCAACCGACATAAGGGAGGAATGTCATGGGAGAACCACGCATTGCAGCGAAGGAGCCGTCTGTCCTGACCTTGGAGGCCGGCACGTATTACTGGTGCCTCTGTGGACGATCGAGGGATCAACCGTTCTGTGATGGCTCACATGAAGGGACCGGGATTGAGCCGGTTGAATTTACCATCGATGAAACGAAAGAGGTCGCCTTGTGCCAATGCAAGCGGACGAAGACGCCACCGTACTGCGATGGCACGCACCAGACGCTCTAAGGGCTGCAAGTGAAACCGAACAGGCTAAGGTCGAGGTGAAGGTCAGTGGAGGGTATTGGTTTGCTAAACCTGATCCCCGACCCTGATTTCATGAATCTGGTGGACGTTGTCGGTATCCTGCTTGAGCCGCCATGGGGCGATGGGCCATACTGACTCATCGTATGGACCGATCGCCCATCTCGCCTTGCGAAACATTGGCAGAACGTTATCAAGCCTTGCTGGAAGTGGCCCAGGCCATTTCCGCTCATAGAGATCTCGACGAGCTCTTTCAAGAACTCGCGCAGCGCCTTCCTCGCGTCGTGCACGTCAACTTTGTGGATCTCTCCTTGCATGATCCCGTAAAGAAAGTCATGCGCCTGCACACGATTCAGGCGAACGTGCCGGCGGATCTGGTGGGCGGGCATGAGGTCGCGATTGAAGACTGTCCTGCCGGATTAGTATGGCAGCAGCAGCAGCCTCTGTTGGTGCCAAAGCTGACGGAAGAAAGTCGGTGGCCAATGGTCCTTGGCCATATGAAGGAAGATGGTACCCAGTCCTTTTGTTTCGTTCCGCTCACGACGGCGAGAGGGCGGTTGGGTGCCATGGGGTTCATGAGTTTACAGCAACAGGCCTATAGCGACGCGGATATTGAGTTTCTCCAACAAGTGGCTCAACAGGTGGCTGTCGCCGTTGAAAACGCGCTGGCCTTTCAGCAGATTGCCGAGCTCAAGGATAAGCTGGCGAAAGAAAAACTCTACCTTGAAGAAGAGCTTCGGCTCGAACATGGGTTCGAGGATATTATCGGCGACAGCGATGCGCTTAAACAGGTGCTCAAACAGGTAGAGGTTGTGGCGCCGACCGATTCGACGGTTTTGATTCAAGGTGAGACGGGAACCGGAAAAGAACTCATCGCCCGAGCCATCCATCGGCTCAGTGGCCGCAACGAGCGGACCTTCGTCAAACTGAACTGTGCGGCTATTCCTACCGGACTGATCGAGAGTGAGCTGTTTGGACATGAACGAGGGGCGTTTACCGGGGCGATCACACAGAAAGCCGGACGATTTGAGCTGGCCGACAAGGGCACCATCTTTCTCGATGAGGTGGGGGAAATCCCGTTGGAATTGCAATCGAAGCTCCTTCGAGTTTTGCAGGAGCAGGAATTTGAACGTCTGGGCAGTACGAAGACCATTCGAGTGAACGTGCGACTGATCGCCGCGACCAATCGGGATCTCAGAGCGTTGGTGGAGGCGAGGCAGTTTCGGAGTGACCTGTACTATCGCCTGAATGTCTTTCCCGTAATGATGCCACCCTTGCGGGAGCGACGCGAGGATATTCCTACCCTCATCCGGTATTTCACGCAACACTATGCAGGCCGGATGAAGAAACATATTCAGGCCGTTCCTGCCAGGACGCTTGAGATGCTGTCGCGCTACCCCTGGCCGGGAAATGTGCGTGAGCTGGAAAATCTTGTCGAACGATCCGTCATCCTCACGCAAGGGACGGATCTGCAAGTCCCCATCAGTGAGCTGCAGACCTCGAGTGACTCGACAGTCTCTTCCATGACGGCTCTTGAGGAAGCCGAACGCGATCACATCGTGCGTGCCCTGCAAGAAGCCAAATGGGTCGTCGGTGGGGCTATGGGCGCTGCCGCTCGTTTAGGCGTCAAACGCACCACGCTCCAATCCAAAATGCAGAAATTCGGCATCACCCGCCCTGAGTAGCGTCTACTTTCAACGGCACACTCACGCTTCTTTGCTCCCTTGAATAGGGTTTCGTTTCCACAGTGGCAGCCGTTTACGGTTTGTGATGTGGACGGATCGCTCGAGGAGCGAGAGATTGACAGATCGTAAGGAAACTGATAGTACTAGCATAGTTTCCAGGGTACCATTCTGAACATATGCCGACTCGAAAGCCTCAACAGCAAGAGCCATTGGTCGATTCTGCCGCCGTTCGAAGAGTGGTTGCCGTTGCGCGCCGGCAATTTCTTGCCCACGGATTTCGCACTGTGAGCATGGATGACCTGGCTGCCGAACTCGGCATGAGCAAGAAAACGCTCTATGCCAACTTCCCAAGCAAGAATGCGCTGATTGAGGCTGTGTTGAAAGATAAATTCAGAGAGGTCGAAGCGGACCTCGCAAAGTTGGCACAAGAGCAAGCTGCACATGTCGAATCCGCCCTTCAACAGTTCTTCAGCTGCCTGCAGCGCCATACGGCAGAAATTCAGCCTGCGTTCGTACGAGACATTGGCCGTGAGACGCCGGAGTTATTTCAGCTGGTCGAGCAGAAGCGTCGTGAGCTTATCCGACGTTACTTCGGTGGATTGTTTGAAGACGGCAAGAAAACAGGCATGATTCGGAGCGACATCCCGACCCACCTCATCATTGAGATCTTGCTGGGCGCTGTCCAGGCCATCATGAATCCGGCCAAACTGATGGAGCTAGGCCTCACTGTGGAACAAGGCTATTCGTCGGTCATTCGTCTCGTATTAGAGGGAGCGCTACAGAAGCGATGACGCGATGACTCAGAGAGGAACGCTTTTCTCGCAGCTGCTCCCCCGTACGCTTGCCATGCTGGTGGTCTGGACCGTGACGGGCTGTGACAAGGCCCCTGCTGACCTAGTTCAGGGGTATGTCGAGGGCGAGTATGTATATGTCGCATCCCCATACGGTGGGGCCTTGATCTCATTGTCGGTGCGACGCGGAATGCAGGTCAACGCTGGAGATCCTCTGTTCACCCTGGAGCAAGCATCTGAGATTGCGGCAAAGGATGAAGCAGAACGGAAGTTGAGCCAGGCACGAGCCAATCTTGAAGATCGACGAAAAGGTAAACGCCCCTCGGAGATCGCCTCCCTCCGCGCCCAACTCAAACAAGCGCAAGCGGCTCTGCAGCTCTCGCTGCGAGAAGTCGCACGCCAGGAAGGACTTGCGGAAGTGCCTGGTGCAGCGGTGGAACTTGAGGTCGACCGAGCCCGATCAGTGCGGGATCAAAACCAGCAGCGAGTCTCGCAGCTTGAAGCAGACTTGCACACGGCCATTTTGGGTTCTCGCACCGATCAAGTCGCGGCGGCCGAGGCCGAAGTCCGAGCCAAAGAAGCCGCTCTGACCAAGGCCGAGTGGGATCTTGCGCAGAAGCGCCAGCTGGCCCCAAAGGCTGGGTTCGTCTTCGACACTCTCTATCGGGAAGGTGAATGGGTGCCGGCAGGCCGCCCTGTTGTCGTGCTGTTGCCTCCTGACCACATCAAGGTTCGAGCCTTTGTGTCTCAAGCAAAGTTGGGGGCGATCAAGCTTGGTGACCCAGTCCGTGTGACGGTCGACGGACTGCAGGGCTCGATCCCGGGAACGGTTCGCTACATTTCGCCGAAAGCGGAATATACGCCGCCGGTTATTTACAGCCAGGGAAATCGCGAGAAGCTGGTCTTCATGGTCGAGGTGCTGTTTGATCCGGCTGCCTCAGCCGATCTGCATCCTGGCCAGCCGGTGGATGTGCAATTCGGGGTGGTCCCATGACACAGCATCGGACCGGCCGCGACCTCGTGATCGACGTACGTGGAATGACCAAACGGTTCGGCCAGCGCCTGGTCGTCGATCATATCGGACTACAAGTGGGCCGAGGCGAGATTTATGGATTTCTCGGTCCGAACGGCAGTGGAAAGACGACGTTCATCCGCATGCTGTGCGGACTCCTGCGAGCCGACGAAGGCAGCGGAACCTGCTTAGGCTATGACGTGATCGGCCAGAGCGAGGCCATCAAGGCCGCTGTCGGCTATATGACCCAGCGGTTTAGTTTCTATGAGGATTTGAGTATCGCCGAGAACCTGGATTTTGTCGGGCGTATGTTCGGCGTTGCCGATCGACGTAAGACCGTTGAGCGGAGCCTGGAACGGCTGGGGCTTGCCGGTCGACGGCACCAGCTGGCCGGTCAACTTTCAGGCGGCTGGAAACAGCGGTTGGCGTTGGCTGCCTGTTTGATTCATCAGCCACGCTTGCTGCTCCTTGATGAGCCGACTGCCGGGGTCGATCCCAAGGCAAGGCGGGAATTCTGGGAACAGATCCATGGGCTGGCGGCCGATGGGCTCACGTTTCTGATCACGACTCATTACATGGACGAGGCCGAACGCTGTCATCGGCTGGCCTATATTGCCTACGGGAAGCTGCTCGCCGATGGAACGGTTGCCGACGTGATTCACCAGGCAGGCCTGACGACCTGGGCCGTCAGTGGCCCAAACCTCCATCAACTGGCCATCGAGATTCGTCGACAGCCCGGTGTCCGACAAGCGGTGGCGTTTGGGGATCGTTTGCATGTCAGCAGCGATGACCAAGACGCGCTCGAAGCGGCGGTGACGGCGTTTCGAGCAAGTCCCTATGAGTGGCATCAGGTCGACACCGGGCTTGAAGATGTCTTTATTCATCTCATGCAACATTCGCCGGATAATTTTTCCTCATGAGTGCGCAGTTCACCTTCTCTCTGTCTCGTTTTTGGGCGATCGTGGTGAAGGAATTTATTCAGATGCGCCGCGATCGGATCACGTTTGGCATGATGATCGGGATTCCCTTGATCCAGCTCGTCCTCTTTGGGTTTGCGATTAACGCGGATCCCAAGCACCTGCCGACCGTAGTGCTGATGGCCGATTATGGTCCGCACGGGCGGACTCTTCTTCACGCCATTCGAAACAGTGACTACTTCGAGTTCGTCCGTGAGGTGGCGAGCGAGCAAGAAGCAGAGGACGTGTTGGTTCGTGGGGAAGCCCAGTTCGTTGTCAACATTCCTCAGAACTTCTCACGCGACATGCTCCGCGGCGAGCGCCCGGCGATCCTAATCGAGGCCGACGCCACCGACCCGGCTGCGACGAGCAACGCCATCGGCTCCTTGCGTGTGCTGATGACGACGGCGCTTCAGCAGGACCTGCGAGGGCCCTTGGCGTATATAGCAGGAAGTGACAGTCCGATCGAGTTGCGAGTCCACGCGCGGTATAACCCTGACGCCATCACGCAATACAACATTGTGCCCGGGCTGATGGGCGTGGTGCTGACCATGACGATGGTGATGATTACCGGCTTGGCGATTACACGGGAACGGGAACGGGGGACGATGGAAAATCTCCTCTCGATGCCGACCAGGCCGTTTGAAGTCATGATCGGCAAGGTGTTGCCCTATATCCTGGTCGGGTATATCCAGGTCGTGCTGATTCTTCTGGCCTCACATCTCCTGTTCAATGTGCCTGTTTATGGAAACATCCCCATGCTGTTTGTGTCGGCATTGGTCTTCATTGTGGCCAACTTGGCGATGGGGATCACGTTTTCCACCTTGGCGCAGAACCAACTGCAAGCCGTGCAGCTCTCGTTCTTTTTCTTTTTGCCCTCGCTCCTGCTGTCGGGGTTCATGTTTCCGTTTCGAGGCATGCCGCAATGGGCACAGTCGATCGGTGAGGTGCTGCCCCTCACACACTTTCTGCGGATTGTGCGAGGGATCATGCTGAAGGGCAATGGCATCGGGGAGGTCATGCTCCAACTCTGGCAGATTGCGTTATTTGCCGCAGTGGTATTGACGATCGGGGTAAAGCGATATCGCCGGACACTGGACTAGCAGGGGTCAAGGTTGAGGCTTAGGTTCAGCGACGTGTATCTCTTCTCAACCTTCGCCTCGACCTCAACCTGCGCAGTGCCGATACGTCGGCACCGTGCCGTGAACTCGGCAGACCCTTTCTGCGCATTCCATTCTTGTATGCTCCACAGAGAGGTTGCTGCCTATGTAATTCAACAGCATTGATGGTTGCAGGCTCATGACGCGCTACTGGAACGTAAGTTGCGTGGTTATATGGATGAACCCTTAAAGAAGGGAGGTCCATCATGGTTGGAACGATCGGTTTACCAGAGAAGAAACTGAAAGGGCAGGAGACCCTCGCGGATGCCGTCCATTGTTCCAGATGTATGGGACTCATGGTTGTGGAGCAAGGCGTTGATTCCACGTTTGGTCGTCATGAAGCTGATACGGTGTTCCGGCGTTGTGTGCAATGTGGCGACGTCATCGATCCGGTGATCCTCCAAAATCGGCGATTACAACACATGAGATAGTCACAGTATTGAACGAGCATGGGAAGGGAGTGCGGTGGAAATGACTAGTCCTCAAGATACAATTACACAGCTTGTGATTGCCATGAATGCGCAGGACTTAGAAACGGCTGTGACGCTGTTTGAGCCTGCTGCGTCGTTCGTCATCAAGCCAGGCATCGTCGTCAGTGGGACGCCAGGGATCCGCCAGGCCTTGGAAGGTTTCATGGCGCTGAAGCCCACCCTGACTATTGAGGCACAACAGCTCGTCCAAGCTGCTGACGTGGCTCAGTACTGCGCGAGATGGAGCCTCAAAGGCATCGACCCGACCGGGACTGCCGTTCAACTCACCGGGCGCTCCTCCAGCATCATGCGGCGTCAGCCGGATGGGAGGTGGCGCTTTGTGGTGGACAATCCCTGGGGCACGGACATCGTCGCCTAGATGCGTAGGTGAGCGAGAGGGGGGCGGACGTGTTCAAGATCACCAGTCAACCTGATGCAGCAGCACAGAGGGTCTTCCTCGTCATCGAGGGGCGTCTTGCCGGTCCATGGGTCGAAGAGCTCAGAACATATTGCCGGATGGTGTCGGAAAATCAACAACGGTGCATGAGGATCGATTTGACCGGTGTCACGTTCATCGATGCAGAGGGTAAAGCATTGCTGGCTCGTCTGTGGGAAGAGGGTACGGAGCTGCAAGCCTCGGGTTGTTTGACCAGCTCTGTGATCAAGGAGATCACAGGAGCGAAGCGAGGCGGAACGTGTCACGGTGTTGATGCGAAGGACGATGCAAGGTGAGGGGA
>DCZN01000039.1:4004-4336 GCA_002331625.1 Nitrospira sp. UBA2083 | reverse complement strand
TCCGTAACAAGGTAACTCTATGCTGAAAGCAAGCAAGTCGGTGAACTATCTCATTGTTGGGGTTGCCGCTGTGGCTTTAGCCGCGGTCGCTGCGTGTAAACAAGAAGCCGGTTCGATGCTGCCACAAGATATGCCGCAGGTGGAGGTCGTCACGGTCCAGACACAGACGCTCCCAGATGAGCCGGAGTTCATCGGCCGAGCGGAAGCGTCTCGTCCCGTCGAGATCCGTCCACAGGTGACAGGGATTTTGAAAGCCGTGCTTTATCCGGAAGGCCGCGACGTCAAGAAAGGCGATCGTCTCTACCAGATCGATCCGATTCCCTTCAAGGCTG
>DCZN01000039.1:0-3921 GCA_002331625.1 Nitrospira sp. UBA2083 | reverse complement strand
TGCTTGCGGAACAGGCGGTGAGCCAAAAGGATGTCGATGATGCCGTGGCGGAAGAACTGGCCGCCAACGCCGCCGTCGAAGGGGCACGAGCCGACTTCATCAAGGCTCAGTTTGATATGGACAACACGCTTATTACCGCGCCCATCAGTGGGCTCATCGAGCGCAGCCGATACTATGAAGGACGGTTAGTGTCGGCTCAAACGGATCTGTTGACCACGATTCATCGTGTTGATCCGATGTATGTGGTCGTGAATGTCCCTGAGTCATTCATCCTCAAACGGCGACGGGACATCGAAGCGAAGCGCATCAGCCATCCGGGCGACTACCAATTACGAGGTCGGCTCACGTTCATGGATGGTACGTCCTATCCACAAGAAGGTGTCCTCGATTTATTGGAGCCCGGTCTGCAAACTGCGACCAGCTCACGCCAAACAAGAATCACCTTCCCCAATCCGAAGCGGACTCTTTTGCCAGGACAGTTTGTGAAAGCTCGATTCACCGGCGACACGAAAACGGACGCGATCCTCATTCCGCAGCGAGCTGTGTTGCAGGGGCCGCAAGGACCATTTGTCTTCATCGTCAACCAGAATGATCAGGTTGAGATCCGAGACGTGGGGGCATCTGATTGGAAAGGAAATCAGTGGCTCATTGAGAGAGGTCTGAAGGCTGGTGATCGCGTCGTCGTGAACGGGTTGATGAAAATCGGTCCTGGAGCCCCTGTCAAGGCTGTTCCATGGGTCCCGGCAAGTGTGGAGCCTGCTCCTGTCTCATCTCATGACGTAAATTAAGGATCGATCCGTGATTTCAAACGTGTTTATCGATCGACCGATTTTTGCATCGGTTGTGTCCATGGTCGTGGTGGTGATGGGACTGCTCGCCATGCAGTTCCTGCCGATTGCACAGTTTCCCGAAATCACGCCGCCCGTCGTCCAGATTGATGCGGACTATCCCGGTGCCAGTGCCGAAGTGGCGGCCGAGGCCGTGGCCCGTCCGATTGAGGTCACCCTTCCTGGTGTCGACAATCTCCTTTATTACGAATCGACCAGCAGTAACGACGGCCATGTCACAATCAAGCTGACGTTTGAGATCGGAACGAATCCGGACATCGCACAAGTCCAAACACAGAACCGGGAAAAACTTGCTGAGCCGCAGCTTCCCCCGGAAGTCGTCCGCCAAGGTATTTCGGTGAAGAAGATGTCGCCCGATCTGGTCCTGGTCGTCGCGCTCAAATCGACCGATCCTCGGCATGACGCGGTCTTTCTCTCAAACTATGCCACGCTTCGGATCGTCGACGATTTAAAACGGGTCAAAGGCGTGGGGGACGCCATTGTATTCGGGCAGCAGACGTATAGCATGCGGATCATCCTCAATCCGCTGCAGATGGCGAAACTGGATCTCACTCCGAGTGACATCACGGCGATTATCCGTGAGCAGAATCGGGACTATCCGGCAGGGACGATTGGGCGAGAGCCGGCTCCGAAGGGAACGGAGCTGACGATTCCCATCATTACGAAAGGCCGTCTGACGGACGTGAAGGAGTTCGAAGAGCTGATCGTACGTGCCCTTCCGGACGGTTCGACGGTTCGACTCAAGGACGTTGCACGGATCGAATTGGGGGCTCAGGCCTATGGTCTGGAAGGCCGATGGAACAGCAAACCGACGACGTTTGTCCTCACGTTCTTGTCTCCCGGCGCGAATGCGCTCGATACCGTGCGCCGCACACGCGCCCAGATGGATGAGCTGGCCAAAAATTTTCCAGCCAGCGTGTCCTATGACACTCCATACGATACTACGCGGTTTATCGAGGTCTCGATTACCGAAGTCGTGAAAACGTTGCTGGAAGCAATGGTGCTGGTGGTCTTCGTCGTGTATCTGTTCCTCCAGACCTGGCGGGCCACCATCATTCCCACCGTCGCCGTGCCGGTCTCGTTGATCGGGACGTTCGTCGGTCTCTATGCGCTCGGTTTCTCCATCAATACGATTACATTGTTCGGGATGGTCTTAGCGATCGGGATTGTCGTGGACGACGCAATTGTGGTGGTGGAGAACGTGGAGCGCCACATGCGCGAGGGCGGGCTTGCCCCAAAAGAAGCGGCCAAAATGGCGATGAGTGAAGTGACTGAGCCCATTATCGCGATTGTGTTGGTCTTGGTCTCCGTCTTTGCCCCCGTCGGGTTTATCGGCGGAATCACCGGGGCGCTTTATAAACAATTTGCCGCCACGATTGCGATTTCGGTGACGGTGTCCGGATTCGTCGCCTTGACCTTAAGCCCGGCACTCTGCGGCGTCGTCCTCACGCCCCACCATGGAAGGCGGAGTGGATTTTGGGAATTGTTCGATGGCCTATTCAGGCGGACCCAGCATGGGTACACACGCATCACGGGGGCCATCCTGGTGAGGCCGCTGCGTGTCATGGCGGTCTTTGCGTTGCTTCTCGTCGTCTGTGGTGGACTCTACCAGAAACTTCCGAAAAGCTTTTTGCCCGAGGAGGATCAAGGCTACTTTATCGTGATCGCTCAGCTGCCGGACGGCGCCTCGAAACAGCGGACGGTGGCGGTACTTGAACAGGTCGAGCGGTTTTTTCAGAAAATTCCGGCGGTGCATTCCACGGATGCCTTGACCGGGCAGAATTTCGTGTTCGGGACCAGAGGGCCGAACTCGGCGACGATGTTTGTCCCGTTGGTGTTGTGGGACGAGCGGAAAGAGCCGCAGTACCATGCGAAGGCGTTGGTCGGTGCGGCCTATGGAGAGTTTGCGAAAATTCCGGAAGCCTTGCTGCTTGCGTTCAATGCCCCGTCGATTCGTGGCATCGGCGCCGTCGGCGGGTTCTCTGCGCAGATCCAAGATCCGAGCAGCGGCGACTTCAAGCAATTCGCCATGGTGGCTCAGCAATTCGTCGAGCGTGCGCAGAAAGAGCCGGCGATCGGACGGGTCGGGACCAATTTCCGGGTCTCCTCGCCCCGGCTCTATGCGAACGTGAACCGAGAGCGCGCGAAAGCGTTGGGGATTCCGATTTCGGATATCTTTGATACGCTCCAGGCCTATTTCGGCAATTTCTACATCAACGACTTTATCAAATTCGGTCGTGTCTATCACGTGCAGACCGAAGCCGACGCCGAGTTCCGGTCGACCCCGCAAGACCTCTCGAAGATTTATGTGCGCGCCCAGAACGCACGAGGGGTCAATATGATCCCGCTCGATACGGTCGTGACGGCGGAATATCAGAGCGGGCCGGACCCGGTGAATCACTTCAACGGGTACAATACGGCGCTGCTGCTCGGTGCGGCTGCACCGGGATATAGTTCAGGTCAAGCGCTGGAGGCGTTGGAACGGGTGGCGAAGGAGGTGCTGGTTCCGCAGGGGTATGCGATCGATTGGAGCAACATTTCCTTCCAGGAACGGCGCGTCGGTGGGCAATCAGGCCAAGTCTTTATCATCGGCTTGCTGATGGTCTTTTTGGTCTTGGCGGCACAGTTTGAGAGTTGGGTGGTGCCGTTTGCCGTGATTCTCGCCGTGCCGTTCGCCGTATTTGGCGCGCTGACGGCCGTGTGGCTTCGCGGGTTTGAAAATGATCTGTATTTCCAGATCGGTCTCGTCACGTTGATCGGCCTGTCGGCGAAAAACGCCATTCTGATCGTCGAGTTTGCCAACACCCGGTATGAAGCGGGGCGCCCCTTGATCGAGGCGACGGTCGAAGCGGCGCGGTTGCGATTCCGGCCCATCATCATGACGTCGATGGCGTTCATCTTCGGCATGTTTCCGCTAGTCATTGCGACCGGTGCCGGGGCTGCGAGTCGCCAGTCGATCGGAACCGGTGTGCTCGGTGGCATGTTCGCAGCTACGTTTTTGGCGATCTTCTTCGTGCCGTTATTTTTTGTGTTGCTACGAAAGCTGACTCGGCGTCATGATCGGCCGGGGGTG
>DCZN01000031.1:8020-11110 GCA_002331625.1 Nitrospira sp. UBA2083 | reverse complement strand
ACGAGCCTCCTAAGGGCTCGTCGTCAGTTTCAAGTTGCGAGTTTGGAGTTTCGTGTGTTAATGAAACTCGAAACACGTAACCAGAAACTCGAGACTATTCAGTTAATGAGTGTTCCCGGTGGCCATACCGGAGGGGCCCCACCCGTTCCCATACCGAACACGGAAGTTAAGCCCTCCAAGGCCGATGCTACTGCTGCCGCGAGGCAGTGGGAAAGTAGGACGCTGCCGGGTTACAAACAGAAAGCCTACTGGTGAAAGCCAGTAGGCTTTCTTATTTTCTGTAACCCCTACAGTATCTCCAAAGAAAGTCGAAGGGTTTTATCCGCTGATATAAAGTACGATGCAACGATATAGAGTCAGCGGTATGAGCGAGCATGATTTTTTGAAGGTGTCTTATCCCGTCGCCAAGATCAATCGTAATGGCTCCTGGTCGAGCGACCTCTGTATGAACCTCTTTCTGGTTACAAGAAAGGCCCGCTTGTCGAAAGATCAGCGGGCCTTTTCTTCTGAAACTTGCCGATCAAGAAAGTACTCTCTGCCACGCACAGAGGAGCAATTTCGAGACGCCGTGGAGGATGACAATATCCACCTATCGGTCCAGGACGGGCGCCGGGATCGGAGCGCCCGTCCTGGAGACGCGAGTCTTACAGGAGGATGTCGGTGCCCGCTCCCCCGACGGAGAGCGCCGGGGCGCCGACGAGCTGAATCTCGAACTCCACCGCTACATCTGCATCGGTATTGCCCTGTAGAATTCCTCCGCCATAGCGGAGCTGGCCCGCCGCCGTAAAGGCTGCGCTGCCAATATAGGTGAAGGCCTGGTTGCCGCTCACTAAGGTATTGGCGTCGATCGTGCTCAGATCAATCTGATCACCTCCGGAAAAACCGATGATCTTATCCCGGCCTGTCCCAGCGGGGCTGTCGCTAGTCGCGTTGTAATCGAAGGTCACGGTGCCTCCTAGACTGCCATTCTGCAGGGTGTCGGCCCCAGCCCCACCATTCATCGTGGAATCGCTTTCGATGCTACTGTCGCCCAGTACGTCATTCCCGGCCCCGCCATTGAGCGTCATGTTAGAGCCGTCCGCACCACCCAGCGTATCATCGCCAGCCCCGCCGTTCAGCGTGACCTGGTCGCTGTCAAGAACGAACAGGCTATCATTACCCTCATCACCATTCAGCGTGCTGAAGTGAGCGAAGTGACCACTCAATTGGTCATTGCCGGCTTGGCCGTTGAGCGTGAGGTTCCCGAAGCCGAATGCAGAGCGGAGTGAGTCGTTGCCGAGGCCACCGTTAAGCGTGCTGCCATCGTTCTCGGGGCCGGTGAGGGTGTCATTGAAGTTCGAGCCGTTAACGTTCTCAATGTCTACGAGTGTGTCGATCCCGGCCCCGCCCGTGTTCTGCGCACCCACGCTACCGAGGTTGACTGTGACGCCCGCTGTGGCCGTGCTGTAGGAGGCGGTGTCGATCCCGTCGCCGCCGTTCAACGTGTCATTGCCGCTGTCGCCCTGGAGCGTGTCGTTGCCATTTCCACCATTGAGGATGTCGTTACCATCCCGGCCCGTGAGCTTGTTATTGGCACTAGTGCCGGTGAGGGTGTCGTTGAAGATTGAGCCGGTGAGATGCTCAATACCCACGAGGGTGTCGCTCCCGGCCCCGCCCGTGTTCTGCGCAACCCCCTGCACATTGAGATTGACCGTCACGCTACTGGTCGCTCCGAGGACGGGCTGTTGCCCGATGATGAAGGTGCCGTAGTCGGCGGTGTCGCTCCCGGTCCCGCCGTTCAGGGTGTCGTTCCCCACGCCACCGTTGAGCAAATCGTTGCCGTCTCCCCCGAGGAGTTGGTCAGTGCCTGCCGCTCCGGCCAGGATATCGTTGCCGGCGAGGCCCGTGAGCACGTTCGTGGCGCCGTTGCCCGCGAGGCCGTCATTGAAGGTCGTGCCGGTGAGATTCTCGATGCTCACCAGCGTGTCACTCCCGGCTCCGCCCGTGAGCTGCACGCCCGCGATATTGAGATTAACTGTGACGCCAGCCGTCGCCCCGATGAAACTCTGCCCACCGAGGACGCCGCTGCTGTAGTCGGCCGTGTCGATACCAAGCCCCCCATTGAGCGTATCATTGCCGAGCCCGCCGTTCAGGCGATCATTCCCCCCAAGCCCCGACACTTGATCGTTGCCACCCCTCCCAAAGATATTGTCCAGATTGGCCGTGCCTGAAAGGGTGTTGTTATTGTTGTTACCAAAAATGTTCGCCATGATGTGCTCCTCTTTTGGTGTGTTCTCCTAACCGGATCGTTCCAGTCGGAGTAGATGTGGGTGCACGGTTCCAGTGTGGGTTGCATGCTCCCTCGTGCGTCACCATGCGTTTGCGACTCGATCACTGAGACCTGTAGTGGCCCACGCAGGGCGCCATTTTCTGGGGTGCCCTGCGTGGACGCGCGTTGCCTACAGAAGGATGTCAGTGCCAGCTCCACCGACGACGAGCGCCGGGGCGCCGATGAGCTGAATCTCGAACTCCGCCGCTCCATCAAAATCAGTGTTGCCCTGCAGAACTCCGCCAGAATACCGGAGCTGGCCAGGAACATGAAAAAACCCAAGAGAACTGACGAATGTAAATGGATTACTGCCAATATAGGTAAAGGCCTGGTTGCCGGTCAGCGTGTCATTGGCATCGATCGTGGTTAGATCGATCCGGTCGCCGATACCAGCGCCCGCTCCGGCAAAATCGGTGATGATATTCTTCTCAACATTGCCCAAGTCGGCATCGTCCACACTGTACTTGAAGAGATCGGCTCCCGCCCCACCACTAAGCGTGTAATCGGCATCGAATCCGGCAAAGACTTGCAGCACGTCATTCCCCGCCCCACCAAGGAGCTGGTAGGTCCCCTTGTCGGTAACAAACAGTTTATCATTACCGGCACCGCCGTTCAGGGTGGCAATGGCGTTGAAACCGGAGGACAACACATCATCGCCGGCCTCGCCATTGAGAGTAAATTGACCATCCTGGCCCTCCAAGTCGTCATTACCGGCCCCACCGTTGAGGGTGCTCTGGCCAAACAACTCACCATCGAGCGTATCGTTGAAGTTCGAGCCGGTG
>DCZN01000031.1:302-7852 GCA_002331625.1 Nitrospira sp. UBA2083 | reverse complement strand
GAGGATATCGTTGCCGTTCCCGCCGAATAGTTGGTCGTTTCCCCCAAGTCCGGAGACGACATCGTTGCCATTCAGACCGGAGAGCCTATTATTGGCGCCATTGCCGATGAGTGTGTCGTTGAAGTTTGTACCGGTGAGGTTCTCAATGCTCACGAGCTGGTCGAGGCCGGCCCCCCCGGTATTCTGCGCACCCGCCAGACCGAGATTGACCGTGACGCCGGCTGTCGCCCCGATGTAGGTCGTCCCTCCGATGGTAATGTTGCTGTAATCGGCAGTGTCGATCCCCAGCCCCCCATTCAATAGGTCGTTTTGGGTACCGCCTTGGAGACGGTCATTCCCTCCGTTGCCTTTTAATTGATCGTTGCCAGCCCGTCCAATCATCGTGTCTGCCACGGCGGTGCCAGTGCGGATGTCATTCCCGTTGGTGCCGATAAGCATTGCCATCGTTAGCTCCTTTGGTTAATGTGTTCTCCGAACCTGATCATTCCCTCCAGGGTGGATGAGGGGGACCGGCTTCGGCGGAAGTCTCACCCGCCCTTATCATTCATCTCCAATGCAGTGCCTATTTCAAGATGCTCTTCTCACCCCAGCAGGTTCTCTCCCTTCTTTGTCATCTCCTGGGATCCATATCATGTATGGACTGATCGAAGTGATGAATGAGCCTTAGGACCGTGCCAGCCAACTGTTGATCTCCTCCACATCTGTGCGCGTGAGTGTTCCGCCCCAGACGCGTAGCGCCACCAAGGACCGGATATAGTCGTAACGGGCTCTGGCGTAGGCGAACCGGGACTTGAGGAGATTCTTTTTCGATTCCAGCAGGGCCACGATCGTCGACGCACCCAAGTCATAGCCCCGTTGTTGCCCATCGCGGGCCTTGACGCGGGCGTCCACCTCGCGCGCCGTCGAGGCAATGCGTGAGTAACCCGTTTGCGCATTCAGATAGGCCGTTCGTGTCTCCCGTTCGATCTCCCGTTGCTTTTGCAGGTGCTTGTACTTCGTCATTTCAAACCGGGCGATGGCTTCGCGCTCTCCGGCTTTCACACTTCCGCCGGAATACAGCGGCATATTGAGCTGCAGCCCCAACGTGCCGACCGTGTAGGGCTCGAGCTGGCGATTGTCGAATCCGCCGTTCTTCGCATAAATCCCGGCCATCTGCAGGGACAACTGTGGGAGATGGTTGGCCCACTGACTGGCAATGCTCTTCGCCGTCGCGTCCATCGCGTGTTGCAACGCCTGGATGGCTGGATGATGCGTGACGGCCTCGGCGACCCACTGGTCGGACTGCCCGGGCACCGGCGGCAACTCCTCTTTCGCCAGCCGAGCCAGATCGGCGACTGAGATCCCGACCACTTCGCGCACCTTTTCCAGCGCCACGGCCTTCGCATTATGGATTTCGAGTTCCCGCGTTTTGAGCGTCTGGTAATAGGCCTCCACCTCGTACAAATCGGTGACTTTCGCCATGGCACGCTCGTACATGCGGCGAATCCGCTGCGTGTCCCCGTCGGTCAAGTCCAGCTCGCTCTGCACGTAACTGGCTTCATCGTTGGCCTGCAAGAACTCGAGGTAGCGATCGACCAGATCTGTGGCGAGACTCATGCGCGCATCCGCCAAATCTTGTTCCGCCTGCTTGACGGTCAACCCAGCGCCTTCATAGGCCCGATAGGACGCTAGGTCGAACAGCGCTTGCCGGGCCTGCACGACGCCACGCAAGCCCTGATACTGCGAAGTGAAATTGGTCGTCTGTTGTGTAAAGGCGTTGGTGCTTTCTTGATTCAGTTCGTTCCACGAGATGAAGCCCGTGGCTGACGCTTGGGGCAAGAGCTTGCTACGAGCCTGATCCTGCTGCGCTTCCGCCTGTACGATGGAATACTTCCGGCCCTCCAGGATTGGATTGGTTGCTAGGGCTAGGTCGTAGAGCTGCAGCAACGTGGCCGGTCGCCCGTCTGCCGCCTCGGCAGTCGGACTGGTGATCATGAGGAGCAAGACAAGCAGGAATCTGGTGTACATCGTTGTATTGTTGGTGATGCGAGCGATCATCAGGACGCCAATCGGCTTGCTTGAGCGACTGCGATCCTGACTCTGCTCAATCTTCGATAAAGGATCGCTTGACGGTGTCGGTCAGGGGCTTCATCAAATACTGGACCAGCGTTCGAGCCCCGGTATTGATAAGCACCTCCGTGGGCATCCCCGGTACCAGTGCAAGGTCTGCTGCTCTCAGGGCCTGGAGACCGGCAGGGGAGACCTCGACGCGGGCCAGGTAGTAGGCGGTATCGCCGCTGTTTCGTTCTCTATTGTCTCCGACAATCCGGTCCGCCGAGACACTGATGAGCGTCCCTTCGATCGTGGGGAGATCGCGGGTCTTGAACGCGCTGAACCGTACCTCCGCGACCTGTCCTACCTTGACTCGATCAATATCGATGGGTGAGACCTGTGCTTCGATGATCAACTTCTGATCTTGCGGCACGATGTCGAGCAGCCGTCCACCGGGTTGGATGACAGCACCAATGGTATGCACGGCTAACCCCAGGACCATCCCTGAGACAGGCGCCTTGATAACGGTCCGTTCGACCGTCCGCTCCAGTGACTGCACTTTCTCGCGCAGTCCGAAGAGTTCGGTTTGAACTTCGCTCAGCTCTTTGGTCACTTCCCGTTGCAGGTCTTTGTGCAACTGGAGGATTTTCAGTTCGATCTCCGCGATTTGTAACTCACTCGCCGCAATGTCAGACAACAGGCCCCCACGTTGGCCTTCTGTCTGAGCCAGGGCCCGCTCCAGTTCCTCGACTTTCTGCTTCTCGGTAAAACCCTCTTTCAAGAGGCTCTTGAAGTCGGTGAGGTCTCCTCGGTAGGACTCCACGAGTCGGTCTCGGCTGCGCGTCTGCGCCTGGAGTCCCTTCACCTTCGCCCGCAGTTGCTCGATCTGTCGGCGATAGACCGCACTCTCGCCGTCGTTCGCCGCCCGACGGACCTTGAAGGTTTGATCCTGTAACCGCATGGCGTCCTGGACACGCGCATCCTGGCGGTGTGCGAGCAATTCCTGGGGGTACTGCACGGTCGGGAGTCCGTCGCGCTGAGCTGCCAAGCGGGCTTCCTGTGTGATGCGGATATAAAGCTGCCCCCGTAAGACCTCGAGTTGTGCACGAGGTTGGGTATCGTCAATCGTCGCAATGACCTGGTCTTGCTCCACGGAGTCCCCGTCATGTACATCAAGAGTTCGAATGATGCCGCCTTCCAGGTGCTGCACAGTTTTCCGATAATGCTCCACGGTGATGACTCCTGGTGCCAAGGAGGCACTATGGAGCGGGGCCAGCGAGGCCCAGGCCCCGAATCCACCGAAGACGATCAGCACCAGGGCCAGTCCCTGCCGACGGATCGCGCGGTCGTCGCTCAAGACACGGTGTGAGATAACGCGCACCGGTTCAGCTACGGGCACTTGTTCGCTGGGCATGGGCACTGTCTTCATGGCTTCGGTCCTGCCACCGCCGGCGTTGCACGGGGCAACGATGCGGCCCCGGCCTGTCTTGGTGGAATCGACGATGGTGCCGGCTGGGTGATCGTTGCCAGCACCTCCTCACGCGGCCCATAGAGAGCTAATTTCCCGCCGACGATCATCGCGATCTTCTGCACGGCTTGGAGTACGTTTGTTCGGTGCGTCACCAGCACGACCGTGCAGCCGTCTCGTTGTAACTGCATGAGCGTCGTCATGAGAGCTGTTTCCCCAGCCATGTCCAGGTTTGCATTGGGTTCGTCAAGGACGACCACGCGTGGGCGTCCGTAGATGGCGCGAGCAATCCCGATCCGCTGCTGTTGCCCGGCCGAGAGGGCGACGCCACCACCGATGAGCGGCGTGTCGTAGGCTTGTGGAAAGCTCAACACCATGTCATGGATCCCTGCCCATCGTGCGGCTTCCACGACATGATCCGCGTTGATGTCTCCGAACCGAGCAATGTTTTCGGCTACCGTGCCGTCGAGCAATTCGACATCTTGAGGAAGGTAACCAACATATTGTCCGAGTTGCGTACGATCCCAGTTGTGGACATCGGCTCCATCCAAGCAAACCCGTCCGCGCGCCGGCGGATACAGTCCGAGGATCGCGCGCGCTAAGGTGGATTTGCCCGCCGCGCTTGGTCCGATCAGCGCCACCGTCGTTCCCGGTTCGATCGTGAGGGTGATTCCGTTGAGAATGGGCGCATTCCGACCCGGAACGGCGATGACGAGGTCCTCCAGTTTGACCTGCCCCTGTAAAGGCGGGAGCGACATGCGAGATGCTTGTTCGGGGATCGTTCGGAGCAAGGTGTCAAGGCGTTGATAGGCCTCGCGCGCCCCAAGAAATCCCCGCCAGCCAGCAATCATTTGATCCAGTGGGGCGAGCGCCCGCCCCAAGAGAATAGACCAAGAGATGACCAGACCGGGCGAGATCTGCTTCTGGATGGCCAAATACGCGCCAAGCCCCAAGACCAGCGATTGAATCGTCAGCCGGTAGGTCCGCGAGAAGGCGTTGATCAGTCCGGCTTTGGTGCTGGCCTGAGTTTGCCGCGCTAAGACTTGGAACTGTTTCGCTTGCCAGCGCGCTCGCAAGCGAGGCAACATCCCCATGGCCTCAATGACTTCTGCATTGCGGAGATTGCGTTGCGCGAATTGGGTGGCCTCGAGCGATTCTCGGTTCGCCTCCGCCAGATCAGTGCGGGTCGCTATCTCATTCCAGACGGCGAGGCCCGTCAACAGCAGCATCGACAACACGGCCACGGCCCCGAAGTACGCATGAAAGAGGAACATAAGCCCTACGTAGATCGGCATCCAGGGCACATCAAAAAAGGCCAGCAATGCCGGGCCGGTCAAGAATTGCCGGAGCTGCACGAGATCGTTCAGGGGTTGGGCCGTGGAGACGGCTCCGCTGCTCGTGAGGGATTGGGTAAAGATGGCATCGAAGACCCGTTCACCCAGGTGTTCGTCGAGCCTGGCACTCGTGGCAACCAAGACCCTGGTGCGGATCCATTCAAGCCCGCCGAGCACGAAAAAGAGAAAGACCGTAATGAGGGAAAGCATCATCAGCGTCGACTCGCTCCCGCTCAGCAGTACCCGGTCATATACGGCCAGCATGTAGATGGCCGGCACGAGCATCAGGAGATTCACGAAGAGGCTAAAGAATGCGGTGCTGAGAAAGGAACGCCGACAGGCCGCCAGGGCCCGTTGCAGATCGGACGGTTCGTTCAGAAGACGTGTCGTCGAGGTGGACATACGTGGTTTCGTCATGGTTGTCGTGGGTCCGAAAAGCTGTGGGAGTAGCGGATGTTTATCATAATCCGATCAGCCGTATGGTCCCCTAGGTGACAACATCTCAAATTTTGCCACGTATGTAGCTCATCGTGCCGAATCATTCAAGTCATCTGGCCAGATTCTTTTATCTCCACCTTAAGGGAGTTTCGGCCCTGATGCGAGAACCGTCCATTCAGGGTTGTAGTTCACAGACATGAGAGTTTTAGGGTTGTTGTTTCCGAAAATGTTCGCCATGACAACCATCACTTGATGGATTGTCTTCCTGTTCAATTCGTTCTAGCCAGGAAGGTCAATACTGTTCAACAGTGAGACAAGTGAACCCTCCAGATGGTCAAAGCACGACCGGTTACCATTCGTTCATTTCGTGACAAGCAGCGTCTGTACGAACCAGCAAACTTGATGCCTGCTAGTGGTACACATACGATGGCCGTGAGCTGAGTGGCGATTGTACGTACTTTATAAGGAGATCAGATGAGGCTATCGAGTTGTGCATAGGTCGTCATCCTTGCTGATCCCCGATGGTGTATCGAAATGGATTCTCTCCAGTGAATCTAATTAGATTCACTGGAGAGAATCCCTGGTTAGGCCGGTCCCAAGCCCAACGTAGGCCACCATGTTCGTTACCCACGGGCGCGCTGCGACTGTTGGGACAAAAGAGGGTGCCGAGCAGCTGCGAATAGTGCAGCGGACCCTCAGGTGGAGTTCGAGAATTTCAGGAGTTGTCGTACTGCCGTGGTCACCACCTGGTCAGCCGTGACACCGAATTACTTGTGGAGTGTCGTGAGAGGAATTGTTTCCTCAAGAATTCCCAGGCGGCACCTGTTACGACGTTGGATGGCCCCCAGGACAAAGGATTTTTCCCGTGTTAGTCCCAGGAGGACGCCCTGAACAAGGGGTGCCCTCCTGGGATGACGGAGATTACAGGATGATGTCGGTGGGATGCAACGCCGGACCCCCGGTCAGCTGAATCTCGAACTCCGCCGCTGCGTCCGCATCGGTGTTGCCCTGCAGAACCCCGCCGACATACCGGAGGTGGCCCGCTGTAAACGGCCCGCCGAAGATGAAGTCCTGGTTGCCGCCTACCAAGACGTTGGCATCGATCGCGGTCAGATTGATCCGGTCACCGAACGCTGGACCCGCTCCAGCAAAATCGGTGATGATGTCTCGGCCTGCACCGGCTGGGCTATCGCTGACAGCAGTGTACTTGAACACATCGCTCTGGTTTCCGCCGGTGAGCGTGTCTTTGCCGCTGCCCCCTGTGAGCGTGTCGGTACCGGGGTCGCCCTTCAGGGTGTCGTTGCCAGCACCACCGTTGAGCGTGTCGTTGCCACTTCCGCCGAGCAGTGTGTCGTGACCGTTTCCGCCAAGTAATTGGTCGTTACCATTGAGGCCGTTGAGCTGATCGTTGCCATCTAGACCGGAGAGCACGTTGTTGGCGCTATTCCCGGTGAGGATATTGTTGAGGCCATTGCCCGTGCCATTGATGACTGAGACGCCAATCAGGGTGAGGAGCTCGATCCTGATGCTCAGGGTGTGGGTTACAGATGCAAGCACGGTGTCCACTCCGCTCGCAAAAGTCTCGCGCGTCTGATCACCCACGTGATCCACATAATAGGTATCGTTGCCGTTGCCGCCGTCCATGATGTCGGCCCCGCCTCCACCGTCTAGAGTGTCGTTGCCCTCCTCGCCGTAGAGTTCATCGTTGTCGTCGCCGCCGAAGAGGCGGTCGTTACCGTCGAAACCCCAGAGCTTGTCCTGGTCTTCGTCGCCGAAGATGGTATCGTTGCCGGTGAAACCGTCCAACCAATCCTCACCTTCAAATCCGATCATCACGTCATTTTCGTAATCGCCGAAGAGCGTGTCATTAAACGGTGTTCCAGGATAGTATCCCATCCTAACCTCCTATGGTTGGCTTGGCCCTCTGACCGAATCGTCCAGGCCAGGTTAGGCGAACGGCTCCCCTGAAGCAGCCCAGTCGCCCACACGATTCAGTATCAGTTCACTGCGTGCTNNCTCACTTCAACGTTTTCCTGCTTTCCTTTCCCTGCCGATGAAAGCCTCTTGGTCTTGTCAACACCGACGATGGCACGGCTCGGCTAGCGCACCGGCATGCGTCATTACCAGATCGTGCCGCAGTTTCGACACGTTCGACAGCGGGCCCCCGGATAGGGTCATCCTTAGTGAACAGGTGAGGTTTATAGGATGATGTCGCTGCCTGCTCCTCCGACAGAAAGCGCGGGGGCACCGACCAATTGAATCTCGAACTCCGCCGCTGC
>DCZN01000031.1:0-227 GCA_002331625.1 Nitrospira sp. UBA2083 | reverse complement strand
CCGCCGAAGATGAAGGCCTGGTTCCCGGCTATTGAGACATTGGCATCGATCGTGGACAGGTCGATCCGGTCACCCACGAGCGCACCGTTTCCCGCAAAACCGACAATCTTATCCCGCCCTGCCCCGACGGGGCTTTCGTTGACGGAATTATAATCAAAAATATCGTTCCCCAACCCACCGTTCAGGGTATCAAGCCCAAGTCCTCCGATCAGCGTGTCATTGCCGTT
>DCZN01000075.1:62926-63122 GCA_002331625.1 Nitrospira sp. UBA2083 | reverse complement strand
GTGTTGTTCGGTGCCTTAAAGTAGAAATAGGCGTAGGTGCCTTTTCGTTCACGACGCACTTCGTAGGCGAGTTTTTTCTTCCCTAAATTCTCGGCCTTGATGAATTGAGCGCCGGTCTTATCGGCCACACTTTTCATCTTGTCGATAAGGGTCTTGGTATCCTCATCGGACACGGACGGACGAATAATAAACAGAG
>DCZN01000075.1:31053-62897 GCA_002331625.1 Nitrospira sp. UBA2083 | reverse complement strand
CTCCTGGACAATGGCCCCCGAACTAGTCGGGAGCGAGGTGTAGGGCGCCCTTTGGCGCAAAAAGCAGTGGACCGTACCACAGCAGCTTTCACACTGTCAATGAAGTGCATTGTTGCCGTAAAAATCCGATAGTCCAGAGTAGACTCTGGACATGGACACACGAACACGTATCATTGTGGCAGCTGAGCTGGCGACGCAAGGGCTTTCGGTTTCGGCCATCGCCCGACAATTGGACCGCCATCGAGAGACCGTGGGGCTCTGGCTGAAGGCCGTCCGCATCAAAGGACTGGCCGCTTTTCTGGAGCGCTATGCCCAAGCCAAGAAGGGGCCACGCCGAGGGCGGCAGGTTTCCAGAACCGTCAAGCGCCTCGTGTGGGCGATTCGCGCCCGTGAGTACGACTGCTGCGGGCAGAAAATTCAGTATTTTCTGGCCCGCGAACAGAACATCGATCTCTCCGTTCCGAAGATTTATGAGATCCTGGCCGAACGCTATATCCTCCGGTCTCGAGACCGGACCAATCAGCTGCGGGGCATCGTGCCGACCGCGACAGTCCCCCGTGCCGTCGTTCAGATGGATACGGTGGACTTTGGTGAAGTGTTTGCCTTCACCGGCGTGGATATCTATACCAAGGAAGCGGACGTGGTCCTGCGGCCTGGGCTGACGAGTGAGGATGGGGCCGCATTCCTGCACACGGTCATGATTCGCCGCTTCACTGGGTCCGTGCAGATTGTCCAGACCGATGGGGGACCGGAGTTCAAGGGGGCGTTTGCCTAACAGGTGCGTCAGTATTGTGCGCGGCATCGCATTGCCCGTCCCTATAAGAAAAACGAGCAGGCCTACATCGAGAGTTTCAATCGAACCTTACACAAGGAATGCTTGGGATGGGCAACCTATCGGGTGGAGGAACTGCCGGGTCTCAGGGCTGAGGTGCAGGCCTTTCTGGACCGGTATCACTACCATCGCCCACATCTCGGGTTTACCCCGATGCGACCGCCCTTAGCCGCACACCTCGTAGCAAAGGACCGACTGTCGGATATTGACGGAGAATAATGCGGGCCCCGTCCCCAATTGCCGGATGAATGCCCATCACACTAACGGCATAATGTCAGCCTCGACAAGCAACCATGAACTATCTTGACCTCTTAACGAAGCTCGCCGTTCAGCATAGTATCTACATCGTATCTACATTGGAGAACACGGCATGAAAACGACGGCGCAGAAGTGGGGCAATAGCCTGGCGATTCGCGTTCCAAAGAGCGTCGCGATCCAAGTTGGGCTCAAGGCCCAGGACGATTTGGGGATCGAGGTGCAGGATGGGAATGTCGTACTGAAGCCACAACTACGGCGAGTGTATCACCTCGACGACCTCGTCAACCGAATCACGCCAAAAAATTTGCATACCGAAATTGATACAGGGGCTCCGGTCGGCCGGGAGATCTGGTAATGAAGAAACCCTCCTGCGTTCCAGATCGGGGAGATACCGTATGGCTGCAATTCAACCCCCAATCTGGCCATGAAAAAGCTGGACATCGCCCTGCGCTCGTCCTCTCACCGACAAACTACAATCGGGCCAGTGGGTTGATGCTGGGCTGTCCCATGACCAGCCAGAAAAAAGGCTACCCATTTGAGGTCGTCATAAACGATGCCCCTCAACGAACAAGCGTCGTGCTGGCAGACCAAGTCAAGAGCCTGGATTGGAAAACACGAAAAGCCGTCAAGAACGGTACCGCATCGCTCAGTGTCATCATGGAAACCTTAAGCAAGCTTCAGACGCTGCTTTAGGCCTCATGGCGATGCTCATCGCCAGCATTCATTGACTCCGGCCTAACACCTGATATGCTTGAATTCAATGAGAACGGTCCTCTTTCAATGTATTGCAACCGCCTCGATCGTCATCCTCGCCATCGTGGTCTCAGCAGAAACTCCTGATTCATCGTCACTCCAGCCGCGTACAGGCCGTGCCATTCAGAGCGACTCCCCGCTCCCCATGAAAACGAGACGTGGCCGTTGCAATCCGGCCTCTACCAGGTGTCAGCTCCCACGCCATCGCGTGCAGCCCACAGACTCCGACCTCAATCAGCGGACCGAGGCTGGCGCTCAATTGAGGCACGAAAGCTCGTTGAATACCCGCAGCCGCACTGGCCCCACCATCGACAGTCCATTAACCACACCATAACACCGACACACCACCGTCTGTCGTTTGCTTATAAGAGCAGATCAAGCCAGCCATGCATAATTTGAGATCCGACCCTACCTTCATTCACTGGATGAAAAAGCCGACCCCAATTCCACTCTGTGGACCAGAATAAGCTTCAAAGAGTAGAATGCACCATCATTTGCAAGTAAATAACTCCTATATTTGCTTAAGGATCACAGTGTCTGCATGACTCTCTCGTCTCAAGAGCAAGACCGACTTACGCATATTGTTTTGCCGCATATGCAGGGAGAGGAGCGAAAGGTAATGGACGCGGGATGTCGTTTCGTTTACTACACTACCGCCGACACCGCGACAAAGATCCTTAAGAACAGACAAATCTGGCTGCGAAACACAGCTGTTATGAATGACTATTCCGAAGTTCAGTATGGATTTCAGTGCCTCAACAATGCTTACAAAGCAGGTCCCGGCAAGAACTTTAATACGGCTCTTAATACTTGCTTCCAAGGGCTAGGAGATGAAGTTAGAGACCTCTTTAATGGCTGGTTGCCCATTATTTTTGAAGATACCTACGTCACATGCGTATCACAGCACCTATCTGAAGAGAATCATCATGGGCGCCTGTCGATGTGGAGAGCATACGGGTGCGGTACCGGTATTGCCTTGGTTATCAATGGCGCCGTTATGTTCGGGAACACGCAGGTTCTGCAAGTTTTCTCAAGCCCCGTATTGTACAAAACTCCCGAAACTGTTGCAGAACAACTCAATCAAATCGCAAATAATATTTCTAATGATGCCGGCTTTTTGAGAAGCCTTGGCCGTGAGCATGTGAAGAGTGCGGTATTCAACATGTTCCTGTTTGGAATTTTATGCACAAAACACCCAGGATTTTACGAGGAGCGAGAGTGGCGAGCAATTGCATCGCCTCGAATATACAAAACCCCACACTGTACTTCTGCAATTGAGGTTATTCATGGAACTCCTCAACGAGTCTTGAAGTTAGACCTCAAGAATCACACAGAACAAGGCCTGGTTGGCCTGGCCATCCCAGAACTTATAGATCGGATAATAGTCGGACCGTGCCAGTTTCCTAAAATCATTCGTTCGGCATTTATTGAACTGCTTCAAGAAGCAGGCGTGCCGGATGCTGATAAAAAAATTGTAGTCTCGGATATCCCTCTAAGACAAACCTAGCGCATCGTGATTTAAAAGGATCGAGCCTTCACTTCTGAATTAGCACATCAGGCTTTTGCCTATGCTCATTCTTTGCCTATCGTTCCTGAAGGGAAATAGTACCAGGAACCATTCTCTTACTCGCCTCCCCCTTGTCTTGCCTCTCTTCACCCCTGCCCTTTAGGATGACTTCGATACCTGACCACCCACCCACTAAGTGACACACATGGATGCAAGTTTTTGGCATAACCGTTGGCAGACGAACCAGACAGGATGCGAAGGCTTCCAATATGCCGCTCTGGGTATAATTCGATCAGTCCGCTATACTCGTCTCACCAACGTGTAGACAAGCCATGATGACACATCGCATTGAAATGAATCCCAAAGTGACGATGGGCAAACCCGTCATCCGCGGCACGCGCATCCCCGTTGAGTTGATTCTTCAAAAGCTCGGGGAAGGTGCGACAGAAGTTGATCTGCTTGATGCCTATCCCCGCCTGACCAAAGCCGATATCCAAGCCGCTACGCTGCCACATAAGGATTAACTTTGATTTTCCCCGCATGCTTCCGCATCTCGGTTGCGTCGTACCATGCCTGCATGCGTAGGAGCATGTCCATATTGAGATGAAAAGCCTTCTCCATACGCAATGCCATTTCAGGCGTGAGGGAGGATTTTTCGTTCAGCAAGTCGGACAGCGTGGCACGCCGCACATCCAGAATTTCTGCGGCTTTGCTCACGCTCAATCCCAGCTCGTCGATCACCTCAGCCCTGATGAACGCCCCCGGATGGGAGGGCTTCATGCCGATTTTGATCTCTTTCTGCGCCATTAGTGATAGTCCTCCAAATCTAAGTTATCCACATACCCGTTTTCTTCCTCAAAGGTGATCCGCCAATTTCCTGATGTGGAGATGCTCCATGTCCCCTTGCGATCTCCTGAGAGTCGATGGACTCGCCAGCCTGGAGGGGCGGAGGCCCGAAACATCTTCATATCCTCAGCGACAACCAGTGCTGTCAGAATATTGCGGGCCCGGTTCACCAGGTCGGGCCGGAGTCCCTTGATCTGATCGTCTTCGATTAGTCTTTTCAACCCCCGGTGGCGCACAGATCGGATAAGCATCTGCTTATAGGAGTACGGTATCGCCGTACGATTTGCAAGTGATTGTTTTCCTTACCCCACACTGCGCGCAATATGAATACGGTTGTGGTCGGGCCTGAGGATTGACCTAATTTTCAGGTGTACAGCCAGATCCCTTTCCGTCCTAACATCTACCCCTCGCCCTCTTTCTTCATCTTGTCACTCTTCACCTCTGCCCTTTAGGATGGCGCCAGCAGCGGCCCAGCTGTCCACTCAATAGGAGATTCCATGGAACCAAGCTTTTGGCACAACCGATGGCAAACGAACCAAACCGGCTGGCACGAGTCAACCGTCAACCCGCTGCTGATCACGTACTTCCCCTCCCTCAATGTACCTCCAGGCGGGCGTGTGTTTGTGCCGCTCTGCGGGAAGTCGCTCGATCTTGGCTGGCTCCAGTCTCAAGGCTATGCAGTGGCTGGAGCGGAACTGAGTGAGCTCGCCGTGACGCAGCTCTTTGCTGAGCTGGAGATTGAAGCCTGTATCTCAGATGTTGGCAAGTTCAAGCTCTTTAGCGGAGAGAAGACCGACATTTTCGTGGGCGATATTTTTGCCCTGTCTTGTGAGATTCTCGGTCCCGTTGACGCAGTCTATGACCGGGCTGCGTTGGTCGCTCTACCGGAGACCATGCGGGTCCAATACACCACCCATCTCAAATCCCTTACGGCATTGGCGCCTCAACTGGTCATTGGCTATGAGTACGACCAGACCGTCGTACCAGGCCCTCCGTTTTCCGTCACCCCCGATGAGCTCCATCGCCATTACGGCGACAGCTATACCCTCACCCCGCTGGCCCGTATCGACGTCCCCGGTGGACTCAAAGGGAAATGCCCCGCGACGGAACATATCTGGCGATTGAACAAGCGGCTGGGTTAGTTCATCCCACAGGACGATTTCGCAGGGGCTGGCTGCCTCTCGCTGGAGACTCCCCAGGTCATATTTTCTACCAATGTTTGACGGACTACGCCGCCAATGCCTGCGGGTAGATGAGCGATAGAATGCGCTGGAGTTGGAGATGTGCCTCTGTCAGCAGTGTCGGGAGATTGTCGGTTGCAAACCTAGTGGTGCTGATTGCGAAAGGGTGGAAGGGTAAAACCGCACGGCGTTTGTTCGGCTCCAGTTCTTCGTTGTCGACGACAACACCGGCCAGATGCACGATGGACGCGTGGAGAGCGAATTCCCCGGCATCCTTGGGACTCAGTTGACAACGGACAGCCTGTTCAAGCTGTACCGGCATGCCCCAGGACCACATCAGTTCGGCTCCGACTTCAGCGAAGTCACAGCCGATATTGGACTGCTCCACCTCGGCGAGAGAGGCTTCGAGATACCCCGCTTCAATCAGAGCCGACTGGGCCCGCTGCGGCACCGTGTGGTAGAGCACGAAGTGGCCGATGTCGCGCAATAGCCCTTCGACATAAAAGCGCTCGCAATCGTCGATTCCGCAGGACGTCGCTATCTTTTCTGCGACCAGAGCACAGAGGACGCTCTTGCGCCAGAACTTGAGTGCGTCCATGAGATCAACAGGCATCCCGGAAAATGACCGGCCGACGGTGGTGGCCGTGACGAGATCCTTGACGGCCTGCCTACCGATCAATTTAATGGCGCGGGTAATGGTATCGATCTGTTTGGGGGCGCCATACTGAGGACTGTTGGCGATGCGGAGCAGCCTCACCGAGATGGCCGGATCCAGCTTGAGGACATTGGCGAGGTCCTCCACGGTTGAGTTTGAGTCCTCTACTACATCCCGGACCTGTGCGTGCATCTCCGGCAATGTGAAGATCGACGTGCAGGACTGAACCAGTTCGCTGGCCGATGGCATGGCGCAGAATCCTCCAATGATACAGGGGAATGGCCGTCCATGGATAAGACGCACAGCCCAGGCCTTCCCCTCGGTTCAGTGTAGCGTATCCAGCCTATCCTGCAAGGATAGGCTGGATATTCGCCGGGCAGACACGACGGCACTGGGAAGAGAAATAAAGAGGATGGATATATGTTGCAGGGGGCAGAACGAGCGGATGCCGACTACACGTTAAACCTGAAATAGACGATATCCGCTTCTTTGATCACGTAGTCTTTGCCTTCAAGGCGGAAGAGGCCCTTCTCCTTGACCTTCGCCTCCGATCCGCAGGCCAGCAGATCGTCGTAGTGATAGACCTCGGCACGAATGAAACCGCGTTCCATGTCGGAGTGGATCTTGCCTGCCGCTTGCGGGGCTTTGGTGTTTCTGGGAATCGGCCAGGCACGGGATTCGGTCTCGCCGGCGGTGAAAAACGTCACCAAATCCAGCAAGCTATAGGCTTCACGCGTCAGGCGGACCAATCCTGATTCGGTCAGTCCCATCTCGCTCAGAAAGTCCGCGCGCTCACTTTCTGGAAGGGACGACAGCTCCGCTTCAAGTTGCCCGCAGATGGTGACCACACGGGCCCCGCGCTTGGCAGCAAAGTCTCTCACCGTCTGGACCATGGGTTCGTCGGCATTTTTTCCTTCAGAGACGTTGGCGACAAACAGCACCGGCTTTGCCGAAAGCAACTGGCATTCCGTAAGGATCGCTCGTTCCTCCGCCGAATAGTCCCGATTACCCAACCACTCGCCCTTGTCGAGCATGGCGATCAGCTTGGTGAGAAACTCCACTTCAAAGGCGGCTTTCTTATCTCCCGCCCGAACCTTCTTCTCCGTTTTCTGCTTTCGCCGATCGAGCGTCTCCAGATCGGACAGCATGAGTTCCGTTTCGATCACCCCGATATCTCGGAGGGGATCGACACCGCCGCTGACGTGCACCACGTCGGTCCCCTGGAAACACCGCACGACGTGGAGCAACGCATCGACTTCTCGAATATGGCCAAGAAACTGATTGCCGAGTCCTTCACCTTTACTGGCCCCTTCGACGAGCCCCGCAATGTCCCTCACTTCGAGCGTGCTGTAGGTGGTTTTCTTTGAGGCAAAGATCTCGGTCAATTTGAGAAGCCGCGGGTCCGGAACCAACGCAATGCCGGTGTTCGGATCGACGGTGGCAAATGGGTAGTTCGCCGCCAGCGCCCCACTGCCAGTCAACGCATTGAAGACCGTCGTCTTCCCAACGTTCGGAAGCCCAATCATGCCGCAACAGAGTCCCATATCTCTCCAGTTCTAAGTGTTGAGTCCTAAGTGCTGCGTTTCCTGATCCCAACACTCATCACTCACCACCTCTGCTTTCTTCACGAACATTGAACTGATTCATTGCGACTTCTGGCCCTCGATGGATCAGACACTCCAACGCATCGACGGCCCGCTCAAGACAGGGATCAAAGACGGTCATCTCATTGTTCGAGACCGGTTCTAGCACATAGTCGGCGGAGTCTTGACTCGGAGCTGGCCGACCGATCCCTACCTTTATTCTCACAAATTGTGGCGTTCCGAGTGCCTCGATGATGGATCGGATTCCGTTATGCCCCCCATGACCGCCGGTAACTTTGATGCGTAGCCGCCCCGGCTCCAAGTCCAGATCGTCGTGCACAACAATGAGGTCGTGGTGGGTAAGCTCAAATTGGCGCAGGAGACCTTTTACCGGAGGGCCTGAGACATTCATCCAATCGAGCAAGCCGGCCAACTCGATCAGTTCCCCTCCGAGTCGCCCGGAACCCCGCTGAGCGGTACCTCGTGGTGAGAGCCGGATCGACCATCGAGCGGCAGCCCGCTCGATGACCCACATACCGACATTGTGACGGGTCTGGGCATAGGCTTTTCCCGGATTGCCCAGTCCAACGAGCAGATGCAACGTTACTTCTTCTTTTCAGCTTCTTTCTTCTCAGCCTTGGGAGCAGCGCCGGCTTCTTTTTTCTCGCCACCCTTCGCATCTCCAGCAGGCGCTGCTGCTCCAGCTTTGGCTGGCGCTGCGGCACCGGCCTTGGCCGGTTCGGCTCCTTCAGCCGCGGCAGCAGCTTCTTTCCCCTTCGCCATGACTTCTGTCTCGCCAACTGCTCCTGCCGCACTGGTCAACAAGGCTTCAAGTTTGGCATCCGACATTGGAGCCGCCACGCTGACAACCATCTGATCCGCATCGTCCAAGAAACGAATCCCTTCGAACGTTCCGATTTCTTTCACATGAATGCCGCTGCCGATGGTCAACGCCGACGCATCGATTTCTATATGATCAGGCAGCACGGCCGGAAGACATTCGACGTGGATGTCGCGCATGTTGTGGTGCAGCACCCCGCCCTCTTTGACACCAGCCGGAACCCCGCCGATAACTTTGATCGGAACCTTCACCCGAATCGGCTTGCTCATGGAAATCTCGAACAGATCCGCATGCAGGACAGCCCCTGTGACCGGATCAACTTGATAGTCCCGCAAGAGGGCCGTGCGATTCGGCGTGGACTTGGCACCGCTGACCGTGAGCGAGATCAACGCCGTGCTGCCCGCATGAGATTTGAGGATCTTGATTAATTGGTCTGGATTGACGGTCAGCAAGAGACATTCCCCTTGGCCATAGAGCACCGCGGGAATCTTTCCCGCCCGCCGCATCGACCGTGCAGCTCCCTTTCCAGCTTGCTCTCTCACCGTCACTGTCAAATCGAATTTCATGATCTTCCTCCGTCTTCCCTGCGTCTTTGTCAGCGCCCCAGTCAATACCGGCTTAGGCGAATAGTGAACTCACCGACTCATCTTCATGGATCCGTCTGATGGCTTCGCCCAGCAGAGGCGCCACCGACAACTGATGCAACTTGGGGCAGGCTAACTCCTTCCCCCGTAAGGGAATCGTATTCGTCACCACAACCTGTGAGAGGCATGATGCCTGTAATCGTTCGAGAGCCGGCCCCGACAGTACGGCATGGGTGCACGCCGTCATGACCTCTCGAGCGCCATGATCGAGACAGGCCTGAGCCCCCTGAACAATGGTGCCCGCGGTGTCAATCATGTCGTCGAGGAGCAACACGCTCTTTCCCTGCACATCCCCAATGATGTTCATAATCTGCGCTTGGTTCGGACCTTCTCGCCGCTTGTCAATGATGGCCAAGTTGGCCTGAAGACGCTTGGCAAACGCCCTGGCCCGCTCCACCCCGCCTGCATCGGGGGACACGACGACCAAATCCGCAATTTGTTTTTTGACGATGTAGTCCAATAAGACTGGAAGCGCATAGAGGTGATCGACCGGCACATTGAAAAATCCCTGGATCTGTCCGGCGTGAAGATCCATCGACAACACCCGATCGGCTCCGGCAGTGGTCATTAAGTCCGCCACCAACTTCGCAGTAATGGGGACGCGCGGCTGATCCTTGCGGTCCTGACGCGCATATCCGAAATAGGGAATGACGGCCGTAATACGGTTGGCCGAAGACCGTTTCAACGCATCGACGACGATCAGCAACTCCATCAGGGAATCATTGACCGGCTGACAACAGGACTGCACAACAAACACGTCAGCGCCACGCACATTTTCGTCGATCTTGACCCGAATCTCTCCATCGCTGAACGAGGAGACCGTCGCCTCACCCAACTTTTGTCCAAGGTACGCACAGATCTCGTGGGCAAGCGCAAGATTGGCGTTGCCAGAGAAAATTTTCAGTTCCCTGTTCATCAGACTTTCCTGAACCGTCGTCTTTGCTAGAACGCGCTGGATTCTCTAGTGGTTTTTGTGCTGTGAGCGGCAGCGGCCTGTATCAAGCCACACGCCCCTCATGACCTGCACATACTACTGGGGAAACCCATCAAAGGGGGGAACTGTATCGGAAATCGCCGGCCTCTGTCAATAAACGACCTGCAGAACGTTTTGGATAAAGGTTACGCACGCGCCTGGCTTTCAACCATGAACACCTTGAACCGTGGCTCCGACAGAAAGGTTTCCTGCGCGCGCTGTGCATCTGCCTTGTCGCTAAATACCCCGAATACGGTCGCCCCGCTGCCGGACAATAACGCAGCCTCAGCCCCTTTCGCGAACAGCTGCTGCTGAATGTCCCGCAGAGCAGGATGGGTTTTGAATACCGGAGTTTCAAAGTCGTTCTCGGCTTGCTTCACCACCTCGTCCCACATCAGCGGCCGTTCTGTGCCTAATGCAGCATGAGAAGGGGACACCGGTACCACTCCGGTTCGACTTGCAGAGAGCTGTTGATAGGCCCATTTTGTTTCGACAGGAAATCCCGGATTGACCAACACGATCCATCTGGTCCCCTCAATCTGAACCGAGGTCACCTTCTCGCCGCGTCCCTCGACGATCGCCGCCGGTGCGTACAGGAAAAATGGGACGTCGCTCCCAAGTGCCTGTCCCACCTGCGTCATTTTTCCCAACGACCACTGTAGGTTCAAGAGGCGGTTGAGCCCGATGATCGTCGCCGCGGCGTCACTACTTCCACCTCCCAGTCCTGCCCCCATGGGAATTCGCTTGTCTAGGACGATGTCCACGCCAACAGGGTGCCCGGTCTCCTCGATAACCGCCGCGGCGGCGCGATAGACCAGATTTGAAGCATCGGTCTTCAGCGACGGGTCATCACACCGCAATGTAATCGTTGCATGCTGTGGGTTGAGCGAGAGAGACAGCCGGTCTTCTAACTTCACCGTCTGCATGAGGGACCAGAGGTTGTGATACCCGTCAGGCCGACGGTCAAGAATTCGGAGCACGAGGTTGATCTTGGCAGGAGCGAGAATGATCGTGGAGTGAGACGAATCGGCTGATCTGACAGAAAGGTTAGTCACGACCCCCTTTTATAGCATACTTCTCCAACCGATACCGAAACGACCTGGTATTGAGACGAAGCATCCGTGCGGCTTTCTTTTTGACCCATTTCGATCGCTCGAGCGCCTTCAGAAGTAGATCCTTCTCGATCCCATTGATCAGTCCCTCAAGATCCAATCCCTCGTCGGTCAAATCCAGCGGCATCGCCGATTGCTGTGCCTGCGCCGCCGGCCGATGCAGCCATCCGCGTACATCTGCATCAGTCACCGTCTCCTCTACCGAGAAGGCGACCACCCGTTCAATCAAGTTCTCTAGCTCCCGGACGTTGCCACGCCACTCATGATCGAGGAGGACATGCATCGCTTCTTGGCTGATGACTGGCTTCGGCTTGCCGCTCTCCTTCGAAAACCGCTCCAGAAAGTGAGTGACCAACAGCGGGATATCACCGGTCCGCATCCGCAAAGGGGGGAGCCGAATGGGAATCACATCTAAGCGATAGAAGAGATCCTCCCGGAACGAACCGTCTGCAACCGCTTTTTCGAGATCCTTATTCGTGGCCGCCACCACGCGGACATCGACCTTAATATCTTGACTGCCGCCCACGCGTCGGAATTCTCTCTCCTGAATCACCCGTAGCAGCTTGACCTGAATGGTCGGAGTGGTGTCGCCGATCTCGTCAAGAAAGATGGTCCCTCCATTCGCGATTTCAAACAACCCCGCCTTATTGGATACCGCACCGGTGAATGATCCCTTCATATGCCCGAACAACTCGCTTTCCAGCAGGGTTTCCGGGACAGCACTGCAATTGACCGCGACAAACGGGAGGGCACTTCGAGCACTGTTGTAATGGATCGCACGCGCGACCAACTCTTTTCCCGTCCCGCTTTCTCCACAAATCAGCACATTGCTCTTGGAGTCAGCCACTTTCCGCACGACATCGAACACTTTCTGCATGGCTTCACTCTGTCCAACTAATCGTGCAAAAGATGACTGGCTCGCCATTTCACGTTTCAGCAGCATGTTTTCGGTCGTGAGGCGCCGCTTTTCCAATGCATTCCGGATGATCAACTGCACTTCATCAACCTGGAAGGGCTTCGTCAGATAGTCGTAGGCCCCCTGCTTCATGGCTTCGACGGCAGAATCCGCGGTTGCGAAGGCCGTAATAATCAAGACCACTGTTTCCGGGGAAGCCGATTTCACCGCCTTCAGGATCTCCATGCCGTCGACCTTGGGCATCCGCAAATCGGTGATGACCAGATCAAAGATTTCCTTCTGTAGCAGCTCGATGGCCTCCTCACCGTCCAGGGCGATGGTCACGGCATACCCCGCCCGTTTGAGCATAATGCTCAAGACCTCGCGCAAGCTTTGTTCGTCATCAACAACTAGGATCTTTTCCATGGTTCTCTACCTTCATGCCAAAGTCTGATCCCCGAATCTGCCGTACGAGGTAAGCACACCCCGAATCTCGTCCCTTGCCCTTCCTGACTCTCCACTTTGATCCAGCCCCCATGCAGATCGACGATCCGATGCACGGCAGCCAATCCCAATCCGGATCCTTGCCTTTTCGTGGTAAAGAAGGGAAGAAAGATCTTGTCGATATTTTTCTTCGGAATCCCTTCGCCGGTATCCTGGAATGAAACCTCTACGACCTCAGCTTTTCTCCCCGCCACATCGACCATCCGACATCCTGTGGCAATGGTAAGTTGTCCACCCTTCGGCATCGCATCGAAGGCGTTCACCGCTAAATTCCAAAACACCTGCTTCATCTGATCCTGATCGACTTGTGCGGGCAGTAATCCGACGCATGGGGTGTACGTGATCGTCACATTCGATCTGGCCCGTGCTTCATGGTGTACCAGATCAAGTGTCTCAGCAAGGACTTTGTTTAAATCGTACTCGGCCAAATTAAGCGCTGGTGGTCTGGCATATTGAAGAAATTCGGTGATGATGGTGTCCAACCGAGTGGCCTCCCGAACGGCGATCTCCATGAGGCGTTGGCTTGTTTCATCGGCCTGGAGATCCTTCCGGAGCATTTGCATGGCTCCGGCCAACGCACCGAGTGGATTCCTGATTTCATGTGCCATTCCCGCCGACATTTCACCGAGGCTGGCGAGCCATTCCTTGCGCCGCATTTCTTCTTCCAAGGCACGAATCTGCGTGAGGTCTTTGAATACTCCCACCAAACCCGTTTTCTCGCCTCGTTCGTGGAAGGGGCCCAACGTCATGCCGAGAATCAGCCGACTACCATCCGACCGCTTACACTCGACTTCAAACCGCACGTTGTCTGAAATATCCTCCGCACGATCTTCGTCCGGCTCACCGGGATGCCAATGAAACACCTCGCGCCAAGGACACCCTCGTACTTGTTCACTGCTGTAGCCAGTCGCTTCTTGTGCCGCAGGATTGAACGAGGTGATCCGCCCATTCCCATCTGTTGTGAACACGCCGCTGCTGATGCTGTGAACGATATTCTCATGGAAGGCTTGAAGCCGAGTGAGGCCCTGTTCTTTCTCTTGAAGCGACTGGTCCGCCAGTCGCAACTGATCCGCAAGCGCCCCGCTCAAAAAGCCGACGACCAGAAAGACCAACGCATAGACGCCGAATGCTTGGAGCGTTTCCGCAGCCCCGAGCCGAGGATGCGGGAGCCAGCCCCAGATCTCCATGATGCCGTACAATTGTAGGTTCGTCAGAATGCCGAATAGAATGATGCACAGACTGGCCGTCAGGACGCCGACCCGGCGGCGTGGGACCAAACTCGCCACCGTAACGCTGATGACGTACAGCACCGCAAATGGACTTTCAATTCCACCCGTTCTCGCAATCAATACCGACTCAATCAGGAAATCGACGGTGATCTGAGCCCAGGCAAACTGCTCGAGCATTTCGGTACTGGCAAGATGCTGGAGAATGACTGCGTAGAGGATCGTGACCGCATAAGTAAAGACGATCAACGCGTAAAATGTTTCGACGCGTTCCCCTTTTGTCACCTGGAACGCAAGGGACAGCCCCAAGAGCAGCGTGACGATCACGACCCGCCACCCCATCAGCCAATAGATTCGGGTCTTGATTTCCCCCATGAAATAGTCGCTCTACCCGATGAGCCGTGTCCTCCATCACGACGTCAAAAGACACGGTGCCTGCCGAAATGGAGGTTTCAGTTCACAGACATGTGTGAGGGAATGATACCGCTTCGCATTGCGATGACGAAGAGATTCCAGAAACGCACGCGGCTTCACCTCGGAGGAGTGAAGCCGCTCTCAGGCTTGACTCGAAACCGCACTTACCCGATCGCAGACGCCATCGTGAAAATCGGCAGATACATCGCCACCACGATGAATCCGACCGTAGTACCTAAAAACACCATCATCATAGGTTCCAGAAGTGCCGTGAGGTTTCCGACAGCCTCGTCGACTTCATCTTCATAGAAATCCGCGATTTTCCCGAGCATGGTGTCCAACGCGCCGGTCGATTCACCAACCGAGATCATGTGGGTGACCATCTTGGGGAAGGTGCCACTTTTGGCGAGTGGTTCCGCAATCGTCTTCCCACCGCTGATGCTGACTTTTGCATCGAGAAGTGCCCCTTCCACGACTTTGTTGCCGGAAGTCTTCGCACAAATCGTTAAAGCTTCCAGCAGCGGCACGCCGCTCGCCAGGAGGGTCCCCAATGTTCTGGTGAATTTCGCCACGGATGCTTTCCTGACGAGATCTCCAAACACCGGCAGTTTCAAGATCAGCTTGTCTATGGCGAGTCTTCCTTGCGGAGTCGCGTAGTATTTCTTGATCGCTACGACGCTCGCCATGATCACACCCAGGATGATATACCAGTTCCCTTGAGCAAAATTGCTCATGTCGATAACCAGTTGCGTAGGCCCCGGCAGGGCCATTTTCCCACCGGACATTTCCTTGAACATCTTTTCGAACACCGGGATGACCCAAATCATCAAGACGGTGATCACGATCGCGGCAATGCCGATGATCGCTGACGGATAGACCATGGCGCTCTTAATCTGCCCCTTTAACTTCATCGCTTTTTCGATATGTTTAGAGAGGCGACTCAGAATGGTGTCCAGCAAGCCTCCGACTTCCCCGGCGTGCACCATATTGACGTAGAGGTCATCGAATATTTTGGGGTGCTTGCGTAATGCATCCGAAAACGTCGAGCCTCCTTCAACCTGGCCTTTCACTTCACCGACCGCTTTCCGCAACGCTGCATTCTCTGACTGAGTGGATAAGATTTCGAGACACTGAATCAATGGCAGGCCCGCATTGATCATGGTGCCAAATTGCCTGGTGAAGACGACCAAATCCTTTTCCTTCACCCCGCTTCCGAAATTGAGACTGAACCCTTCCTTGCCGGATTTTTCCTCGAGACTGGTGACGACGACGCTTTGTTTGCGTAACTGCTCCACGGCTTCATCGCGCGTCTTGGCGACCAATTCGCCTTTTTTGACCGCTCCCGACTTACTGCGTCCGACATAAGCAAAGGTGGCCATAGGTTCTCGTCCTGTTACGGCTCGCTGAGCCAAAGATAGAGATAGATTAGGACTACGAAGCGAGTCTACTGGTGAGTCGAAACCCTGTCAAAAACAATTACATTATTTACCTGGCCCCTGGGGGAAGGCGATTGGATCGGGGAAGCCGTTAGGGCAGCGGAGGAGTGACGTTCGTGTCTCGATACCCCCGATAGAGGTAATGAGATCCCGAGGCGAGGGTAAAACCGACCATCAAGACAACAAGCGGCGTGAGGATGGAACGGTCAAGGCCTCTCCAGGCCAAGAACACAGTCAGCAGGACATAGCTTAACTGGAACAAGGTGGTCCCCTTACCCAAGAATGTCGGAGTCACATTAATGGGTGTGCTGGTCACATGGGCGACCACGGTCCCTAATAAGAGCATGATGTCCCGACTCACAACCAGAATGACAAGCCATGACGGCACGAGATGGAGCATCGCAAGCGAGATGAAGCTCGAGGTCAACAGGAGTTTGTCCGCAAGCGGGTCAAGGATGGTTCCCAATCTTGTTCGTTGATTCAGTTTACGCGCGAGATGACCATCCACGGCGTCCGTGAGCCCCGCGATGAGGAGGGTCAGCAGGGCAAACCCATAGGAACCGTAGGTCATGAACCCGATAAAGACGGGGACCAAGAGGATACGAAGAATCGTAAGACTATTGGGGATATTCATGGAGTGGAGTTCGCTACGTCTCCGACGTGATGAGGGGAGGCATCATAGTAATCGGGTGTTTACTTGTCAACGAGTTGCAGACGCTACGGACGACCTCATATAATTGAGTCCCATCTCAACCGTTTGTGAAGGGATAGTGAAGTATGAGCACGTTGCCACTCCTGTTCAAGAAAGAAGGGTTAGTTGAAAAGCATCAAATAGAAGGCGTTGATCCGAGCGACCGATACTTCAGCCGTGCCATTCTGGTGAATCGGACAGCTTCCGGATATTCAGCGAAGGTGATGTACGAAGCCTTGATCGTTGAGAGCCGATCGCACTCGACGATTGCCGCAGCTGTAAAGGAATTAGTGGAAAAACTCCAAGAATCAGGATTCACACGCCTGAGAACGCGGCCCAATTTTAAAGGCACCCGATATCTTGCAGAAAAGGAAACGTGGATCGACTATCCAGACCGTCCCTAACCCGAACCAACAAACTCCTGATAGACGAGATCGTGAATGACTGGACGAAAATCACGGATCGCCTCATTCCGGCTTGAGGGATGCACGCGATTGGAAAGCAACACGACCTCCAGCTGTTGCACGGGATCAATCCAAATGGAAGTCCCGGTATAGCCCAGATGACCGAATGACTGAGTCGAAAAGTGGTGCCCGGACGACGACGGCGTTGACGGAGTATCCCATCCAAGCGCCCAACTAGACACTCCCGTTTCATCCTGCCTCCGGGTAAACTCCCGAACCAGATTCGGATCGAGAATCGACGTCCGTCCATGATACGCCTGCAACCACTCCGCCGTCAGTGCCAACACTGCATCGACGCTCCCGAATAACCCAGCATGCCCCCCCACGCCACCCATTGCGCCTGCATTCTGGTCATGCACTTCTCCGCACAGAAGATGACCACGCCAGGAATCGATCTCAGTCGGTGCAACGCCCCCGTTCCTCTCATTCGCCCCATCAAGAAACGTTCGTAGCCCTTCGTGCAGAACAAATTGGATTCGAGGTCTACCCAACCGACCCACAATATGATCAGCAAAGAACTCATTCAACGGTTGTCCGCTGCTCTGCTCAACAACCAGGCCAAGCAACATGAACCCAAGGTCACTGTAGAGACTCCTGGCCCCACGTTCGTAGACGAAGCTCTCCGAGCGGATCAAGTTGAGCAGCGCGCGCTTCGCACGAGCCCTCTCTTCTTGAGATGAAGGAATGGTGCCATCCTGGCTGAGTCGTTCATAGTACCCACGCCATCCAGGTAACCCGGAGCTATGAGTCAGCAAATTATGAAGGGTCACTGATCCGATCGAAGACCCAGCACAATCCGGAAGATACTCGGCCACACACGCATGAAGCCGGCATTGGCCCTTCTGGATCAAGAGGACGAGAGACGTCACGGTCGCCAAGGGTTTCGTCAAGGAAGCCAAATCATACGTTGTGGAGGGGAGGACAGGAGCTCCTAGCGGGGAGGTTGAAAGCCGTCCGGCACAAAAGTACCGGACTGGCTCGTTTTTACACCGTACCGCCAGTACGGCCCCAGGAAACACACCGTCGACGACAGCTTGATCAAGTGCGGTTTGAATACTGGAGTGATCAGACATCGCTCTGGGGCTTGGCAGGAGTTGTACCGAGATGCTTATGGGCGGACCATCGGTTGGGCCGTGCGATTCAAATGATCACCGGGTAGGGCTGGACTCGCCCTCCATCTTCTCCTCCTGCATGATGCCGTGATCCTGATACGCCTCACTCGCCTCGACATCCAACATTCGTTCAAACGTATTCAGCGTAGCCCGCATCCGCTCGACCATCAGCAAGCGTTGCTTCTTCAGTACGGAGAGGTCTCGCTGAGTGTTTCCCAACTCAACCCTTGCTTGCCGGAACAGTTCACTCGCCTTCAGCTCCGCTTCCTTCACGATGAGTTCGGCATCTCGTTGTGCGCTTCGCTTGACGTCATCGGCCAGCGATTGCGCTGAAACGAGGGTATTGGACAAGGTCGTCTCGGTCCGTTTCAACTCCGACACTTGCTGTTCGAGCGAGGCAATCCGCTCGCGCAGTGCTGCGTTATCTCGGTTTAAGTATTCGACCGTTTGGGCGATTTCTTCTAGAAAGCGGTTGACTTCTTCGCGATCATAGCCACGAAGTTTGACCTGAAAAACTGTCTGCTGAATATCGAGCGGTGTGATCTTCATGGCATCCCCCTATTGGTTGAGTCAATTCATCCGTACCGCCATGTCCTTAATCGACTGGACGACCGCAATCTGCAAAAACCAAATCGCCGCGATGACGATCAACGGCGAAAGGTCTATCCCCATCTTCCATCCGAGCCGTTGCCGAATCGGAGCCAATACCGGCTCTGTGGCACGAGTCAGAAATTGGACGATTGGATTCCACGGATCCGGGTTCACCCATGAGATGAGCGCCCGTGCGATGATAATCCAGCTGTAGAACGACAGGGCATAGTCAAGTACCGTCGCAACACCCAGCAAGGTATTTCCTACTACAAACATTAGTGTCCGAGCTCCTGAGAACGTTTTGTTGCCGCCTCGACCGCATCGATCAACACAGCCCGCAGGCCGCCCTGTTCCAATCGGTGCAGGCCTGCGATCGTCGTCCCGCCAGGAGAGGCGACTTGATCTTTGAGACGAGCGGGATGCTGTCCCGTCTCCAGAACCATGCGTGCCGCACCCAAGACTGTCTGTGCTGCCAGCAAACTGGCCACCTCTCGGGGCAAACCCATTTTCACCCCGCCATCGGCCATCGCTTCAATTGCAAGAAAAATGTATGCGGGCCCACTTCCGCTTAACCCGGTCACGGCATCCATAAGACGCTCCTCAACTGGAACGACCTTGCCGACCGATTCAAAGATACGGCGCGCACAGGTGACCTCGTCCGGCCCCACTCCTGGGCCAATCGCCAACCCCGTCATCCCTTCACCAACCATAGCCGGCGTGTTCGGCATGGCACGAACGACACGGGCTTGACCACCAAGGGGTCCTAGGATGCGATGAATCGGTACGCCGGCTGCAACCGAAATCACAAGCTGATTGCTCACGCTCTCTTTAATCCCGCTGAGGACCTCGTCGAGGACCTGTGGCTTGACCGCCAGGACAATCACTTCACTCGTGGCCACTACCTCATCATTGGCAAGACCGACCTGAACTCCATACTGCTTCTTTAAGTGATCCAGCCTGGCTGTATCTCGATCGGCTACCTGGATCTGTTCGGAATGATACAGCTTCGCGGTGACCATACCGCTGATCAACGCTTCCGCCATGCGCCCACCCCCGACAAACCCGACGGCCTTCATGACCGACGTCTTAGACATGGCGTGCTCCGAAAAGAGCGGTCCCGACACGGACAAGCGTTGCCCCCTCTTCTATGGCCACCTCATAATCGTTCGACATCCCCATCGAGAGTTCATCCATGCTCACGGATGGTAGGTGTAGTGTACCAATGCGCTTGGCTAAATCGTTGAGTTTTCTGAAATATGGTCGAGCCAAATCCGGGGTAACCGTCGGAGGTGGGATGGCCATCAGGCCCTTAATACGGATATAGGAGAACCCTGCCATGTCTGAGACAGCTTTGATGACACCCTCCGGACGAAACCCTTCCTTGGTCGGTTCATCCCCAATATTGACCTCCAACAGCACACATTCCTGGCGGCCTGCCTCTCCAGCACGGCGATCGATTTCTTGCGCCAATTCCAGACTATCCACCGAATGGATCAGATCAAACAGGCCAATCACTGATCGTACCTTCCTGCGCTGCAAGTGCCCAATAAAATGCCACTGGACCGATGTCTGACTGAATGCGGGTATCTTCGCCAACGCTTCCTGAACCCGATTTTCTCCTACTATGGAGAGACCAGCCCGCACACCTTCTGCAATCTGTTCCACACCGACGGTCTTTGTCGCTGCTACCAGTCGGACACTGCCTGTCGGACGTCCAGACCTTGTTTCCGCTGATCGAATTTTTGCCAGGACAGATTGAACCCGGCTCGCAATGGTGTCCTGAATCAGTGATTCCATCGGTATTTTCACGAACCACAGTTGCTCACTCAGTGAGCCGCCCATATTCTATCGAAAGAGTCGGCCAATTGGCAGAGACTGGCCTATCGTTTCTTCAGTGGTAGGCCAATCGCGCTGATCATGGTTCCGTAGACTTTCCCCTCTCGCCGGTAGGAGAAAAACATATCCTCATGACACATAGTACACAGATTGACGGTCGTAACAGCCCGGGTGGATACACCGTGGGTGAGGGCTTGTTCCTTGACGAGAGTCTTCAAGTCCAGGTGTACTTTTCCAGCGGTCCGATAGCGAACAACCTTTTCCCAATCCGAAAATCCCTCACGCAGCCGGTCCAATACGGGCTCATCCACTTCATAGCAGCAGGCACCGACGGATGGGCCGATACTCATTCGTACCTGTTCAGGGTGTGAACCAAAGCGAGACCTCAGGAGGGCTAATGTTTTCGGTACGATTCCCGCCACCGCGCCTCTCCAACCAGCATGAATAGCCGCGACCACTCGGCGCTTGGGGTCATGCAGGAGAATAGGCACACAGTCGGCTGTCCGCACTGCCACGGTCACCCCTGGTTGATCAGTGATCAGGGCATCCCAACCTCCCGCAAATTGGTCCGTTGACGTCAGGACATGATCTACAATCAGCGCATCCGTTCCGTGGACCTGCTTGACGGAAAGCGTCCATGATGAGGGCGCCGCTCCTTGAATACCCCGCAGGGGAATACCCTGTTCAAGATCATGCTGTGATGTGTGCTGTCGGGTTCCAAAAAAATGGTGAACCTGACTCCCCCTATCCGCAAACGCTGGTACTGTAATGACCGATGCTTTCGCCATCCTGAAACCCACTAGATTGTTATGTCATGAAGTACCGAAGCTAGTCCGCTTGCTTCCGAAGAAACGTCGGGACATCCCATTCATCTTCAGCCGTCAATGCCGCACGATCCGTTGAATCCCGCATCTCATTCATGCGTCTTAAAAATGTTGGTCGGTCCAGGTCCTTCACCGGACGATCCGCCGAGAGGGACGCAACCATACTTGCTAGTACCGGTTGAATGGGTTTGGCCGGCCGATTCAGACTTTGAGCTCCCGCCATAGGCACCGCTGTTTGATCCTCCTCTCGCTCAAACCCAGTTGCAATTACTGTAATGATGAGATCTTCGCCCATGTCCGGGTTAATGACTTGCCCAACAATGATGTTGGCCTCAGGATCTGCCGTCTGTTGGATGATGGAGGCAGCCTCCTCGACTTCGTGCAGAGACAGGCTCGGGCCTCCCGTGATATTGAGAAGCACTCCACGAGCACCTTCGACACTTCCTTCCTCAAGCAGCGGACTGCACATCGCCTTCTGTGCCGCTTCAATCGCCCGATTGGGTCCGCGGGAGACCCCCATTCCCATGACCGCACGTCCGGTATGTGACATCACGGTGCGAACATCGGCAAAATCGACGTTGACGTGTCCGGTGGTTGTAATGACGTCGGCAATGCCCTGAATCGCTTGTCGCAACACATCATCCGCGACCTTAAACGCTTCCAAAAGCGGCGTGGACTTATCGACGATTCCTAACAGCCGTTGATTCGGAATGACCAGTAACGTATCCACATGCCGCCGCATGTCCTTGATTCCTTCTTCGGCGTGTTTATTCCTTCGTTGGCCTTCATACTGAAACGGTTTCGTCACCACACCGACCGTCAAGATCCCCATTTCTCGAGCGATGCTGGCCACAATCGGTGCCGCCCCCGTCCCGGTTCCTCCACCCATACCGGCCGTGACGAACACCATGTCCGCCCCCTCAAGGCACTCTCGGATGTGTTCCTTGCTTTCCAGGGCTGCATCTCGTCCAATCTCCGGTTTGGCACCCGCGCCCAATCCGCGGGTCCGCTCCGGCCCAAGCTGAATTTTATACGGGGCGAGCGAGCGGTCCAGCGCCTGAAGATCGGTGTTGCTTGCAATAAAATCGACACGAGCAAGCCCGGAGGTGATCATTGTATTGATCGCGTTGCATCCGGCACCGCCGATTCCTATCACCTTAATACGGACAGGTGACAACATATCTTCTTGAAATGAAAACATTGAGGCACCTCCTCGCATCACCCCGCGCACCGAGCGCTTGCCGCTCGTAAGGGTTGATATGTGGTTAAAAGACCTCCAAGACTCGTTTCGTCCAACTGAACATTTTGGCCCACGTTCCTCCGTTTCGAAGCCCGGCCGTTTCCAACTCATCAACATGACGCCGCGCATGGAGCAGGAGGCCAACCCCGGTCGAATGACTGGGATGACCGACGATATCCCGTAGACCGCCCACTCCGGATGGGACTCCCCGGCGCGCCGGAAGGTTCAGCACCTTTTCAGCGGCATCAGGCATACCTTCCAACAATGATGTTCCGCCTGTAATGACGACGCCGGCACCCAACATACCTTCGTAGCCGGCACGTGTGATTTCCCGCCGCACGAGCTCAAACATCTCGTCAACTCGCGGCTCCAAGATTTCTGCAATATCCCGCCGAGAAAATGTTCGAGGTGGCCGATCTCCAACGGACGACACACCAACAACCTGATGGCCGGTCACCAACTCGGTTCGTGCGATGCCATGTTGCGTTTTGATTCTCTCGGCCTCAGTTTGCGATGTTAACAAACCAATCGCCAAATCCTTCGTCAAATTCTGCCCCCCGATGGGAAGCACCGCTGAGTGTCGGATACTTCCGTCTAAGAAAATAGCAAGATCCGTGGTCCCTCCACCTAAGTCCACCATGGCCACACCCAATTCACGCTCTTCCTGGCTCAGCACCGCCTCACTGGAGGCAAGCGGTTGCAAAATGATGTCGACCACATCCAGCCCGGCCCGATTCACACTCTTCACGATGTTCTGAGCGGAGGTGACGGCCCCAGTGATAACGTGTACGTTGACTTCCAGACGATTGCCTGACAGACCCAGCGGTTCCCGTACACCCTCTTGTCCATCCACCATAAACTCTCTCGGTAAGACATGAAGGATCCGTCGCTCATGTGGGATGACGGCCAGGGTACGCGCGCTTTCAATCGCACGATGAATATCTTCTCGAGTCACCTCAGCCCGTTTAAGCGCGACGACACCTTTGCAATTTTCGGCCGATATATGACTGCCCGCGATCCCCGTGTAGACCGAATTGATCTGGACCGCCGCCATAAGCTCCGCTTCCTCGACCGCTTTCTTGATGGACTCAACCGTGCTCTCGATATCAACGACGACTCCCTTGCGTAACCCACGTGAAGGGCACATGCCGACGCCAATAATGCTGAGACCGCCGGCATCGGTCATTTCCGCCACGATTGCGCAAATCTTCGTGGTTCCGATGTCGAGCCCAACTAGGATTTGATCTCGTTTTGGCACCGCAATCACCCCCCCCCTTCCCGTACGATAATTCGATTGTCGTACCGGAGATCCACTTCGCTGACGCCGCGTCTCTCCCCATCAAAATTTAGCGGCCTTAATGTTGGTTTGACGCGTTGAAAGCGCTTCCACTGCTCGCCAAGCGCCTCCTCCCCGAACTGGAATCGGATTCCCTGAATAAACGCCACGAGGTTTGCAGGGTTTTCCGCGTGCACCTGTAATCGGCCTTCGATGGTCTGTCCAATCACTCTGGCGAGTTCGATGCCGGATATGATCGAGCGGCGCACCGGGTCAGCACCTTGCAGAAACCCTTGCAGATCGATTCCCGTCACGAGCGGGAATGCATCGTCGTCCGCCTGCCCCAATCTGGTGAGCAGATGTCCTTCATCATCGCTCAGAAAGTTCTGAGATTCTGCCCGGACAATGACTGCGGGCTTTCGCTCGATGACTGAGATCCGCAACTCATGCAATGGGACACGGGATACTTCGGCCTGCTTGATCCAGGGATGAGATGCGATCCGCTCTTCGAGCGTCGTTGTGATAACGTGATGGAGCGGCATTCCCGGTTTGATCTGTGCAAGCTCGATCACCTTATGTTTGTCGATGTGGTGTACGCCCTCGACGGTGATCGTTTGGATCTCGAGTGCGTGCTGGAATATCGGGCCTGAATATTCGACGGCCCCCATGATGAAACATATAAAAAGTGTCGCGCCGGCCAACCAAGCAACTCGTCGAGCGAACATCAGGCGTCTGACTCGTTTTGCGCGACTGACTTTCTGTATTGCGCTCTCTCCGTGCAGGTCTTTCCACTGGTTCCTGCGCGGGCCAGGCGGTTCTACCGGGCGTTTCTTCAAAGAAAACCGCATCACGCCGACTCCGATTTGTTACGTTGTGCGAAGCGCGCGGCTCTGTCGAGGGCCGATTGCAAAATTCGCTCGACCAAGTTGTCATACCCAATACCGACCTGCGCGGCCGCCATCGGCAGAAGGCTGGTTTCTGTCATGCCAGGAACCGTGTTGATTTCCAGGACGTAGGGCCGCCCTCTTGGAGTGATTCGAAAATCCACGCGAGCAGCTCCCTCACAACCCAATACCTCGTAGGTACGGCCCGCCAACTCACCAATTTGCTTCAGGACTTTGAGAGGGAAGGGAGCGGGGCAGAGATACTGTGTCTTGCCCTTTTGATACTTAGCGGCAAAATCATAAAAGCCTTCGGGAGCCACAATTTCGATCGGCGGGAGCACGTTAGGGCTTTCGGCGGTTGTCCCTAAAATGGAAACAGCGGCTTCATGTCCAGGGATATAGCCCTCCACCATCGCCTCCGCATCATACTGATGTGCCAGCGCGAGCGCTTCCTTCCACTGGGTAGCACGACGTACGACCGTCACTCCAATCGTGGACCCCTGGGAGACAGGCTTGACGACGATTGGCAAGTTGAGTTTTGTCTCTCGCAGAACCTTGGCCAGCGGGGCCTTGTCTCGTTCTCGCACAACAGTTCCCGGTGGAACCGGAATGTCATGCGCAGCTAAGAGTGTCTTTGTCACCACCTTGTGCATCCCCACGGCACTCGCTCGAACGCCAGACCCCGTATAGGGAATACCGACGGTCTCAAGAAACCCCTGGACCATCCCGTCTTCTCCTCCTGGTCCATGAAGCGAGAGAAAGGCCAGGCCGACTCCCTGCTCCTTCAAGTCTTGATGCAGCCGATCGCTGACGTCGATGGCCACCGCATCGTAGCCGCGACGGATCAGCGCCTGATGAACGGCATGCCCGGTCTTCAGAGAGATCTCCCGTTCGGATGATCGGCCTCCCATGAGCACACCGATTCGTACGTCTGTTAATCGACCCATCGGTCTCTGCCAGTCCTCTCGCTACGCTTGGCCCACCAATTTCAACTCGAGTTCCAATTTGATCCCGGTCTTTCGTGCAACCTGGGTACGTACCTTCCGAATAAGCGACAGGACATCGTTGGCAGTGGCCTGCCCCTGGTTCACGATAAAGTTTGCATGTTTGGTCGAAACAACTGCATCGCCAACCGAGACACCCTTGAGTCCCGCAGCCTCGACCACTCGTCCGGCTGAATCATTCTGAGGATTTTTGAACACGCAACCGGCACTCGGTAAGCTGAGAGGCTGCGTGTCCCGTCGATACCGCAAATAATCCTTCACGGTTTTCTCGATGTCGGCCCGCAGTCCCGACTTCAATTGTAGCCATACCCCAACGACGATGCCTCGCGGCAATGATGCCCGCCGATACCCAAATTCAATCGATTCGGCTGGGTAATCCATCACGGTACCGTTCGGCAATGCCATCCGAATCGCTTTGACGGAATCCTTCATCTCACCAAGCCTCGTCCCAGCATTCATGACCACACAACCAGCCACGGTTCCAGGAATTCCGGCGGCCCACTCCAACCCTGCCAAAGACCGACGGATGGCATGCCCGATAAGAGTCGGCATGCCGACACCTCCCTCGGCATACAGGACTGCCCCTGGCTCTTCTTTGATCGCGCGTAGATTGGCCAAACTGACCACCACCCCTCGAATGCCCTTGTCGCGAACCAGCAGGTTGGTCCCACCCAACACAAAGAGCGGAAGCTTGTGTCTGACTGTTTGCCGGATAAGATGAGCGACATCGTCCACATCAGCCGGTTCCACCACGACATCGGCCGGGCCACCGATCCGAAAGGATGTATACTCTTTGAGCGGCGCCTGAAGGCGAATCGCCCCGCGAACACCGGCCAAGGCAGATCGCAATCGGCGCTGCACCGCTGCTTGTTGTGTCTTCGTTTCGTGAATCATCACTCAGGCTCGAGCCGTGCAAGAATTCCGGTGCCCGCCTTCCAAATATCACCAGCACCCAGCGTGAGAACAAGGTCCCCGGGATGGAGATGCGGGAGTACCTGATCCGGAAGCGTTTCCTTGCGCTCAATAAATGTCACAGACGGATGGCCTGCGGCTTTGACCGTTTCAGCAAGCGCAGCTCCAGTGACCCCTGGTATCGGCTGCTCACCTGCCGGATAAATATCGGTCATGAACAGCACGTCCGCACTATCAAAGGCATGCGCAAAATCTTCGAGGCAATCCCGTGTACGGCTGTATCGATGGGGCTGAAAGAGAACAACCAATCGACGCTCCCACCCCTGTCTCGCCGCGGCAAGGGTGGCTTTGACTTCCGTGGGATGATGACCATAATCATCCACCACCATAATTCCGCGAGCCTCTCCGCGTAGATGGAAGCGTCGCTCAACACCCGTGAAGGCTGCCAACCCTTTACGAATGAGGTCCACCGGAATCTCAAGTTCCATGCCGATAGCGATCGCAATGAGCGCGTTCGAGACGTTGTGAATCCCTGGTACGGCCAGTCGGAAGGGTCCCAGGTTCTTCCCTCGGAAATGCGCACGAAACTCGGCGCTCCATTGTTTGAGCTGAACGTCTGTCGCAGTAAAGTCCGGAGCCGTCCCGTCGTGATCACGAAGTCCGTAGGTATGATACCGCTTGACTACGCGTGGAAAGAGCGCCGTGAGACGGGCATCATCCGCGCATAACACTGCCAATCCATAGAACGGAATTTTATTGATGAACTCCAAAAAGCTTTCATCGATTCGTTCGATTGACCCATAGTGATCCAAATGCTCGCGGTCCAGATTCGTGACCGCCACGATGGTCGGTGAAAGACGAAGAAAGGATCCATCACTTTCATCTGCCTCTGCTACAAGAAGATCACCTCGACCAAGCCGAGCGTGGCTCCCCAAGGCATTCACTTTTCCACCGATCACCATGGTGGGATCGAGGCCGCCCTGTGCGAGCACATTTGCGACCATGGAGGTCGTCGTGGTCTTGCCGTGGGCACCGGCGATGGCCACCCCAAACTTCAACCGCATCAGCTCCGCCAGCATTTCTGCCCGTGGTATCACGGGAATCTGCATAACCTTCGCTTTCACAACCTCAGGATTGCTCGCTGCTACGGCCGAAGAAATGACCACGACTTGCGCCTCACCGACATTCGACTCCTGATGACCGATAAAGATTCTGCCGCCGAGCTCTTCCAGACGTCTCGTCGTCTCTGAAGCATGCAGATCAGACCCGGTCACTTTGTACCCCATTGTGAGCAGGACCTCCGCAATACCGCTCATACCGGATCCGCCGATCCCGACGAGGTGAATCTGTTGAATCTTACGAAAGAGTCCCATACGACTTACTCGTTGCCGTCTTGTTGAGGTTTGTGCTTCACTTGTGTGTCCTCCATGTGTCCTACTCTCCGGTCTTTCCAGCAGATTTGTTGTTGTCATATTTTACTCCCATGATCGCATAGCATTCTCCGACGATGACTTCGCCGGCATCGATTCGTCGCATGGCCAGACTGCTCCGTTGCATCGCCTCCAAGCGTTCTGGGTTCAACAAGATGGATTCCACCGTCTCACTTAGTTTCACCCCGGTCATGTCCCCCTGTGAGAGAACGACGGCTCCACCGGCTGCCTCCATTGCCCGGGCATTCTTCATCTGGTGATCATAAATGGCCGTAGGTAAGGGGATCAGGATGGCCGGTTTCCCACACGCGGTGAGCTCAGCGATCGTCATGGCGCCGGCACGAGCCACCACCAGATCCGCAGTTCTCAACACCGCCGGCATGTCATACAGAAAAGGGACGATCGTCGCTGATATTCCAAGCGTGTGATACCCCTCCCTGACACGCTCAAAATCGCCTTCGCCTGTTTGATGCGTGATGGTCAGGCTTGGCAGGCGCTCTCTGAGTACGGGCAACCCTTCTAACACCGCGCTATTGATCGCTTTGGCACCCTGACTACCGCCGAAAATTAGCACATGCTGTTTCTTCTGCGTGATCATCTCGCTACGCGTACCTGCCTGCGCAAGGAACTCGTGCCGGATCGGCGTCCCAACGACTCGCACTTTCTGCCGATCAAACAACGTTGCAGCCGAGTCAAAGGCCACAAAGACGCGATGGGCCAGTGGTCCCACAACTTGATTGGCTAAACCGGGGTATGCATTTGGCTCCAGAATCACTCGTGGAATCCGCTTCAGTGCAGCGGCCGCCAACATAGTGGGACTCGTGTAGCCCCCAACCCCGATGACAAGATTGACCTGCCGCCGTTTCAGAATGTGAAATGACTGCCACATCCCAGCCGGGACAGCACACACCCCTCGGAGCATCTCGAGCACTCCCTTCCCCATCACAGGGTGTGCAGTGATCAAGGCCAACTCAAATCCTTCATGGGCAAGCACTCGAGACTCGATCCCTCGCGTCGTGCCGACGAAAAGAATATTCGTGGAAGGATCCCGCCGCAAAAACTCTCGCGCCAGCGCAATGGCCGGATACAGATGCCCACCAGTGCCTCCTGCAGCAATTACAATCGTCATCGCCGATTCGGCCAACCAGGCCAACCCTGATGCCCGATCTCCTCCCGACCAGCCTGACGATCCCGTGAGATACTCAGCAACATTCCCACTCCAGCCAGGCTGGTGACGAGGGAAGAACCGCCGTAACTGACGAACGGTAACGTGAGGCCTTTGGTCGGCAACAGACCCGTCACGACGCACGCATTGACTAAGGCTTGAATGCCGATGAGCATCGTGATGCCGATTCCCAGGTAACACCCAAACGGATCCCGCGCTCGAGTCGAAATTTGGAATCCTCGGATCACAAATAGGGCAAACAGAAGAATAATGACTCCAGCCCCGACAAAACCCATCTCTTCGCCGACGAGTGCCAAGACAAAATCGGTATGGGCTTCCGGCAAAAAAAATAGTTTCTGTTTTCCTTCTCCCAGCCCGACTCCCGAGAGCCCTCCACTGCCGAACGCCAAAAAAGACTGCGTGATTTGAAATCCTGTATCGGAGGCATCGCTCCACGGTTCCAAGAACGCCATCAGCCGTTGCCGCCGGTAGCTGGAGGTCAGCACCAGTGCAAGTCCGATCGGTACTGCGCATAAGGCCAACGCTGAGAGGTGGGATAGGCGCGCCCCACCGACGAACAGAAGGCCTCCAGTCACCAGGCCCATGACGACGACCGTTCCTAAATCGGGCTCCATGAGAACCAAGCCGCTGAGAATTCCAACCATAAGGAGCGCCGGGAGAAGACCGACGGAAAAGCTTTGGATCCGACCCTCTTTCCTTGCCAGGTAGGCTGCGAGATAAATGACCGAAATGAGCTTCACCATCTCGGCCGGCTGAATAGAAATCGGCCCGAACCAGAGCCATCGCCTGGCTCCATTGACCGCGACGCCCAAAGACGGGATCAAGACGATGATGAGAAGTGTCGCCATGAGACCAAGGAGGTAGAACGAGACGCGCTTCCACCACACATAGTCGATCCGCGACAACAGATGAAGAATCGACATCCCAAACATTAGCCAAATACATTGTCGTTTGAGGTAATACCAGGAATCGTGGAAGCGATTCCCTGCCAGCACCGCACTTGCGCTGAAGACCATCACTAAACCGACAAGTGTCAGTGTAATCGTGACCCACAACAAGAACTGATCCATCCCGACCCGCTGCGGAATCCGCGGGCTGATGGTGGACCAAGGTAAGGCCAAGGTCCTCACCGATTTCCGTGGCATCGTTCAGCGTCAATGCTCCTCTGCGTTGTCCAGGATCAGGCCGGCAACGACTGCACAAGCGCTTTAAACTGTCGCCCTCGATCCTGATAATCGACGAACATGTCAAAACTTGCACAGGCGGGTGACATCAGCACCACGTCACCGGCGCTCGCGCCTGATGCTGCCAAATCCACTGCCTCACGTAGGGACCCACACCGGTCGATAGCTTGAAATCCTCCCGTCGCATGCGCAATCAATGGGGCTGCTTCCCCGATCAAGATCAGCCGTTTCACCCGCCGACGAATCGCAGGGGCCAACCGCGAGAAATCCCCGCCCTTATCCCGGCCACCGGCAATGAGCCAAATGGGCTGATCGATACTTTCCAGCGCTTTGAGCGTCGCATCAACGTTGGTTCCTTTGGAGTCGTTGATAAACCGTACACCCCGGCGGTCACGAACAATTTCCAAGGCATGTTCCAGCCCTGGGAATTCCCGCAACACGCGGCGCACAACGTCAAGCGAACAACCGCTCAGTAGGGCATAGGTAGAGGCCACCATGGCATTCTCGAGATTGTGATTCCCCATGATGGTAATCTCGCTCCGTGCACAGATTTCCTGCGTCTGTCCGCCAACGGTCGTCATGATGCGATCGCGCTCGAGATAGGTTCCTCCGGTTAGGTCATCGGATAGTGTCTGCGTCCGTGTGAAGCCCAGCACACGAGCCCGTGCACTCCCCCGCAGAGAAGCCACCCTTGCATCATCTAAATTGAAGAGGGCATAGTCGGAAGGGGTCTGATTTTCAAGAATCCTCGCTTTGGTGGCAACATATTCTTCGATTGACTCGTAGCGATCCTGATGATCCACGGTCACATTGAGGATCGCGGCAATCCAGGGATGAAACCGTTCTATCGTTTCCAGTTGAAAACTGGAAACCTCGACCACGAGAGCCTCATACGGACAGGCCCCTCCTCGCTTCATGGCTTGTAAGGATTCGACGGCGGCCTCGCTCAGCGCTGTTCCCAGATTTCCCCCAACAAAGACTCGTTTTCCTGACTGCTGCAACATTTTCCCAATCAACGTCACAGTCGTGCTCTTGCCGTTGGTGCCCGTTAACGCCAGAATCGGTACAGAAAAAAATCTCGACGCCAGATCGAGTTCGCTGACGACTTTCACACCTCGGCGACGAACACGCTCAAGAGCTTCCAGCCGATAGGGGACGCCTGGACTAATGACGACCAGCTCAGCCGTGTTGAGAGCCGATTCATAGTCACTACCGAGCGCCGCATGGATGGCCGACTCATCGAGAGATTTAAGAACGGTAGGCAGCTCCGATCGATCCTTCCGATCGGCTACCGTTACCACCGCTCCGGCCTCTTGCAGCAACCGAGCAGCGGCGACGCCGCTCCGTGCCAGTCCGACGACCGTGACTCGTGCTCCGTCCAGCTGTTGAGTGTCTACCCCTACCATTCCTCTTACCTCAANNAACTTGAGCGTGCTGAGGCTCAGCAATGCCAATAGGATGGCGATGATCCATAAACGGACGACCACTTTCGGCTCTTCCCACCCTTTCATCTCAAAGTGGTGGTGAATCGGCGCCATGAGAAAGATCCG
>DCZN01000075.1:0-30964 GCA_002331625.1 Nitrospira sp. UBA2083 | reverse complement strand
ATGCTTACTGATGACTGCCACCGCTCCAAGAGCCGCTCCAAGGGGCAGCGACCCAACATCTCCCATAAAGACCGACGCTGGGTACGTATTGAACCAGAGAAAGCCAAGGCTGGACCCCAAGATCGCTGCCGTAAAAACAGCCAACTCTCCCGCTCCCTCAATGTGCGGAATCAAGAGATACTCAGACATCAGTCGGTGACCGGTCACGTAGGCGACCACGGTATAGGCCAATGCAGCGATCATCACGGGCCCAATGGCCAACCCATCGAGCCCGTCCGTGAGATTGACGGCATTGGAACTTCCGACGATCACAATGATGGCAAAAACCACGTAGAACCATCCCAAGTCCGGCATGAAGCTCTTAAAAAACGGCACGCTGAGTTTTGTGCTGTACCCTGGCAAGAAATAGAGCACCAGTGCCACACCAAGTGCCACGGCAATTTGTGCGCTAAATTTTTGCGATGCAGAGAGCCCTTTCGATCGAGCTTTGATGAATTTGAGATAATCATCGACAAACCCGATGGCACAGAAGCCGAGCGTCGCACCCAGCACCAGCCAGATATGCGGGCGCGAGATGTCCGCCCACAGCAACGTGGAAAGCGTCACGGCGAAGATGATCAGGATACCGCCCATTGTCGGGGTCCCACTTTTGGCAAGATGTCGCTTGGGTCCGTCATCACGTACCTGTTGCCCCAACTTAATCTCTTGGAGTTTTCTGATCACCCACGGCGCGAGGACAAATGCAATCAGAAATGCGGTGACTGCGGCGTAAATGATGCGAAAGCTCTGATAGCGAAAGACATTCAGGAAGGAGAATTGTGTATGCAGAGGGTAGAGCCAGATATACAGCATAAGAATGACTGCCCCTTACGATGCCTTCTTCGACATTCGCGTGGCGCCCTGGAGTGCATCCGCGACGAGCTCTAGCTTCATGCCGCGAGACGCTTTGATCAGCACAACATCACCTGGCCTGACGATCGCTTTCACGGTTCTGGCCGCAGCTCGTGCATCGGGCACTTTCACGATATTTATCGGGTCCAACCCTGCCGCTTGTGCCCCTTTGGCAAAGCTCTGCCCCAGCGTGCCACAAGCCACAAGTTGATCAATTCCCTGATCGGCGACGAATCTGCCGACCTCCTCATGCATGTGCGTTGCATTCACGCCGAGTTCCAACATATCTCCCAATACCGCGATTCTCTTCTTACGCGCTCCAGACTTGGCCAACAGTTGCACTGCCGCTTTCATGGACGCTGGGTTTGCGTTGTAACAATCGATGATGAGCTTGACGCCACGGCTGACCGAAATCTGCGACCGCATCGAGGCCGGCCGAAAACGGGATAAGCCTTGCGCGATGGCCGTTCCGGAGAGCCCCAGAACCGTACCGACTGCCGCTGCGGCCAATGCATTGGCGACATTGTGGTCCCCCTGGACTCGAATATGCACAATCGTCTGGCGCACTTTCCCCGGGAGCAGAAGGCGAAAGATCGTCCCATCGCGTCCGTCCGACTTGACATGTATTCCCCGAACATTGGCCTTCGGTGAGAGCCCGAACGACACCACCGGACACCGAGCTCGCGCCGCAAGATAGTCATAGTAGGCATCATCGGCGGGAAGAATGGCGGTTCCGTTGCTGGGTAGAAGATCGAGCAATTCTGCCTTTGCCTGAGCAGAGACCTCCATCGTCCCGAAAAACTCAAGGTGATCAGGGCCGATGTTCGTAATGATCCCGATCGTCGGTCTGACTATTTCACACAGCCTCGTCGTCTGCCCCACATTATCAACCCCCATCTCGACGACCGCCCCCTGGTGCCGCTCGTTAAGACGAAACAGTGTTTGCGGAACTCCAAATCGGTTATTGAGATTCCCCTCTGTCTTGAGGATCTTCCAACGGTGCGCCATCACCCTCGCAACCATGTCCTTGGTCGTCGTTTTCCCGTTGCTTCCCGTAACGGCAACGACAGGAATGAGGAAACGGCCTCGGTGATAGGTGGCCAACTGTTGGTAGGCATAGAGCGGATCACGGACCCCCAGAATCATCGGCATGGCCCGCTTAGAGCCAGGTTTCAGATCAAGTTTTGAAACATCGTAAGAATCGTGCACGATTGCTCCGATGGCTCCGCTCGACAATGCCGTTCCAACAAAATCATGCCCATCAAATCGATCCCCTCGTACGGCGACGAAGAGGTCTCCTTGCCGAAGAGATCGAGTATCGAGACTGACGCACCGGACATGCCGTTTTGCCGAACCATCTTCGTCTCCGGCCAAGACCCGAGCGCTGATGACTTCCCGCAATTCATTGATCGAAAAGAGTGCCATCGTGATGCGCCCCTGCACCGACCACTTCCTACCGTCCTGGGTTAGGCGTGAAATCCAAGTTGTTCAATTGCATTGCGCGCCACTTCGCGATCGTCAAAATGGTGCTTCTTCGTCCCGATGATCTGGTAGTCTTCATGTCCTTTCCCGGCGATCAACACCATATCAGCCCCCTGCGCTTCTCGCACCGCCTCAGTAATCGCCTCCCGCCGATCAATGATCTTGCGGTATTGAACGTGAGGCCGTTGCCGCAGCGCATTGATCACTCCCCCTTCCACTTGATCAAGAATCGCGTGCGGGTCCTCCGTTCTGGGATTATCCGAAGTCAATATCACGACGTCGCTATAGCGCACGGCCGCCTCGCCCATCTTAGGTCTCTTGCCTCGATCGCGATCCCCTCCGCACCCAAATACCGTGATAATACGCCCGGTCTTTAATGTGTGCGCCGTCGTCAGCAGACGGACCAACGCATCCTCAGTGTGCGCATAATCGACAACAACGGTGAACGGTTGACCTGCGAGCACTCGTTCAAATCGACCTGGTACGTTGGTGATTCGAGCCACCGCCTCCCGAACCTGATCCAGCGTTGCCCCTTCATGAAGGGCAACACCGATGGCAGCCAGGAGGTTGTAGACATTGTGCTCTCCCACCAGCTGACTCTTGATTGAAACGGTCCCAACTGGAGTGGCAGCCGTGAATGCTGTGCCTTGAAGAGACAACCGGACATCTTCAGCACACAGATCGGCTTTGGTCGTTAATGCATAGGTCCACACCGGGGCGGGACAATGCTCAACAATACGACTCCCATAAGGATCATCAATGTTGACGATCGCCCGTTTATTGCCTTTCTGCCCTCCTACCAAACCCGTGAATAGTTTTAGCTTTGCTTGAAAGTACTCCTCCATCGTCCGGTGAAAATCGAGATGGTCCTGGGTCAGATTCGAGAAGACGGCCACATCATATTCACAGCCGCTTGTGCGAGCTTGGGCCAAGGCGTGGGATGAGACCTCCATGACGGCCGTGGAACATCCACCCGTAACCATCTTCGCCAGCAATTGCTGTAATTCAAGTGCACCGGGAGTCGTGTGTGCCGCGGGCACAATGGTCTCACCGATTTGATAGGCGACGGTACCAATCAACCCGACTTGACGACCCAACGCTTCCAATAGTGCTTTGCACACATAGGTGGTGGTCGTTTTCCCGTTGGTTCCAGTCACACCGATCATCCGAATGCGCGAGGACGGATCCCCGTAAAACCGGCTCCCCAACAAACCGAGGGCTTTTCGGGAATCATCAACTCGCACGAAGGGAATCGTCCCAACAGACACCGGCTGCTGCATCACCACAGCTCCTGCCCCACCATGTACTGCTGCCGGGATGAATCGGTGTCCATCCACCTGCTCACCTTGAACGGCAACAAAGAGACTTCCGCTCAAGACCGTACGAGAATCGTCGGTAATGGCCTTCACAACCGTATCCAGGTCGCCATGACGCTCAAGAACCTTCACGTGTCCTGCAAGCACTTGGAGCATGGTGGCAAATGTCATCGATATTTCCTAGCGCGATCACAATTACTGCATTGCCATCGCCAGCGTAACCGGCTCGGGGGACGCCACGCCGAGATAGCTCAAGACCTGTTCGCCGACACGGCTAAACACGGGAGCCGCCGCAGTTCCGCCCCAGGCTTCACCTTGCGGCTCATCAATGATCACGATCATGGCAAGCCGTGGGTTGCCTGCCGGCACATACCCCGTGAACGATGCGACAAACCTTGACGTTGAATAGGTGCCCGTTCGAGAATCAATTTTTTGGGCCGTGCCCGTTTTGCCAGCGACCTTGAACCCCGGAATGGATGCTTTCGATCCAGTCCCGTCCGTGACCACACCTTCAAGAATCTTGGTCATACTGCGGGCTGTGTCCGACGAAACGACCCGTCGCTTCGCCTGAGGGGGAACCCGCTTCAGAAGATGGCCTTCAGGATCTCGAATCTCTGCAACCACATACGGCCTCATCAGGACACCATCGTTTGCGAGCGCAGCCATAGCAGACACCATCTGAATTGGCGTCACCCCTATTTCTTGTCCCATCGAAATGGAGGCAACGGAGCGACGCCCCCAATCCTTCAGACTCTTGACCAATCCCGTTCCTTCTCCAGGTAGGTCAATCTCCGTCCGCTGGCCAAACCCGAAGGCCTGAAGATACCGATGGAGTCGTTGCCCCCCTAGCGCGATGCCAGTCTTCGCCGCTCCGATGTTGCTGGACTTTTGAATGACCTGAGCGAAAGAGAGCCATCCCAATTTCTCATGATCATGGATCACCGTATTCGCGATCGTCATTCGACCGTATTCCCCGAACACCATCGTATTCGGCTTTACCACGCGCTCCTCAATAGCCGCGGCAGCCATCATCGCTTTCATGGTTGACCCCGGTTCGTAGGCGTCCGTCAGAGCCCGGTTCCGCCAACGATCAGCGCCTAGATTTGAGACGACATTCGGATCAAATCGTGGGCTGACGGCCATCGCCAACACCGCACCGGTCTGCGGATCCATGACAATCATGGTTCCCGACTTCGCCTGCGTACGAGTGACCGCGTCTTCCAACTCTCTCTCAGTGATGTACTGAATGACTTCATCAATCGTGAGCGTGAGACTATGACCAGGTGTGGGATTTCGTTCCGTGAGGTCCTTGGGGAACACGGAGCGCCCCAAAGCATCCCGCTGAAGCACCATTGTTCGCTTTTCGCCGCGCAGATACGATTCATACCGATACTCGATGCCCTCCAAACCTTCCCCATCCATTCCAGCAAAGCCCAGTACATGGGAAAGAAATGGTCCCTTGGGGTAGAAGCGCCGCCCCTCCATTACGACCCCAACCCCGTCAAGCGATAAGTGTTCAAGTCGACGCCCCTGCTCAGGGTCTAACTTTCGTGCCAACCACACGAAATTCCGATCCTGGCGAAGCTTTCGCTCTAATTCATCGGTCCTCACATGTAAGACGGGAGAAAGCAACCTGGCAGTCTTCGTAGGGCTATCTACGGTGGTGGGGACCCCAAAAACAGACGGCACTTCCACATTCATCGCCAAGATCTTGCCGTGTCGGTCGACGATCGTACCGCGGGCTCCCTCCAATGATACCGTCTTTCGATGTTGTCGATCGGCTTTGACCGAAAGCTCTGCCGCCTGCCACACTTGCAGCGTAACTAACCTGAACAGAACGACCCCAAATCCACACAGCAGTAGCAACAGCAACACATACCGACGACTGCGTGGAACAGAATCGGGCACTAGAACCTCCTGGCCAGGAGATCATTCTTCGCGACTCGCACCGCTACCGGTACAACATTGGCAACGGCCACGGGCTGGATGGCGCTCGGCCTCGACTGAACCAGTATGACCTGGCCTTGCTGAGGCAGGTGCATGCCGAGTTCTGTCGTTGCCAACTTGGCAATCCGACCGGACGCACTCAACGCAGAAACCTTCACCCGGAGCTCATCTCGCTGCCGCTCCAATATTGTCCTGTCACGCTTCAATCGCTCGATCTGATACCCGACCCGGACCATATCCACTCGCTCCCACACAAACACGAACACAAGACACAGTCCGATAAGAACAGCCAGGATTTTCATGACAGCTCCCATTTCGGTTGACGTTCAGCAACACGCAACTTGGCGCTTCGCGACCGCGGATTCACCTCACACTCTTCACGAGAAGGAACAATGGGCTTCTTCGTACACAGCGACAGCATGGCGTGAGGCCCCTGCGCGAGAGACCGAAACGCATGTTTAACGATCCGGTCTTCAAGAGAATGAAAAGAAATTGCACAGATTCTCCCACCCACCGACAGAACTTCCGTCGCATCTTGCAGTGAGACCTCGATGCTCTCTAGTTCTTGATTCACCGCAATGCGAAGAGCCTGGAATGTCCTCGTTGCGGAGTGGATCCGTCCGTGGCGATATGAGGCCGGTACCGAGCGAGCGATGATGGAAACCAGCGTCCCAGTGGTCTCAACCCGGCAGCGCTGTCTTTCCTGTACGATGGCCCGGGCAATCCGCCTCGCGTAGCGTTCCTCTCCATACTGATAAATGATGTCCGCAAGTTCGTGTTCTGGACGGGTGTTCACCAAATCCGCAGCGGTATACCCCATCGACTGATTCATACGCATATCGAGTGGGCCATTGTGCTGAAAGCTGAAGCCACGTGCGGCATTGTTGAGCTGCGGAGAGGAGACCCCGAAATCAAAGAGCACTCCTCCTACAGTCGAGATGCCCGCTTCGGTAAGGTGCTGCTTTAAATCTCGAAAGTTTCCCTGACGCAACACTATGTGATCTCCAAATCGATGTAATCGCTGTCGACAGAACTCAATCGCCTCAGAATCTCGATCTAGACCGATGACTTTTGTTCCCGGTGGACTAGACTGCAGAAGCAATTCGGCATGCCCACCATACCCCACCGTGCAATCCAAAATTGTAGTTGGCTGCTTAAAAATCAACCAATTGCAAATTTCTTTACTAAGAACTGGGAAATGCCGAAATTCATTAATAGTATTCACTCCCCCCACTAGTCACCACTTTCACCCACACTTGCCGAAGTATACTCTCGCATTATTGGTTGTCAACTGTATTTCAGCAACCTAGAACGTGGCAAATGACGCACCTGCTGGGTGCTTATCGTCTGCTATTTCAGGCCTAAATGACCCCTACCATTTGCCTTTTAGGACATCCGTCCAGCCGGTTCAGAGCTTCAACTCTTTGAAGTTTCATTGACTTCCAAGAATTTGAGTTAGAGAATGCTTTCATCATGTGGAAGGTAACGCCACCTGTTCCTTATACAGAGCTTGCTATCGTACTCCCTGCCCTCTTTCTCTGTTTGGGGCAGGCCGAGGCCAAGGATTTCAATCCCGATAACCCTCTTAACCAGCCAGCACCGGTCTATTGGTGCTCAAGCAGAACACCCGATCAACAGATTTCTACGAAAAGGGGGTCCGGCTGTGAGCCACTCTACGACCAACAAGCTGCAGATGCTTTGAAGGAGAGGGCGCGCAAGCAGGGATTCGACCTTCCCGACCGTGATCCCATCAAAATTGTCGACTTGCAAAATGCCGCATCGAAATTTTCCGATCACTATCGGACGTTCGTCTCATGCTGTATCACTGAGAATAACGCACCTGAAGAAATTGTAGACTTAATTGATGAAGCCAATCACATCCTCAAAGCAGTTCAACAGAAAGGCATCTATAATTCATCGGGGTTTGGGAGAGGACAAGGGGCCACTGTGGTTGGACCTGGAGATGGTACGGGGAGCGGCGGGTTGGGCGGAGGCGCGGGAGTTGCCCCAAAGCTGGGGACTTTTGCTCGGCAATTCACGCTAAGCGAAATCGTGGGAACCGTCGCACGTGCGCGTGAAGACCTCGTTCGCTTGAACGACCGGCTGGAAAAGTTAAATGCGGCACAACAAAACCTCAAAGAGGTGGACTACGAACGCAGTGGGCGAGCAAAAGGGCAGATACAGGATGAAGAGGAGGCGATCAAGAAAGAGTTCAAGGCCACAAAGCCTCCATCATCTGCGCCGACTGGGATGGAGATTCAAGATACGACCTTGCGCTCACGAATTGGCGGAGACATCGAGGATACCAAACTGAATTCCCACTTCGGTGCTGACATTGGAGCGGCCGTTTCTCCCTACAGCAATGTGCGAGAATCGCTCCGTCCACGCAGAGGAGATGACGTTCATGACAGTCAGCTCCCACATCGGCCAGGAACGGATCTACAAGATACCTCTATGCCCAGCAGCACAGGGTTTGAAGTCGACAACACACAAAATCGTGAAGGCACATCCACCGTTCCTCGACGCGGAGTCGGGGCATCCATCGGAGATTCCGACCTGAACAGCCAGAGACGATAATCTACCTTTACGCCCTCCCTCCAATCGTCGGCATCGGCTTCCATGTCTCACCATTATCCTGACTGCGATACAGACCGCTCCCGTTTGTACCGGCATAGAACAATTTAGGATCGGTCGTGCTTTGGGCAATCGTTCTGACGTTGGTCGTCGCAAGGCCGTTGTTGATCAGCTTCCAGGTTATGCCGGCATCTTCACTTCGATGTAATCCGTCTCTCCCTGCAATGTAGACCACACCCCGACGGGTTCGATCAAGCACCATGGTCACAATCATTTGATCGGCGAGTGACTCCCCGATCCGTTTCCACGACTTGGCTCCATCTGTTGTTTTATACAACCCTGTGAGGGTGGCGGCATACACGGTATCGGGCTCGTAGGGATCGACCTGAATCGAGGTGACGTTTAATGCTCGTGAGGTTTTCAGCATGTCTGGAGGAACAAGCCCATTGTTCACTTTTTCCCAATGGCCGGCCTGATCGATCGACTTGTAGACACCGCCGCTCGTTCCGGCGTACAGAATAGAGGGTCTGGTTGGATCCATACCCAGCGTCACGACCATCAACACTTCCTTCATACCCTCCATTTTCTTTGTCCATTGCTCGCCGCCGTTCTTGGTTTCAAACACCCCCATCGTCGTGGCCAGAAAGATGTGCTGTGCATCGGCAGGATCAAAGATGAACTGATTCACCACAGAAGTAATCGTGGCATCGTCAAGGCCCGTACGCATCGAGGCCCAGCGCTGTCCGCCATCATGACTTTTGTAGACCGCATCACCCTTCGTTCCCGCATAGACCGTCGCCGGATAGACAGGGTCGATGGCCATGGCAATGACACGGGAATGACTCATGCCTTGCGAGAGGTTCGTCCACGTTTGGCCACCATCACGGGTCTTATAGATGTAGTCATTCGTCGCGATGTAGATGATCTCTGGATTCTTTGGATGGAGCTGAATAAGAACAATGGGATCGCTGCGATTGCAGCCAAAGAGCGAGGCGGAAAGAACGAGGGCCACAAGAAGGTTGCTCATGCGGGATCTTGGTGTTTCTCCAGGATACGCAAACAGGCCGTCCGATAAAGCCGCCTATCGATAATTCTCAAACTGCAGATCGATTCCGAAATCTTTGCCTTTCAAGAACGCGATTGCCGACTGCAATTCGTCCTTGCTCTTGCTCAGGACCCGCACTTGTTCTCCTTGAATTTGGGCTTGGACTTTCATTTTCGAATCCTTGATCGCTTTCGTGATCTCCTTCGCCTTATCCGAGGCGAGCCCACTCTGAATCTTCGCCACCTGCCGCACCGTGCCACTCAATGCCGGCTCAATCGCGCCCTGGGTGAACGCTTTCAACGACACGCCGCGCTTTACACACTTCGCTTTGATGATCTCCTGCACTGCATTCAGCTTGTATTCGTCGTCCGAAACCACGACCAGTTCCTTTTCTTTCTCTTTCAGCGTGATCTCAGTCTTCGAGTCCTTGAAATCGAAGCGCTGTTTGATCTCCTTCGTCGCCTGATCCAGCGCGTTCTTCAATTCTTGCATATTCACTTCCGACACCACATCGAATGAAAACTGATCAGCCATGTGTCACCCTCTCATCTTTTCTGTTTATGCCCAACTCTACGGATGTTCAAAAAGGTCTTCCAGCAAGGCCGCAGTAAGCGAGAAGGTGAGGCGTACGCTGTCCAGTACGTTGAGCCTTTGAGCGATGCGAGAACGCAGCTGGAAGCCTGTTTCAACATCCGTTAGCAACACCCTGTCCCATGCGGCAGCTTGAAGCACCTATGTTCGTCATCATGTTGACAGATCGCCGTCTGCATTCGCCCCGCCGACCCACCTCCAGCCGTCACGATCACCTCGCTGCTCGTAAACGGCCGTTTCAGGACGACATAGCCATACCACTGCTTGATACTGTCACTCAAGACAATCAATCCCAACACCGCTACCGCCGCAACCAGTACCGCATCGAGATACAGTGAGAACGCTTGGCCTGCCGCCAACGTCGCCGCCTTCTTCAGGAACATCCAGAACATCTGGTAGGACCCGGTCAGCGTGATCACGCCGACAAAGAGCATCGGCACCACCGTCACCCAGAGATAGGGGGACTTCCACATTTTGATCAACACCGTCGTCCCGATGCAGAGCGCCAGCATGCCCAGCAGCTGGTTCGCGGCACCGAACATCGGCCAAATCGTTGAAATATTCCCCGTTCCGATCAAATAGGCCCAGGCCCCCACGACCACACCACTACTGAGCATGACCCCTGGCAGCCAGTTCATCCGGCGAAAGGGCGCATAGACCCGCCCGGCCATTTCTTGAATGAGATACCGCGCCACACGTGTACCCGTATCGATCGTGGTAAGGATGAACAACGCCTCGAAGACCAGAGCAAATTGATACCAATAGGCCATCAAGCCCGACATGCCAGGCAACGCCGAAAAGATCGACGCCATCCCAACCGCCAAGGATACAGCCCCACCAGGACGCCCTGCCACATCCACCTCGACCATCTGAGATAGCTCCGCAATGCGCGACGGGGCAAAGCCCATGGCTGCCAGCGCATCCGCGCCCAATGTCGTATTAATCGCCAAATAGTCCCCTGGAATCAGCACCGAGGCGGCGATTAGCGCCATGACACCAACGAAACTTTCCAGCAGCATCGCCGCATAGCCCACCACCGCCTGCGACTCCCGTTCAATCATCTTGGGCGTCGTGCCGGAGGACACCAGCGAGTGGAAGCCCGAGATGGCTCCGCAGGCAATCGTGATAAAGAGAAAAGGAAAGAGCGTACCTGGAATAATCGGCCCACCACCGTTGGCGAAGGTCGTCACGCGCGGCATCTCAATCGTCGGTGCCATGAGAATGACCCCGAACCCCAGCAGAAAAACTACCCCAAGTTTCATAAACGTCGAGAGGTAGCCCCGCGGCACCAGTAGCATCCAGCCAGGCAACACCGAGGCAAGAAAGCCATAGCCGGCCAAGAGCCAGACCAACGCCGGTTTGTCGAACTCGAAGAGCCACGCATAGGAGGACTGGGCCACCACACGACCGAACAGCACCGCTCCGATCAGCAGGACGACTCCAAGGATCGACACTTCCGCCACGGCACCAGGACGAAACTTCTGGAGATAGAAGCCCATGATGAAGCCGATTGGAATCGTCATCGCAATCGTGAACGTGCCCCAGGCATTGTGGTACAGCGCATTCACGACCGCGAAGCCCAAACCCGCCAACGCCACCACCACAATAAAGAGGACCGCCACAGCCGTCGCCGTCCCAGTGACAGTACCGAGTTCATCATGCGCAATCTCCGGAAGCGAGTGCCCATTGCGTCTCATCGAGGCCACCAGAATAATGAAGTCCTGCACCGCCCCTGCGAGTACCGCTCCGATCACCAGCCAAAGAAACCCAGGCACGAATCCAAACTGTGCAGCCAGCACCGGGCCAAGCAACGGCCCAGCCCCCGCAATCGCGGCGAAGTGGTGGCCGAAGAGCACGACCTTGTTGGTGGGATGAAAATTGACGCCGTCATTCAACCGCACCGCCGGCGTGACATGCTGATTGTTGAGTCCAACAACTTGTCTAGCCAGCCATCGACCATAGAATCGATACGCCAACACATAGATGCAAGCCGCCGCTACGACCAGCCAGAGTCCATTGACCTTCTCAGTGGGATTAATGGCGCCGACCACATGAGCCAGCGCGAGCGCACCAAGAATGGAGAGTATCACCCAGAGCAAATTCACAGCCGTTTTCATGCGCGGCATCCTAACAACCCGTCAGACGCTTGTAAATCAAGCGCTGCCTCGTTATCCTTGTTAGCCATGGCTACCACGACCCCCCTCATCACTTCCTCACCCGATGTACTTGGTGGCACCCCCGTCTTTGCAGGCACCCGTGTACCGGTCCAGACATTGATCGAATACTTGGAAGGGGGCGAAACGATCGACGACTTCCTTCAAGGCTTCCCTACCGTCAGCCGCGATCAGGTCATCGCCTTTCTCGAGGAAGCCAAGACCCGCATGCTTGCTAAAGCCTCGTGAGAATCCTCCTCGACGAGTGTATCGACCGACGCTTTGCAAGAGAGATTGAAGGACATGAAGTCGTCACGGTGCCCCAAGCGGGGTGGGCAGGGATCAAAAATGGTGAATTATTGACTAGGGCTCAAGCACAGTTCGACGTCTTCGTCACCGTTGACCGTAACTTGGCCTTTCAGCAGAACGTCCCCCAATTCACCATTGCAGTCATTGTGCTTCAGGCTCAGACCAACCTCCTAAAAGACCTTCGCCCGCTGCTACCCAAACTACTTCAAACCATCTCGACGGCGCCAAAGGGCGCAGTTAGCCGAATCAGCTTGTAGCGTCCTCTCAGGCTACCAACCAACAGACCATTCACCTTTTCGTGGAGATTTATGGTGCCGTCACGTGGGCGAGGGCCATAGCGCCGAGGATACCAAGAACGCCCAAAGAACAAGCTTTAACGCGGACATGCGCGGCATCCTAACATAAACTACTAGGACCGCACCTCTGACAGCCTTTCCTTCCCTGCGCACACCAATCCCTGAACAACATCTAGAGCGATGCCTTCTCACAGAGGGAAATAACCGACAGAAGATTTCTCCCCAAAAGCGATGCTATGAACTCGGCGCGCTCTGGCACGATAATCGACAGATACTTGGACTACAGATTCTCGTGGAAGTGTAGGTCATTCAATTAACTCAACCCGTCGGAATAATGATTTACCAACTGGCGTCAGTTCAGACCGACCTTGCACGAAAAGGTCATTTACTGAAGCACAGTAGTACCCGGCCAAACCCTTCCAAATGTCGCACAGATGACCAAGCACCTGCATCTCAAGAGAACCCGGAATTGGATGTAACAAATCCTTAAATTCGCTGGGTTGAAGCGTAGAAACTACGAAAAGCTTCAAGCCATTTAGCTGAACAGCATTTGCAATTACTTTATTAATGTGTGAGTCACGAAATCCATAGCCGATGATTACTAATTTAATGTTCGGTTGGCTTAGCACCTCCTCAAACAGCTCAAAGTACCACCGAAGAAGAGGCTCTTGCTCAATCATGTGGGATTTTGTGTTCCCAATGACCAAAGCCGCTTCCCCACTTTGCCCCCACCAACCAAAAGATCCATGGAGCTTCACATAGCAATAATTTTCCATGCCTTTATTCCAGAAAGATTGCTTCAATTGTCCAACCCTAGCCTCTTCGGGAAGGTGAACAATTCCCTTATCATCAAGCGGCAAACCAAGCTTCCCATTAAACCAGTCTTGATGATGAAGGCCAGGAATTGTTATCTGACAGTTGTCTGTAGAAAAGTATCGCTCAATAAAAAGATCCTGATTCAGTGTAAAGAAAAACCCCCGTTCCTTCCCTACTCCTTTGAATCGACCCACAATCTCCCTGCAGGCTTCTGCATGAATAGATATACTTCTTGAATTCGACTTGAGAATATTCTCATGCAACTCTACATACGCCTTTATCGTTGCCGAAAGGAAAGTCAGTTTTTCCCTATTCTCGAACTGACCTGAATAAAGAATTGTGTCATAAACCGATTCATAATTGAGGTCCTCAAGCAAGGCATTACGAAGCCTAGGATTGTTTGTTACCTCCTTTTGATTGAGGATGATCGCCCACATTTCACTCCCTAGAAATCCACCAAAATTCTTGGTGAATCCTGCTCCCGTCAGCAGAACAGTTTTAGCAGGAGTCCTCAGATTTGAGTTGAGACGCATATGTCAATTTCCACGGTCTCGCTCAGAAGATATCGCACGGCCGGAGCCTAGAAACCAACGGCTTTCCCCAATCACTGACCAATCCCAAGATGAACTCCATCCACATCATCCGTTAAAGCTATGCACAGTATCGCATGAGAGGAGCATAGTCAGGAACCATTCCGCTCGTCAGCCTCATGGACCTGTTTGATTCCATGCTCGCCAAGGCAGAAAATTATCTAACATGCGATGACTGATTCGGATCGCCGGCGGTTTTCTTTCGAGAGCGAGCGGCGTAAGCTAGCCGCGTATGGCGCAGGCAGGAAAGAGCCAGACTGTCACGAGCTACCTTGGGACGCTGGCCGAAGAGCGACGTGAACGTGGTGAGGTGATCCATCGGCTGGTGAAGAAACATTTTCCGAAGGCCACGTGCGATTACAGCTACCTGATGCCGACGTACCATCTTTGCGAGCACTTTTTTGCGTGGAAGAGCCAGAAGAACTACCTGTCGGTCTATACCTGTTCTGCCGAACGGATCTCGGCCTTCACAAAGAAGCATCCTGAGATTCCACACGGTGCCGGTTGCATTAATTCCCGCGACCGAGATCCCTTTCCCCTTCGCAATCTCGCATCGGCTTTTAAGAACGCACTCGCTCCTTCTCCCACCATTCTGAAACGCGAACTCCTCACTCGCCTGTCACTCAAGCAGGACCGCAAGCAATGACTCTCTCTGGATACTTGCGGTTTCACCTCGCTTCCGTCATATAAACTCCATGCTCACCCTCATCCAGTTTCCTTGGTCACCCTTCTGCATTACAATCCGGCATATCCTGACCAAGCATCGCATTCCGTTTCGCCTCCACAACATCGCCTACCATGATCGAGCTCCTATCATCAAAGCCACAAAGGGCCGAGGCCACACGGTGCCCTGCTTGATCGACGGGACACGAGGAATCTGCGACGTCACGGATTTCGGACAGGAGGTGGCGCGGTACGTGGATCGTCGCTATCGACTCAACCTCTTTCCCAAAGGCTTCGATGGGCTCCAGCTGATCCTCTCGCGCTATATCGAGAATGAATTAGAGATGGTGGGGTTCAAGGTAGACGATACGTATGTGATTCCGACCCGTCCCCTCATCGAACGGACGATGCTCATTCGCCACAAGGAACGGAAATTCGGACGAGGATGCGTGCAGGAATGGACGACCCACCGACGGTATCTGTGCGCACAATTTGCAGAACTCTTGAAGCCCATCGACAACGTGCTGGCGGCTTCGCCGTTTCTGCTGACTGATCGCCCGTTGTTCGTGGATTACAATCTGTACGGCGTCCTCGGCAACTATCTGTTCAGCGGCAAGACCAAATTGCCCAATCTGAAGCACCTGCGACGCTGGTATCAGGCGATGAATGCGGGGAAGTAACCTTCGTTCGCCTCTACCTCATGGCCATCCGAGGAGGTTTCGTCTTCTTTTTCTTCGGCGGCTTGGATGTGGCGCACTCGATCGCCTCGTCGAGCCACGAAACAAGACCGGACGCTGTGCGATAGCCGGCCTCGCTGATGAACAGGAAACCTTTGAGCGGCTTCCCGGTGAAATCCATCTTGCGGGCATGCGGTTTCTTGAGGAGCGTGTCGTAGCGATCAGGGAGCACGCGAACCATGAGGCGGTCCTTGTCGATCCCACAGCACATGTGGCCGTTGAACATGAAGCACAACCCACCGAACATGCGCTTCTCTTCGACGCCCTTTCGGCGCGTGAAGTAGCTCCTGATTCGTTCCGCCAATCGTTCGTCGTAGGCCATCTCAAACTCCGTCCCGCCCTGACTCTACGCCGACACTGATACCCGATCAATGGATCGGCACGCACATTTTGGTATACTGCGAACAGCATGCCCTCTGATACCCCACCAGTTGCGCGAGAACGCCGTGACTATTATCGCATCAACGTGAGCCTGCCCATCTGTCTTCAGCCTGAAACCGATACCGTTGAAGGCCAATGCACCGAGAAATCTGTCAACCTAAGTGCGGGGGGAATCGGCTTGGTCGTCAATCACCCCTACCAGGCCAATGAGATTCTTTCATGTACCCTTCTTCTTCCGGACCTGGCACCCTTCAAATCCTCCGTTGAAGTCTTGCGGGTTGACCCCATACACTACCCACCCGGTACCTACCGTCTCCACGCTCGTTTTGTCAGACTGACCAGAGAGAACCGCGAGCTCTTGGTCCGCTACATCCTGCAGTTTCAGCGCGAACATCTTGCGAAGCACTACTCGGTCTGATTCGATACGTCTCGTGTGTGTGCTGAGCCCCGCCAAAGGGGGATTCATTCTCCTCGGACGGGCCGACTACACTGGGCCACCGTGGAATCCACCCCCTCGTACCAGCGCCATCACTATCGCGTTCCCCTTGCGGTCCAGTATCCTGTCATGTTTTCCGACACAGACATGATTGCGGAAGGGAAAGTCATTGATCTCACGGTGTTCGGCTGTGCGATCGAATGTGCTGTTGCCCTGGCAAAGGGAACTCAGCTCCGGGTGCGATTGATCCTCCCGGACCAGCCTCAGTCACTTCCGGTTGAGGAGGCAGAAGTTCGGTGGGTTGAGGGGAATCGAATGGGCCTTCAATTTCACAAGGTCGAACGGGCGGCGGATTTTCGGCTTCACGGCTTTGTGTGGGATTGGATGGTCGAACGGTTTCGAACTCTCGTTCAAGACAGGCCTTCGACCTGCTGATCCTGACTCAACCCTCGTTTCCCCACCATGGCGAGACAGAGCAACCCAATGCCGATCCACACCAATTCCCGAAACCGTCGCAGCAGTGCAAACGTGATCCCCGTCACGTCGCTGTAGCCGAAGGCCTGCAGCAAGAGCATGTATCCGGCGTCTTGGGCCCCCAAACTACCAGGAATGAAGAATGATCCGCCCTTAATGAACGCCGCCAGTGCGCCAATAGAAATGGCGGTCAAGAAACTCACTGACCCTCCGAGACAATAGATGATTGCAAAGACTTCCAGCGATTCGGCAAGCCAGCCCAAAAAACACACACAGACCGATGCCAGAAACGCCTTCTGGTGATGGTCGTAGAAATTTCTGATTGTCTGATCTATTGACCGGAGATGCTCTTCTTGTGCCTCCAGAGCTCGGATGCGCAATCCTAGTTTCTTCACGATCGAGAGAATCGAGGCAAACAACCCACGATGCTGGATAAACACAAACCCCGCGATGGAACAGACGAGTAATCCTACACTGACCAGCGCTGCCGTGATGGTCTGTGCCGCCGAGCTGCCCGTACCAAGAATGAAGAACCCAAGCGCGATCCCCGTAAGGATAAAACACACCTCGGCGATCGTCACCGTCGTCTTGGCGATCACCACGGACGCAGCCCCCTCCGCCATTGGAACATGGTACTTTTTGAGCAAGTACGCCTTCAGCGGTTCGCCACCCAAGTAGGCCGTTGGAGTAGTCATGTTCACCACTTCCCCGGCAGTCCGAATCGTCAGCAGCCGCCAAAAGGGCACCGTGCTCCCGGACGGCCCCAAGACAAGCTTCCATCCGTACGCCTCGATCGCATACATGAGCACGGAAGGGATCAGAATGATCACTAAGGCGACAGGACCTAGCTGCGAAGCCGCCTCGTAGATATTGCTGGGTCCGATACGCCACACGAGAAGACCGAGGACGGCCAGGCCAAGAGTGAGTAGGATATAGCGCAACACGTGAGTCGGATAAACAACGCGGAGTTTATAGCCGAGGGAACGCGACCGCCGACGGACGGATGACCCAGGCCATGGCACCGGCAAAGAGCATGGACCCGGCTGCTGCAAAGAGTAGAAACCAGAAGAGCTGATCGAACAACGCAAACCCCAATAAGGCCGCTGAGAAATCACGGCTCGCGACGTTTTTTAACATGACATCGGCCCACGCGGCATGTGCAGGAGTTCTCCAACCGCTGACGGTTTTAATCTTTTGCGCCCTTTCAACGAGCAAGAAGGCAATGCCGTTGCCCAACACGGCCGCCATACCTAATCCGAGCGGCACCCAATCATCCTCCTGCCCGGCATAGGTCGTGTAGAGCCCGACCGCGATCCCCGCAAATATTGCCATATGCACAAGGTTGTCCAGTACGATATCGAGCCAGGCCCCGAGCGGCGATTCCGTAAAGGTCAACCGCGCGACTTCACCGTCGCAGCAATCAATGACAGCCGCCAGCTGAAACAAGAGCGCTGCGACGATCCCCGCGCTGTACGTTCCCAAGCCAAACCCCGCGGCAGCCAGCAGACCGATGAGCCCGGCTAGGATGGTGACGGAATTGGGAGAGAGTCCAAGCTCGAGAAACAGGCGCGTAAACCAACGAGAGACCTTGCGATTGAAATAGCGATCGACAAATCCTTCAAATTCTCCTTTAAGTGAGTTGAACAGCTTCTTTTCCGCTCTCCCCACATCAGACGACGTTCTCACCGACTGATACCAGGTGCCTCGCTTCTCTTCAGCCGTGACAACACGCACTCGACCATCCACGGCGGCCTGCTCGATCCACTGACGGATCGGAGGGCTCCCCTTGTCCTGCGTCGAAGAATTCGCGGTGTTCATGAGACTTGCAGGGACAACAACCAGCTCCGCAACTCGCAGGGTGGACTCGCCAACATGAGTGGCAGCCACGGATGCCGAACGAAGCGCAGGAATGGTGAATCGCACGCTATGGTTCGTAGGCTGTTCACCACTGTCTTGCCTGAGCTGCGCGACCACGATCGCTTGGCCATCCCGCACATCACGGCGCAACTGTTCGATCAGCCCGCGCGAAAAAATACTATTGACGCTCGCAACCAACGCAAAGCCACGGACCTCTGCCGCCAAGGCTTCCCATGTCCGCGGATCGTCAAGGGGAAATTCGCGGATCGGCATCCATCGGACGGGAATGGTGACGCGAGGACCCTTTGCCAAGGAATGTTTCAGCTGCTCCTCATCGGAACCAGACAGGACAATCAATTGACGGATGCCTGCCCGCTGCAATGTAAGCACGGTGCGTTGAAAGAGTCCGATCCCTACCACGCTAGTGAGAGGTCCCAACTCTCCAGCCTCCAGCCCGATCGGTCCACCAAAGACGCCGACCGAAGGCAGGAGAATCGCCGTCGCCAACCCCTGGATCTCCGCTCGCCTCTGTAGAATACTTTTACTCATGGGCCTTCCTGCAACAACACGCACTTAGACACAACACACAGGCAGTTCCCCACAACGTTGGATGCCTGAGGCAGAGGACTCAATAGCTTACCTTCTCACAATCTTGGCAAAACTTCCAATTCAGCTTTTTTTACATCTTCGACAAAATCAATCTCCGTCCAGGGCAGTCCCCCAATCTTTTCGTGTCCCACCCGCACCTCTCGAAAGTAGTCCAAGAGCGCATCTTCGTACTCCATCTGCCATGCACCCTTGTCGATGTAACCACGAAGGGACGACACCACATGAGGCGCGTCCGCATGCCGAACCCGCAAAAACCCCACCCCCTCACCGGCATAGTCGTACTGATCCGGCATTTTCTTGGTCAAGGCAATCACGCGGCCACCGGCCACGACCACCATGCATTCTTCACCGGTTTGCTTCACCGTCTCATCCATCAACAGCGCGTTCTCAGCGGTCGATGCCACAAGGCGCCGAAGAATGTCTCGATGAAACAGCACATCCGCATCCATTACGATGGTATCGTCATCAAATGCGGTTCGTGCGATCCACAACGAGGAAATGCTGCCCCGATGAAATTGATCATTGACGAGAAACGTGACCCTGACACCGCATGAGTCCTGCCTGACAGCCTCACGAATCATCTCGTGCTTATACCCGACGACGATGTCCGCTCGCCGAATCCCCACAGCAGCCAGCGACTCTAGATAGCGATGCAAGAGCGATCGGCCCCCGATCTCAATCAGGCACTTGGGACGATGCTGCGTCACCTCCCAGAGCCGCTTCCCCACACCAGCTGCAAGTAGGATCGCCTTCATGTGGGCTTGCACGCCTGTTCGAATGCATCGAGAAACCCGCCAAACTGTACTTCGGACAGCGCTCCCATATTGGCAACACGGAAAATCTTGTTCTCCAAGTTGCCTTGACCAGCATAGATGACATACCCCTGTTGCTTCAGGCGATCATGCAGAACCTGATAGGAAACGCCTTCCGGCAGATAGTAGGCTGTGATGGTGTGTGATTGCCGCTCCGCCGGAAGAAGCGCTTTCACCCCCAGGTTGGCCATTCGTTCACGGATCATGGTCGCCACTTTCTTGTAGCGTTGGACACGATTTGGAACACCTTCTTCAAGCAACTCATTCAGCGCTTCGTCGAACGCGTAGTAGACTTGGACCGCCGGCGTGAACGGAATCATCCCTCGCCCTTGGTCGTCAATATAATGCGTCAAGTGGAGATACCACGATCGCTTCGGATACGTGCGCATTTTTTCAATGAACCCCTTCCGCACGAGCACGAATGACACGCCTGGAAAGCCCTGGATACATTTTCCCGCCGTGCCTGCTACCATATAAATGTGCGACTTCGCGATGTCGAGCGTTTCCCCAGCCAGCGCGCTGACGGCGTCGAGAACAAATACTCGATTTTGACTATCGACCACCTCGGCAACCTCGTGCGCCGGATTGAGCAATCCGGTGGTGGTCTCATGATGGACCATACCGACGGCATGCACCTCCTGATGCTGTCGTAGCGCCAGCCGTAACCGCTCAGGATCCGGACAAACCGTCCATTCATGCTTCAACTCGCTCACACCCAATCGGTGGAGTCCGATGATTTGGGACATTCGCTCACCATAGACACCATTGTTCAGGATGAGTATCCGCCGGCCATGCGGAAGCGACGACATGAGCGCGGCTTCGACCGCTGCCGTCCCCGACCCCGTCATGAGCACGGCTACGTAGTCCGATTCAGCACCCGGCACAAACGCCTTGAGCAATTTGGTCTGGATACGATGAAGCAGTTCTGAAAATTCATCCTCCCGGTGACAGATGTCAGGCTTCAAAAGCGCTTGTCGGACACGTTCAGACACATTGACCGGGCCAGGATTCAGGAGAATCACTCCTCCCTCCTTTCTCTTCTTAAAATGGCCTAGTGGCCTTCCTTCACGACGCGCATTAACCGAGCAGGCTCATTCACCCGCCGACCCCACGTCGTTGAGACTTCGTCGTGGCTGAGTCGTGCGCGGTGAGCCACTACCAGGGAAGCTCGTCGCTTCCTTTATCCCTCAATCGCTTTCATGAACCGGCGAGTGATGTCCGGTGGATCGTGCAAGACACGACCGGCATCCTCAACAAACTCATTGACCTTGACGAGCAACAGACTAGGGCCATCCTTCTTCAGCATGTCTTTGAATTCGTACACGAGATCATCACGATCAAGCACCCGCACGACATTCACATACCCCGCGGATTTCGCCACCTTGTCCAGCGGTACCACGTTGGAGATGGTCGGTTGATTCCCGGTCGTCCCATACACTTCGTTATCGAATACCACATGAATAAAATTCTTTGGTCTGAGTGCACCGACGGTTGCGAGCGTGCCCATTCCCATCAATACATTCCCATCCCCGTCGAAGGTCACCACTTGCTTATTCGGCTTCGCGAGTGCAATGCCGAGTGCAATCGCTGCGGCATTCCCCATCGAACCGATCATATAGAAATGTGTGGGGCGATCTGCAATCTTGTGCGCCTCCCGAGAGGGGAAACCGTTACAGATCACGACCGGCTGATTGGTCAACAAGTCCAACAGTGCTTCCATCGCCTGCGCACGGCTGATCAAGGTTCCTTCTTCCGGTCTCATGGATGTAAACCCTTCACCACGCCCTTCGGGATGAAGAGGGCAACGGGAATCTGCCTTTTCTTGAAAGTGTCGGCAATCCATCGCAAATCTTCTATAGCCGTTTTTTCAGTCAGGGTCCTATGTGGGAGCTTTACGGTATCGAGCAATTGGGGCATGGCCTCACCCATCACAAGATGTTCTGGCGCATCCTTCCCACCTTGGCCACGCCATGAGATGATCAGGACACATGGTTGCCGATAGATCATATTGAGTGAGAGAAGTGTATTGAGAGAGGTGCCGAGTCCCGAGTTCTGCATGAGAACCGCCGGGATTTTCCCAGCCATATATGCACCTGCGGCCATAGCAACGGCTTCGTCCTCTCGAACCGCAGGAATGTAAGACCCTCGATTCATGAGTTCGGCAATGATTCCACCCAGAATAGAATCCGGCACACCGGTAAAAAAATTCACGCCCATATCTTGCAGGGCTTGGACGAACACGTCGCTTTCGATCACCGTCAACTTCCTTCCTGAATGTTCGAGATCCCCCCTCAAAGCGGGCGCATTATAAGATAGGCCTCCGCGCGTTCTCAAGAACGATCGGCGGTTGCCTTCACATCAGACCCGTGGTAGCGTGAGCTTGTCCAGCACACTCTTGTAACCATCGATGATGATCCATACCACTTATCTCGCACCTCGTACTTGGGTGTGGGCGGTGATGCTTGTTGTAACTATCGGTCTCGACTCAGCCTGGTCGGTTCCCTTGACAAACGACCAGAATGGGTTTCGCGAAATCACGTGGGGTAGCCCCTTGTCTTCTCGGCAAGACTTAGAAGCGATTCGATCCGGTCCGCACATCGTCGAGTACTTTGCGAAAAACGAGCCGTTATCGTTTGCTGATACCGAGATGACGAGCATTCTCTATCTCTCGGTCGACGACCAATTCGCCCGAGTCACGATTCGATATCAGGGAGACCAGGTCCACAAGCAGGTGTTGACCTTCCTTGAGACTCGCTTCGGCCGACTCGAGCGTGTGCCGGGGCAAATGGCACGCGGCCTCGCACAGCAATACACCTGGCGCGGTGTCAACACTGAAATTAATCTGACGTATCAAGCAGGCACCGAGCGAGGCTATATTTTCTTCGATAGTCGTACCCTCGCTCCCCGATTCAACGACTATATCACCGATTCCGCAGAGTAGGCGATGGAGCGGCATCTCTCCGTGCGCGCAACACTCCTGACCTCGGTTGCACTTTCCTGGCTAGGGCTGACCATCTCGGCATTGGCTGTTCCTCTTTTAAATGATCCCGACGGGTTTGAAGGTTTTGCGTGGGGGTCAATCTTGTCTGACCGGGAACAGTTCGTGAAAATTGAGGAGTCTGGACGTCTGCAGGCTTACGAGCTGAACGGACTGAGTCCCTCGCTCGGTGTGACTCCGGTTGACTCCCTTCGGTTTACCACGTTTGAAAAGAAGTTAGGACGGGTCACGGTACGCTATACCGGCAAAGAGCGCCATGAGGAAATCCTTAATTACCTTGAATCAAGATACGGCCCCCTCGACCGAACGCCCGGACAGATTGCGGTTGGTTCAGTTAAGGTCTATTCTTGGCATGGAATGTATACGGAAGTGACCTTGCGCTTTGAAGCTGGACTTGAGCGCGGCATCATATTTTTTGAAAGCCGAACGCTTCCAGAAAAACTATTGGACGGGACGTCGACCACGGCCTTTTGACTCTCCACTATATATGCAAAGGTAAATCAAGCTTCAGCAGTAGGTTTACGGCTACGCTTTTCGATGCCGTGAGTGTTTGATTCCCAACTCGGTTTTCCTATACCACGGATACTCCGTTCACATGACCCGCGCTTCATCTCCATGCCCGCGACAGGCATATTCCGCTGGATTCCATTCTTGAATTCATTAGGAAAACCCTCGCAATGACGTTATGATCCTTTGAATTACGATGAATAACCGAAAGCCCTACGTGCCGCTCGATAATCGATATGCCGAACGGGTAGCCGTGACCTGTCGCGTACGCTATGTCGGCGAGGTTCCGACGCAACCGCATCAGGGAGAAGGTCTTACCAAAAACATATCGGTTTCCGGATGTCATGTGATCAACGATCGCCCTGTCACCCGTGGGACGTTACTGACCCTGACGATTGCGCTTCCTGATGGCTTGCCACAATTGTCCATCAAGTCAGCGCTCGTCGTGTGGGTATCGGGCAATCAGTTTTCCGTGCGATTCATGGACCTGAATCGTGACCATCGAAAGCGGCTCCAATCCTTTATTTGGAAAAGCATCTCCCATAATACCGTGAGCAATCAACGAACCCGCTTCCGGCTAATGTAATTTCGCCTCCGGTTCTTCGGTACCACTTTCTCCCCTTTTGCTGCGCTCGGATTTACCCTGGTTAGATACGTACCCATTTTTCTTCGCCAATCATTCGCAACCCATTGCTCTATCATCACTTTAATCAGCCCAACTTCTGTCTAGGTCATCTCCCCCCACCTAGTGGGAAGTCAAAATTGCGACGCAGCGCTAGCCTTCATCCAGACAAACACTTCAACCGGAGACCGGACCGACAACAGATTGGCGGGGAGGTAGGACAATGAACTGGTGGAGATCGGGATCAACTTCGGCAGACTGTGAAAATAGGCTCGGGAAGGAACGTCGAAAAGAGCCGCGGATCAGTGGGCAGTTCAAAGTTCGATACTCCGGAACGGATGAGCATAGGATTGTGGTCGGCTATGCCAAAGTTGTGGATTTGAGTCGCTTCGGGTTCGGCTTGAAGGGCGGTCGGAGCTTGAAACAGGGAATGGAGCTGGCCCTATTCCTTGAGTTACCAGATACGGGGGAAACACTCTGCATACCACAGGCACACGTGTCTTGGATCCATGGTAACCGATTTGGAGTGGAACTACACACAGTTAGACATGGAGGACCTCTTTGGCTTGAGAGTCTCACGGCTCAATGCTGAGGATCTTCAATAAGTTTGAATCGCCGATAGAACAGGAGGCATGACGATGAAACAAACAAAAAGTGTAGGCCGCTTAGCCCCCCATCAGTCGCGTGGCTCGATTGAGCGTCGTAAGCTACTGAGGACCACAGTCTCCTTCGGATTGATGTACTCGGGAGTATCCGGAGAAGACGTCTTGATTGGCGATGGGACCGTTGTAGATTTATCTGAGAATGGGCTAGGTATTCGTGGAGATAGTCCCGTACAAATGGGTATGGAACTGACTTTGTTCTTGTATCTTCCGGACAGAGAAGATCCCTTATTCGTGTTGGAGGGAAGAGTAGCCTGGAGCGCTGGTACTCTATTTGGAGTGGTGTTGGACGAGCTCTGTGTTCGCGATGGTGAGCGACTGAGATCTTTTCTTCATACTCAATCTGTTGGTCAAGCGTAGTGGCTTGATGACCAGCAGGCACGTAGCAGTCAAGAGAGCTAACCCATCGATAGCTCCTGTGAGAGCGTGGTCATCGATGGATTGCGGGCAGTGGTCAGCTAGCTCATAGGACTCTTACCTCACCATTTTCAGAAATGGTTCCTCATGATTCCACACCAAGAAGTGATTCTTTCATAGAGCACTGATTCATTCTTGTGTTTCCGGAAATCACCGTGCTAACGTGAGTGAGTGCTTACTCACTCACGATGAATAAATTCGCAAAAGCTTCAAAGACCCTACATCACGCTCCTCGAACATCGGGTGTTGAGCGGCAGGCCAGCCTAATCAACGCGGCGGCATCCCTCTTTGCCACGAACGGCTTTACAGGTACGACGACCAAACAGATCGCGAAGGCAGCAGGAGTCAGCGAAGCACTGCTATTCAAACACTTTCCCACCAAACGGGCTCTGTATACGGCAATTCTAACGGAAAAAGCTCATTACTCCGGGCTTCGAGAGGCGGTTGAAGAAGCCGCAGCGAAGCGGGAGGACAAGCGATTCTTCACATTGCTTGCCAGCTACCGGATTAGAAAAGGTGCGGACCCGACATTGTTTCGCCTGCTCCTGTTCAGTGCCTTGGAAGGCCACGAAATGTCGGATATATTCTTTCGTCAGCAGTATCGCGTGTTCCATGATCTGCTTGCCGGCTATATTCGACAGCGCATCGATGAAGGTGCCTATCGCTCAGTGGATCCCTTGCTTGCCGCAAGAGCGTTTTTTGGTATCATCGTTCACCACCGGCTCCTCCATGACATCTTCGGCTTACCCATGCATCGCACCCATGAGGCTACCGTTGAAGAATATGTGTCTCTATTCCTTGGCGGGCTCGTTCGACAGTCATCTCAGCCATAGCCACTCGTACTGACATGAGCCGACTCTCTCGACATCCGATTGTAGCCTTGGGGGTAGTTCTCTTCTTTGCGATTATGGCTCTGGTGGTTTTTCGCTTGAGTACGGGGGCTAAAACCGACACGGCCAAGACCCGCCTCATCACTGTAGGCGTGGTCTCCCCGATTCGGCAGGATCTTGACATCCGTTTACCCTACACCGCAGATATTTTTCCTAACCAGGTCGTCAACATTTTCTCGCGAGTGGACGGCTATATCGCCAAACTGCATGTTGATAAGGGCGACTTTGTGAGAGCCAACCAGTTGCTCGTTGAAATCGATCACACAGACTATCAACATGCAGTCAACCAGGCCAAAGCCAACCTCTCTGCAGCCAAGGCACGGGTTGCACAGCAGGATGCGATGGTTCGTAATACCGCGTTGACTTTTGACCGCATGCGAGCCCTCATCAAAGATCAATTCGTCTCGCAACAAGATTTGGACAATGCTCAAGTGAACTTCGATGCCGCCCAAGCTGCACAGGAATCTCTTCAAGCCCAGGTCAACCAGATGGAAGTTGCACTGGCGCAATCAGAGACGAACTTGGCGTACTCGTATATTCGAGCTCCATTTGCCGGCCATATCGCAGAGCGAAACTTAGATACCGGCGCATATGTCAGCAGCGCAACCGCGAGTACCTCGACCATGTCGCGGGGCATCATGAGCCTGCATGACATTCATACCGTCCGTGTGCTGATCGAGGTCGTCGAACGAGATATTCCTCTTGTACGGATAGGACAAAAGGCCGAACTTCGCGCCGAAGCCTACCCCGACATTGTATTCGAGGGGACCGTCACCCGGATCGTCCAAGCTCTCAATCGCGCGACGCGCACGATGACCATTGAAATCGACTTACCGAATAGAGATCGCCGACTCAAAGGAGGAATGTTCGCTCGCGTCGAGATCTTGGTGGGAACTCATCATCAGGCTCTGCAGATTCCTCTCGATGCCGTGAGTCGGCTGGAAGACACGCAATACGTCTATGTTGTCCGTGAAGGGAAAGCCCGGCGCATGGATATTGAGAGCGGAGTCCGGAACGGGAATCGCATTGAGATCACCAAGGGATTGACAGGCGATGAGCAGGTTATCGTGTCCGGGAAAGACCTGGTCCATGACGGCACACCGGTGCAGGTTGAGCTCCTGAATAGTGCGAAACGTGAGACATAAGACGTGAAACACAAAATAATCCTACGACTTACACTTACCCTTTGCGACTCCCGCAGTGAGGTTTTTTCGTTCACCTTTCACTTTTCACGTCTCACCCTTCACCGACTTGTATGTGGCTAACCCTTCTCGCATTACGCAATCGCATCGGGATCTTGATGCTTTCGCTCGCAATGGTGGTGTTAGGGGTAACCTCCCTGCAACGCTTGCCAGTTGATCTCTTCCCACAAATCCAAGTCCCGGTTGCCTTCGTCGGTGTCATCTACAAGGGAGCACCCCCGCTCGACATCGAGCAGAGCGTGGTGTACCCGATCGAAAAAGCCGTCAGCTCCGCTTCCAATGTCGAGCATGTCGAATCATTCAGCAAGCAAGGCCTCGGGGCTGTGCAGATCTGGTTCAACTGGGGAGCTGATATCAACGTGGGGCAGATGGAGGTGATGCAGCGCATTACTCAGATTTTGAATAGTCTCCCACCAGGCATCCTGCAACCCTTTATCGTCAAATTTGATGTGTCAAACATACCGGTTTCAATCGTGTCAGTCTCGAGTGACGAACTGGACGAACGCGCACTGTACGATTTGGCATATAACACACTTGCCCCGCAGATCGAACAAATAGCCAACGTGGCTGCCGCCACCGTCGAAGGTGGAAAGATCCGTCAAATTAATATCAATCTTGACTCAGCGCTGCTGAGTGCGCGCGGACTTTCGATCCTCGACGTCGTGAAGTCCGTTAAGGCTGCCAATCTGATTTTACCTTCCGGCGACATCAAAGCCGGCAATCTGGACTACAACATCTTTACAAATAACCAGTTTCGGACCGTGGAGCCGATCCAGGATGTGATCGTGAAGGTGAATCAACAAGGCAACCCGGTCCGTGTCCGTGATGTAGGGACCGTGACCGATTCATCCGACATCCAAACCAACATCGTGCATGCAGATGGAGCCAGATCCGTCTTCCTTCGTGTGAATAAACAACCCATTGCCAATACGGTTGAGGTCGTGGATGCCCTGCGAGCGGCACTACCGAGGATGCTTGGCGTACCGGAGGGCGTAAAGCTCACCATCTCGTTCGATCAGTCCCTCTATATTCGTCAATCCATACAAAATCTGATCGAGCAAGCCCTCCATGGTTCGTTGTTGGCCGCGGCTGTGATTTTCATTTTCCTACGCAACTTCACCAGCACCCTGATCGTATCCGTGGCCATTCCGCTCTCCATGCTCGTGACCTTTATTGTGCTCTATTTCACCGGACAGACCCTGAATGTCTTCACGCTCGGCGGCCTTGCGCTCGGCATCGGACGGCTGGTTGATGACTCCATCGTCGAACTGGAGAATATCCAACGCCATCTCAATACCAATCCTGACAGGTGGGCCGGCATTCTCGAAGCAGCTCGAGAAGTCGCGATGCCGATCCTGGCATCAACCGTTACGACAGTGGTGGTCTTTCTCCCAATGTTCTTTGTCGTCGGCATCGCACGGCTCTTGCTGATCCCTCTCACCGTCACGATTGCCATCTCCTTGTTCACTTCTTTTCTCGTTTCCCGCACCGTAACGCCGGCCCTCTGCTATAAATTCCTCAAACCTGAACAAGAGTCCTGGCGCTCGATGCCGAACTGGGTTCGTGCACTGATGAAGTGGAGCCGCGAGCGGTACGACGCTCTCGATCGAAGCTATGAGGAGTCATTGCAATGGGTCTTGAGACACCGCCGAATCTTCATCATGGCAGTACTGGTGGTTTTCGTAGGATCCTTTGCGTTGCTTCCCAAGATCGGGACTGAGTTTCTTCCGGTTTCCGATGAAAGCCAGTTTCGTATTGTTCTACGGGCTCCGGTTGGCCAACGAGTCGAAAAAACTGAGCAGCAAGTCTCAGAAGTTGAGCGTGTCCTTCGTGCCAGTATCCCCGCGACTGAATTGGAGACGATCGTCTCTAGCACCGGTATCCTCTCACAGGGACGTGCATCTCTGTTCAACCCCAACACAGGACCACATACCTCCTCGATTCAAGTCTATCTGGTCGATCCATCGAAGCGGGGGAGAACCCAGGTGGAGATCATGAACGAGGTACGGCCAAAGATCGCCAAACTGTTTCCTGGCATCTCACTGTATTTTGACCCTGGGGGTCTCGTCAAACGTGTGACCAGTTTCGGCTCGCAAAAAGCGATTGATGTCGAGATCTATGGGTACGATTTTGAGAACGCCCGCACAGTGATTCGGCAGGTTGAAGCGACGATGCACACAATTCCAGGCATGGCAGATATCGAGGTGAGTCGGGAAGAGAATTACCCAGAGGTCAACGTCACCGTCGACCGAGAGAAGGCCGCGCTGCTCGGCATCAGTGAAACCGATGTGGCCAATACCGTCCTCTTTTCTTTGAATGGCAACGGCCAAACAGACCCTATCATCTACACCGATCCGCATAACGGCAACGAGTACTATATCAGCGCCTGGCTCGCTGAGGAGCACCGCAAGAATCTAAGCGATCTTGAGAATATCCTGCTCACCACAAAAGCCGGCGAGCCAGTCTTACTGAAGAACGTCGCCTCGCTCAAGATAAATGCAGGACCCGTAAAAATCGACCGAAAGTATTTTCAGCGCGTGATTCACATCACCGCCAATCCAACCACTCGGACACTGGGTGAAATTGCCGACGACCTTGAGTCGGCGTTTGCCCGTCTTCAATTACCAGCTGGGTTTAGCCTCAAGCTGGCCGGGCAAATTCAGCAGCAGCGCGAAACGTTTCACAGCTTGAAGTTTGCGATCATTCTAGCGCTCCTGCTCGTCTATATGGTTATGGCGGCACAATTTAAGTCGCTGGTTGATCCCTTCATTATCATGTTCTCCGTGCCGATGGGCTTTCCTGGTGTGATTCTCATCCTCTTCCTTACCAACACCACATTGTCCACTGCATCACTGATGGGTATCATCATGATGTTCGGCATCGTGGTCTCCAACGGAGTCTTACTGGTGGATTACACCAACGTCCTACGCCGCAGAGGCCGCGCACTTCATGAGGCCCTGATGACCGCGGCACGAACCAGACTCCGTCCGATTCTCATGACCTCGCTCGCAACGGTTCTTGGGCTCTTGCCCATGGCCATCGGGGCTGGAACCGGAGGCGAAACGAATGCGCCTCTCGCACGAGCCGTGGTTGGAGGGCTGAGCGTCTCCACCCTCCTCACGTTGTTTCTTATCCCAACGGTGTATGTAATCTTAGAAGAACGATTCCCGAGAAGCTTTGAAGAAGAGCGGCGACATTACACACCAGCTGCACCTGGCACAGTCACCATGCAGGAGTAGTCACATCAACGTTCTGCCATGTTCGGGAATAAGGATTTGAGCTGCATGGCCAATCCGATGTCTCCGGTGACTTGCAACCGCCCAGACATCGCCATCGTCATCCCACTGAGCTGACCGTTTAGGACCCTGATGCAGTCTTCCCCGGTCATCGACAGTGTCACGTGAGGGTCGGCATGTATGCCGTCTTTCACGACACAAGCCCCATTCTGAACCATCAGATGATACTGCCCCCCCTGCCGTCCCTGCAGGTCAAACTGATAGACCGCGTCAAGATCTTCAGCCGCATCCTTGTCGAGCTTTGAGGGAAGTGACTCGAAGATTTCTTTGAGAGTTGTGACTTTCATAGCCGGACATCACTCGTGGCAGGGTTCATAAAACACGTCGGGGGGGCCCCTATCGCGCCCCCGCCGCAATTATAAACCCGATGACAGGTTAATTTATAGCGAAA
>DCZN01000073.1:80055-96950 GCA_002331625.1 Nitrospira sp. UBA2083 | reverse complement strand
ATGAGGATGCATGCCGAAGAGCAAGGCTTGCGGATGAAGGACGTATCCCCGGAGGCGATGGCTGTCTTTCAGCAGTATGAATGGCCCGGCAATATTCGGGAGCTTAGGAATTTGACCGAGCGGCTTATGATCATGGTTCCGGGATTTGTGATTGAAGCGTCACACGCCACACTATCATTACAGGGTCGAACGACAAGTACTGTGCCTGTCAACCATCAGGCCGCCGCCCCGCTCCTCACCAAATCCTACGATTCGCTCAGAGACGCTAGGAATGCATTCGAAAAAGAATACATCAGCCGAAAACTGCGGGAACATCATTGGAACATCTCACGGACGGCTGAAGATCTCAAGATCGAACGGAGTCATCTCCACCGGAAGATTAAGTTGCTTGACGTGGAGATGCGGCCGGAGAGTTGAACGACAGCACGACGAGATTATGTTCTTGAGCAGGTCGAGCAGACAAGGTCTTGAAACGTGGTCTCAGGGTGGGCCTGCACGTATTGATTGAGCGCGGTTTCAGAGATTTGCTCAGGATGAGCCTTTCTGCAAGAGCGGCAGACAGGAATGAGTTGTTGTAACCTGGCCATGTCGCGCAGCGTGCGGTCGAGCTCGTCGATCGTTTTGGCGACCTCCTGTTCCCAGCTTTTTCTCGCCTCAGTTTCCCGCTTGAGCTTGATCGCTGATTTGACTCTCGCGAGAAGCTCGACCTGCTCAACTGGTTTTCTGATGTAGTCTGTTGCCCCGGCATCAAATGCCGCCTGGAGCCAGTCCTTCTGCTCCCGCGCCGTCACGATGATGATTGAGATGTCTGCAAAGGCAGGAATGGCTTTGATGCGCCGACAGGCTTCGATCCCATCCATGTCCGGCATCTTGATGTCCAACAAGATGACATCCGCGTTGACTCCGTTGGCACCGGCGTGATCCAGGTCCAGTTGCAGGAAGGCATCACGGGCAGACGAGACAGTGATCAAGTCGCGATAGCCGGCATTCTTGAGGATATGATGAAGCAGCAGCCGCTCATCGGGAGAGTCGTCGACGATCACGATTGCCACCGAGTTCACCTTCCTTGGGTTGGGCACCTAGACGCACAGAAAGGATACAACTCCGTTAGTATAGGGGGAATTCCTAGGGCAGCAAGGAAAAAGCGGAAGACAGAGGTGGAGTTGTGTAAGTCAACATCAGTTGGTGCGTTGACCTCGCAGATACCCTCCGCTAAGATGCCCCCTCCGAAGAAAGACTGATGCAAGGGTGTAAGTTCAAGGCACAGAAATCTTGCAGAAGTGTCCTCGACTCAACCTGAATCTCGGCCTTAACCTAATTCGGGACATTCTACGATGACGACCTATCGTGATGCTGGGGTAGATATCGATGCCGGCGATGAGTTGGTTGACCGGATCAAGCCGCTCGTCCGATCAACGTTTCGACCGGAGGTTCTGACCGACTTGGGGGGGTTTGGCGGCCTCTTTGGTCTGCAGGCCGGCAAGTACAAGGAGCCGGTCCTTGTCTCAGGAACGGACGGAGTCGGGACCAAGTTGAAGCTTGCCTTCATGATGGATAAGCACGACACCGTCGGTATCGACTTGGTCGCCATGTGTGTCAATGATATTGCGGTGAGCGGTGCCGAGCCACTCTTTTTCTTGGACTATTTCGCGACCGGGAAATTATCGGTGACGAAGGCTCAGGCCGTGGTATCTGGAGTTGCCGAAGGCTGCCGCCAAGCCGGCTGTGCACTGATCGGGGGTGAAACTGCTGAGATGCCGTCATTCTATCCCGAAGGGGAATACGACCTAGCCGGTTTTGCCGTCGGCGCTGTGGATCGCCCAAAGATTATCGATGGCCGACATATTGTTCCTGGGGATGCCGTGATTGGGTTGGCTTCCTCCGGCCTGCATAGCAACGGGTATTCACTGGCCCGGCGAGTCTTGTTTGACCAGGCCAAGCTGACGATCGCCAGCCGTCTGGCTGAACTGAATGGATCCATCGGGGAAGTGCTCCTGACACCAACCAGGATTTATGCGAAACAGATTTTGGCGCTAGTCGAACAATTTCCAATAAAAGGTATCGCCCACATCACCGGAGGAGGCATTACGGAAAATTTGCCTCGCGTGTTTCCAAAAGGTGTACGGGCACGGATCATTCGGACGGCTTGGTCGGTTCCGCCGGTCTTTGACGTGATGAGCCGTTTAGGACGGATTGAGCGTGACGAGATGTACCGGGTATTCAACATGGGTGTCGGACTGATTCTCGTCGTATCCCCGGATTCCGTAAGCAGCGTGCTGACCCGTGCTGCATCGCTGGGAGACCGAGGCTGGCAGATCGGTGAGATCGTTTCCTCCACCGGAGAGGAGCCCGCGGTTGAGTATGTCGATTAGGCGTACGACTCCATTGCGTGTGGCGGTGCTTGCCTCGGGCCGAGGCTCCAACCTGCAAGCCCTCATCGATGCGATCGCGGCGGGAGCCGTGCAGGCCACGATTGTGGCCGTCATCAGCAATAAGAAGGATGCGATCGCACTGGAGCGTGCCCGGAAGCATGGACTCACGGATCTGTTTGTCGATCCTAAGCCTTTTGCCGGACGCCCGGACAGCCGTGAGGCCTACGATCGTGTGCTGCTGGATATCCTCCAACAGCACAACGTCGAACTCGTGTTGCTTGCAGGATATATGAAAATTGTCACGGCGGTGCTCGTCAATGCCTACGCCAACCGGATGATGAACATTCATCCTTCGCTGCTCCCAGCATTCCCCGGCTTAGATGTACAGAAGAAGGCGATTGATTGGGGTTGCAAACTGGCCGGATGTACCGTGCATTTTGTTACGGAAGGCGTGGACGAAGGCCCGATCATCATCCAGGCAGCCGTGCCCATCCTCGATGACGATATTCCCGAAGCTCTCGCCGCAAGAATTCTAGTCCAAGAACACAAGATCTATCCCCGTGCCGTTCAGCTCTTCGCCGAAGATCGACTCCGTGTCGACGGCCGTCGAGTGCTTATTGAGGATGCCAAACCGGATCAAGAGGCGGCGATCCTCAGTCTAACCTAGTAGGCCTCATTGAACCCATCGTCGTTTCCTAATCATGTATCCGTTCGGTGTCTTCAGAAATGCTGATGGGCCTTACGTGACTTGATTGGACGTGTGGGTGAAAGGTGTGTGAGGTGTTTCTTCAACCAAGCACGGCAGTTACCTGGATGGATTTGCATGCAGTACCGCAGCCATGAGTGACACCGAGTAGAACACAGTGCAGTTGCCTGGGTTGTAAACTGCATTGGGAAAGCGTATATGAGTGGCTACGAGCGTCGTAGCTATCTCAGTAAGCGAGGACCCTAAGGGATTCATTGTAATCATTCAACTAAGTAACTTAGTCCTTTCTCACCGTAGACTTGCGACGGTAGTACTGAAGCTTGTTCCGATAAACACGACAGTCGATTCTTGAAACCGCTTGATTGGATGCTTTCCCTTTCTTGCAAGAGGTGAAACATGGTCATGACAGTGGTCACCTTTGCCGTCGTATTTGCATATGCGTATGCTGGAACTGTGGTGAGCACTACGGCCGGTTCTCAATTCACAGATGGTCGTGTATCGTTCGGAGTCCAATCGAAGGACCACCTGGACGAACCATATGTGCAGAAAGTCCACAGCAACCACTCTGTTCTCAGCAAAGATGGCGATCCAAGCCAAGTCTCGAAAACAGGTGGGCAAAAGGACCCACCGGGTCGACTGAAACAAGAGCCCTTGACCAAGAATAAAGAGATCGCGACTGTTCGTGAGAAGGCGGCTGTGGCGACCGATCTCTTGAATTCTGAAACACATCGACCTGGCGCATTGGAGTCGCAGGTATCCCAACAAGAACAGGAACTCAAGGTGTTGCGTAATCGTGGACAAGCTCCCGATCAGTTATCGAGGGAACTGGTCATGACACGAAGCAATCTCGATCAAGCCAGGCAGAAGATCTTCGATCTGGAGCGACAGCTCGCTACCAGTAATCTCGAATATGCAAAGCAACGAATTGCTGAACTCGATCGACAGCTTGATGCCAAAGATAAACAGATCATGGCTATACGAGCGAACAGTGACGATAAAGACAAACTAAGAGATGATCTTGCTGCGCGGACGGAAGAATTGAAGCGGGCCAATCAGCACAATCTTGCACTGGAGCACGAGTCCATTCGAGCAAAGGAGGCGCTCGAGAAGATCACTCGTAGGGTAACGGATCTTGAATCTCAGCTCATGACTCGGAATGCGGAATTGGAACAGGCCAAACACTTACTCGCAGACCTCCAGCACAATAAAGCGAAGAGGCTGGAAGAGGCGCTATCTCAGGGGCCAGCGATTACTGAGAGAGAGCTGCCTCCCCAAGCATCAGTGGAACCCGGGCAGTCTACCGCGAGTAAGGAGTCGGCGAGCCCGGTGGACTCAGGTGGGCCGGAAGCACCAAGCAATGATCTTGCTAGACTCAACGATGATCTTGCGAATGAACTACAACCGGAACTCAGCAACGGCGACATCTTGCGACGGCAGATTGGGAATAAATTAAGCCTTGAATTCGCAACTGGCGAGTTATTTGGGCCAGGTCAAGCCGTCATGACACAACGAGGCAGCGGGTTGCTCCAGCGGATCGGAGCGGTGCTCCAGAAGTACCGGTACCAAACGGTCGAGGTCAGAGGCCATACCGACAGCACGCCGGTTCGGAATGGTGGTCAGAAAAGTTTTCAAGAGAACAGTAGGCTCTCCTGGGCACGAGCGGAACAAGCCACACAAGCGTTGATCAGCGGGGGGCTTCAAGCCGACAGGATCATGACCGTTGGGTATGCTGCTATGAAACCGATCGCAACTAATGATACCGAAGCAGGTCGGAGCAAGAACCGACGCGTTGGAATTATCATTACGCAGTGGTCTGAGCCGGACAGTGATCCAGACGAGACGACAAGGCGAGTCAGCAAAAAGCAGCGGACGTTTTCTGCTCAGAAGGTGGTGCATCGGTGACACGATAGACCAGGCCGTTGGTTGTTGACGGTGCATGAGATGAGACAAATACTGCTTTTCTCGAAGGGCTGGGCAACCTCCGCATATCGCCGATGAGCCCAATGGCCAAAATGGTGAACGAATCCTGAGGTGGGGGCTGATTACAGGAATGCACATGCTCTCACCGCATAGGCTCAGTACGAACATTGAGCCAGCTAGTGATTGTCCTTAGGAGTCACGATAGCCTTTAGTGCTTGCACGGTCAGTGGTGCATTCCCCTCCAGTCGATTGTTTACCAGCACATAGGTACGCCGATTCTCTCCTGCGGCTTGCTTGATCAGTGCGACGGTTTCTGTTCGCGCTTGCGGCAAAATCCCCACAATCTTATTGTAGGGTGCCGCTCGTTTTTTGGCGACCTCGTAGCTCATGTTCAGTGGTGTGAGCAAGCGGAGGACAGTGAACGGCGCGGTGAACCGTTCTTCCAAGCGTGTATGCTGTTGGAGCAACGCCGGCATGTAGGACCAATGGTTGTACACATGCGCGACACCGTGAGCTTCTAAGATCTGGCGATAGTCTGGTCCAAGCAAGCCTGCATTACGAATCTCCACAGCATAGCGGAAGTCCGGGGCGATTTTGTCCAAAAACCGATCGAGTCTCGTGCAAAAATCCTGGCTGGTAAGGCCGTGCCTCTGAAACTCAAAGATGATCGGTCCCATATGGGACTCGAATTTGGTCTCTCGGAATGGTGTCAAGACCAGCTCGTTGAACAGCGTGGCATCGAGGAAACGAGGATTCGGGTGTCCGGCCTTGTGGCCGTAACGGACGTGCTTCGCAAAGTGTGGGACAGTGATTTCCTCCCAGACCTTAAAGCACATCTCAAAGTCTTCCGGGATCTGATTCAGATACTGGCGCAGTTGGTTCGCTGTCGGAGGACGATAGAACGTAGAATCGTTGCCGACCGTGCAAAAGAGCGGCTCGCCGTTGTGGAGATAGTGGCAGTACTCGCTCAAGCACTCGCGAGCGAAGTTTGTCTTGGCGTACGGTCGCGTATAGATCTGGCCTTGCCAGCCTTCGTAGGCCCAGGTTGACGTTCCGAAGCGAGTAAAAGGCGAGAGGGGCATGGGTCTGTATTGTACAACCGATTATTCCGCAAGGAATACTGGCGATCCGAAAGAAACAGGGACAGTGCAATCTCGACGGGCCAGAACCTCGGTAAGACGATGGGAGTCCCACGCCACTTACAGGAGTTGCCCAGAGCCTCACCCGTGCTTGGGAAATGCACCAGTGTCTCTTAGGACTTCGGGCGAATTCGCCTGGATGATGTAAATGCCTCAACTGCTTGACAGACGGACCTGGGGAGTGCTTCCGAGCTACTGCTTGAGATCGTCGTTCTCCAACCAGCGTATGCAGATCGTATTCAAGTCGATTATGGTTCCGACAAGAATGTTGGAGCTGCAACTTGAACCGTCTCTTGCCGGTGCGAGGGGGCAATGAACGTGGTAGCAAGTCAGATGATGTAGTAGCACGATGCGTGTTGTATTAGCAGGGGCTGATGGAGACTGTGCAGAGTGTTGTTCATTTGCGCTGGGAAAACAGGCGGAGGTCAGCATCGACCATCTCTCTGACTAAGTCCTGAAACGTGACTTGATACGACCAGTTGAGCTGTTTTTTGGCCTTCGTGGGTTCTCCAATCAACGTTTCCACATCGGCTGGACGAAGGAGCTGCTGATCGACTACGACATGGTCCTGGTAGTTGAGTCCGACGTGTGAGAAGGCTGCCTCTGCGAAATCGCGTACAGAATGTTGGGTTCCTGTTGCTACGACGTAATCATCTGGCTGATCTTGCTGAAGCATCATCCACATGGCACGGACATACTCACGAGCATGCCCCCAATCGCGTTTGGCATCAAGGTTGCCCAATCGCACTTCCTTAGCTAGACCCAATTTAATCTTGGCCACGTGCGAAGTGATTTTGCGTGTCACGAACTCGAACCCACGGCGGGGCGATTCATGATTATACAGGATGCCGGAGGATGCGTACATTCCATACGCCTCGCGATAGTTCATGGTCAGGTGAAATCCCGCCACTTTCGAGATGCCGTATGCGGATCGAGGGTGAAACGGCGTCTGTTCGGTCTGAGGCGTTTCCCTGACTTTCCCGAACATCTCGCTGGAGGCTGCAAAGTAGAAGCGACACTTGGGAGCGCAATCATGCAACGCAGCCAAGACGTGGTGGGTTCCGTTGATATTTGCGTTCAGGGTCGAAAACTCATCCTCGAATGAGTAGGTGACATAGCTCTGAGCCGCGAGATGATAACATTCGTCCGGCTTGACCAGCTGAAATACGCGATACACACTCGGCAAGCTTTCCAAGGAAGCGGCGTGAAGATGAATCTTGTCGCGCAAGTGCATGATGCGCCAGAGGCGGTGTTCCGGGTCTTCAATGGCAACCCGGCGAACCAGCCCGTGGACGGTATAGCCCTTCTCAAGCAAACACTCAGCGAGATATGAGCCATCTTGCCCCGTGATTCCCGTGATTAAGGCCTGCATATTCTTGTCTCCTTCACGTCACACCCAACCCCTTGCCGTAAAGAGAAGGGGGGGCCAGCATTACTAGTTAGGAGTATCCGAAACGAAGCATTAAAACCGGATATAGACAACCTTACGGACATCATCGGCGTTCGCTTCTAGAGGCGCTGTCTCCCCATTCGAGCAAGAAGGGAAACAGTTGAAGTAGGGTAAGTGGTCGTTTGCGTGCTTGTCAAGCCGGTCATACTCGAGTCTGGAAAAAATGTTGTGGATCCGCATTGATAGGTATTTATAAATACTAGTAAATAAGTACTTATTAAAGCTGTACGCAGATGCACTCCCCTCTAATGGGGGGGTTGTCAGATCTACTATAACAGGTCCTTACTTGCCAGTATGCGAAAGGGGTATGACCCAGGCGGTGTGGGGGGCTGGATTTTCAGCAGGAGACGTTGAATGGGGGCGTATGACCTAGGCCGGTGTGGGGGGCTGTAGATAAGGTGAAACCGCGCGAATTTGGTGCTTTCACGCCGGTGTCTCATAACCATCCATGGGGATGGAAAACCAGATAAATCGTTGAAGGATCGTCCATCTCAAATCCGAGAGATTGACAGAGGAGCTTCGCGGTACTGAAGTCATGATCGGTAGAGCGGGCTTGGGGAAACTGAATGGTTATGTGTTGCGTCTCGACACAGGCCCAGAGGTGGAGTTTAGCGTGGATGGAACGGTTTTAGCTTATTAGGGAGCGTGATGGTGACTGATTCGCTGTCATTGTCCATGACAACTCCAAAAGTATTGAGTGGACCAACTCATCAACCGGTCTCCCACGGGGAGACCCTCGTCATTGGTGGACGAGGGTTTCTTGGTGGGGCGTTGGTGCGCCTTCTGTGTGCCTCGAGTTCACGCACATCTGTTCTGGCAAGGCAACCCGCTTCAGACGATGAACCTTACCGATCGTTTCAGGGAGACTTGTGTGATGGAGAGTCAGTCTACAGGGTCGTCCAGCTAGTGAAACCTTCCCGTGTATTTCACGCGGCGAGTCTGATTCCGGCCAAGGCGAACCAAAATATTCAGGCCATGTTCTCCACTAACGTCATCGGCACGTTGCATGTGCTAGAGGCGTTGCTGAAGGAGAGCCCTACCACACGCACGGTCCTGTGTAGCTCAGGTGCGGTGTATGGTGAGAGTCATGGTGGGCCATTATCGGAAACGTCACCTTTGCAACCCGTTACTGCCTATGGGGCTAGCAAGGTCGCGCAGGAAATGGGGGCAATGAGCTATGGCGCCGAACATGCGCTCCCCATCATCCGCATTCGGCCCTTCAATGTCGTTGGGCCGGGGGAACCCGACGGCTTGGTCTCTTCGGCATTTTGTCGGCAAGTGGTTGCGGCGGAGTTGGGACTTGGTCAGCCCGTTGTCACAGTCGGTCGGCTCGACTCCGTTCGCGACTTTACCGACGTGCGCGATGTTGCACGAGCCTGTCTCCTGCTGAGTGAACAAGGAAGCCCAGCTGAAGCCTACAATATCTGCAGCGGAAAGCCTGTTGAAATTGCTCAGCTTCTTGATCTTGTCCTCCACCACGCACGTGTGCCACTGCGCGTGGTGGAACGGCACGTGCCGTCTCTACTTAGTACTGATGTGTCATATCACACCGGGACGTACGACAAGCTTCATCGTGTAACCGGATGGACTCCGGCCATCTCCCTCGAGGAAAGTCTGGTGGATCTCTTGAATTGGTGGCGTGAGCGACTGGCGGGAGGGACTGCATAATGCGGTGGAAGGGAAGGAAAGCGCTGGTCACCGGAGCCGGAGGATTCATCGGGAGCCATCTCTGTGAACAGCTCTTACGCGAAGGTGCTGAAGTCCGCGCATTCGTACGGTACAACTCACGCAACGATCCTGGACTTCTCGGTTACTTGGATCGCGCGCTGTTCTGTTCTCTTGACCTCCAAACAGGAGACCTTCGTGACGCTGGGGCAATGCAACGAGCTGTCCATGGAGTGGACGTAGTGTTTCACCTCGGGGCGCTGATTGGTATTCCGTATAGCTATCGCAATCCTCGGGAAGTGGTCGACACGAATGTCATGGGCACCCTGAATATCTTGGAAGCCGTGCGTCAACACGAGGTGCAGCGCATCGTTCACACATCGACCAGCGAGGTGTATGGCACGGCGAGAATGGAGCGCATTCATGAAGGCCATCCCCTCCATGGCCAGTCTCCCTATTCCGCCAGCAAGATCGGCGCAGACAAACTGGTAGAAAGCTATGTGCGTTCATTTGGCGTGAATGCGGTGACGATTCGGCCCTTCAATACCTACGGGCCGCGACAATCGCGCCGTGCACTGATTCCTACCATCGTGTCACAGGCGTTGCAGGGATCTACGATCAAAATGGGATCCCTGGATACGGTACGTGACTTCACCTATGTGACCGACACGGTGGCGGGCATGGTGGCGGCTGCGGTCGCAAATGATGTGATTGGCGAAGAAATCAACCTGGGGACCGATAGCGAAATTTCAAGTGGCGAGGTTGTTCGGCTAGTTGGTGCGCTACTCAATCGCGAATTGAAGGTCGAGATTCAGTCCGATCGCATCCGCCCCTCGGCGAGTGAAGTGCAGCGCTTGCGGTCGGACAATTCGAAGGCAGCGACACAGTTGGGCTGGAAACCGGCCATATCGTTTGAAGAAGGATTAAGGAACGTCATTGCATGGTTTGTCGCCAATCCGGTCACGAAAGGTGTTGACCAGTATGAGGTGTGAGTGAGGTGGCCATGGTAGATCGAGCAGTCATTTTGGCAGGGGGACGCGGAACCAGGCTTGCGCCATACACGACGATTCTCCCCAAGCCCCTCATGCCTGTTGGTGAGGTGCCGATCCTGGAAATCGTGTTGCGCCAGCTTTGCGCGGCCGGCGTGTGCAAAGCGACGATCGCTGTGGGTTATTTACATGAACTGCTGCAGGCTTATTTTGGGACTGGTGGGAAAGTGGGCCTGTCACTTGACTACTCCCTTGAAGATCAACCGCTCGGAACAGCGGGCCCGTTGGCGTTGGTACCGAACTTGACCGACACGTTTCTCGTAATGAACGGCGACCTTCTTACGACGATCGATTATCGAGCGCTCGTTCAAAGACATCGTGAGAGCGGAGCCACGGCTACGATTGCGGTGTTCTCGCGCAGTATTCCCATCGATCTTGGAATTGTGGAGCTGGACCCTCAGAACCGGCTCACCAACTATATCGAAAAGCCAACCCTTCGTCATTTGGTCAGTATGGGTATTTACGTTCTGGAACCAAAAGTTTTGTCCTTTATCGAGCCGGGATCTCGATTAGATCTTCCCGATCTCATGCGGAAATTGATGAAGGCGGATGAGCTGGTCATTGGATATCAGCACTCCGGGTATTGGATGGACCTGGGGCGGAAGGATGATTACGAGCGCGCCATCGCCGATCTCGATGAGATGCGGGCCGTCTTCTTTCCGCACGAGGTCCCACACGGGGAACGGTCGTGCGAAGAGGGCGGGATAAGCGCCTCTCGGCTCAACCCGTGAGTCAGTATCCATGCGACCAGTTGTTAGGTCTCACATGTCCAAGGGTAGCTTGAATAGTGCAGCGGGCAATCAGGGTTGCCCCCAAGAATCGGCTGGCTTCAATCGAGCAGAAGGGCCTTTCTGCCGTGTTCGTCAGGCGTGGGAGAGCCTCTTGTTGAGTGCCGGAGTGAGAGCTGTCCTGGTCTGGGCGTTGATGCTGTTTCTAGTCTCAGGCTGCGCCTCCACTCCACCGCCGTACCAGGAAAGCGAGGCACTGCGACGCCTTTCTCTGGCGGCAGGTTCGTCAACCGTCTCCGGTAGTCAGTATCCCATCATGCCCGGGGACCAGCTGAAGATCCGCTTCTATGTTCACAGTGAACTGAACGAGGACGCACTCGTGCGACCTGACGGATATATCTCGCTCCAGCTGATCGACGATACCCGTGCTGTTGGTCTCACTCCGGCGGAACTCAGTCGGTCGTTGGAACAGGCCTATGCCAGTCGACTGAAGAATCCAGAGATTACCGTCATGGTTACAGACGTGGCTCCACGCAAGGTCTATGTAGGTGGTGAGGTGCAACGGCCGGGATTGATTGAGACCGTGGACACTCTGACCGCGCTGAAAGCGATCGTGCAATCCGGAGGGCTGAAGGATACGGGAAACATCGAGAGCGTCATCGTACTGCGCTATCGTGGACAGGAGAGCCCCGAGGTTCTTCGATTGAATCTGAAGAGGGACTTGGTGAGCGGAACGACTCATCAGGACGTGGTGCTGAAGCCATACGACATCGTATTCGTCCCCAAGACGTTCATCGCCGACGCCAATCAGTTTGTGTCCGAGTATATCGATAAGATGATTCCCATGCAGCGCACCATTGGGGTGTATTCGTTGTTTGTGTTTTAGCAGGTATGGTTCGAACCGCTGGTCGGCCTGGCATAGAGAAGGGATTGAAACACGATATGGCCTCTCTACACGGCACTGATCCTGATGCAGGTTTGTCGGCGGCGCTTCGATTCGCCTGTGTTGTTGTTCTCACGACGGTGATAGTGGGTTGTGCAGGGGATGGGCCAGTGCTGACCAGCCCGGTGCCATTGCCTGCCATGGGGTTGAAGGAGGGGGGACCGACGGCGAATGCCCGCTACATGTTGGTCCCAGGTGATGTGATCGAAGTGAAATTCTATTATCACGCGCAACTCAATGAACGTACACCGGTGCGCCCAGATGGACGCATTGCGCTCCAGCTGATCGACGATATCCATGCCGCCGGTCTGACACCGATGGAACTCGACACCGCATTGACCCGCGCCTATGCTCGTCACATCAAAGAACCAGAGCTCTCCGTCCTGGTAAGAGAATTTGCACCTCGGCATGTCTATGTCGGAGGAGAGGTCAACACACCGGGACTCATCAAAGCCCAGGAATCACTGACGGCTCTTCGTGCCATCATTCAGTCAGGTGGCTTCAAAGAAACGGGCAATATCGAAAGTGTTGTGGTTCTCAGATACAACGGCACGACGACACCAGAATTCATGACACTGAACTTCAAAGGCGATCTGAAGACGGGTGCGCAATCCGGCGACATTTGGCTCCAGCCCTTTGACGTGGTCTTCGTCCCCAAGACGCGCATTGCCAGCGCTAATCAGTTTGTTTCTGAGTACATCGATAAGATGATCCCAATTCAACGCAACATGGGTGTGTTTTGGAATTTATTTCCGGCCAACACAGGTAACGTCTTAGGTCGGTAAGGAGTCGGATATGGTTCAGCAGTCATGGGAAAACGACCGGCAGGTCCCCCTTTCCACCAGGGAAGCCCTGTTCGTTCTCTTTTGGTATCAGCGCGTGATCTTCACCGTCACCGTGACCGTGATACTGGGTCTTATCGTCGGTCTGTATTTTTGGTCCGACTCCTACGAAGCGCGCGCCAGCATTTTGGTCAAGATGGGTCGGCAAAACATGACGATGACGTCGGTTTTGCCTCCGTCATCCCCACAACAGATCCTCTCGTCAGGAGTTCGGAAGGAGGAACTCAATACTGAGATAGAGATCCTTCAAAATCGCTCGATGCTCGAAAAGGTTGTCGACAGTATCGGCCCCGCATTCTTCTTCCAAGAGCCTGTTCCGCCGGAGGGCCTGTTGAAGCGCATCAAGTTCGAGGTGAAGCGGGGTATTCGTGCCTGTCGGGAAGCGCTTGACGAAGTCCTCTATGTGCTTGAGCTCAAGCGGCGACTCTCTCAGCGGGATCGTGCGATTCTGGCTGTGGAGAAAGCCTTGAGTGCCAAAGCGGTCAAGGATTCGGACGTCGTGGAGGTGCTACTGCGTGGGGACTCGCCGGAGGGGGCAGAGTATATCTTGAAGACTCTCATGGCCACGTACTTAGAGCGGCATGTAGAAGCCCACCGACTCGGGGAAGCCCCCACCTTCTTGGCCAAGCAAGTGGAGACGATTGCCGAGCGGCTACGGGATTCCGAAGAGCAGCTGGAGCAACTGAAGCAGAAGAAACGCATTACGTCATTCGGTGATCAACAAAAATTTCTCCTCGCGGAAGTTACGCGCAGCAAATCCGCGCTCCGCAATGCCGAGACCGAACTCGCTGAAACATTGACGAAATTGGAGCAGGTGCGCAATCAGATGAAATCTCAGCCGGAGTACGTCGAAATTACGAAGGATCAGAGTCGTAATGCGGCCATTGATACGCTGAAACAGCGGTTGCTCGATCTTGAGCTTGAACGGATGAAGCTCGATATGAAGTTTGAACCTACGAGTCGTCCGATCGTGGAACTCAACAATCAGATTGCTGAAGTGAAAGCCAAGCTGTCACAAGAAGGTGGCAGTGTCATGGGCCGTGTCACGACCGGTCTCAATACCGTTCATCAGGAGATGCAGAAGGAGATATTACAACTTGAAGTCTCCTCAAATTCGCTGCGTGTCAAAAAAGAAGCGTTCGCCAAGCATTTAGCGGCCTATACGCAGGAATTGGAGCAGCTGCAGTCCTATGACATGGAGTTGGTCCGCTTGGGACGCCAGGTCAAACTCGACGAGGAAAGCTATCAACTGTACAAGCGGAAACTGGAAGAGTCTCGCATCGGTGAAATGCTGGATACCGATAAGGTCGTCAACGTTCGTGTCGTTGAACCGGCCACCGCGTCACCGGTCCCAACCATGGGTGGTCGCAAAGGCCTCATTTTGGGTGTGGGAAGTCTTCTAGGTTTCCTGGCAGGCATTGCCCTCGCGTTCATCTTCGACCCCCTCGATCATTCGTTACGAACGGCAGAACATGTGCAGCGCTGGCTGGGAGTCCCGGTGCTCGCCTCAATAGAAGAGGCCAAGTCATGAACATTCTTGATTCCACTCCGACGACCGCCATTGAGCAACTGGGGAGATTGTTGCGGGCGAGAATCGGTACTAAACAAGTGATCATGATAGCCAGTGCATCCCACGGGGAAGGAACAAGCACGGTGACAGCTCAGTTGGCGATCTGTCTGGCGAAGCATGGAACCGGATCGGTTTTGGCCGGTGACCTGAATCTCGATGGACCTCAGTTGCACGAATTCTTGAACGTCACGAACCACGGGGGAATGGTGGACGTCTTGAATCGCAAGACGAAGCTCACGGAGGCCGTGCAGGCCACGAAGCTATACAATCTGTTGGTCCTGACCTCCGGGCAACGCCTGTGGGATCCCATGACGCAACGTGATGCGCGAAGCGATGGGATGCCCGGTTCCAACATGGACCGGTCTGTGGAACGACACTCGACTTCAATATCTAGTATAACGGCGTCGCGACATGGCGCGAGTGACAGCCTGCGTTTCCGTTCACCGCTCAACCTCTCGGACTGTCAGTCGGCATTTTCAGATATGCGGGAACAATTTGATCTCACACTACTTGATACACCGCCAATCAACACGTTCCCCGAGGGACTGGCGTTGACGCCCTGGGTCGACGGGGTGGTGCTCGTGGTCCGTGCGGGACATACCCGCCGGGAAGTGGTGCAACATGCGGCGGAACAGATTCGATTGCATGGAGGAAAGATTCTTGGAGTCGTGTTGAATCGTCGACGTTACGTGATTCCGAATTTTCTCTATCGTCGCTTATAAGGAACGTATTTGTCATGAAGGCCGTCATTGTTGCTGGCGGAGAAGGGACCACCTTGGTTCCTCTCGCCAATCATGTCCCAATTGTTGCATTTCATCTGGCGGGAGAACCGCTCCTGATTCATCAAATCCGTTCGCTGCGTCGGCAGGGTATTTACGAAATTGCGATTCTTCTCGGCCGGCATGGAACCCTCCGCTCTCAGTTTCAGTTTCGGGTGCAGGAAGCGGGCATAGATCCGGCTGGTCTTCATTGGCCGGATGAACCGGAGGTTCGAGGAAGTGCGGGTGCGCTCAAACCGCTGACCCAGTTTTTTAATGGGGACGCTTGTTTGATGCTGGTCGGCAATGTCTATCTTGGACAGCAGGATCTCACAGCTGTGTCTGCTGGGCATCGCGATTCCTCCAGGGGATTGGTGGTGGGTGTCCGTCGGGTTTCCCAGCCTGTGCTGCGCGAATGTCTCTCGACTGCCCCTGACGGGGGATTGCAGGCCATCAAGGTCCTGCATGCCTCAACCGATCGACGCCTTTCTGTCGAGACGGCAGGCTTGTATTGGATAAGTCCCGAAGCCCTGGCTGTCATTCCTGACACGGGCTACATGGATCTGAAGGAACAACTGATACCCCGTCTGGTAGAGGAGGGGATGGGAGTCTCCACCTATGTGGTTGGATCGGAGTTGCAGGTGATTCGCTCACCGGATGATTATTGGATGATTCATCGGCATGCTTTATACGCCGAGAAGGCGGAATGGGATTATCGACGTGTTCGGTACGTCACGCAGGAGGAGCAGGTCTGGATCGGACGGGATGTAAGAGTGGCTCCGACCGTCAAATTCTTCGGCCCTGTTGTCGTGGGGGATGGATGTCGGATCGACGACCATGCCACGATCATCGGTCCGACTGCGATCGGAGCGAACTCTCACATCGGGGCGCACGTCTGTATTCAAGAGAGCATCGTGTGGGATGGGACACAGGTGGGAGCGGAGACCAAGGTTCAGACCAGTATTCTCACGAGCGGTGCCGGTGTTCCAAGAGGTGTGCGTGTCTTCAATACTATCGTGCTTGGTGAACCACCAGACCGCAGCCAGAACCCACTCTTGGTCGATGTGAAGAAAGGTTCGACGTCGAAGATCTATGTGAGCAAGGGTGCTGCGCTCCAGCCTCTCCAACATGGATCCGTGAACACTCGGTTCTATAACCTGGCGAAGCGGGCCATGGATCTGGTGGTCGCAGGCGGCCTCGTGTTCGCTCTTTTTCCGCTCGGACTTGTCATCGCGGCTGCGATCAAGATTGATTCACCGGGCCCGGTGTTTTTCTCGCAACGCCGCTGCACACAGGACGGGCAAGAGTTCGGGATGTTGAAGTTTCGTACGATGGTGGCTGATGCAGAGGGCCTCCAGGGTCGGTTGTTAGCCAAAAATGAGGTCGACGGTCCGGTATTCAAGATGCGGCATGATCCGCGTGTGACACGAGTGGGAGCGATTTTGCGGCGAACGAGTCTCGACGAGTTGCCGCAATTGTTCAATGTACTTGGCAATCAGATGAGCCTCGTGGGACCAAGACCTCTGCTCATGAGCGAAATGCAATACTGTCCGAGCTGGCGGGATATTCGGCTTTTGGTGAAGGGAGGGGTAACGGGACTCTGGCAGCTGGATGGACGAAACTCCACCGCGTTCAGTGAATGGGTAAAACACGACGTTGCCTATGTCAAGGGACAGTCACTTAAGCTTGATCTGGAGATATTGATGAAGACAGCTCGCAACGTGGTGTTATCGCTGTGTTTCGCACGGCATCA
>DCZN01000073.1:79622-80050 GCA_002331625.1 Nitrospira sp. UBA2083 | reverse complement strand
GCGTGTGAGACGTATTGAGAGGTCGATGTTGCGATGGTGACGTCTGAGAATCAGAAATCTTCAAAGGCTTCCTGATGCACATGGTTCTTGCCATTTTGGTCGGCTGTGGGCTTGCCGGAATACTGCTTATTACGGAGGGGTTTTCGGCCTCTCTGGAGCTCTCCAACACCTCAGTGCCGTCCGCACTCTTTCCCGTTGCCGTCCTAGGACTGCTGACCGGCTTGTCGGTGTTTGGATGGCGCCGGTTCCTTCTGGCCGGTACGGCCTTTTCTTTGTTTCTGTGGTTCGACAAAAACGTATTCTATCACGAAGATCATGCAGGCGGGGCGATCGGGCTCAGTCTTGGCCTCCTGGATCTCACGCTCGTGGCCTTTGCGCTCACGTATCCGTTGGCCCGGCTGGCCGGATCGGCGCCGCCGTTTCGCGGC
>DCZN01000073.1:79122-79606 GCA_002331625.1 Nitrospira sp. UBA2083 | reverse complement strand
GCCGGTCCGTATGCCGCGCTCGTGGGAGCGTGCGCCCTCTCATTACTGAGCACGAGTGTCCCGTCGTTGAGCGCGCTTGAGCTCATCCGCATGGTGAAAGCGTTCTTGCTCATGGTCTTCGTCGTGAATATGGTTCGCGATCGAGACGATGTATGGCTGGTCGTTCAATGTCTCGTCGCCGTGGTGTTCCTGGAAGGGGCAATCGGACTTGCGCAATGGCTCAAGGGGGGTACCATCGGACTTCGCATGCTTGGCGAAGTGACGTCGCTCTATCAGGATGCTCTCACAGAAGGGCAAGAGCTGGCGCGTGTTTCCGGAACGTTCGTACATCCCATGCCCTTCGCCAATGTGCTTGGATTTTTGCTGCCCCTTGTCTTTGCGATCAGCCTGTTCGGTCGAACGACCGCCAGCCGCTGGTTGAGTACCGTTGCGTTCCTTGTCGGATTGGCTGCCTTACTCGCCACATTCTCCCGTGCCGCAATAC
>DCZN01000073.1:69125-79099 GCA_002331625.1 Nitrospira sp. UBA2083 | reverse complement strand
CGTGGTCATTCTCAGTTGGCGTCGGCGCCTGGGAAGTCCGGAGCAGTGGAAACGTCTGGTGGCGTTCTTCTTTGTCGTGGTGCTGAGTGCGGTGCCTTTGTTGCCGAAGGTGCTTGAACGGTTTTGGTACGCAGATCCGGGGTCGGTCGGGGTACGGTTTGATTTACAAGAATCCTCTTGGCTTATGCTTCAAGGTAACTGGCTTTTCGGCATCGGACTGAATACATACGCGGAAAGACTGGCGTTGATCGGTGATCCCTATCGCATCGCGGAACACATGCCGGATGGACAAGGCGTTGAGCACAATCTCTACCTGCTCTTACTTGTGGAAACCGGGGTGCTCGGGTGTGCCATGCATTTGCTGGTGTTTGGGATTGTTATTCGGCAAGCCTGGCAATGTTACCGCTCGGAAGACTTGCTGACTGCGGGAATCGGGATCGGCGTCGTGATGGGGTATCTGGCGTTCTTTGTGCGAGGGTTTGTCGACTACAGCTATCGTCTCGATCAGGCGTTCATGGTCTTTTGGTTTATCGCCGCATTTCTCTTTGCCGCCCAGATGAACGCTCATGGGCATTCATCTGAGCGCGTTGCTCAGGACGGGTAGGAATACCATACATGCCGGACCAGGCCTCTCCGCAGCATCAGGACCGCTCTGCCGACGTCGTCACGTTCGTGATTCCGGTGTGGAACAGCGCGCAGGATCTGCCGTCGTGTATTGAATCCCTTCTCAACCAGACGGATGTATGCTGGAAGGCGCTCTTTATCGATAATGCGTCGGCCGATCGTTCCGCAGAGATCCTTGCGGATCAAGTGGGGCGGGATGCTCGACTCACTGTTTTAAGGAATCAGACGAACCGTGGATATTGCGGGGCCATTAACCAAGGTTGCGCACAAGCCTGTGGTAATTTTGTAGCATTTATGAATCCTGACATTCGATTGACCCCGACCTATCTCGAACGGGCACGTCACGCTTTTCTAGACCCTCGGGTTGGAACGGTGGCCGCCAAACTGCTCGACCCCACACAAGAGGATTGCTTCGATTCAACCGGACTGTTTCTGGACCCTTGTCGTCGTGCATTCGATCGGGGCCAAGGTGCGACTGATCGCGGTCAGTATGACCGCCCTGAACCGGTATTCGCGGCGCCCGGCGCGCTCGCCTTGCATCGCATGGCCATGTTGAGGGACGTGGCGGTTCGCGATGAAGTGCTCGATGAAACGTTCTTCGCCTACTACGACGATGCGGACCTTGGGTGGCGCGCTGCCATGATGGGGTGGACCACGATCTATCGCCCTGACGCCGTTGCCTACCATGCGCGTGGTGGAGCCAATCGGATTCGGTGCCGTACCGATCGAACCCCTTCGCTCAATGCCCAAATCATGATGGTCAGGAACCGATATCTGATGATGCTGCAGAACGATTCGCTGGGGGATTGCTTACGATTCCTGCCATGTCTTGCTGGGTACGAACTGGCCCGCGTTCTCTATTTGACCGCTCGCTATCCACGAGCGCTTCAAGGGGTCGTGCAAGCGCTTGGCCATGTCCCGCAGGCCTTGGCCAAGCGACGAATTATTCAGTCCCGTCGGCGTGTCGAGAGTCGTCTCCTTCGCCCGTGGTTTCGGTTTCGAGGCCGACGGTCCGGCCGACGACCCAACGAACGACCCCGTGTGCTTCAGATCATTGATAAGCCGATGCACGGCGGGGGACAGCATAACGTCTATCTGCTTGCGACACATTTGGTTCGCAGTCAGTTTGCGTCGATGGTGTCCTGTTCCCCAAGGGGGCCATTAGTTGATCGCTGTCGGGCGTCCAACGTACCGGTCTATCCGGTAGCCATCAACAAACGGTTTAGTCCACTCTCGCTCTATCGTGTCTGGGCATTGATACGATCCGAGGGTGTTGCGCTGGTACATGCGCATGGACTAGTAGCGCTCACGTTTGGCGCTCTCGCTGCCCGAATGGCCGGTATTCCCGTCGTCTACAGTCAGCATGGCTACCACGAGCGTAATTACCGCGAGGGCATTGTTCGACAAGCCAGGATTTGGGCAGAGCGAAGGCTGATTCGTCTTACTCAGCTGACGGTGTGCGACAGCCAACTCGATCGACAAACGGGAATTCGCCGAAGATATTTTGATCGGCCCCACTCGGTCACGATCCATCCGCCCGTGGATCTCGAATCTATCCCCCTTGTTCCACAAAAAGAGATGAAGGTCCTTACACAATCGTTAGGCCTGACCGATGATCAGCTGGTGATCGGTACTGTCGGCCGTTTGGATGTGGCCAAAGGCCATCATGTCTTGATCGATGCTATAGATCTCGTTCAGAGGCACATCCCGGGGGTTTATTGTCTCATTGTCGGCGAAGGGGATCAGCGGGAGCTTCTTGAACGGCGAATCAGCGAGCGACAACTTTCTGGGCATGTGAGGCTACTTGGCAGCCAGCCTGACATTTTTGCGTACCTTGCCCTTTTTGAACTCTTCGTTTCTTCCTCATTTTGGGAGGGACTACCTATTGCACTCTGTGAGGCGATGGCCATGGCAAAGCCGGTTGTGGCGACCAACGTCGGTGGATGTCCGGAAGTAGTGAAAGACGGGGAAACCGGATTGTTGGTTCCAGCGGGCGCGCCGGACCTCATGGCAAAGGCGATCATGTCAGCGTTGGAAGACAGAACCCGCCTGGCTGGGTGGGGTCGCGAGGGACGGCGACGCATTGAGGCCGTCTTCAGCGCTCAGCAGGTGATCGGCCAGTTGGAAACGGAGTATTGGCATATCCTTTCCGGTGCTCCACGTCTTGGCGATGAGGTGGCCTCGTGGTAAGGATCGGTCGTGTTCAGCGATGGGTCCGCAAGACCCTAGGCCTGGGAGTCTTCATAAGCGGCATCGCTTGGTTGCTTGAACGACGTGCCAATCAAGGTGTCCGCATTCTCCTCTACCACAAAATTGCAGATCGCCCTGAGGACGCCCTATGTATCGGCGTGGAGGATTTCGACCGTCAGATGGCGTATCTCGCCCAGCATTGGCGCCTCGTGTCGTTGGATGAGATGATGGTAGCGTTTCGCTCCGGTCGGCAACTGCCGCCTCGTTCGGTCGTCGTGACCTTCGACGATGGGTATGCGGACAACTACACACATGCATTCCCCATCTTGAGAAAGTATCGCGTCCCGGCCACGATCTTTGTCGTTCACGACTATATCGATACCACTCGACACTACCCTTGGGATGACGAAAGCGAGGATCATGCGCTGACATGGGCACAGATCTTTGACATGCAGTGCCACGGCATCAGTTTTGGGTGTCACACTTTGTCTCACCCCCTCTTAAACGACATTCAGATTGAGGAAGCATTCCAAGAGATTCACGAGTCGAAGGCTCGATTAGAACGGCGGATTGGTGCAATGCGGTACTTCGCCTATCCACGTGGAGAGCGTCGTGACTTCTCGGCTCCCATCAAATCCATTGTGGCCAAGGAAGGGTTTCTGGCGGCCTGCTCCACTATTCCGGGCACGAATATGCCGAACAGCGACTGGTACGAGTTGCGTCGAACGGTTGTCGAACCGGTCGACGCATCGCCGTTTCAATTTCGCCTGCTCATGATGGGTGTGACAGATCTGATTCTAGGGCTGTTTCGGCATGGATGGGCCTCGTCCCGGCTTCCAGGTGTTTCCCATCGTTGTACTGAAACCCGGACGTAACGAGGATGCGATGAAATTTGCATTGTATTACCCGTGGGTGTATCTGACGAGTGGTGCCGAGCGCACCATTTTGGAACTTACGGGGAGAAGTCGCCACAACTGGACGATCTTCACCCATCGCCTCGACTTGGCAACGACCTTCCCAGGCCTCAAGGATCGTGACATTCGTGAGCTGTTGCCTCGAGTGTCGGTCAAGCGCTCATTGGGAGCCGTGGCCAAGGCCGCCATTACGGTGGCCAGGCATCAGCTTCCTTTGGACGACTATCGTGCACTCGTGGTGGTATCCGAAGGGGTGGGCGACTTTATCACCTTCCGAAACACCCGGTTGCCTCTCGTATGCCTGTGTTTAACTCCCCTCCGGCCCGTGTTTGATACCGCGTATCGGGCGAGATTCCTGCAGGACAAGGGCCGACGCACGGCACTGGCTCTAGCGGGCCTATCCCATGTGTTCAAGATCTTCGACAGATTGTTATGGAAACGCTATCACCGAGTGTTCTGTATAAGCGAGGAAGTGCGCCGTCGAGTCCTGGCCGGTGGACTTTACTCGACCGACCGAATGGAAGTGCTCTATCCCGGAGTCGATGTTTCGCGCTGTAGCCCTACCTGGAAGTATGAACATTACTTCCTACTCCCCGGTCGCATTATGTGGACCAAGAACATTGAACTCGGCATTCAAGCCTTCCAGCACTTTCAAAAGACGCACCCAGAACATAAGGACTTTCGACTCGTCATCGCCGGTATGGTGGATGAGAAGAGCCGCCCGTATTTTGCCAAGCTCCAGTCACTCGCGGCTGATAATCCCCAGATCACGTTTGTTGTCCACCCATCAGACGAGACCCTCGCTCAGTTGTATCAGCAGTGTTATGGCCTACTCTTTACGGCCTTCAACGAAGACTGGGGGCTAGTGCCATTGGAAGGGATGGCGTACGGAAAGCCTGTGATTTCTGTGGACAGCGGAGGGCCGCGAGAAAGTATTCGACACGGCGAGAATGGCTTCCTTGTCGATCCCGATCCGGCCTCCTTCTCCCGTGCCATGGCTGAAATAGCTCGTGATGAGCAGACTGTTCGACAGATGGGACAATACAGTCGTGAGCGCAGTCATAAATTCGATTGGAGCGCGTTCGTCAGCCGAATTGACCATTACATTGAGCAATTTACGTAGGAGGATATATGGCAGATGTCATCCTGGTGTTTCCTGAAACGAGTTATCGTGACCGCAACACCACCGGACGCATGCTACCCTTGGCCGTGCTTCAGGTGGCGGCTCCACTGGTTCAACAGGGGCGTACCGTCAAGATCATCGATCAACGGGTGACCCCAACCTGGCGTGAAGAATTGCGCGACGAATTACGCCGAGGTGGCACGGTGTGTGTGGGTATCTCATCGATGACTGGGCCGCAGATCCTCGGGGGGATCGAGGCTGCACGGATCGTGAGGGACGTCGCACCTGGTTTACCGGTCGTCTGGGGCGGTGTTCATCCTTCGTTGGAACCCCGCCAAACTATCGAGGATGAGCATGTCGATATCATTGTCATCGGAGAAGGTGAGGAGACGTTCAGCGAGTTGGTACAGCGGCTGGACAATAAAGAATCGTTGGAAGGCCTTGCGGGCGTGTATTACAAAAACGGAACTGGACCATCGTCGCCATCGTCAGCAACATCCGGCATGCAGACTGGTTTGCCGATGCTGAGTAACGGCTCGGCGTTACCGAACCATATTCACGCCAACCCCGAACGGCCAATGCCGGAACTGGATAAGATGCCCTGGCCGGTTTACAACCTCGTCAATGTCTCACAATACATGGATTCGGCCTTCCATCGCGGTCGCGGGCTGGCCATGGTGACAAGCCGCGGTTGTCCCTACCGGTGTGCCTACTGCTATGTCCAATCCTACTTTTCGCGACGATGGAAGGCCCGTTCCGCGGAAAGCGTTGTGGATCATATGGCTCGCCTCAAACGTGACTATGATATCAATCTGATTTTTCTTTTGGATGACGAGTTCTTTATCGATCAACGACGGGTATCAAAAATTGCGGCCCTGCTTGAGAAGACTCCGCTCAGTCTGACCATTGAAAATGCCAATATGACGATCCGTGAAGTCTTACGGTATGACGAAGAACTTCTGAAACAGATGCACCGATTGGGATTACGCCAGCTTTTCCTTGGTGTGGAGACCGGGACCGATGAAATGATGGCCAAGATCTCGCGCGATATCACGGTCGATGAGGTGATCAAGGCCAACATGAAATTGCGGAGGGTGGGCATTACCCCGATCTATTCATGGATGACGGGATTTCCTGGAGAAACCACCTGGCACACCAAGCAAACACTCCAGCTCATGCGACGGCTTCTCCAGGACAATCCGCAGACCCATGTCTATTCGCTCAATATCTATTCCCCGTATCCCGGTACGCCGCTCTACGAGAAACGTAAGGAAGACGGGATGGAGTCTCCTCAGCGACTCATCGAATGGACACGTACCGATTGCTTGGAACCGTATGCCAAACAGAGTGGGGCCGCGGAACGTTCGTTTTACACCAAGGCCCAGATCATGGCGACTTACATCGATCGTAAAATCTGGGAACATCAGCGTGGGATCAAGGGTTGGCTGAAGCGGCTGTATTCGCGCGTGGTGCAGTTCAGGATCAAGCACGATTGGTATGGTTTTATGCCGGAAATAGCGATTTTGAGGATCCTCCGTATGCGTTACCGCCAACAATATATGGACTAGGCCAATCCGTTGCCGCGTGCGAGTCGATTATGACGATGTGTGAACAAGAGTCCTGCCGTCCAGTCGGGGGAAATGAAGAATTTCGGAAAGGGCCGCCGCACTCATTTGATGAGTGGCACCAGCAGACCAAACTGACGGTGATGCGGTGCCTATTCGAGTCGTATCTTGGGCCTGGATGTCGATTCATGGATGTGGCCTGTGGCGACGGGGATGGACTTGTGTTGGCAAAAAGGGTGAGGCCCGATGCCGATCTCTGGGGGATGGACGTGGATCTTCTGTCCTTGCGCCAGGCCAAACGTCGAGTTCCAAACGCGAAGCTCTATGCCGGTGACGTCTATCACCTTGACCAGCTTCCAGACTCCCGGTTCGATGTCGTGCATGAATACGGCCTGACCTACCTCTTAGAACGGTGGGATGTCGCCGTGAGGCATTACCTGAGACTTGTCCGTCCGGGGGGTGTCCTGTTGTGGGAACTTCCGCAACGATGGAGTCTGGCTCACACGATGTTTCTTTTGGCGCGTGCTCCCCAACGTGACCCGGAGGAATCATCGTTGCACCGACTCGTTCGTTCCTGCCTGCCGTCTAAGTATGCCTTTCCTAGCGACGACGCCATTGCCGGTGCATTGAACCGTCAAGGTTATCGAGTCGAATTGCTCGAACGGACGCCGATTTGGCATTTCTATTGTCATGGGCCGGTCAAGCAAGCGTTGGATCACATCAGCCAAGGTGCTGGAGAAGGGTTTTATGGGCGCTTGGATCGGTCTGTCGGCCGGCTGTGGTCTCGGTATTCGGGGTTATATCTCGCCTTGCGGAGACTGGCATGATCCCTCAGGAACAGGTCGTCACGTATCCCGAATCTCAGCAGCTAGAAAGCGAGCTCCGTCGATGCTGATGGGAAAAGTCCGCTTTGCCACGGAACCTACTCATTCTGGCAACCAAGCAGCCTCGGTCAGGCAGCGGCAGCATCGTCTGTTTTTCATCCTCCTTGGAGTATTCGTCATTATCATCCCGTGGGCAATCGGAGAATTCGTGCTCCGTGCCTATCAAACGGTCCTGCTTCATTCCCTCGAGGCTGAAGTTTCGGATGTGCTCTATTTTGACTCAGGTAGGATTCCCGGCGTTCCCTACCAGCTCAAGCCCGATTTGGCATTGCGTTACCACACCAATGCTGCGGGATGGCGCGGGCCTCTGTTGTCTGAGACCAGCCGGGGTAAAGGTGAACGGCGCATTGCAGTCGTCGGCGACTCCATCGCTTTCGGCCTAGGGATTTATGGCGATCAGGAGACGCTGAGCGGTCAACTGCAAGTGTTGTTGGCCGACGCGTCCAACCGAGGCGATCTTCCTTCCGACATCTCGTATCGCGTCTACAACTTTGGTGTACCGGGCTATACCGCATGGGATGTTCATGCGGTCGCAAAACATCTCGTCGAACACTATCAGGTAGATTGGATCGTGTATGTCTTTTGCTTCAACGACTTTGCTCCCCCGCACGTTGTGGATCAGCATGGGCTGTTGGTGGCGACCGAGCAGGATGGCGAGGAAGAGCCGCTGCTCAAACGATGGCTCAAACACTCGCTCTTGGTAAGAGTCATGGTGAATACCATTCGACCCGTGGTCAACAAGATTGTCCCTGTCGAACGAACCGATCGCTATTCGTCGCAGCCACGATGGGGTCCCATGAAGGAGGAAATCCGTGCCATGGTCGCGGATGTTCGACGGGCAGGCGTGTCATTTGCCGCGGTCATTATTCCGATGGGGTACCACATTACTTACGCATCGGGGGTGTCTGTCGAAGAGCATCAGGATATCGAACTCTTATTCCGGTCTCTCGACGTGCCAACCGTGGAAGTATTGGAGGATTATCGGAAGATGAATCCCAAAGCAGTGTTTCCCTTTGGGCTCTTGGATGGTCATCCCTCGCCGGAAGCTGTTGGCGTGGCGGTACGTCGCCTGGCCGCTGAGGTGTTGCAACCACGACTCGTGGGCCCTCCAGCGGAAGAACTTCCGCGTCGAGTGCAGAGGAGTACAACGTGATAGCTTCCACGTCTCCTACAAGGCCTAGGCGAACTGCAGCGTATGCCGCGGTGGCTGTCCTGATGGCGATCGGCGTAAGTCTAGGCGCGGGCGAGCTCATGGCGCGCATGTTCTTGAAAGACCAGATTGTCTTGTTCCCGCGTTACCACGCGGCCGCAGACTACGGCGAGTATCGTCTGCGTCGACTCCGGCCGGATACTGAATTCTGGCATACGAGCCGGGATGGATCATGGAAGTTCGTCACCAATGGGCGAGGATTTCGAGATACCCGAGAATTGGACTATCACAAACCTGCCGGTGTCGTGCGGATCCTGGTGCTTGGAGATTCAAATACAGAGGGATTCGAAGTACGACAGGAACAGACCTATGCGGCCATCCTTGAACGCTATCTGATTCGGCGGGGTATCCAAGCCCAGGTTCTCAATACGGGAGTTTCCGGATTTGGCACGGCGGAGGAAACGATTTTTCTCGAGCAAGAGGGCCTGAAATACCACCCGGACGCAGTTGTCTTGGGATTTTTCGCCAATGATTTCGAGGACAATTTGCGCTCCGGATTGTTCCAACTCACTGATGGACGGTTGTCTATCCAGAAAAGGGACTATACGCCCGGCGTTGCACTGCTCACTGTCTTGAATAGCATCCCCGTGCTCCGATGGTTGAGCGAGAATTCGTATCTCTATTCGGGCAGTTTGAATGCCGTCTGGGAGTTGGCAAAAGGGTTTGCGTTGTCGCGTGCACAAGCGGCTATGAATACCGAAATGGCCGTAGGGTCTGACTCACACGATGCCTATCCCAAGACGTTGACGCTCCAGCTCCTTCAACGGTTACATCGTACCTGCCAGGAGCATGGCATTCCCTTGGTGCTGCTCGATATTCCATGGGTGGATCAGGACCGTTTCGGCCCGTCGGTTCCACCAGAGCTTCGATCCTTATTCGAACATGCCTCGGACGCCTATATTGATGGTGCCGCCGTTTTGCAGGATTATGCTGGCTTGGTCGATTTACATGTCCCGCATGGGCAACGACATATTTCGGAGTTTTCACATCTCGCCTTTGGAGCCGAAATCGGCCAACGACTTCTTTCATTCGCTGGTTTTAGCGTACCGGCTTCGCGGCCCCATCAGGCACACTCTTCGCCTCAGTCTACAGGACTGTTGCCAAATCTCAGGATATCCCAATGAAGATTCTTTTTGTTTCTCCGTACGTCATTGAGCGGAACTGCTACGGTGGCATGAAACGCCTCGCCCGCTTTGCGAAGTTTTTGCAGACCCGACACAGCGTCTTCGCGATTTGCTTGAACATCCGTACCCATCAGGGGCATGAAGTTCAGTACCAGCTGGAACGGACACAAATATTCAATCGACCACTTCATAGCCCCATGCGTCGAGTGCTGAATTACTGTTTCCAGAGCACCCCGTCGTATGTGTTCAGTACCTATTCACCCACGATGGCCGACTGTCTTCGAGATTGTGTCGAGCGGGAACGGATCGACCTTGTTCACATCGAATATGCCTTCATGGG
>DCZN01000073.1:60113-69110 GCA_002331625.1 Nitrospira sp. UBA2083 | reverse complement strand
TGGGGGGACTTCCCTGCGCCAAGGTTCTCGTCGACCAGGAGTTGAGCTTCCGGAGGCTGCGTCGGGAACTAGAGGTCCGGAGTCATCTTTCCCAGTGGATCCGACACTGTCTGACCTATCCAAAGATCAGACGGTTTGAAACATCGATCTGTCGCCATTTTGATCGCGTCTTTACGATTACAGAAGAGGAACGATCGTCTCTGCTGAGCGAAGACGCAGGACTTCATAATATAGAGCTATTTCCTCATGTCGTGGATACACAGTATTTCGCCCCGCTATCTGACGAAAAGGAGGAGCCGGATAGCCTCGCGTTTGTCGGAGACTTCACTCATCTCCCGAATGAAACCGGAATCGTATGGTTTTGCCGAGAGGTGTGGCCTGAGATCAGGCGGCATCGACCAGCCTGTCGTCTGATGATCATTGGATCGTGCCCATCTGTCCGTGTGCAGGCGCTTGCCCAGTTACCTGGGGTGCAAATCACCGGCCAGGTTCCAGACGTGAGACCGTATGTCGCGCGCGCCGCCGTCTGTCTCAATCCGGTCATTACGGGGGGAGGAATGCGAGGGAAGGTGCTCGAAGCCATGGCAATGGGGAAGGTGATCGTTTCTACACAGATCGGAGCTGAAGGATTTCAAGACGCCCATGCATGGGGTTTTCCAACTGCCTCCACGGGGGCAACCTTCGCATCAACGGTGATTGAGTTATTAGATTCACCGGAGAAACGGAATGCCCTTGGTCGTTTAGGACGCGAGTTTGTGATCAACAACCATGATGAGCGCGTCGTCTTTACACGGATGGAACAGCGCTATCTCGAACTCATCGGTCAGCGGGATCAGCGTTCTGTATCGGGAGCCTACCCATGACACAGCCGTGTATCGTGTGCGGAGCCTTCACCCGACGTCGAACTCGATCTGGACAAGGGTGGCATATTGATCAGTGCCAAGACTGTGGCCTGGGGTACACAGATCCACCACCAGGCCCAGGTTCTGGTGACATGCTCTATAATGGGGCCTATTACGCAGAACATTATGGGGCGACCTGTCAATCCGAAGAACACACCGTACCAGGTCCAGTGGCTCGTGACCGGTTTCTCCCGATCCTGGATGGCTTGCGAATGTTAGGTGCCAAAGGTCGTCTGCTTGATGTGGGTTGTGCGACTGGTGACTTTCTTTCGCTCGCTCGACAGTCCGGATGGGACATTGCCGGGACAGAATGTTCTCCCTACGCCGTTGCTGCGGCCGAAGAGCGTCTGCAGTGTCCGGTTTACCAGGATGACCTCGCGGTGGTTGCACAAAAGGTTTCCCCCTTTGATGCCGTCACCTTGCATCATGTTATCGAGCATGTCGATAACCCTCGAGAGTTCGTAGGTCATGTATTTCAACTCCTTAAACCAGGGGGATATCTTTATATCGAATGTCCAAATTTTGACTCCCTCGAGGCGGCAGTGTTCCGCGAGCATTGGGAGGACATACGACCCGAACAACATGTCCATCATTTCACCCCCATGTCACTCACGCGTCTCATAAAGGAGACAGGGCTTCAACCTGTTTGCCTCAGAACCCTGATCACCGCCTCCTGGCACCTGCGTGACGCGATGGAATACATGATGCTCCCCGTTACCTATTTCAAGGAGCGACGGCATGCCATCAGTTCCGAGAATACAAGCCAGCGGGTGGGAGGAGCGCCCCCACCAGCCGTTGCAAGGCTTGGAACAGTGAAGAAGCTTCTGCGCTATCCGAGTTGGTTGCTCTTCCGACCTCTGACATGGTGCGAAGAGCGTCTTCTCCGCGGGAAGCGATTAGCAGCGTATGCTCGCAAACCGTTCTCGAACTGATCGTATGAGCTCTAGTCGCCGCATGGTTCGAAATGTCATCGCGACCGGGTTGACGCTTGGTGTGTTGCCCGCTCTTGCAATGGTGCTCATTGTTGGAGTGGCACGCATGCTTGGCGTGGACCATCTCGGTAGTTATGTGTTTCTGACGACCTTGTTCACCGTCTTGCAGGTGTCCACGTCCATGGGGCTGAGTGTTCTGCTTACACGGCAGTTCTCCGTAGATCGGTCTGGGATCCATCAGTACTATCCAAATGCCACAGTTGTTGGTGCGGGATTGGCCGCTGCATGTGGCCTTGCATCGACAGTGATCGTGTATCTCCTCGACTATCCCCAGGAGGTTGTCGTAGCCAATGCGTTGATGTCGTTGGGATTGCTGCCCTCGGCGATTTGCGGGCTAAACGAAGCCATATTCCGGGCGCATGAACGGAATGTTTTCATCACCTATACCTCGGTTGGAGAGGCGGTCGTGAAGGGGCTGGCGAGTTTTGCGTTCATGTTTATGGGGTACGGCCTCATCGCGTTAGCCCTCGTCCATACTCTGTGCCGATTCATGGCCGCGATAGGAGGTGCTGGCCTCGTTGCGAGGTATTTCTTCCTTCCTTTGCGGGCCGTCAAGTGGGCGACTTGTTGGACGATATGTCGCCAGGTGCCGGTCTTCGGCGGTACATACGCACTGGGAATACTGTTTACCTCCATCGACATGCTGCTTATTTCCAAACTGGCTTCTGCACATGAGAGCGGACTATACAGTGCGGCGCTCAAAATCGGCGCGATGCTAAAAGTATTCCCTGACAGCCTCGTCTATGTGCTCTTTCCGATACTGGCCCGTACATTCATTGAGGACCACCGTCAGTTTCATCAGATCGGGGCAAAGGGGATTCAGATTGTCGGGATTGTTGTTCTTCCGCTGACCCTACTCTTGACCTGGTGGGCACCATCCATGTTGGAGTGTTTATTCGGAGAGTCCTATCGCGAAGCAGGAGTCATTCTCCAGATTCTTGGGTGGGGCATTGTGGCGACGGCATGGCACTCCCTCATGGGCACCATGTTGGTGGCCGCCAATAAAGAACGTCTTGCGTTAGGTTTGCTCGCCGTAGCTGTGCTCCTCAATATTGTGTTCTCGGCGGCGTTAATCGGATGGTTCCATGCGGTGGGTGCGGCGGTGGCCTCAGTGCTGGCCAACATTCTTCTGATGGAGATGTGTCGCCGTGCCCTGCAGGCTGATACGGGAACGGGTATCAGTGGTTGGGTATTGGTTAAACCGCTGTTGGCTGCCTCGATTGCCGGAGCGATCGGCTCTTTGGGTTTACAGATGCATCCGGCGGTCGCGAGTGCGGTGAGTTTGATTATGTATGCGGTGATACTTGTTGGGACCGGCACGCTTCGGCGAGATGATGTGCAATTGGCTCGGCGTTTGCTTCACCCCAGCCATCTCTGGCCGAGGGTCGACTTGAGTGCGGAAAGTCACTCCCGGTAGAGGGCTCAGTATGGCCTCCATCGGTTGAGGGAAGAAGATATGAAGCGAGTGGCCCTGAACGGGTTGCTGATGCTGGTGGCGTTGGTGGGGAGCCTTGGTGCGGCCGAAGCTCTGTTCCGTATGTTTTTTTGTGAACCTGTAGGCCTGTTTCGCCAGGTCCCTGCTATGGGATATGTCATGGCTCCTCACTATAATGGTTGCCATCGCAAATGGGGAGGGTTCGACATTCGAATTGTTACCAATGAATTGGGATATCGAGACACCACTCTCGGTTCTTCAAAGTTGGGGCTCAGAGTATTGGCTCTTGGGGACTCAGTCACGTTTGGATGGGGGGTCGAGGCCGAAGAGGCCTACCCCCAAATCGTGGAGGAAATGCTACGGAAGCAGTTGGCGGCCTTGCCTGTCGATGTGGTGAATGCGGGAGTGTGGGGCTATAACACGTTACAGCATCTTCAGGCGTTGCGACAGTTGGATGTTTCTGTTCAGCCTGACGTGATTCTTCTGGGGGTCACATCGCCGGTCATGCTCGTCCGAAATTGGAACAGTTTTCAGCAGGGACTGGTCACGATCGAGCCGTTACACGAACGCTCAGAAGGACTCACATCGGAGTTGCGAGCGAAATGTCGTGAGTGGAGCCACCTGTGCTCATTAATACTCCGACGGTTGAGCTATGGGAAGGCTCTGCTCCCCTCGTGGCGTGAATGGCGAAGTTATGCTGGCGCCGCTATTCCGGAACGGTCATCGAGGCAAGACCCTGTATCTCTAGAAGGTCTCGCCGTGTCTCAACCGTGCGGATGGCCTCCTTCGGACTTTCCTGTGTCTGATGCATTGGCCTACACTCAGGAATTGATCTCTGAAGTCTATGAGTGGGCGCTTCAGCATGATGCTGACCTGATCGTGGCCGTCCTTCCATCTCAGTGTCAACTTGAAGAGGCTCGCTACCGTTCAGGAACATCTGATACAGTTCTCCCCCTTAACCTTGCATTGTCACAGGCATTGAGCAGGAGGGGAATTTCGGTCATCGATCTGACAGATTCATTGTCTCACCAAGCTGAGCCAGGGGATTTGTTTTGGGAGGGAGACTTCACACATCTGAACCAACGAGGGCATCGCCTCGTAGGCGAAGTACTGTCCCATCCGGTATTTCAGGCACTGTCCCGGTTGAAAGAGCGTCGCCACGCCATACCGGCGCACCGGCCTCGCGCGAAGAAAGGGGAAGCAGCATGAAGAATAGGTATTGGGTCACAACGTCATTGCTTGTACTTTGTGTCCTGTTCTTGAATTACTTGCCGGCATGCGCAGAGAACGTCAATCATGTGAATCTACCGGCTCCTATTGCTCCGATCAACGGTCGGCTGAGTATGGCCATTACCTTCCCGGGAGATGGCTCTCAACTCGATGTAGATGGGTTTCGTCGCAGCTATACCACGGCAAAAAATCTTGGTGTGTCATTATGTACCCTGTATTACATGTGGTCAGAACTTGAAAGCAGTCAGGGAAACTATTCCTGGGGCGACCTGGACTTCCCTATGCAATTGCTGGCAGAACAACAGCTTCGAGTCAGTTTTATTCTCAAGATCATTGATACCAGCCAGCTTGGGACCTATCCGAAGGATCTTCGATTTCGGACCTTTGATGAACCGGGTTTTGTGAGGCGACTGACTCGCTTCGTCGAAACGCTGCTCGCTCGCTATCCTTCACAGATCAACTATCTGTGGATTGGCAATGAGATTGACGACTATTTCGTATCGCATCGTGACGCCATTCCCGCTTATAAGAACCTCCTGAGCGAAGTCGTTCGGGCGGTTCATGCGAAATATCCAGGAGTGAAGATCGGCACTATTTCCACCTATCACGATGCCAAGATGCAGAAGGCATTGGACGTTATCGAACAGACCGGTACGGTGGGAGACATCGTTGGGTTTTCGTTCTATCCACAGTCCATCTCCGGAGCCACACCCACGACCACGGAACCCTATATGCAGGATATGATTGCGATCGCCAAGCGAATCCGCAAGCCGTTCCTCATCACAGAGACTGCCTGGAGCGCTGAAGGGCTTGGCGGGTCTGATGCTCACCAAGTCGAATACCTTCGCGACTTATTCAGGATCTATCGGCGCTACAAAGACCAAATGGATGTGTTGGGTCTCTTCGTTCTTTACGATTTTCCCGGTTCTGTCAATCAAGATTTGGCTGCCCAGGCCGGCATCCAAGGACAGGAGGATTTCGTGCGTTTCACAGGCTCGCTTGGCTACGCCAAGAATGATGGGACACCTCGTCCTGCATGGTCGGCACTTCAAGAAGAGCTTAAGAAGCTCAAATGAAGGTGTGCATTGAATTGAATGGGCGTTATGCGCGATATTTCCTAAGTGAGGTTCCGCGCATCGCTTCCTGCTCCCGTTGCCTATAGTGCAGGGTTAAGATTGACACCGGTTCCCTGTGTGTAGTTGAGGGATGTGGTCTTTGGCTATGATTACGAGGTCATCTTCCGACCAGCTGGGTGCCAGGAGATGATAATGGCTGGAAGAATCAACACGGATTGGCGAGAGAGGTCTTGCTCTATGTCTATGCTGCTCTACCTCGTGATCGATCCAGACCGAAGCAGCTCGTCAAAATAGGCTATGGTTCTCGTGATGCCTTCCCCTAATGGAATTTTTGGAAACCAATCTAATGTGGATTTAGCGAGAGAAATATCAGGTTTTCGTCTCTCCGGATCATCCTGGGGAAGTCCCATCCTCACAATCTTTGATCGAGAGCCTGTGAGTCGGATAACCAATTCGGCCAATTCGAGAATGGTAAACTCTTCTGGGTTTCCGAGGTTGACCGGACCAGTGCATACTGTTGGTGTCTGCATTAATCTGATTAGTGCCTCAACCAGGTCATCGACATAGCAGAATGATCGTGTCTGTGACCCATCTCCATAGATAGTGATCGGATTTCCCTCTAAGGCTTGAATGATAAAGTTGGAGACTACTCTCCCATCGTTCGGGTGCATCCGTGGGCCGTAGGTATTGAAAATTCTGGCAACTTTGATTGCAACCTTATGCTGTCGGTGATAATCAAAAAACAAGGTTTCAGCGCATCGTTTACCTTCGTCATAACAGGCTCGTAGCCCTAACGGATTGACATTCCCCCAATAACTTTCAACCTGCGGATGGATTGTAGGATTGCCGTACACTTCTGAGGTCGAGGCTTGAAGGATGGTGGCTTTCACCCTTTTCGCCAATCCCAGCATATTGATTGATCCATGCACATTCACCTTCGTTGTCTGAACGGGATCGTTCTGGTAGTGGATCGGTGAGGCCGGACAGGCCAAGTTATAGATTTGGTCGACTTCGACAAACAGAGGGAACGTCACGTCATGACGGAGCAGCTCAAAAGAATGATTGTCCAACAAGTGAGCGATGTTTCGCTTGCCCCCTGTATAGAAGTTATCGAGACAAAGGACGTCGTGGCCGCTTTGCAGCAAACGTTCGCATAAATGTGAGCCAAGAAATCCAGCCCCACCGGTCACAAGTACGCGCGTAATATGATCCTTCATGATAAGCACCCTCTAGGTGGTGTACAGAGGAAGACTCCTCTGAACGATATCGTTGTCGCTCGTCAGGTCATTGACCACGCAACCAGATTGATCGGATACACAGGTGAGGCCAACTCCCCTCGTGGTTGTTAGGTTAGTGAGCCCTACGCCGTTTCGCGCTATGAAACCACGGGCACGTGTCGGCGGTCAATCATCAACATGTGAATGGGGAAGCTGAGCAGTCCTTGTTTGCGCGAGATTATTTTGGTGCCGAATAAAGTCTGGTTTTACGGTAGTTCTTCTAACACCCCTCGACGAATCCTCGTGATCGCTTGGGCCGCGGCTTCTGCCAAGCCTGGATGGGTGTCCTTCAACATGTGAATCTGTGAGAGAAATTCCAAGGTTCGAGTGAGGAGCCGATAAATATCACCTTCAGCCATCGTTGTGAGCCGGCAAAGCCCGATCCATGTCAGGTTGGGATCTGCGACCCAGCGTTCGGCCAGGGCGGCCACATCGGCACGTAGGAGGGGAGGATCTTCATAGGGAGACAAACTCTCCGCGAGCTTACGGACTTGCCCTAACAGTGAGATTAAGCCTGGACTGATGCGGGGAAACGCTCCGGGGCGATCGTCGTCATGGGCCAAACTGGCCATGATTCCGGTGAGCAATGAAGGGTCAGCTCCGGTAAATGCATCGGCTCGGATGAGTTCTGTAATTAATAACGAATGATCGATTCGGATGAGCCGTGCCCATTCTCCCTCCGGCGTCAGTTGTACAGCTGGCGTGAGATATCCAAATCTTTGCAGTACTTCGACACGGTCTTGAAAGCGATGCCAGAGACTGGTCCGTAGGGCTTGAATGGATTTTGTATGGCGATGTTGTTCCTGGCGGAGGCGAGAGGCTGTGGGAAAGTCTTTCTGGCAGGCAGCTCGTGATGGACAGGTTGGGCAGGGGAACTCCCCCAACGATTGGACGATGGCATCAGGCAATGGTTCGGCAACACCGGATACGAGGATGGGAAGTACGGGCAACCGCGGCGGGAGCTCTTCCAGTTGGTGGCTGAGTCGGTCGAATGCTTCTGTCGAGCACCACGGATATGCTGACGTCTCCATGCAGTCGTAGGTGCGATCATAGATTTCCTTCACGCTCGTGACGGGACATTCCGTGACGGCGCTGTCCGGTCGGAGGACGGTGAGCATGGAGTTCTTTTGGCCTTTGCTCCGGTACTGCCGAAGGACGATGCCTCGTCCACGGCTCAGCCCCACGACACGGCCTGGTGTCAGGAACGGCAGACGAGCCGAAATCTCCGGCGATTCAGATCGGTGGGACTGATGTCGGGTATGACGGTGTCTACGTGCATGGTCGAAGGTTTGCCATTGGCTGATCCAGTCCGTACAGACGCGGGGGCCGAAGGGCTCCATTTGGACATGAATCGCGTCCAGCTTTCGTTCGAGGAGTTCGGCGCGTTGGTTGAGTTGGAACTGTGCAAAACTTTTGGCCAAGATTCCTTGAATGTGCTCATGTGGATGGGCCTTCAAGAGGTTCAAGACCATCGGGTAACTGATGGTAAACTGGCTGTCGATCGCTTCCGGTTGTCCGGTCAACCCTTTGGTCAGAACCGTGAGATCGATATAGGGAGATGGCGTCACGATGGCAAACCCAACGTGATCTTTTCCGCGGCGACCGGCTCGTCCGGCGATCTGCTGGACTTCGCCGATCGTCAGGTCGGTAAAGTCACGGGATTTGCGGATGCTGGATTGCGTGATCACAACCGTGCGAGCAGGAAAATCAACACCGGCTGCCAACGTGGTCGTGGCAAACACGGCATCAAGATGACCTTGTCGCATCAGCTCTTCGATCGCGATCTTCCAGGTTGGCAAATGGCCAGCATGATGAGCCGCGACTCCGACTCGACGCACGATGGGAATGAGCGGATGTTCCGCAATACTGGGGTGTTGCGCCATGACGTGTTCGAGTGCTTGTGCGATGGCGTCTTGTCGTATCGCCGGGAGTACGAGCTTCGCATGGTCAAAGGCCTCCATGGCCTCGTCACAGGCCCGGCGTGAGGTGAGAAACACAATGGCGGGAGTGAGATGCTTGTCGCGGAGCGCAGTAACAAGATCAACCGGATGGATCGACGGCGGCATGCAGTTTCATTCCCTTTGA
>DCZN01000073.1:59856-60022 GCA_002331625.1 Nitrospira sp. UBA2083 | reverse complement strand
CCACATCCTTGTCGATGATGGCGCGTTTAATACGGCTCTGCGCCCCGATGGTGACATTCTCCATGACCACGGATTCACGGACATCGGCGTGGTCCAGCACACGGACATTCGGAGACAAGATCGAATTCTGGACCCGCCCGCCTGAGATGATGCAGCCGCCGGAGAC
>DCZN01000073.1:49994-59851 GCA_002331625.1 Nitrospira sp. UBA2083 | reverse complement strand
AATCTTGCGCGAAGACGAACTTGGCCGGTGGAAACTGGCCTTGATAGGTTCGGATCGGCCATTCAGGGTCGTACAGATTGAATTGAGGATCGACAGCGACCAGATCCATATTGGCTTCCCAATAGGCGTCGAGTGTTCCAATGTCTCGCCAATACTTAACGGCTTTCTTATTGGCGTCTTGAAACTTGAAGGCGTACACCCGTCCCTGTTCGATCATCTTGGGGATGATATTTTTTCCGAAATCGTGTGCGCTGCCCTCTCGTGCATCTGCGATCAGGTGTTCGCGGAGTGCCTTTGTGCGGAAGAGGTAGATGCCCATTGAGGCAAAGGCATGAGCGGGATCGTTGGGTAAGGGAATAGGATTTGCCGGCTTCTCATCGAAGCGTGTAATCCGGTAGTCTTCATCCACGGCAATGACCCCGAAGCGCGAGGCTTCCTGCACGGGAATATCGATAGCGCCGACGACGGCATCCGCACTCTTGGCGATGAGCCAGTGGAACATTTCCGCGTAGTTCATCTTGTACACATGATCGCCGGCCAGGATCAATAAAAACTCAGGATGTTCCCCGTCGATCAAAAACATGTTCTGATACACCGCGTCGGCGGTGCCACGGTACCAATCCTCGCTGATACGCTGCTGAGGGGGAACTGATGCGATATATTCACCCAATTCGGCAGTCAAAATATTCCATCCGATCCGGATATGACGATCGAGTGAATGGGACTTATATTGAATGAGGACGGCGATCTTACGGAGCCCGGAGTTCAAACAATTGCTCAGAGTGAAATCGATGATACGGTATTTGCCCCCGAAGGGAACCGCCGGCTTTGCACGTTGGTCGGTGAGGGGAAAGAGCCGTTCACCTTTTCCACCAGCCAGGACCATGGTGAAAATATTCTTCACGGGCCGAATTCTAGCAGGACCGTCATGAAATAGAAAGGAAGCGGAATCGTTGACTTCCCGCGCCATGCGGATAATACTAGCCACCAGGACGCTGACGTAAGCCTCCCGGGTTGATGGGCCATGAACAAAGGAGTGAGCATGAAGCGAGATGTGGTTGTCGCGGCTCTTCCACGAGTCGATTCCAGACGTGTGACGAAGCTGGCGGAGAAATCCTCGGATCCCTTGCGCAACATGGCCTGGCGCCTGGAAAAGTTAGAGGAGCAGATTCAGAAGCTGTCCGAACTGGTTCGAGACCATGCCGAAGATATGGATCGGTTGGTTCGCATTGTCGCCGCAAATCAGGACGTGGTCCGCCAGCAGTTGCTGCGGAAACATCATGAGAAAGTCCGTGTGCGGAAACATCTACGAGAAGTGAATTCCAGGTTGGACTAAGATCAACGGCTGATGAGTCGGTTGTGCCCTCCGTTTCAACGTATTGACCTGATACGTGCCTGTGAGTATTCCTCATCCAGCCAGACCACGTGCGACGACCATGCAGTAAGAGGAGTGTACGCGCCGTGATCACATCTGCCCGCATTGCCGCCATGATCTTCGCCAGTGTTGTGGACACACAGGCGCTGTACGCGGTATCCGATCAGCCTGTGTCGACATGGCTGGTGCAAATCCCCTATGAAGCCCCGCCAGCGAACCCTGACGTTCCGGATGTGTCGATCCCCCCCAATAAGAGCCCGCTCACCCCAGAGGAGCTCAAGCGGGCCGAGGCGTTGCTGCCACTGTTGGAAGGCAAACAGGAGTTTTGGGCGATGGGGGAATTCGTGCATTTAGGGGAACCGGCTGTTCCCGTTCTGGTTCAGGCGCTGACCATGTCGAGCCCGAGGATTCGGTACAATGCCATTGAAACCTTGCTGATGATGAAGGGGGTGACTGGGGTACCCGCTCTGCTCTCTGCTGCGAAGGAGCCGAACGAGGTTCCTCGGATTCGAGAACATGCGTTGCGGGTGGCCGTTCGTCTGGATTCCGCAAAAGCCCCGGAGGCAATCGACGTCATGGCCAAGGATCCCAATCCATCGGTTAGAAAAGCTGCAGCGTTTGAAGGGCGGTATGTTCGGCAAAAGGCCGTCATTCCTATCTTAATCCCCATGCTCAGCGACGAGGAGCGATTCGTGGCGTTGTCGGCTCTGCAATCACTGTGGATTCTGACCCGTCATGAAACTGAGTTCCACGACTGGGACACGTCTACCAAGCAGGATCGTGCCGCGTGGTCGAGCGAATGGACAGAGTGGTGGGACACCAATCGGGACATGTTTGAGATTCCGGAGCCGAGATCGTCGAAACGGAGATCGTAACCTGAGTCCAGGGACGTTGCGGGATCGAACGTGGCTGTGTTACGAATAATGCTATGAGATTAAAGACAGAAACCTTGTTGAAAATTGCCAAGCTCGGGAATCCGATCCTTCGCAAGGTTGCCGTGCCGATCGATCCGCGAGAGATCAAGTCGACCGAAATTCAGCGCTTGATCGACGACATGTTTGAAACGATGTACGACGAGCCTGGTATCGGGCTGGCTGCGCCGCAGGTCTCTCGGTCCATTCAGTTGGTGGTCATGGGATGCAAAGGAGACGGCGGATTTCCAGAGACCGTCCTGATCAATCCATCAATTGTGTATTATGGACCCGAACAGGTTGAGAATTGGGAAGGTTGCTTAAGCGTTGATGGGTTACGGGGCAAAGTGACGAGACCCTCGCTCGTGCGGGTCAAGGGGCTGGATCGGAAGGGCAAACCTTTGGATTTTGAGGCGACGGGACTCTATGCGGTCTGTATCCAGCACGAACTCGACCACTTGATCGGCAAAGTCTTTCTCGATCGCATGACGGATATGTCCACTCTCACGCAGTTGGACGAGTTTGCACAGTACTGGCAAAAAGAACCCACAAACGTGATTTGATGCCTGCCTTGTCGAACCGCTTGTGAAATCTCTTCTTCGTGTTTTGCAATATCTTCGGCCTCACCGCACGTTGGCGGTCACGACGCTGCTCTGCGCTGCAGCTGCGACGGCGATGGAACTGGTGCCGCCCTGGGTCATCAAGATCATCATCGACGATGTGATTCAAGCCAAGCAAGCATCATTGCTGCCAGGGGCGATCGGTCTTCTGGTGGGCGCTTATCTATTCAAAAACGTGTTTGCCTCGCTCAGAATCAGATTGAATAATCAACTTGAACAGACGGTGGTCCACGACCTTCGTCGGCATATCTTCGCCGCCCTCCAATCTCTGTCCATCACCTATTTTGAAAACCGCTCGACAGGCGAAATTATGTCCCGAGTGACCAACGATACGGAACATGTCGAGCGGATCTTTATCGACGGGCTCGAAGGGATGATCACAGCACTACTGACGCTGATCGGGATTACAGGGCTTCTGTTCATGCTCAATTGGAAACTGGCGGCCCTCTCGCTCTTGCCGATTCCAGTGCTGGCGCTGTCTGCGAGTTGGTTTACGTCGAAGGTCCATGGGTATTATCGGGAAACTCGCCAGAGCGCCGCTGAACTGAATGGGTACTTACAGGATGCCTTGTCCGGTATCCGAGAGACGATGGGGTTTGGCCGCCAAGGGCATGAACAAACACGATTCGACAGGCTCAGCCAGGCCTATAGTGAGAAAAACCTCAACGCGATGGTCTTGTGGTCGATGTATTCGCCAGGCATGATTCTGGTGGCCGCCCTAGGAACGGTCTTGATCCTCTGGTACGGTGCGGGCGAGGTCATGGAGGGCCGTCTCACACTTGGCGAGTTGGTGTTATTTTTGTCCTACCTGGCGATGTTCTACGTGCCCATCAATCAGATTCATTCCGTCAATCACATGCTGCAGCATGCGCTGGCGGCAAGTGAGCGGGTCTTTGACGTGCTGGATACGATTCCGGACGTTGCCGATCGTCCCGGAGTGATGGCTCCGATCCACCGTGTCCAAGGAGAAGTGCGATTCGACCAGGTGCAGTTCCACTACCGACCTGACGTTCCTGTCCTGAGAGGATTTTCCGCAGTTGTACCGGCAGGAGAGCGTGTGGCGCTGGTGGGGATGAGCGGGGCCGGGAAGAGTACGCTGTTGAAGCTCTTGATGCGGTTTTACGATGTCATAGATGGGGCGATTAATATCGATGGGAAGGACATTCGCGATTTGCCGCTTGCCTATCTACGGCAGCAGATCGGGTTTGTGCAACAAGAACCGTTCTTATTTAATGGGACGGTTCGAGACAATCTGCTGTACGGCGATTTGCATGCGGATGAGGCGCGTTTGGAAGCGACAGCGCGCGCCGCTCGGGCGCATGAGTTCATTACCGCGCTTCCGGAAGGGTATGATACATGGATCGGCGAACGAGGCGTCAAACTGTCGGTCGGGCAAAAACAGCGCGTGTCGATCGCTCGAGTACTGTTGAAAGATCCGCCCATCGTCATTTTTGATGAGGCCACGTCTAATATCGATACTGAAACCGAAGTCAAAATACGGGAAGCCTTAGACGAACTTACCCGAGGACGCACCACCTTCATTATCGCCCATCGATTGTCGACGCTTCACGATGTGGATCGGATTTTGGTACTCGACCAAGGCCGATTAGTGGAGGATGGTCGACACGAGGAGCTGCTGGGTCGAGGTGGTGTCTATGCGAGTCTGTACGAAGCCCAGTTCCAGGTGTAGCTGGGTGCTGAGATTAAGGCTGATATCAAGGTTAAGGGTGATGAGGGGTAAATCTGATTCTTCCGTAGCCTCAACTTCGATGTCTAACGGTGGTTGCGGCTATTGACTCGACGCCGGTATACTTTCCACGACACAACCAGAGGGGGGAATGATCGGTGGTGCTGGTGTACGAGAGCGATCCGTTGGATGACGAGCATGCGCGCGGACGGTTTTATCACGTCTGCCGTGGGCGAATCGATCGCACGCCGTTAGACGTTCCTCCAGTCGATCAGCCACACGAATGTCAGCAGTGCGGGATTGATCTTGAGGCGGAAGATTTCTTTATGGCCCTTCAGAAAGGATCGGTCTAGGCTTCATGGCTACAAGTGCAGGACGAAAAACGGTCGGAGTGTCGCGCGGCTTGATGATGCTCTGCGACATCTGTTATGCCCAGGTCATTGCGGACAAGCTCACGGATGAAAAGAATTTTGTCGCAGACGCGGACACACTCTTCGATACCATCTGTTGCGGATGCACCGACATCAATCGTCCCCTCATCGACGACATGGCGGGGAGTGGGGAATAGAATAATAATAGGGAATCGTCGTTCGTGAAGCGTGAATCGATAAGACAAGAGTCGAGTGTCAACTTTTCTATGATCGAGTATTTTAGCGATCAACCAATGCGGACCTCCTGAATCATTGCACCATATTCTGAAGATGGTATACGGAAGCAATGAAGCCTGACAACGCTTCCGTTACCCGAGTGATGAACCCTATGCTAATCCCTATGATCCCGAATCGACAGCAATTCCTACGGTAGCTACGGTATCCGTACTCTATCAAAAATTCTTACCGCATCAGGAGTCCATACATTCCTGCCAGCCCCACGAATTTCTACAGCCATGACCTGCGAATTGAGGGACGATGATCCGCCCATTGCACTGCTCCACTTGATCTAGTGACGGCTTGACACTCTCCTACGGACGGCCTAGCCTTGGCCCAACATGACTAACCCACTCGACCACCACGACCTTGCCACTATCTACCAGGAAAAGCTCGCCGCGCCGGACGCGTTGAAGAGGTCGCTGCTGCACCATGCATTCAACGGGAAACTCTGATTCTATGAAGAGCTACTATCGCGTCATGCTGGGACCGAAGAGCGTTTATGCAGAGGAGTGTTTCACCGGCAACTTCATCGGCACAGACTTCGGTATCAACCAAGACCTCACCAGCAAACTACCTGACGATTGGCGAGCGTTCAACAGGGAGTTCATCCCCGTTTATCTAGCCGCGCACACGGATAAAACCAAGATTGCTGCAGGGCTAGCCTGCGGCGCGTTGTGGACGGTGTCAAAAGGCATTCAGAAGGGGGACGTGGTTTTGTGTCCAGACGGAACGGGCAAGTATCGCGTTGGTGAAGTCGGCGGCAGCTACTATTACGAACCTGGTAAGATTCTGTTCCACCGTCGCCCCGTCACCTGGTTGAACGTGAGCATCGATCGGGCGGCCATGAGCGAGGCGTTGCGGAACTCCACAGGGGCAATCGGCACGGTAAGCAGGGTCACCCAGCATTGCATCGAGATCGGAAAACTGATCGGTGGCATTCCCGCCGCAAAGCTGATTTCAACGGATGCCTCGATTGAAGATCCCACATCCTTCGCATTGGAGGAGCATCTTGAGGATTTTCTGGTTAAGAACTGGCCGCAAACCGAACTTGGTAAAGACTACGATATTTACGAGGAGGACGGCGAGAAAGCACAGCAATACCCAACCGATACCGGTCCACTCGATATTCTCGGGATCAGCAAGGACAAGAAACGACTGCTGGTGGTGGAATTGAAGAAAGGGCGTGCCAGCGACTCCGTAGTAGGACAGACGCTTCGTTACATGAGCTTCGTGAAGGACGAGTTAGCTGAGGAGGGGCAGACCGTGCTAGGTATGATTATCGCGCACGAGGACGACCCGCGAATCCGACGTGCCTTAGCCATGACACCGAACATTGCCTTCTATCGCTACCAGGTGAGCTTTAAGTTGGTGAAGACCTAATTATGACTGACACGAAACCAAGCCTCATGGCTTACTGCCAGGGAAACGGACATGTTAATGCCATGCCGGTTCATTGGAACGAGCTGTGGGAGTTCCTGTCCGAACGACGGCAAATCGGAGGAGATAGCAACCTTCATCGCCGCTAATTCTGGCTGTATGGGCGGACACATCGAATTTGGACAAGATGATGCGCCTTGTGGAGCATATCGACTGAGTTGACAAACTTGGCAACCTCCCTAAAGACTCCACCTTCGTTCACAACCTCGCTGAGTACGACTGGCATCACCTTCGGAACTGAATGAAGCTAGCTGGAGGGCTGAGGGAGCACGGATGCCTTGCCCGATCCATGTGCAACAACCGGTCGGTTAGTGCACGCTTTCCTATACTTTTTGATATGAACCTGGTTTACACTCTTTCTACATACGACCCATCGAAAACCATAGCTAAGATTTCAAGAATGCAGCGGTGTTATGACTCGAACTAGGGCGAAGTTGGCCATTCCCATGTCTCCTGAAGATCACGAAACGCTGGAGGTTCTTCTGGACAAGAAGCTGATGCACTCTCTTTGGAAAGCCGAGGAGGGTGAACGTGATCACCGTGTGGTTGAGCATATAGAAATTTTCCGTTGAGCGAAGCTATCTGCTCAGGAGAAGAAGGTATCTACCGCTACTTGCACTCCTTTCCATTGAAGAACATACATGTCGACTCACCTGATTTCACCTTCCAGGTTTTGATTAACGGCAGTTTGTCCTCACCGCGCATTTCGACTACGAAATCCACCAGGCCTGAGATGGGCAGCTTCTCCATATGGGGCTTTGCGGCTTCTGGCACTTCGATATAGAACACCGTGGCACTGGTCGAGATGAGGATCTGGCTTTTCTCCTTATCGATGTGAATCACGGGACTATAAAAGCTGCGGTCTTCGGCAAAGGCCGGCACAGCCAATACGGTGAGTAGCCACAAGGACAACGAGATGGAGTGTTGCAATAGATTCATGAACGATGCTCCTCGTCTAAACGCTAGCAGTGTGTTGACAAACCCGATGGTGTCTCCACAAAAGGATCAGTGCAGATGGTGGGCGACCAGATGTGGATGCCCCGGAGGCTGTTCAGAAAGGCCGTCCAGCAAGGCCGCAGCGAGTGAAGAGGCGAGTCGTACTTTGTCTCGTACGTTGAGCCTCTGAGCGACGAGAGAACGCGGCTGGAGGTCTTTATCAACAGCCTACTGGAGGAACATTAGTATATTCGGAGAGAGATGTGAACCGGAAAAATCGCGCTCAGATGATCTGGACGTTGGCAGGAGTGACGCGACCGGATTTAATCCAATAGGTCTTCACATCCGGTTCTGGATTCATGAGCGAGACGAGAAGATAGGCAGGAAGGGGAAGGTTGATCTTCGGCCAGATCTCTTCATAGTCGGTGGCGATTTTGATATCGGTGACTGACGGGCGGGCAGGGTCGTGTGGGTGGGAGTGATAGACGACTTGCAGATCGAGCCCATTGTTGCGCATGTCCTTCTTGGCGGTGGAGAAGTCTTGCATGTCCATCACGAAGGCAATCTCTGCCCGTTCTTCAGGAGAGAGCCGCTCCAAATGTGCAGCCTTTGCCGAATCGAATGACGAGAGGTTTTGTGCGCCCTCCATCGCGACGATGTTCTTGATGCGATAAAGACGACTGACCACGCCGTTATTCCCGGCCAGGAGCCCGCAACATTCGTACGGAGTCAGTTCCTTCGCATGGGCGATGATGTTGTCGAGAATTGCTTTGGGAATGACGAGGTCTACCACGTTTAGTTGAACCTGAGGTCGCAAAACCTTCCAATAGTCGGCATTGAATAGATCTGCAAGATGCTCAAAACGGTTGTCCAGCGAGGCCGCAGTGAGCGAGGGGCCGAGGCGTACATTCGGAGGTACGTTGAGGATCCGAGCGATGCGAGAACGAAGCTGGCAGACGTTTTCAGCATCTTGCTAAATGGTGCAGCTGACTGTGTAGTCCAGACTGAGATCCTTGATCTTCGGATTCGGCCCGCACAGAGGACAAGCCGGATCTTTGGGGCGGCTGACCTTGCGGAACTTCATCTCCAACGCGTCGTAGATCACGAGCCTGTCGGCGATGGTTTCGCCGATGCCGAGAATTTCCTTGATCGCTTCCGAGGCCTGGAGGATGCCCATTGTGCCGGCTAAGACACCCAACACACCGGCCTCCTGGCAATTCGGCACCAGCCCAGCCGGCGGAGGTTCCGGATAAAGACAGCGGTAGCAGGGATAGCCTTGGTGCGGCTTAATCGCCGTCAACTGGCCCTCGAACCGGAACATGCTGGCGGAGATCAGTGTTTTCTTTGCAAAGAAACAGGCGTCGTTCACCAAGAACCGCGTCGTGAAGTTATCCGACCCGTCGAGTACGATATCGTATTGCGAGATGAGTGGGAGAATATTGTCCGCATCGACCAACTGGTGGTATGCGTTGATCGTAATCTCAGGATTAATGGCCGAGAGCGTCTGCTTGCCGGACTCGACCTTCGGCTTTCCCAGCGTGGCGGTCGAGTGCATGATCTGTCGTTGCAGATTTGAGAGATCGACAACATCCCCATCGACCAATCCGATCGTACCAATGCCGGCGGCGGCGAGATACAGACCAGCTGGAGATCCCAAACCACCGGCACCGATCAATAAGACTTTCGCCCGCTTGAGCTTCAGTTGGCCCTTGCCACCTACATCCTGCAGGATGATGTGTCGACTATAACGTTGGATTTCTGGTTCAGTGAGTTCCATGAAATGTAATAGCCCTCAGGTTAACAAGAGGGAAAGCTGACAAGGAAGAGGGGAAATAGGTTGTCTTGTCAGCATGTCAACTTGGTTGCCTGTCAGCGTTTTCCTACTCGACCACGTTCAATTCAATGGGATCGACGCTGCAGCCTTTTTTGCGAAGGCCTTCGAGTGCACGCTCGATTTCCGCTGTGTCACCTGAAAATTCGACGTCCGCCCAGCCTGTCGTGTCGCGCACATCGGCTCGTCTGACGTCGGTAACGACGTTATACTCGCGGCCGATCTGATAGATGATCGGCTGTCGAATTCCCTCTTCAGGAAAGCGAATATGGAACCGCAAATGCGCCATGATTACCCTCCCGCGATCGCCGGCACGATCGAGACCTCGTCGCCGGTTTTCAAGGCGGTGTCTTTGCCCTTGAGAAAACGGATATCTTCCTCGTTGACGTAGATGTTGACGAACCGGCGCA
>DCZN01000073.1:48984-49899 GCA_002331625.1 Nitrospira sp. UBA2083 | reverse complement strand
TGGTTCTTGGTCAACGGTCTCAGCGGAGTTGGAATACGGACTTTAATCATGAATCACCACCACCATTTTTGCCGAGTTTGAAGTTTTTCTCAAAGGCGACGAGACTGGGTTGAATGCGGGTCGGCCGACCAACGGCATCGATCACTGCTTCCTGCGTCTTTAACCCATTCCCCGTAATATAGGCGACCGTCACCTCGTTTTTCTTGATGATCCCTTGCTTGACCAGCTTCTTGAGCACACCGATCGTGACCCCACCGGCTGTCTCCGCGAAGATGCCCTCGGTTTGGGCCAGCAGCTGGATGCCTTCCACCACTTCTTCATCCGTCACCATGTCCATGGAACCATGACTTTCCGCCGTCGCCTTGAGCGCATAGTACCCATCGGCCGGGTTGCCGATGGCGAGCGACTTGGCAATGGTCTTTGGTTTAACAGGCTTGAAAAAGTCACGACCGGCTTTAAAGGCCGTCGAAATCGGCGAGCAGCCTTCGGCCTGGGCGCCGTTGATCTTGGTGCGCACCTCGTCAATCAACCCCACATACTTCATTTCATGCAAGCCCTTGCAAATCTTGGTAAGAAGCGAGCCAGAGGCCATGGGGATGACGACTTGATCGGGCGTCTTCCATCCCAGTTGCTCCACGGTTTCAAAGGCCAAAGTTTTGGAGCCTTCGGCATAGTAGGGACGGATGTTGATATTCACAAAAGCCCAGCCATGTTCGCCCGCGATCTCACTGCACAGCCGGTTGACGTCATCATAGTTTCCTTCTACCTCGACAACGTGCGGCTTATAGATGAGGTTGCCGAGCACCTTGGCTGCCTCCAGGTCGCCGGGAATGAACACGTAACAGTGCAGATTGGCGGAGGCAGCATGAGCCGACACGGAGTTGGCTAAGTTGCCGGTCGAGGCGCAGGCCACGG
>DCZN01000073.1:41988-48676 GCA_002331625.1 Nitrospira sp. UBA2083 | reverse complement strand
TCGCAGACGTGGATCGCCTTGGTCGGATATTCTTTTGCGCACTCGCGGCACACCAGCGCTTTCATTTTGCTCATTGTGGCACCACCTTCTCAAATCCTATGCAGAGGGACGCACGGCACATCCCGCATAGGGGTCTCCATCGTCGAACAACTCGGTAATCGTCGGATGTTCCCCGCAGAGTGCACAATTCGGGTTGCGGCGGACTTTGATTTCTCTGAACTGCGTTTTCCGTGCATCGAAGTCCAGCATACGGTCGGTCAAAGGCCGTCCAATACCAAGGACCAGTTTCAGGGCTTCCGTTGCCTGGATCGTTCCGATAATACCGGCCAACACGCCGATCACTCCGGCCTCTTGACAGGAGGCCACCAAGCCAGGTGGAGGAGGTGTCTTGAACACGCAACGATAGCAGGCTGACTTCTTGGGGATGATGGTGGTGACTCGTCCATCAAATCGAAGAATGCCGCCATGGACCAGCGGTTTATCGGCAAAAAAGCAGGCGTCGTTGATCAGAAACTTGGCTGGAAAATTATCCACGCCGTCGATAACCACGTCGTAGTCGTTGAAGATCTTGAACGCATTGCCGGCGGTGAGGCGTTCTTCGTACATCGAGACATTCACATCGGGGTTCAACGCTTGAATCTTTTCTTTACCGGAGAGCACCTTGGGACGGCCCACATCGGGGGTATGGTGTAGGACCTGGCGTTGCAGATTGGTCAAGTCCACCACATCGCTGTCGATCAGCCCAATCGTCCCGACGCCTGCTGCAGCCAAATACAACGCAGCTGGTGAGCCGAGCCCTCCGGCACCGACGAGCAAAATGCGCGATTTGGCGATCTTCTTCTGCCCCTTGCCGCCGACCTCAGGCAACAGGATATGCCGGCTGTAGCGATTGATCTGTTCTTCGGTGAAGTCCATGTTCAATACGGCTGACAAGGAGCACAGGCTGACAGGATACAAGGACCGAATGTCAGCTTGCTTGCATTCGTGCCTGTCAGCTTCTCAAATATTAAAATACTTCTCAATGCTGATGTAGCGCTCGCCCGTGTCACACAGGATGGTGACGACATTTTTGCCGGGTCCCAGTTCCTCCGCGACCTTTTGGGCGGCGAACACATTCGCACCGGCAGAAATGCCGACCAGCAGGCCTTCTTTCTTCGAGAGCTGCTTGGCAGTCTGATAGGCCTCGTCATCCGTCACAGTCATCACGCGGTCGAGGATTTTTCGATTCAGAACCCTCGGAATAAACCCCGCACCGATCCCTTGAATTTTATGAGGTCCAGGATCGCCGCCGGACAAGACCGGTGAGGTTGCCGGTTCGACGGCGATGATTTTGATCTGCGGGTTCTTTTCCTTGAAGACTTCACCGCATCCCGTGATGGTTCCGCCGGTTCCCACCGCTGCCACGAAGGCATCGATCTTTCCGTCCAGCGCCTCCCAGATTTCCGGCGCGGTCGTCATCTTATGCATGGCCGGGTTAGCCGGGTTCGAGAACTGATCCGGCATGAAGTACGACGGATTTTGGGCCAAGATACTCTCCGCCTCTTTGATCGATCCTTTCATGCCTTCCCAGGCTGGCGTCAACACCAACTGTGCGCCATACGACGACAACAAGCTGGCCCGCTCCATGCTCATGCTCTCCGGCATCACGAGGATGAGCTGGTAGCCTCGTACTGCTGCGACCAGAGCCAATCCGATACCGGTGTTGCCGCTGGTCGGCTCCACGATGGTTCCGCCAGGCTTGAGCTTCCCTTGTCGTTCTGCCTCATTGATCATATTGAGGCAGATACGATCCTTGACGCTGCCGGCTGGGTTGAAAAATTCCACTTTTCCATAGATCGTGGCTGAACCGGATTTTGAGAAGCGGTTCAGTCGAACGAGCGGAGTCTTGCCGATCAGCTCAGTGATGTCTTTGTACAAGGTTGTGCTCACCGGCCTCCTCCCATATAGAAGAGAAACTCCACTTGGTCTCCTTCGTTGAGGTGGGTCGTGGCAAGGTGGTCACGGTCCAACACCTTGTCATTGACCTCGACGGCGACCATCTGCGGTTCGATGTTCTTGGTCTTGAGCAAATCGAGGACGGTTCCGTTCTGGATCTCCTCTGGCTTCCCATTGATTTTGACCTGCACAGATTCTCCCAAGTTGGCTTAGAGATTGAAGAATTTTTAAAAATAGCAAAGGGGCGCTTTGGTTGTCAAGGCTCCGGCTATCCCTGTGAGAGACACGAAGGTTCAATAGGATTCATACTTGAAAGAGTTCAGGTCCGACGGGCAGCGGAGAAGGGACACTTGCCCTGAAGGATGCCTTGACTTTGATCCGGCTCGTCGCCACTATGCCGCTTCCGATGGAGTATCGTCATGTGGAAAAAGAATTTCCTCTTTCGCGCCGCGGAGTCGACCCCGTTAACGCAGTCCGAGAATGAGTTGTTTCATGATACGGAACCGGCGTTGGACAGTGCTGGGCTGGTGCTGGACAAGTTCCTCTCCGTATGGGTGCAAGGCGATGGGACGGAGGACGCTGCGTCGGCCTTTACGAGTCTGTACGTCCGGCCCGCGATGCTGGACATGAAGAAACGAATCAGTCTTCTGCAGCCAATCCAAGGACGACCGCACCAGATTAAACAACTGCTGACTCTTGATCAAAAGCAGTTTCTCCGGCAGTGGCTTCAGGCACATGCTCCTCAAGCCTGGGAATCGTCAGACGACCATTTCCGTGATCTCTTCGAACTGGAATGACCCAGCCGACGCCGTTTTCTTTTGCCAGGCGGTGCTACTCCCAAGCCGTCATCTGGTTGATCGTCGCTGTTCTATTGAGCCCAAGCTGGGAAGTCTCCGCTGCCTCGATCGAGGTCTGGTATGGCCCTGAAGATCGGCCGCTCGAACATCTGGTGCGGATCTATGGTCAAGCCAAGCGATCCATCTTTGTCGCGTCCTATGGGTTCACGTCGCCGCTCGCAGTGAAGGCGCTGGTCGAGGCGAAACGACGGGGTGTGGATGTTCGTATCCTCACCGATCGGGAACGGCTTCAAGATCCAAAGCAACGAACGGCCCTCTCCACGTTGCGTGATGCCGGGATCCCGATCAAAATCAATCAACATGATAGCCTCATGCATCTGAAGCAAGTCGTGATCGACGATGAGATCAATACGAGCGGGTCGATGAATCAGACGACGAGCGGAAATCAATACAATGACGAACGGCTGGACATTATCCGAGACCGTGCAATGACGGTGAAAGCCCGGGACAAGTTTCTCTCGATGTGGAACGACCACGAGCGATTCCAGGAGTGGAAATAGCCATATGGTTGAGGGTAAGGTTGAGGCCGAGTTCAGGAAAGCCTTTTTGAGGGTTGAGTGATAACGGAAGAAACGGACATTGCCGTCGTGGGTGCCGGTGGCGGTGGAGCCGTATTGGCTCTTGCGCTGGCGCAGAAAGGGATCAAGACCATTGTGCTGGAGCAGGCTTCTGGCCCGCCGCAGGGATTGCGCGGGGAGATCCTGCAGCCGAACGGGCAGCAGGTACTGGATCGTCTAGGGCTTCTGAGTAAGCTGCCCATCGACTCCACGCGGACGGTGCATAAGTTTCATTTTTGCCGTGTCGGTGGCGAGCGGCTATGCACCGTGGACTATAGCGACCTGCCGCCACCCTATAATCGCGCGGTGGTGACATTACCCAATGTGGCGCATCATGCCATTCTGAGCGCAATCGAACGGGAACCCTCCGTCTCATTGCGGTATCGATCGGCGTTTACGGGTCTGCTACGAGAGAATGGGCGAGTCGTGGGACTGACAGCCAAACAGGGGGAAGACCACGTTACGGTGAAGGCAAAGATGGTCGTCGGCGCCGACGGGGCGTTTTCAAAGGTGCGTGAGGCATTGCAGATTCCAGCCGATCTTCATCTGTATCCACAAGGGTATTTGATCGCACTGTTGGATGCGGTCATTCCTCTGGAGGAGGCAAAGTATTTTGTCGGCAAACGAACGATTCTTGGGATGTTTCCGGCTGCCGGAAACAAGGTCTACGCCTTCTACATGATCAAGACCGGTTCATACGATAGTGTCAAAGCGCGTGGCATTGCGGCGCTGCAAGAGGCATGGATTGCGATCGATCCATCCAGTGAGCCGATTTTTCGTACCTTGACCGATTGGAAGCAAACCGCCTTCATGCCGACCGGGCGTGTGCGTACGCCAACGTGGGTGGCTGACGGAGCTGTGCTGATCGGGGATGCCGCACATGCGATGAATCCTCATGCCTCGCAGGGCCGCATGCAAGCGATGGTGGATGCCATGACGCTGGTCGATCTTATTCCGGAATGTCTGGCGGCGAATGATTATTCTGCGGCACGACTCAAGCGGTATGAGGATTCACGACGACCTCACGTCACCATGCTGCAGAAGTTGGCCGACGAGCAGGTGCTGTTCTGGAACACCGCTAATCCGGTCATTGCCTTTCTCCGGGACCGGGTCTTCAGTACGTTGGATCGCAACCCACGCCTCCGGTATCGTGTCTTGTCGACGACCGCCGGACTCCGCAAGGACCCACCCTTCACCATGATGGATCGCCTGATGGCGGCTGGATTTCTGCCGGATCCCTCATCCCGCGATCTGGCGCCAGAAGGCATCCAGTAACGGCATGCAGTCGATTGACTGGACCATAGATGGGTTGCCGGAGGATACGCACAAGCTGTTACGGTCCTACGTGAAGGATGTGACGAAGACCTACGGCACTGAATTGGAAGGCATCATCTTATACGGCAGCGCGGTGCGAGGGGAGTTTCTGCCGGGCCGATCCAACCTCAATCTACTTTTAGTGTTGTCATCCTACGATCTTGCCGTATTAAAAAAATATGATGGGGTTCACAAGCGTTGGAGCAAGGAACAGGTGGTGGTGCCCATGTTCTTGACCACAGACGATCTCCAGTCCGCCTCGGTTACGTTCCCACTGGAATACCAGGATATTCACGACAGCCACCGATTGTTGTGGGGGCAGGATCCCTTCGTCGGCCTCAAGATGGATCCCCGTTACCTGGCCGCAGAAGTGCTCCAGGCATTGCGGGGGAATCTGCTTCGTCTTCGTCAGCGTCTGGTGGAAGGACGGAGCACCGAAGAAGCCATGACGATTCTCTTGGCACTCTCCATCACGGCAGTGCTGCCGGCCCTTCGCGGTGTGCAACGACTAGTGGAACGTCCTGTGCTGGCGCATGGGGAACCGCTCCTAAAGGATCTGGAGTCTCATTTGGAGGTCGACCTTACCGGGCTGCATGACGCGCTGTTATTAAAACGAGGACAGATATCTCCAGGCCAGAAAGAAATCCCGCGGCTCATGGATCGCTATCTCGAGAGCCTGGCTCGGCTGGTCACGGCTGTAGAAACGCGGATCACACGGTGATGCCTCGACCTCACAAACACGCAATTAGGGCAACCTTGGTGAGCCTCGTGCTCGTGCTGTGGACGGCTACTGCACAGGCTGCGCTCTATGATCGGCCGAAGGAACGCGTGCCCCTCCCGAGCCCGATCGGCTATGTCAGCGATCATGCGCAAGTTGTGGAACCGGAATGGAAGGAGCGCATTCGGTCTGTCTGCACCGATCTGGAGAAGAAAAGCGGCGTGGAGATGGTAATCGTGACCGTGCCCAGTATCAAACCCTACCCGTCGGCCAAGGAATATGCGGATGTCCTGTACGCCAAATGGCAGATCGGGTCGACGCAGCAGGAACATGGGCTGATGGTCCTCGTGGCCGTGCAGGAACGGCAGGCAGCCATGGCCTTGGGGCGTCAGATGCTGCCGGCGATCACTCCGGACGTCAGGAATGAAGTCAGTCGGCAGTATCTTCAACCTGCGATTGAGCGAGGACACTTCGGTGAAGGGCTGTATCGCACTGCCGTGGCGCTGGCGACCCCGGCGCAGGAAGTGAGGTTTACTCCTCCATCCAGGCCTCGAATCAAGGGACTTGGAGTGTGGATTACATTGGGTACCACTGCCGCCATCGTCTCGTTTTTCTGGTGGATGAGCCGACCGGATTTACGGCACCCCTATCGGCGGGTTCAGAAAGGGGAGTACTGGGGGACCGGCCAAGGCGGGTTCGGCGGGAACTGGGGCGGTTTTGGGGGCGGCACGAGCGGGGAGGGATATCGATAAGTTACCAGGAGAAATGTGTGCGCATACAGGAGACCCATCTATGAATAGCATCGATATGTGGAGCCGGTTCCTGCGGCTATTGAGTGTCCTGCCTATCCTCGCCTTGTTCGTGGCTGGTTGTTCAACCACGGCCAAGGAGGCCAAAAGTCCATCGACCACTTCTCAAGATGTCGCGGATGCTGCGATTGAGCGGTACATTCGGGCTCATCCAGAAGTGATTGAACAATCGCTGCAGGCGTTGGAAGCCAAACGTGAGGCAGAGCTGAAGGAACGTCAGAAAGTCGCCCTCAAGACCAAGCAGGACGAGCTGCTTCATGATCCCACGTCACCAGTCAGCGGGAATCTGAATGGAGAGATCACGTTGGTTGAGTTCTATGACTATCGCTGCGGCTTTTGTAAGAAGGCGGCCTCAGCGGTCACGGAACTGCAGAAGGTCGATCCACGGGTGCGGGTGGTCTATAAGGACTTCCCCATTCTGGGCGAGCCCTCTGAGCTTGCGGCGAGGGCTGCACTCGCCTCTTATGCGCAGGGGAAGCACCAGGCCTTCCATGAAGC
>DCZN01000073.1:28644-41942 GCA_002331625.1 Nitrospira sp. UBA2083 | reverse complement strand
ATCTTAAAGATCGCTACGAAGGTCGGTCTTGATGCGAAACGTTTAGAAGCTGACATGGCTCATCCGAAGTGGCAAGGCGTCATCGCGAAGAATCGAGCCCTCGCCCGCGAGCTCGGCATCTCCGGGACACCTGGTTTCATCGTGGGCAACGAACTCGTGCCTGGGTGGCTGGATTTGAACGGGCTGAAAGCGTTGATTGCCCGGGCGGGACAGGGGAAGTGAGGAATTGTTGCGTCAGCTGAAATTATTGTCGTCCAACGGTAAACTATAGACCTGGTGCACTCTGGAATGAAAAATTAGATGCCTCCAAAGATCAGGGAGCTGATAACTGAACTCACCAAGGCTGGATTTATGGATCGGGGTGGTAAAGGGAGTCATCGAAACTTCGTTCATCCACGAGTAACGAAACCGGTTACCCTATTGGGTAAGCCAGGCGATGATGCCAAGCAGTATCAGCTCCGTGCTGTCCGGTCAGCCATAGAGGAAACCAAAAAATGAAAGAGAGCGCCAAGTACGCGAAAATCGTTGAATGGTCTGAAGAGGATCAGTGTTACATTGGAAGCGCTCCTGGTCTGGTGCTCGGTGGTAGCCATGGCAAGGACGAGAAGGCGGTGTTCGAGGAGTTGTGTCAGATCGTAGAAGAAGCGATCGCTATTTATCAAAAAGACGGCAAACCGCTCCCTCCCTCCACCTCGGGGCGGGATTTCGCCAACAAAATGCAACACGTCGCTTAGCGCTCGCTTAATCCGCTCAACATTTACAGCACGTGGCAGGCTGTCATTCCAAAGAACCAAACGCTCGCCTGCGAGCTCGGCATCTCCGGGACACCCGGTTTCATCGTGGGCAACGAACTGGTGCCGGAGTGGTTGGATTTGAACGGGCTGAAAGCGTTGATTGCCCGGGCGGGACAACAGGGGAAATGAGGGATGTCTTCAAAAGAACACCATAACTATACGAGTCTAGATGTGCAATGCCGGTGCATACGTCAATACCATGCCAGACCCGAATGTTCTCGTCCTCATGCTAGACAAGCGGTACTTCAACTCTGAATCGCCAATTTGGAAGGCTGGGAAATCTCTTTGTTCGATGTTATTGAAGTGAGAGACAGCCAATGCCCATCTGGGAAATCCTCTCACTGATAGCCTCGATTGTAGCCATCTTTTGGATCGCCTATGGTCCAGGTCAGAAGCAGTTTCGCCTGGTGTCTTGCGGCGGCCTATTAGCTGTCATGTTGTTTTCTTGGGTGATTGTGTATTTAGGGCGCTTTTCCGAGTCAATCTCGGAAACATTTGTACAGCTTGCAGTTCTTGTCTCAGTAGCGATGTTGTTGCTACCAGTGCTTTACAAGAGGTTCGCAAAAAAATGATAGAAACGCATGCTCCTCAGTCAATCAGGAGGAAAGTTTGGGGTCGTGTCTTGCAATGCGACAGCATGCGGTATGAAACCTGTTGTTAGTACCAGCCTCCTTGTTCATCAACCTGGATTGCCAACTTGACATGGCGCGCTGGTGGCTCCAACTGGCATCGACTATAGGCTAATGCGACATCTCACAGTGCTCCTTGTTGCCATTTGTTTCGTGGTTGCAGGGATGCAGGCTACGCATGGGGACTCCGGTTCCCAGAGTCAGAAAGCCGAGGCAGCCCGGGTTCCGCTCTATGGCAACTTGGGTTCGCTGCACTATCAGATCACCACGGCGGTATGGCTTGCGCAGCAGTATTTCGATCAGGGATTGCGGCTGTACTACGCATTCAACCACCAGGAAGCGATGCGGTCCTTTCAAGAAGGTGCACGGATCGATCCCGACTGCGCCATGTGCTACTGGGGAATCGCGCTTGCCTACGGTCCCAACATCAATGCGCCGATGGATGCCGCGAGTGGGAGTCTCGCCTATGTCGCCATTCAGCAGGCCAGCCAGCATGCGACAACGGTGAGCAGTCGTGAGCAAGCCTTGATCCAGGCCCTTGCAACGCGGTATGTGGCCGAGCCGTCGGCAGGGCGTGCAGAATTGGATGTCGCCTATTCGCGCGCGATGGCCGAAGTGGTGCAGCGTTTTCCGGATGATCCTGAAGCAAAGACGCTCTATGCGGAGTCGCTGATGGACTTGAGTCCATGGGACTACTGGACTGCAGACGGCGCAGCCAAACCAACTACGACTACACTCTTGTCACATCTGGAGCAGGTCCTGGCTGCTGAGCCGGATCATCCAGGTGCCAACCACTTTTACATCCATGCGGTTGAAGCGGTCCAACCAGAACGGGCAGTCACGGCTGCCGAGCGCCTCGCAGGCCTGATGCCTGGAGCGGGTCATCTGGTACACATGCCTGGCCATATCTACATCCGAGTAGGCCGATATGAGGATGCCATCAAGGCTAACGAGCATGCCGTGCATGCGGATGAAACTTACATTCGTGACCACAATCCAGCCCTCGGCATCTACGTGCTGGGATATTACCCACACAATTACGATTTCCTCGCGTTTGCTGCGAGCATGATCGGTCGTGAAGAGCAGGCTATTGCTGCCGCAGACAAGATCGCAGCCTTGGTACCGCAGGAACTGGTACATCAGTCTGGGATGGCATTTCTCCAACATCACCAGACCCGCAAGCTGCAGATGCGTGTGCGGTTCGGCCGGTGGGATGAACTGCTGAATGTGGAGGGTCCTCCTGAGAATCTGCCCCATGCTCGGGCCATGTGGCTGTATGCGCATGGGCGAGCGTTGGCTGCACGTGGCCACCTCAAAGCGGCCGAAGCCACGTTGGCACAGGTGCGCGCTATTGCGCAGGATCCTCATGTGAGATCGCTGCGGCTTGAATTCAACAGCGCTGGGGCTGTGCTGGACATTGCCGTCGAGGTGCTTGCCGGCCACCTCGCCGTGGCGAAGGGCGATCTGTCGAGTGCGATCAATCATCTCCGGGAAGCTGCGCGGCGCGAGGACGCGCTCGTCTATGGTGAGCCACCCGAGTGGACGGTGCCGGTGAGAGAGGAACTTGGTGTGGTGTTGCTGAAGGCGGGGCGTCCGGATGAAGCCGAGCAGGTCTTTCGTGACGATCTGAAACGATTCCCTCACAACTCTTGGTCTCAGCACGGCCTTGCCGAAGCACTCCGTGGACTGAGTCATAAGCTGGAGATCAAATGATGAACGGGGAACGGATCCTTCAACCGCCTGCTTTCTTGCTGAAGGAGATCATGAAGTTTTGCAAAACACGTTGTGCATGAATTCACTTCGACCTATGATCTTCTTGTCAGATCCGAGTAGCCCTCGAAAGAAACCAGCTGCGATCGTACGATGGGTATCTGGACGATCTTCAACGCGGTGTTTGGGTTGATCTTGCTCGGTCAGGGTGTGTTCAAGCGTCGCCGGATCGCCATTCGCTGCGGCGCTGTGCTGATTGGATTTGCTCTGTTGGATGTCCTGTTCGTGTATCTTGCCATTCGCAATGGTCAGTCTGTCCCTGCCATCGGTCTCCACGCCGTTTTTCTGCTTCCCGTGGCGATTTGGTTCGCATGGAAGGGGGCGCGTGATCTGAAGGCGCATGCATGAGGTCGCCAGACCTCTTGATGATGCAAAGGGAACCACATTCCTTGCGTCACCTGCCTCGTGCAATCTGACGTCGCACTCTCCACGCATTCGTTATACACTCCCGTCATGTCCTCTGTAGGCTGGTTTTTCATCGCGCTTTCGACGATCGGTACCATCGTCGTCATCTGGTTTGCGGTTGATACCAGACGAGCCTACATACGAATCGTCGGCAACAGCACCATCATACCCTCGCCGCTGGGACTTATTGAATTCAAGCGAGGAGGCACGGGCGTTCCCGTTCTCGTTATCCATGGAAGCGGGGGTGGGTACGACCAAGGCGAGCTCATTGCGAAGGCGATACTGGGCGATGATTTCGACTGGATCGCACCGTCTCGGTTTGGCTATCTCCGCTCGACATTCCATCACGGCGCAACGTTTGACGACCAGGCAAAGGCCTATGCTCATCTCCTTGACCATATTGAGCTGAAGAAGGTTGCCGTTTTGGCCCTGTCGCACGGTGGCCCGTCAGCGCTTCTGTTTGCGGCTCTGTACCCGGAGCGGGTCTATTCTCTGACGCTCCTGTCCTGTGGGGTTGCGTCTTCATCAGATGTGAATCAGACACAAGCGAACCAAAAGGGCGATGCGCTGACGATGATCTTCAAGTTCGAGGTGCTTTACTGGCTCGTTAGGACTTTCCTTCGTAAGCAACTGATGCGGTTAATGGGGGTCAGCGACTCAGTGATCGCGAGCTTCACGACAGAGCAGCGCACCTTGGTCGATCAGGTGATCGATTACATGGCTCCGGTCTCTCCTCGTTACGCCGGCGTTACCTTTGACAACAAGGCCGCAATGCCCAATGAACGGGTGGCGGCCATTTGTACCCCGACGCTCATTGTCCATGCCATGGACGACACGTTGCAGCTCTTTCACAACGCGGAGTATGCAGCCACGCACATTCCCGGATCGCGGTTGTTGTCCTTCAATCGGGGAGGCCATCTCCTGCTTGTGGTTGAGCAGGCAGCCATTCAAGCGGAAGTCAGGCAGTTCATCTTGGCCCATGCCGGCCGAGCTGCATCGTGGGCTCATACAAATGGCGAGCGTCTTGCGGTACTTGACCGAAACCAATGAACAAGCTGACAATACCCAAAGGTATCCCATGAAGATCTCAATTATCGGAGCATCAGCCGGAATCGGGCTCCAGTGCACGAGGTTGGCACTGGAACGCGGACACGAGATAAACGCCCTGTCGCGCCGGACCGTTCCGCTGCCAGATCACCCCAAACTGCGGAGAGTAGAGGGTAGTGCGACCAACGCAACCGATGTCAAGGCTGCTGTGGAAGGGGCTGAGGCCGTTCTGGTGACGATCGGCGTGAAGAACCCGTTCGCGACCACCTTATTTTCAGATTCTGCGCGCATCTTGCTGCGGGTATTGCAGGAAAGGGGAGCCTCTCCAATACTTCTCGTGCTTACAGGGTTCGGGGCCGGCGACAGCTGGAGCTATAACTCGTTGCCAATGAAAATTCTTTTCACGTTGTTGCTCAAGAAAGTCTATGCAGACAAGAACGAGCAAGAGCGAGTGATAGCGAATGGATATTCACGCTGGGAGATCGTACGACCAGGCCGGCTCACCAATGGCGAAATGACGTGTCGCTACCGTATACTGGACCAATTAGCGACTGGTATGCGTGTAGGGGCTATTTCACGGTCCGATGTCGCGCACTTCATGGTGGCGCAAGCAGAGCACCCGACCTGCCTTGGTAAATACCCAGCGCTGACCTATTAAGACGGATGGGCTGGCTCTCGCCTCGGCACAATCCGTCCTTCTTCCAGGTCTTGCAGATCTGACCAAGCGGTCAGATCTGTGCGTGAAGGATCGATTGCGTTGAGGTATTTCTTGAATCTGGCCGAACTTTCTGGAGAACTTGGTCCTCGGGCCAACAGCTTCTGATTCCACTCTTCCAAATCGGCAGGAGTGTGTGGTGTGGCCTTCTGCTGAAGCCATGACACGACTCCGTCATCGGTCGGATTGGCTCTCACGGTTTCCGTGAATTGCTCGCTCGTGATCCCTGCAAACTCCATCAGTCGATCGTCCATCGGGCAGGGATAGATGTACTCGCCTTCGGTCCCAGCAAGGACGGCGCGGCATTTGTCGATCATGCGCGCAAGGTGGGCATACCCCGCCAGTGTCACGCGCATGCTGCGAGGAAAGTCTTTCCGTAAGTCCATCGCTAGAGCAACTTGTGGTTCGTGAAGGTCAGGCTTTTCACAACGACCTGGCCGTTTTCATAGGTGATAATCCGCCTGCTCGCCGGCAGGTCCGATGATCCGACGCGGACATGCGTGTCGGTGAAGCTTTCCACATTCGTCAGTTTACCGTCGGTCGGGGAATAGTAATAGACGGTGTACTTGGTCGTTAGATTCTTCTTGTCCTGCGTGATGGCACTTTCTTCGACGTTGATCGTGAAGGCGAACGGATTCATGCCGGGATGGGCCATCTTGCGGTTGATCTGTGTGATTCGGTTGTCCTTGATGCGGTAAAACGAATTGGAACCATGAATGTTCAACTTGGTGCCGAACGGGTGACCGTCCTCCTCCATCGTCAAGGAGTATTTTCCGTCAGACTCTTCGAAACTCCGTGGCCCACGATGGACCGCGATCATACCGAGTTGCTCTTGGGCCCACTTTTGGGTGTCTCCGTCGCTGAGTTGAACGGAGACCTCGCGGGGACCCTTGACGATGACGGGACCGCTGGTTTCTTTCCCATTCACGTTCACCGTGAGGTCGGCCGTAAATCCTTTGAAATCTTTTTGCCACCGAGCGGTCGCCTCAAAAGCCTGGCGCAGGAGAGTCCGGGCCTGAGGATCGTCAGCGACGGGTGAGGGCTCTTGTGTATGTTCCATGGTGAATCTCCTCTTCTGGACAAAGATGACCCCTATACTTATAGCTGGTGCGTTCGATGGCTCTCAAGAGAGAAATCCCTGGGCGGCGCTTCGGGTGGGCCCCGGGTTCAGGGAGCCTTCATTGTTTGGGTAGCACAATATTCGATATTCCAAAAATCATCATAATTCTGATATACTTCAACGATTTTTTTGCCGGGCCTTAGGCCACGGTGGTCCTAGCCGATTAGCCTGCGTTGAGGAAGGATGGGCATGGAACGACGAGCTGCTTCGCATACCGAAGAAGAGGAGATGAACCAACGCCGCAAGCTCTTGAACGCGGCGAGACGAGGCGACACAAAGGCAATCAGTAAACTGTTTGAGCTCTACCAGGTCCGGGTGCTCAGCGGAGACCAATTGGCTAAGGTCAACCGCACCTCCACCTACATGGCGCCTGTGAAACACTCACAGAGCAGCAAATCCAAGGCGGCTGGGAAAGGTGAAAAGTTGAGCCCTTCAAAGGCCGCGAAGGCATCTGGTAAGACGTCGAAGAAGGCACCTGTCAAGAAGCCGGCCACCCCAACGACCAAGGCTCCAACGCACAAACCCACACGCAAGTAGAGAGAGCCGTGATTACTGGACAGCCACTCTGAGCCCACCCCCTGCCAGCTTTGCCGCAATATCCTCTGCCTGTTCTGTCGAGCCAGTGAAGACGATCGCTTCCCCATGGTGATCAATCCGCCAGGCCAATTCGAATGCCTTGGCCGAAGTCATGCTGGGAATAAACCGGCAGAAGAGGTCGATGACCTGCTTGTACGTGTGGCACTCGCAGTTGTAAACCACGACGCGGGATTCAAATCCGGTCCCGGAACCTGTTTGAATCTCTTCGGTAATATCGGGAATGGTTTCTGGTGTAGAAGGCGTCGGCATGAATCGCGGATTCTAGCAGATTCGAGGAAGAGAATTGCTCATTTCATTGTGCAACTGATGCTTACGAGGCCGCTCCTTAGACCTTATCCATATCGATGACTTCTGTTGCGTCCCACAGGTTTCTCAACTCGGCATCCGCCAACTCTTTTTCCAGATCTTCTGCGGTCTCGGTTCCAAAGGCTTGAAGAGAGGGTGTCGAATCTGTGCCCTCCGGTGTCACGCCAGACGTTGTGGCCGTGCTGTCCTGAGAGCGGCGACGTTTTTTCAGCGGATCCATGTTGACCGGCATGTCATCTCCCTGAGAACGCGTATACGCAGTCTCTAGTCTTCTCCAATCACGAGTCGCTTGTCAATCGGTGACGCGCGAGGATCGCACGAACATGATGGATCAGTTCAGCGATTGGTTTGCTTCGGAGCTGCTTCCGCCTCAGAACAGCCGTTCGGCTACAGAGTCGGCATACCGCCGTCCCAAGGGGGTCAGCCAGACGCGCTCTTGATCAATCTCCAAGAACCCCTGAGCATAGAGGCCGTTGATCTCAGCATCCCGTTCGGCGGCTGTGATTGCCTGTAAGGGGACACCGTGCAGCAGACGCAAGCCGAACACCAACGCATCTCGCTGCTGCTCAGACGGGGAGAGTGTCGTGCGATCCGTCATCGGCAGGCGGTTGTCGTTCAGACAAGTGGAATAGGCTTCTAGGTCTGCGACCTTTCCAAACCTGGTGCCGTCCAGGTAGGACTGTGCGCTTGGGCCAAGACCGAGATATTCGCCTCCGGTCCAGTACAGGAGATTATGACGACAGGGATAGGTGGGTTTGGCATAGTTGGAAATCTCGTACCGAGACAATCCTGCTTCGGTCAGGATGCGTTCTGCTGCGGACTCCATGTCGATCTGAAGGAGTTCGTCAGGTCGTACGACAAGATTGCGAGCGATGTCCTGAGCAAGTCGTGTTCCGTCTTCAACAGTCAGTGCGTAGCATGAGACATGGGAAGGTTCAAGCGTGAGGAGCGAGTCCAAGGTGGTCAGCCAGCCCTGGAATGACTGGCCTGGCAGTCCGTACATCAGGTCGAGATTGATGTTGCTCAGTCCAGCGTCTCGAGCAACGCGAACGGCTCTTTGAGTATCTTGCACCTGTCCATACCGGCCGATAGGGGCGAAGTCTGTTTCGTTCATCGATTCTGCGCCAAAGCTGATTCGGTTGAAGCCGGCCTCGACTAAGACTCTGAGGTCTTCGACGGTGATGTATGAGGGATGGGCCTCCACGGTGATCTCTGCCGTTGGGCTGGTTGGCCACGTGGCTCGAATCTGTCTCAGCAGAGAAGCCAGTTGATCGGCGGGGAGGGCTGTGGGGGTTCCCCCGCCAAGGTAGATACTCTGGAGCGTGCGTCCTTTGAGGAAATTGTGTTGCCCATGGAGCGCCATTTCTTGGATGAGGGCTGAATGGAATTGAGCAATCCGATCGGGTTGAGCGATTTCCAGGTAAAAGGCGCAGAAGTGACAGCGACGGCGACAGAAAGGAATATGGACATACAGTCCGATATCCGATGAAGACGTCATGGTTCAAAGAGGAGGGGAAGCGGCTTCGAGAAGTCTCGGCTCACCACAATCTCAATCTCATCGCCTGGTGAGGCTCCTCGGTTACGGATGTGAGAAGACCAGCCGTGCTGACGCCGGAGCGACTCAAACACTGATTTGATGAGTTGGGGTTTCATCCTTGTTTCCCATTCACGGACCCATGCCTGTTCATCGTCGTTACCAGAGTAGTCGTCCGGGAATGAGGCTTCGAGTGTGAAGCGAAGGCGAAAGGTTTTTTCTTCCTGATACATATGCGTCCTGTCGTTGCGAATCGTCCGAGGGGATCTTATAATGGCTTCTGAAAATAAGGAGCTGTGATCTATGCCTATCTTCGAATATGTCTGTCGTGAATGCAACCATCGTTTTGAGTTGCTGATGCAAGGGTCGGTGGAAGCAGCCTGTCCACAGTGCAAGGCCACGACGGTCGAGAAGCAGTTTTCCGCCTTCGGTGTCGGGGCCACCACCAGTTGGGCCTCATCCGGCACCCCAGGTTCCTGTGGGAGTTGCGGGGACCCTCGTGGCCCCGGTGCCTGTTCGATGAACTGAGCGGCCTATGGGTCTCGCCGGTGAACAGGCACTAACGCAGGCGATCTCTGCCATTTCGCAATCCGATCCGCTGATCAAACTGCTTCAACAAGTGCGATTGGGTCGTATGCAACCCACCGACCCTGGGTTGCGTGCCGTCACCGAAGCGTGGATGGGAACCTATGAGAAGGCCCTCGCGATGGATGGACTGACTCAATCCGGTCTGTATCGACTCAATCCGGCCCCTCGGCTGGCGGTTCTTCTCGATGTTGGTGTGCTTACCAGCGATCACCCTGGAATGGAGTCACTTACGGCTGCGTACGACCGAGCCGTCTCCCGTGCACCGGTTGATTAGGCGTGTCATGCGTTTCCCTACGGTGCTCTGCCTGTCGTGCCTGATCATGTTGCCGACTCCCATGCAAGCGGAAGATGGGGCCGGGATTCGCCCTCTGCACAGGATTCCGCTGGCCCAGGTTGATCGGCTTCTCCCCTCCGGAACGCATGTCTTAATTGAACAGACGGCCATTGAAACATTTCTTGCTGGATTGGATGGTGTACCGCCGGACTGGGCGACAGTCTATGGCCGTGGCCATCATGATCCGGGTCATGATGAACGACTCTTTACCCTAAACCGTGAACGGGACACGGCACGTGAACGGAACCCGGTTCTTCACTGGCGTGTGGCATTTGTCTGGCCCGGAGAATTGTCGCAATTTGATCCCGAGACGACGAGTTATGCCGTGGCGGTTGGACCGGGATTTACTGCAACCAGTTGGGGGCTGGTTCGATTCAAGCCTGAGGAGTTTCCAAGCAATTTGCGGGTGAGGCCAGACAAGACACTTGCGGATCGGATCGGTCGGAGCCTCACGAAACATGAAACAGTACCGGTGTGGGTCGTCATGACCGGTCCCCTCATTCCGACTGAGTCGATTATCTACGATTTCTCCCATGAGGAAGAGGGAGTGGGATTGATCATGCCGGTGGTGCGAGTTGAACAGGTCGAGGTGCTATTCGTTGAATGATAGGCGTGAGTACGTCGCGAAGGGTGTGCCTCTCCTGGCAGGTTGGCCCGGCTGTGGTGCATCAGAGGCATGACGGGCGTCGGTTAAAATGCATCCTTTGCGCATCGGAAGCCGATGCCGCTGGCACGGTCGGCGGGAAAGGCGTAGTCGCGGTCAGCAGCACGGATATTCCTTGCCGGTTTGAGCCACGACCCTCCCCGTACGACCTTGAGGAGTTGTCCGTTGGGACCTTGCGGATCGGATAGGGGGGCGTTGAGGTACGAATATGGTTCGTACCAATCCTGGACCCATTCTGAGGCATTGCCGACCATGTCGAGGACGCCATACGGGCTGGCGCCATCAAGGAAGGTGCCGACCGGTAGGGTTAACACTTCGCCATTCAGTCCTCGCTCACGCGAGAGGCGCATACCCTCGCCGGTCACCCAAAAGGCTTTCCACTCCTCTCCGTTTTGGAATTCGATCGTGCGGCCGGCCCAGTAACTGGCGCTGTTGGCGTTGGCGAGGTGCCACTCTGAGCCCCACGGATAACGGCGGCCATCCGTCCCACGTGCGGCCTTTTCCCATTCTGCTTCGGTCGGAAGCCGTTTCCCTTGCCATTGGCAATAGGCGACGGCCTCATTCCAGCTCACATTCACGACGGGATGGTGCTCACTCCCGGGGAGCGGGGTCCTCTGATCCCAGAGGGTCAATTTGGATGTCGGGTGACTCGGCGCCTGAGATCCCGTGGCGTCAACGAACTGTTTGTAGTGCGCGTTGGTGATTTCATAACGGTCGATGTGGAATGAGGACACATAGACCTTACGCTGCGGTCGCTCATCATCGAAACTGACACCATCGTCGGAGCTGCCCATCAGGAATTCGCCGCCCGGGATCACGATCATCTCCGAGTGGAGATCTGTTCCAGCGATGGACGGGTGGTAACTGAGTAGAATGAGGAAGATACTCACGCAAACGAAGAGCGGCCTCATGCAGGTTGTTCAAGACCACAGGCTCGGGCGACGGCGTCACGATACCTGAGCCAAAGCGACAGGCTTTTCTGGAGCGAGGTCAGAACTGATCGACGAAGTGCGGGTGGTGTGTGGTTCACCACCATGTCGTAGGCATCATGCCGATGGCCTGCTTCAACCAGTTGGTGGGCCCTGATCAGATCCATCCGGCTTGGTGAGACCCCATGATAGCGGACCAAGGGATGGACGCTGATGATGGATTCGATCTCATCGGGATTCTTGCACCGTGACGAGGACGACAGCTCTTTGCGGTCTTTCACGCTGCCCTCCACAAAAATGGTCAAGGTGGCCGCGCCAAGTACCCACTCACGGTGATTGGACATCTGGTCCAGCCAGGCTCGATAGGCGCGGGCAGCGGGGAGGAGAGGAACCTGGACAAAGTGCTTGCGGTTGAACCCTAATCCTTCCATCATCGTCAAAAAAAGCTCCGGATGGGAATGTCCTAGGGATAGCCCTCCTGTCTCCTCTTCATAGATATTCTCAGCCAACATATGACGAACCGAAAGCGGTGGGTTGTGGGCAAGGATCCGCGCCAGCAGGACTGGAAAGTCCCGCACGTAGACCGCATACTCGTGCTGAAAGTGTATCTTGAGTTGAGCGTGAGAGAGTTGGCCGGATGAAAAATGCTCCCAGGCCCAATGGTGCTTGTTGTCCATGAGCTGGAGGAGCGCATCAAGAAACGCGGATTTCTTCATGTGAGCGGACACGATGCCTTGCCTCTTTGATCGAGCGCCGTTACAATTCGGAATCCAGAGGAACCACCAATGAATCCGATCACCATCCAAAACCCCGATGATATTCTAACTATCTTGGCCGACGTGAGCCTTCGAGGAACAGGGTTTACGACTGAATCATTGCTCGACTATGTGTTGGAAGAGGGATTTACCGAACCCATCTTTCTCAACGCCAGCGGCGAGGATCCCACAGCGTTCTTTAAAGGAGAGCCCAACGCCTGGGCGATCTACCAAGTTCGCGAGTGGAAACGGGTCCTCACCATCTCGGGCGGCCCAGGCCAAGAGCGGCGTGCACGGATCACGGAAACGCCCTAGTTGATAATCAAGTCTAAAGGCTTGTTGGACAAAGTGCAATCGATGGGCAGGTTTTGACGTGGTCCTCACGCAGGGGACGGCTCATGCGGATGATACATCTCACCAATGCGCAAGACGTCGGCGAGCTTGCGATGATCAAGAGCTTGTTTGACGGCAATCGTATTTCCTATGTCGTGCACGGTGAACATGTCAGCAGTCTCTATCCGGGAATGGCGTTCTCCGTGAGCCGTGTGATGGTGGACGCAGCCGACCGTGTACGTGCTGAAGTCCTTCTCGGTCGGCTCCGGCTCTCGATTCGCGAATCCTCGTCCTAATCCGGTTCTAGGGCTGGATTTTGGGGTGGGGTTTGTCGGCGGGAAAGTCTCGAGCATGCCGCTCGCGGGTTCCTTCGTACCATCCTCCCGTGAGGATGCCTTCTTCAAAGTACAGATAGCGGTGACGGACAACCGCTGAGCTTTCCCAATCTTCGAAGATCCATTCCTCTTGCCGGATGCCATCCTTCGTGAACGTCGTATTGATCGTCTGCGGTCCCCCCCACGATTGCAGAACCTGTTCCTTGGTCATGCCAACCATGACACGGTGTTGTTCGATGTGCTGTTGAAAGTCGGGATCGCTCAGCTGAACGATCAGCGGCCACACCACTGCCATCAAGACAAAGAGGACCAGTCCCACATAGATGATGATCCGCACCGGACGGCGGCGAATGAACGACGGTTCTTCGGGTTGTGAGTCGGGTGCGGCCGACTGAAGATTGGTGGTCATGATGTTACGCAGAAGCGGCGCATGCTAACAACGC
>DCZN01000073.1:25537-28637 GCA_002331625.1 Nitrospira sp. UBA2083 | reverse complement strand
CGGAGTCAAGGAATGGGAGTTTTTACTAATCAATTCCAAATAATCAGCAAAGCGATATACTGATAACCATGTTGGCTCGAAGATGCCACGGGGTTGTGCTGCTGTGGGTGATTGCCAGTGTCCTGACCGTCTGGTTAGGAGACGTCGTCGAGACTCGTGCGGGCACCGTCTATTCCTATATCGACGACCAAGGGAATCCAGTCTTTACCGACTCGCCTGAGACGATTCCTGAAAAATATCGTGCCAAGGTCAAAACACACGAGCGTCCCGATCCTGTGAAGAAATCGCCCTCAGTAATGGACAAGGTGCGTGAGACGGTCAAGGAACAGACCAAGGGATTCGGGTTTCAGGTGCCATCGGTCGGGATTGATATGAAGCGGTATAGCATCTCCCAGTCACCCATTTTGACCTATGCCGGTATCGCGGCGATCGTGCTGCTGCTGATCATGTATTTCTGCAAAAACAGCCCGATGATCAGATTGTTGGCACTAGGGCTTTTGATTGTCCTTGGGATCGGGACTCCCGTGCTCTTGTATACGACCGACGGCGGCCCGATGGATACTCTGAAAAAAACCGCCATCACCTCCGGACAAGCGCAACAAGATCGTCTTCGCCAAGCCCCGTAATCACTCCACCCACGTTTGGACTTTTCTCGATCGCTATTCCGCGTACTTGGGAACCGGCACAGGCTTCTGTGATCGACTTGGGCTGGTCGGTTGCTGCGCCGGTAGCTCAGCGTAGGGATTGGGAATTGGTTCATGGGTATGGCGCTGACGAAGGCGTACCAACTGAAGGCTCTGAGCGCTGATCTCTACACGGTCGATCAATGCCTCGCTCGTGAGACGGTCAGGAAGGCCTTGCATCGAGAAGAGTTGAAAGCAGAGGGTCCACTCCAACTGATCTTTTCCATTTTCTTTCACGATGAAACGGGCATTAGGTGATGGAGGTCCTTTAAAGAGCAGCACCCAGATATTCGATCGAAACGTCGGATTGGCCGGATCTGTGGAAGGGCGAAACTCAGGAACCAGCGATGGGAGCTGGCTGATCGGCGTCGGTTGTGAAAACTCGATGTCCACGAGTCGTACGATTAATGGACGATCCTCACGATAATCATTGGGGTCGACCATGTAACTGAAGGAATAGCGGATTTCGATGCCCTCACGTGTGAAGGTGTAGACGTCCTCACCATTTTCCGGTGAGACCAGTTTACTGAAGTAGGTTGACCAATCGCTGATCGGGTAATAGGTGAAGACCCGTAACGCAGACTTGCGGTCTCGTACAGCTTTCGGCATACCAAGTTTGTCGTGGAGTTCCTTCTGAGACAGCCCCAAGAACCCATCTTCGAAATAGGACGCTCCATGAGAGTGTCCCGGGAGGATCACAGGGATTCCAAGAACGGCCAGTGTCACCAAAATGCTTGAGACAAGACGAGGAATCGACATCGCCTTCCATGGTATGTGGATCGGTTGAAGGCTGTCAATTTGTAGCCTGGACATTCAGCTACGCCGAGTATGGGGCCTTCCTTTCAGAGGTCAGAAACGATAGCCGATTCCGACTGACACGGCATGGGATTGAGTGTTGAGGCTATGGGTCGGACGCGGCGTACAGTTTGTTCTGCGGTACTTGCCGGACCCACACCCGTCACCTTCTATTCCAAACAACAGCGCCGGTTTATATTCCGCGAACCCGAAGAGATGGTGTGTGACAAGCAGTCGTAGTCCAATAATCCCTTGCAGGGTCAGCCCAAGCAATGAGTCGGGTTCGCGAATGCCGGCGGAACTTTGAGTGTGGCCGTCCATCCCCAGGATGGAGAGTCCGAGGCCGGTGCCGACGTAGGGCTGAATGATATCGCCGGGGTATCGGGCGAGCGCATTGACCATGAAGTTAAACAGGGTCATGTCCAGTTGAGCGGAGCGTACTGTGTTGCCTAGCACGGTTTGCGGTGCCGTGATGGATCCCCCATGACCGGATGCCTCAACTTCTGCTCCGAAAATAGATTTGGTTGATGGAAAGACCCCTATCTTGAGACCTCCACCTGTCGCGCGGTCAAATCTCGTGTCAGGAATCTTGTCGCCATCGAATTTGAGCGTGCCGCCGATCGGGTAACTGCGCATGAGGAATCCGCTTACATACCATTCCTTTAGCAGAGGTTCAGCGGACTCTTCCGCTTCGGCCGTGTCGAGTTCCGCGATGGGGCATACAATCAATATCGGTAGGTTGAGGATAATGAACCACCAACGGGAATCGGAACTTCTGAAGAACAGAGCCATAATTTTCAGCGTGGGCTCACATCGTCTGGGCTGCCGAGCGCGTCGAGAGGCCATAGTCACCTCCAATGTACGTACACTCTGGACATGAACTAAAAGATGATGTAATCGTACTAAGTGAAAAACCTGCTCGCCAGGGGAGGAGTAAGAAATAATGTTCGGGATCCACCAGCAACCCTTGTGCCAGATAGTCCCTTGCGAAAGGCCTTGCGAGAAACGATAGGCACCAGCTAGGATCACACGCGATATCCTCTTGCGATGGAAAGGGTTTCAATGGCGAGCGCGCACACGAATAGCAGTATTGAGCAGCTTCTTCATGAGCGCATTCTAATCCTCGATGGCGCGATGGGGACCATGATCCAGCAGCGAAAGCTGGATGAGGCGGCCTTTCGAGGCCAACGGTTCAAGGACTGGAAGAAAGATCTTCAGGGACACAACGATCTCTTAAATCTCACTCAACCTACGATCATTGAGGAGATTCATCGGCAGTATTTGGAGGCCGGCGCAGACATCATCGAGACCAATACCTTCAATTCACAAGCGATCTCCCTGGCGGATTACGGGATGGACCGGCTCGGGTATGAGCTGTCCAAGGCTGGGGCGGAATGTGCCAAGCGAGCAGTCATCTCAGTCCAGCAGGCGCAGCCAGGGCGACGCTGTTTTGTGGCCGGAGCGATTGGACCGACGACCAAAACCTCATCCATCTCAACGGATGTAAACAACCCAGCTGCACGCGGAACGACCTATGAGGAACTGGTGAAGGCGTATGGGGAGCAAGTGCAGGGCTTGCTCGACGGTGGTGTTGACCTTCTCCTGGTCGAGACCATCTTCGA
>DCZN01000073.1:25381-25517 GCA_002331625.1 Nitrospira sp. UBA2083 | reverse complement strand
AAAGCCGCATTCTTTGCGATTCAGCAGGCATTCGCCTCCGGCGCGCGACGAGTCCCGATCATGGCCTCAGTGACCTTCATCCAAGCCGGAAGCAATCGCGGTGTGACTGGTCAGACGGTCGAAGCGTTCTGGAATT
>DCZN01000073.1:24997-25338 GCA_002331625.1 Nitrospira sp. UBA2083 | reverse complement strand
CCGAAAGAAATGCGTCCGCTGATCGAGGAATTAGCGAAGATCGCGCCGATCTCTATCAGTGCCCATCCCAATGCTGGTCTGCCGAATCCGTTGCTGCCGACCGGGTTTCCTGAGACGCCGGAAACCTTAGCGCCTCAATTGCGTGAGTGGGCCGAAAACGGGTGGCTGAACATTGTCGGTGGCTGCTGTGGGACGACTCCGGCCCATATCAAGCGCATTGCCGAAGCTGTGCATGGTGTGAAGCCGCACGTGCCTTCGAAGGTCGAGCCCCATACCAGATTGAGCGGTCTTGAAGCCGTCACGATTAGGCCCGACTCGAACTTCGTCAATATCGGTGAGCG
>DCZN01000073.1:24842-24985 GCA_002331625.1 Nitrospira sp. UBA2083 | reverse complement strand
GCCTTCGCGAAACTGATTCTCGCCGGTGATTATGAAGCAGCTTTGTCGGTGGCGCGACAGCAAGTGGAGGGCGGCGCTCAGATCATCGATATCAATATGGATGAGGGCATGCTCGATTCGAAGGCGGCCATGGAGAAGTTCCT
>DCZN01000073.1:19897-24791 GCA_002331625.1 Nitrospira sp. UBA2083 | reverse complement strand
TCGACAGCTCCAAGTGGGAGGTGTTGGAGACCGGCTTGAAGAATATTCAAGGTAAAGCTGTCGTCAACAGCATCAGTCTCAAGGAAGGCGAGCAGAAATTCATTGACCAAGCGACATTGATTCGTCGATACGGTGCGGCGGTCGTGGTCATGGCTTTTGACGAGAAAGGTCAGGCCGACACGCTTGAGCGGAAGAAAGAGATCTGCGCACGATCATATAAGATTCTCACCGAACAGGTTGGCTTTCCGCCGCAAGATATTATCTTCGATCCTAACATTCTGACTGTGGCGACGGGGATCGACGAACACAATAACTATGCCGCGAACTTCCTCGAGGCGACGCGTTGGATCAAGCAACACCTGCCTGGCGCGAAGGTCAGCGGTGGTATCAGCAACATCTCTTTTTCGTTTCGTGGCAACAACGTGGTTCGGGAAGCGATGCATGCGGCGTTTCTCTATCATGCCATCAAGGCCGGGTTGGACATGGGCATTGTCAATGCGGGGCAGCTCGCCGTGTACGAGGAGGTGCCTAAAGACCTGCTTGAGCTTGTCGAAGACGTGTTGCTCAATCGACGACCCGATGCGACCGAACGGTTGGTCACATTTGCTGAGACGGTCAAGGCAAAAGGAAAAGTGGCGGTCAAAGACGACGAGTGGCGCAAGGCCACGGTTGAGGAGCGACTCTCACACGCGCTGATTAAAGGCATCACCGATTATATCGATCACGATACCGAAGAGGCACGGCAGAAGTACGCCAAACCGTTGGACGTGATCGAAGGCCCGCTGATGGCNNCCGGCATGAACGTGGTCGGCGATTTGTTCGGTTCCGGCAAGATGTTTTTGCCGCAAGTCGTCAAAAGCGCCCGAGTCATGAAGAAGGCGGTGGCCTATCTGATGCCCTTCATGGAAGAGGAGAAGAAGCGATCGGGTAATTTCCAGTCGCAGGGAAAAGTCTTGCTTGCGACGGTGAAGGGGGATGTGCATGACATCGGCAAAAACATTGTCGGCGTTGTACTCGGGTGCAACAACTATGAAGTCATCGACCTGGGCGTGATGGTACCCTGTGAGAAAATTCTTGCTGCGGCCCGAGAACACAAAGCCGACATCATCGGCCTGAGCGGACTCATTACGCCTTCGCTTGATGAGATGGTCCATGTGGCAAGAGAAATGACTCGTGAGGGGTTCGACGTACCACTCTTGATCGGCGGCGCGACGACCAGCAAAGCCCATACGGCGGTCAAGATTGCACCGTCCTATGAGTCGGGAGTGGTGCATGTGTTGGACGCCTCACGTGCTGTCGGCGTGGTGGGAAGTCTCGTGAGCCACACTCAGCGGGAAGGGTTCGTGAAACAAGTACGGGACGACTACGAACGGATGAGGCAAGTACACCGGGATCGAACAGCAAAACCGCTTCTTCCTATCGCTCAAGCACGTGCCAAGCGATTCCCGTCAGACTGGACCGAGACTGATATTCCCACGCCTGCGACGCTAGGCGTTCAGACGATTGCCGATCAGTCATTGGTTGAGCTGATCCCCTATATCGACTGGTCGCCCTTCTTCCATACCTGGGAGTTGCGAGGACGCTATCCGACCATCTTTGAGGATCCAACCGTCGGGCCAAGAGCCAAGGAGTTGTACGACGATGCGCGGCGACTTCTTGATGAGATTGTGAAAAAACGAGAACTCACGGCCAAAGGAGTCTATGGATTCTTTGCCGCGGCGTCGGTCGGTGACGATATCGAATTGTTCGAGGGTGCGTCGCGCAAGACCAGAGTGACGACGATTCATCATCTGCGACAGCAATCGGAGAAACCGTCCGGCCAGCCGAATCTTTCACTGGCTGATTATGTCGCTCCTCGAGATTCCGGGCGCGACGATTACATCGGGGCCTTTGCGGTGACAGCCGGTATTGGGGTAGAGGCACTCTGTAAGCGGTTTGATCAGGACCATGACGATTACAATTCCATCATGGCCAAGGCCCTTGCGGACCGGTTAGCCGAAGCGTTTGCTGAATTACTTCATAAACGGGTGAGGGTGGAGTGGGGATACGGCAAGAACGAACAGCTGACGAATGATGAGTTGATTCGCGAAAAGTATCGCGGGATCCGCCCAGCACCAGGCTATCCCGCCTGCCCGGATCATACCGAAAAGCGACTCTTGTTTGATCTGTTACAGGTCGAGAAGAATACCGGCATCACATTGACCGAAAGCTTTGCCATGTGGCCGGCAGCGTCGGTGAGCGGATTCTACTTTGCGCATCCTGACGCGAGGTATTTTGCCGTCGGCAAGATCGGGAAAGATCAAGTTGAAGACTATGCCTGTCGCAAGGGAATGGATCTTCGGACCGTTGAGCGTTGGCTCTCGCCGAATCTCAACTACGAGCCTGCCTGACCACACCAGATAACAGCAGGCCTTGTTTCAAATCATGCTGCCGACGTAGTGTGAGAGAGGCTTGTTGGGCAGAGAAGGAAGAAAGGAAGATTAGGGCTATGCCAAGGAAGTCGCCAGTCGGAGTCCTGCAACTGCCATAAATGCTTTGAAGTCGCGATCGCGGGTGATGAGCATTGCATGGTGGTCCAGACAGCTTTGAGCAATGAGGGTAACGGCGAGATCCGCTCGGCGACCGGTCTTGAGCACCTTTGCTCGGAGAAGTCCAGCACGTTCCCAAAATCCATCGGCAATTGGGGAGTAGGAAGTTCAGGAATGGTTCGTCTCAAGGTGGGTGTGCGATGGGGATCGCTGAGAAGCTCCGCTACTGTGACCGGTGAAAGGACTCCAACTTGATCAAGAAGAGCCTGGTCGACTGTCTCTACATCAGCTCCTTCCTCACCCTGGAGATAGGCAATGACCGAACTCGTATCGAGGCAGAGCATTAGTCCAGCCGCAACTCCGACAGCTTGATGCCAAACTTGACCTTGCCTCGAAACTTTCGCAGACGACCGTAGGCATCGCCCGCAGCGACCAATTCCAGCCCCCTTCGTACCGTTGGCGTGACACCTTGACCACTGGCTGTAGTGGCCCGTTCTAAGAGATCAGCCGGAACTTCTATGGTGAGCTTTATAAGAGGTCTGGCCACGAGCTGTTCTCCCTTCAGCTGTCAGCACGATCCGTAATGCACACATATGTATACCATTAAGATTCCATATAGCCATACGGTATTTTGATGAGGGACATGTTTTCAGGGAGAGAAGTGGAACGAGAAGAGGTTTAGTGAGATCTCCACGCGGGCTCTCGCCAAGTCTGAATTATGAGCCTGAATGAAGAGCAGGAAGTTCTGGGCTGCGTAGACTGTTTAGGCGGACAGAGGCCCTGCTCTAATCAAGCGGGAGTTCCCCATCTGGAAGGATGGGGGTGAGAGCAAGGAACCGCGAAGCGGCTCATGCGAAGCATGAAACCACAGAAACCACAGCTGTCAGGCCGTGGTTCTTCATTCGAGGACTATTCTTCCTTAAAACTTCTCCATCAACCACCCCAGTATGCGGGTGCCAAGCAGATCGCCGAAAGGATGCTCGCGATGGGTGCAATCTGGGGCGTTCGATACAGAGACCGCCAGGTCACCTGGATCTAATTAGATACAGAATCCTTTTGTAGACAGGTCCCGCCTAATCGCCTTCATTGAAGCTGCCGTGGTCGCCGAGCACCGTATTCCACGTTGGTTTGACGTGTGTTAGCCAGATGAGAGACATAGGCGCGGAATATGCTTTGTGCTGACGGAGTTAAGGTGAGCGGCGTGGGATAGTCTTGCACCAATTATTTATGGAGTGGACCGACTTTCTCCGTCGACTGATCTTCCACTACAATAGCGCCGCACGAATCCAAATCGGAGGTGTTCCGTGCAGGTACGAGTCCTCGTGGTCGATGACGACCAAGATATCCTGAGCGCACTCCGGAAACGTTTGACCTGGATGGGGCATGAGGTGCTCACGGCCGAGGATGGCGAGCAGGCCCTCAAATCGGCGGTCGAAGATCAACCGGATCTGATGCTGCTGGATATCGAATTGCCTGGCCTGAGCGGATTGGATGTGCTGAAGCGGCTGGCTGAGAGGCGGTCGAGCGAGCCACCGCAAGTAACGCCGGAAGTGATCGTGATCACGGCATTTGGAACGATCGGTCGTGCGGTGGAGGCCATTCGTCTCGGTGCGTGTGATTTCCTCACCAAGCCGTTTGAGCCCGATCATCTGTCGATCGTGATTGAGAAGGCGATGGCCCAGTTGACGTTGACGCGCCAGCTAGGTCTCCTGCAGGCAGAAGTCGCGGGACGGTATCACGACGTCGTGGCGCAAAGTCCTCGCATGGTGGAACTCCTTGAGACGGCGCGGCGAGCAGCCAATTCTTCTGCCACCGTCCTTTTGTTGGGTGAAACTGGGACCGGCAAGGAAGTCCTGGCCCGTGCGGTGCATCGCTGGAGTCCACGCGCCGCTAAACCGTTTGTCGTCGTGAATTGCGCGGCGTTGCCGGAAAGTTTGTTGGAGAATGAGCTATTTGGTCATGAGAAGGGGGCCTATACCGGGGCCTTGAAACGTGAACCAGGTAAGATTGAAGCGGCGGAAGGTGGTACGGTCTTTCTCGACGAGATCGGCGATATGCCCGAGGAGGTCCAGACCAAGCTGTTGCGCTTCTTGCAGGAACGCGAGTTCGAACGCGTCGGCGGCACCGAGCTGATCAGCGTCGACGTGCGCATCATCGCCGCNNGATATGCCGGCTGGGCTCCAGACGCGGTTTCTTCGCCTGCTTCAGGATCAAGAGTTCTATCGAGTGGGGGGGAATCAGCCGATTCGCACCGACGTGCGCTTTGTCGCGGCCACGAATAAAGATTTGAAAGAAGCCATCCAAGAAGGGATGTTTCGGCAGGACCTCTTCTATCGTCTGAATGTCATTTCGCTGATGCTGCCGCC
>DCZN01000073.1:19592-19789 GCA_002331625.1 Nitrospira sp. UBA2083 | reverse complement strand
GTGCGCGAGTTGGAAAACGTGTTACTGCGGGCCATCGCATTGTGCCCCGACGATTGCATTGAACCGGAATATCTTGGCGTCACTTTGCAACGAAAGTTGCCGGTAGAACCAGCTCTGGCCGAGATCGAAGACCTGAAGTACCATGTCGTGATGGATCATTATAGTCGGGTTGTGATTGAAGAAGCCTTGCGTCGATC
>DCZN01000073.1:647-19495 GCA_002331625.1 Nitrospira sp. UBA2083 | reverse complement strand
CGAAGCCGCCAGCTCAATAAGGTTGCGACGCCTTCCGGGGTTTGTGAGACTCGAGTGCAGCGACCAGCCATGAGCGGCGTCACACTCTGTGGGGCTGTAGCTGGTCTGCTGTGTGCTGGCGGGTACCTGATGAACCGGTTGATGTCGGGATGGGGAGTGTAAACGAAAAACAGCTGCCTCGGCCAAATTCCGTGTGAACCGCAAGGTGACCCTGATGGAGGTCAACCAGGAGTTTTGCAATGGCGAGCCCCAGTCCTGCTCCTTTTGCCTTTGCGCCGGTGGTGGACGCGCGATAAAAGGGCTCAAAGATCTTCTCTCTATCGCTCATGGCGATACCGGGCCCGACATCCTGAATGGAGATCAGAACCCGATTCGTCGGCTCCTTCGAAGCCGAGATGGTCACGTCTGTGTTTGGCGGAGAGAACTTGACGGCATTATGGAGGAGATTGAGAAGGATCTGGTGCAATTTATCAGGATCAGCATAGACGGCTGGAAGGTCGAACGGCAGAGAGAGAAGGATGCGGACCTTGCGTTCGACGCTGAGTGCATGAAGATCCTCGACGACTTTGGCCACGGCACTGTCCAGCTTGACCGATTCCATGTGCAGTGTGGTGTGCCCCATCTCAATTTGCGAAAGGTCCAGCAGGTCATCGATCAGGAGCTGCAGGCGAGAGAGATTGGCCTGGATTCTGGTCAGCGATTGGCGTTGGTCTTTGGTGATAGCTCCGTCGATCCCGTCCCGTAAATTCGCCACGTGCACCTTCATGGCGGTCAGCGGGGTGCGGAGTTCATGTGACGCGGTGGAAACAAAAATCGACTTGCGGCGGTCCAGTTCTTGGAGTTTGGCATTGGCTGCGGCCAACTCCTCTGTTCGAGCCTCGACGCGGTGTTCGAGGGTGTGGGCGAGCTCACGTAATTCGTGTTCACGTGATTGTAGCGCCTGCATCATGGCGTTAAAGACACTGGTGAGGGTTCCGATCTCATCGCGAGTGTGGATGGCCATGGCAGGCACGGCCTTTCCGGCAGCCAGCTGGGTTGAGGCTATCGTGAGGCTTTGCAAGGGAATGGTGATTCGACGAGCCAACCAGATGACGATGCACAATCCACCGGCCAATGTGCTGAGCATAATGAGGATGGCTTGCCACAATAACCGACGCAGGTCGTGCTGAAGATGTGAGGTCGACAGGCCGATTAGGATCAGTGTCGGAGGAAGATGTTGCAGATCCCCGTTTTGCTCCACTGCGTCGAGTCGTTCTTCGAGCGTGAGTTGTAGCGCAGGATCCCAGTGGTTTCCTGAAGCCTGGTGCGGAGCCTGAACGGCGATGGCATAAAAAATAGGGAGTTGAGCGCCTCCGAGCAATGTCATCAACTCTCCCACGGTAAACTCGATCATCGGACGCATTATCGGACCCGTGGAGATGAGATCGATGGCGGTCACCATGGGTTCCCTTGACAACCGGGAAGGAGCGAGCAGGTGCTCTATGTGGGGCGTCCAAAACTGTTGCTCCGCGCGGCGTTGTGAAGAAAACTGTCGATCCCATGGGTCTTTCCCCAATCCTGATAGGAGTTCACCGTTTGAGGCAACAACGGCCACGTAGGCCACAGGATCTACGGCTAAAATTTCCTGTACGAGTTGGTTCAGTCGCTGCGTATCGCCGGCCACGATACTAAAGCGTCCCATGGATCCCAAGTGCTGCGCAAGCTGTACACCGCTTTGCACCAAACTCTCGGCAGCCGATCGGGTCTGCTGCTGAATGAACAGACATCCCATGAGGAGGCAGGCGACGATCAGGATAGCAGTTGTGCTGAGGACAAGCTTCGTCCGGAGCGTGATAAACAATCGGGAGGGAATTGAAATACCAAGATCACGCATGGCCGGTCACGGCTCGCCCGTTGTTGCTGTCAGCACGCCTCGTTCGGTGAGCTACGGGATCAGATCCGAAGGGACCACTCGTCGAGCCACCGCTCCGGATCCACTAAATATTTGGCCGGCCAACCGTATGAGTTCGGGATTCAGGGTCAGGCCAAGGTACTCGGCGGAGTTCAGGTTTAATGCCAACTGTGGGTGGTCGGGTGGATCCATCTGACCGTTGAGGGCCCCATGTTGCTTGAGCTGCGAGAGCGCGATCCGCGCGGCCTGTTGCCCGACAGTCCATGGATCCACGACTAAGGCGCTGACTGCCCCTTGCTGGACCAACGTCGATGAAAACGTAAAGAGCGGGATCTTGGCACTGAGCGTGGACTCGATGAAGAACGGAATTGCGGATTCAGAGACCACAAGCTGGTCCTGAATCAGCCACAACACATCGATCTTGGCGAGCAAGCCTCGGAGCGTCAGTGGAATCTCCTCCTGTTTGTGGACGGCGACGGCGACAAGATCTAACCCCTGGTGTTTTGCCGCGTGAAGTGCCTCATGAACAAATCCTCCGCTTTGGTCTTCGTCGTAGAGCACCCCGATCCGAGTCCGACCAGGCATGACTGAGCGCAGTGTCGAAAGTTGGATGTCTGCTGGGGTGCGGACGGCCACCCCTGTCATGTTGGAAGCAGGGAGTCCATGAGCTTCCGGATTGAGCACCATGCAGAACACCACCGGCTGGTCGAAGATCTGCAGCTTTGCGGCCATGGCAGCTTTGAGCCCGACCGCAAGGACCATATCGGGAGGAGAGGCTCGTAGGGACCTGGCGATGTCGAGTCCTTGCTCGAGTTGGCCGTGGAGATTGTATTCCCTGATAGTTGTGGTGGCCGGGAGTCCTGCTCTAAAGCCGACCACGGCCTGTTCATAATAGGGAAGGTCGGCCGATTTGAGGATAGCAATATCTGCTCCATAGCCGATGTTGCAAGGCGTAGTAAACCAGAGCAGTGCTAGGAGAGAAACAATCGGTCTCCAGAAGTAAATCGGCTTGTTGGTTGCGCCACTGGGGATCATCATACCTAACTGTTTGTGCCTATTATATAACGATGCCAAGTCTCGACAGAGAATGCAAGTCGGCTATCGTCCTACAGGTGGTGATGGTGACAAAAAGTGAAGCAAATCCTGGACCATGATCGATATGCGTCTGAATCAGAGCTTCATCGTCAACCAACCCATAATCCGAGTTCCGAGAAGATCTCCCAGTGGATGCTCGCGATGGTTGTCATTCAGGGCATTGAACACGGAAACGGCCAGCTCGGCCTCCCGCACGTAATCCGCTGATTCGCGTTGCCAGATCAGCCAGCCAAGCCGCAGGTTCAAGAGATTGTAGCTGGGAATCCGTTCTAGTGGAAGGATGGTTCCGGGCGGGAAGGATGGACCGATAGTTGTAAATAGATCACTGAGTGGATAGGACGCGCCGCTCACATAGTGATAGAGGAGCTCTCCTGAGAACTGGTTCCATGTCCCACGAAGACCGGCGTTTACTTTGTGGTGAGACGAACCTCGTCGACTGATCCCACTGAAGGTTTGCCCGATGTCTTCATAGGCGTAGTTGGCGAACCCTGACAGCCAAGCCGTCATGAGGGCTTCCACGCCAGCTTCTCCGCCGTACACATCCGCGACTCCTCCATTCCTGGGAGAGGCTGGGCTGAAGGGACTTCCAGTTGAGCTGCGAACGGCAAGAAGATCTGACACATGGTTGAAAAACCCCGTCACTCGAGTCCGTAACCGGTGTTGCCACCACCAGCCTTGATATCCCACCTCATAAGAAACAATCTGTTCAGGTTTCACATTGCTGGTTCCTAGAGTACTGGAGACGGTTGTGGGTAGTCCAGGAAGTGTCAGTACGGTATTTGTGTGTTGGGCGACATCGATGATTGTGGGATGGCGAGAGGCGACGGATGCCGAGAGCCGGAATGCATGGTTGGGATTCACATGGTAGATGACCGCTCCCCGGGGCGAGAGGGTAGGGTCATTATGGGTGTCCAGGTCGTATCGAAGTCCGGCGCTCACCTCCAGAGATGGAAGCACCTGCCAATCTCCTTGAGCATACAGCCCCAGGCGGTTTTCGACTGTCCGATCCTTGAGATAGTTCCAAGAAGCAACGATGTGACGAAAGTTCGTTCCGAGGTTCAACTTGAGACGTGCGAGCGGATTGAATTGGTATCGCGTTTCCAAGTCATAAGTGTTGAACGACGCGTCTCCGGCAACGTGCCCAAATCTATCGGTGATGGCGAGTAGCGGGGTGAGTGGTGGAAATACGTTGTTGGATGGGTTCTTGAAAAATAGACCATTCCACCATCCACGGATGAGCAGACCGTTCTGTTCATAACTGAGCAGGGCATGCGCCAAGGAGTTGTGCGTATCTGACGTAGCGGCTTCCGTGACAAACCCGTTATAGGGGTCCGAGCGACCAACGCTGGCTTCGGCGCGTAACCGTCCCTGGTTTGAGAGGCGATGTTCTACCATACCAGCGATGCGTTGCCCGTTGAGCGCTGGCGAATCCCGTTCCGACCAGCGTTGGTTCTGCTCATGCCCGCCCGATACGCGATAACCCCAGTCTCCTACGGTTCCGGCGTGGACGCCGGTGGTCAGAACTGTCCCCAGCCCACCACCCGCCACTTGTAGCGTGGTTCCGCGCATCTCTTCAGGAGATTTTGTGATGATGTTTACCACACCATCAAAGGCATTGAATCCATAGACAGCCGAGGCTGGCCCCTTCAAAACCTCAATGCGTTTAATTTCCGTGAGTGTAATCGGAAGAAATTTCCATAAGACTTGGCCAGATTGATCGACATAAATGGACCGGCCATCGACCAGAACAAGGAGTTTGTTGGCAAGCAGTTGATTGTTCCCGCGCACACTCACGTTAAAGTCGACCGCGTTGGTCTGCATCACTTCGAAGCCCGGAACTCGTCGTAATAATGTTGGGATATCGGTGGCACCGGAATGCCGGATATCCTCATCAGTAATCACGTAGACGTCCGAGGGTGCGCGGGAAATCGGCTGCTCGTAGCGGCTGGCGATGCTGACGGTTTCTTCCTTGAGGTAAAGCGCTTCCTCCTGGAACTGTTGCTCCGTTGCCGAGGAGGTGTGGGGGATTGAGAACGAAGGCTCGGCCCGGCTATCTGGGAGGCCAATCAACCACCAGGCTCCAATCAGAACAATGCTACCCCATCTCATGCTCATGCGCATAAAAGTCATTCACCGATGTTTTTTATTGGGGCATCATCAATCCTGGTCTCGATGTGCGCGGGCTGCGTCAAATACCGATCAAGAGACCGGACTGTTCAAGTAGTAGGGCGAGGTACTTTACGCTAAGATTAAATCGAGTATCTACTGTTAGGAAGAAAGAGTGTTCGCATTAAAAAATACGTTAGGAGAATTCCCATGCGAGGGTACAGCTCACGCTAATCGGAATTGCGGTATAGAGGAGCAGATCACGTTCAGTCAGGCCGAGTCCTAGATTGCAGCGAGAAGGTCTTCGTCCATCTTTGACAGAGCCGTACGCAGCGCATTGACCAGCTGTCGGTAACGTTCTTCGGCCCAGGTGTTGAATGATTCGGCATCTTCGAACACGAGGTCCCATGCCTTAGCCGCGTCTAGCATGAGGAGCCGTTGAGGTCTGTTGTGTCCTGGGAACAGGACGATGAGCACAGCAGAGTTGCCGGTGAGACTGATGTCGGTGAAGATGTGCACCGGGGTCGAGGACGAAAGCCTCATGTCCCGCGCGGCTGCTTCCACAATCGGGTGATAGAGGCGCTGCAAAAATTGCGCGGTCACTTCGTGCGGGTTGGCCGGGGTCAAGAGCTGTGGGTTCGGTTTTTCTCCGAAGAGATTCTCGGTCAAATAGCTGGCGGCTTCCCACGTCGGCATGTCGCCTGAGGAGACGAGGGTCTCGCACACATAGGCGAGCCAGTTTCGACTGCGAGCACGTTTGCGCACGGCTGTCAGTTTTTTCCCCATGCTCGACATATCCTTCTCTTGTCGGCCTTGCGCATGAGTCAAGATCAGGTTTTTCAGCTAAGTTGAACAAAATATATCGGTGCGTTCAACGTTGGTCAACGAATTGCTGAGAATCGACCGAGCGAGGGGTTGCGAACAGGTGTGATTATGATTCGGGTAAGGGATTGGAATTTGTGCGATCGGCATACTGATCATGGATGCGCGTCAGTTCGTCGGTCGAGGCGATAAAGACGTCCAGGAGTTCGGGGTCGAAATGCTCGTTACGGTGCTTACGCATGAGGTCGATTGCATGTCCGATCTCAAACGCGGGTTTGTAGACTCGCTGGGTGGTAAGCGCATCAAAGGCATCTGCGATGGCGGCGATGCGGCCTTCGATTGGAATTGCGTCCCCTTTGAGTTTGCGAGGATATCCGGTCCCATCAAACCGTTCATGGTGGGTATACGCGATCACGGCCGCCACTTTGAGTAACTCGGCGTCCGACCCACTCAAAATCCGATATCCGATTTCTGCATGTTGGGCGATCACGCCAAATTCTTCCTGCGTGAATTTGCCGGGTTTCAAGAGCACATGATCCGGGGTGCCGATTTTGCCGATGTCGTGCATCGGACTGGCCGTTCGGATCAGGTCGCACCGCTCCGGAGAGAGACCAGACTTCCGTGCAAGCAATTCGCAATAGTGGCTCATGCGATGAATATGCTGCGCCGTCGCATTGTCGCGGAATTCAGCGGCAATCGCCAAGCGCTGGATTGTTTCTTCACGGGAGAGCCGCAGCTCTTTTTCCGTGCGTTCAAGCCAGTCCAATGCCTGCTGCAAGGCGAGCGTTCTGGTGCGGACGATGTCCTCGAGGTTCTCGCGATGAAGACGATTTTCCAGTTCGAGCCGGCGTCGGCGAAGCGCATTGGCGACATCAATCAACACTTCGTTCGACTCGAATGGCTTGACGATATAACCAAAGGCGCCGACATCCAAGGCTGCGTTGGCCAGGACCGAGCTATCAAGCCCCGTGACCATGATCGCGGCCGTATGTTGGTGTTCGGCGAGGATATGCCTGACGAGGTCCATCCCGGATTCGCCCGGCATATTGACGTCGCACAGCATCAAGGCAAAGGGCTGGTCCACCAGCTTTTGCCTGGCCTCTCGGGCGTCCGCAGCGCAGTCCACGGGGTAACCATGGGATTGCAGCAGGTAGGCCAACAGACGTCGGATCGGTTCTTCATCGTCGACAACGAGGATATGACGATTGTCGAGCAGAGCTTGATGTGTTGTTTGGTCCAGCAGGACGGTCATGTATTGGATCGTCGTGGTTTCGTCGAGGTTGACAATGACCTTTGTTGCTTCTCTATCGGCGCAATTGCCGCAGACTTGAATAAGATTGGGTGAGCCCAGAGGACATGTGCACCTTTTGTGCCATGAGGGTGAGCCTTGCGGTTACCTGTATGCTCATGTCCGTTCTGTGCTCGTTTCCAGTGTCACGGTTGAATTGATGCATCTGGAGAGGGATTTAGAGCGGTGTTCCGATCAGGATCATCCTCCATCGTACTCCGTCTCTAGTCTCAATTGCTTCATTCGTCAAGGGATTGTACAGAATTCGACAACGTCGACCGGATAGTTTTGTACACATGGGCAGACGTCCGTGTCCGGCAACGGCGAGGAATCGATATGTCGTCATGCTGCCCCATAAGGGCCGAGGTTGGTTTGCGCTTTCTCAGGAGCTTCACTTATAATCCGGCTCTTATTTTTTAAGGGAAGGGGTATCGTATGAGCGGAATCGGAGGGGCGGTGCGGTTCGATGGTCGTCGGAGCGATCAGGTCCGCCCCGTGAAAGTGACTCGAAATTTTACCAAGCATGCGGAGGGGTCCGTTCTTATCGAAATGGGGGACACGAAAGTGATTTGCACGGCATCGGTAGAAGAGAAGGTTCCCCCGTTCCTGAAAGGGAAAGGGACCGGATGGGTGACCGCCGAATATGCGATGTTGCCGCGTGCGACGCATGACCGGTCTCCTCGAGAAGCCGTCAAGGGGAAGCAGGGCGGAAGAACGCTGGAAATTCAGCGTTTAGTCGGGCGTGCCCTGCGATCGGTCACGGATTTGTCGCAGCTCGGTGAGCGGTCCATTTGGATTGATTGTGATGTGATTCAAGCCGACGGGGGCACGAGGACGGCGTCGATTACCGGAGCGTTTATTGCCCTGGCTGACGCCTGTACCGTGTTGAAACGGAAGGATCTCATCAAGAAATTGCCCCTGACCGATTACTTGGCCGCCATCAGTGTTGGGAAAGTCGGCGGCGAAGTCATGGTGGATCTGGCTTATACCGAGGACTCGATGGCGGAAGTGGATATGAATGTGGTGATGACCGGCCGTGGCCGGTATGTCGAAGTGCAGGGTACAGCTGAACGGACGCCGTTTGCCAAACAGGATATGGAGGAATTTTTAACCTTGAGCTGGCAAGCCATTCAGCGATTGACCACTATTCAGAAGGAATTGATCGGTGCCCTTGACTAACGAATCGGTGAAAGAGATGGTGCTCGCCACTCGCAACCCTGATAAAGGGCGGGAACTGGGCGCTCTGCTGGGAGGGCTTGGAATCCAGCTCCGCACGCTGGCTGAGTTTCCGTCTGCGCCCGATGTAGAGGAAGACGGCGCAACCTGCGAAGCCAACGCGATCAAGAAAGCAAAAGCGATTGCTCGCTCGACCGGGCTGCCGGCTGTCGCTGACGACACGGGACTGGAGGTCGATGCACTCGGAGGTCGGCCGGGGGTGTTCGCGGCCAGATATGCCGGGGAACATGCCACCTACGAGGACAATTGCAGGAAACTGCTCAAAGAGCTGGATGGTGTACCGGCGGAGAAAAGGACCGCCCGGTTTTTAACGGTCGCCGCCTTGGCGATGCCCGACGGAGATTGCCACGTGACGAAGGGGATTTTAGAGGGGGTGATCACTGAAGAGTGTGTCGGATCAAAAGGATTCGGTTATGACCCGGTGTTCTTGGTCCCTGAGCTCGGTCGCACATTGGCTGAGTTGACGGCTGAAGAGAAGAACCGTATCAGTCATCGGGCCAAAGCATTTCGCTCCATGACCGGAATCCTTCGGCCGCTTGCCATGGGCACACGCTGATCAGTGTGGTGCTGGTCCATGATCCAAGGTCGACATTGCCTGGACACCAATCGAGGCATTCTTGTATATATGGGTGTGCTGGTCCGGTGCTGTTGTTCCAAGAATGAGAAGGTGAAGAATCCGTCGGGGCGTAGCGCAGCCCGGTAGCGCGCCTGCTTTGGGAGCAGGATGTCAGAGGTTCAAATCCTCTCGCCCCGACCAAACCGAGGTGCTCGACCCGCCGGATCCTTATCGCCATCTCGTCGTTGAAAGCGGCGAATATAGCCTGCTAGTTGGTCTCGTTTTCTCTCACAACAAGGCATGTTTAGCCCCAAAACTATTCGCCTATTGAGGCGAAGGTCGATCTCACTGCCCGTGAGTTTCTTCAGCCTGTTTCCTCGTTTTCTCTTGGCAGTTGAGGCCAAGGACATAAAGTCGGTCCAGTGTGTTCCAGAATGAAAAATCGATTCTGTTCTGGGTTAGGAAGGAGACAAAACCACTGGGAGTGGTGTTGAGCCGATATACAACTCGGACTACTGTTCGATATGGATGGGCTACGGTGAGCTTCCCATGACACAAACCTGATCGAGGAAGCATTCCCTGGTGTGACAGCATGAGACGTTGATGCCACGCTGTATTTCAGGCTTCACTCTGGAGAAGCCGAGGTCGGTGGTTTCGGGGAAATCTGTTTCTGTCTCAGTAATTTGGTCAGGTAAGTCCGTTGCAGCCCGAGTTCCGCGGCGGCCTTCGTTTGATTCCAGGCATTCCGGCGCAACGCGGTCTCGATCAGTTTCTGACTGTAGGCATCCATACTTTGGTGATAGGAGAAGAGTAGGAGATCAGACTCTGGTTCTAGGGTGAATGAGGGGGCAGAAGGTGATGTCGTGAGGGAGAGGTGCTCCGGTCCGATCGTGTCGCCCGGGCATAAGACGAGGGCACGGGTGAGCACATTCTCCAGTTCGCGGACGTTGCCCGGCCAGGAATACTCTTGCAACGCCTGCAGTGCCGCGTCGCTGAGTACACAGTGTTTGTTCAGGCCGAGCTTGCCCGGTTGGTTGAGAAAATGCTCGGCGAGCGCTGGGAGGTCGTCAAGTCGATCACGCAGGGGCGGCAGGTTGACGGTAATCACTGCCAGACGAAAATAGAGATCCTCACGAAAAGTACCTTGCTGAATCGCCTGTTTCAAGTTCTTGTTGGTTGCTGCGATGAATCTGACGTCGGCCTGGACTTCTTGCGTGCCGCCGACTCGATAAAACGTCCGGTCGTTGAGCACTCGCAGGAGATGGCTTTGCATCGTGAGTGGCATGTCGCCGATTTCGTCAAGGAACAAGGTTCCTCCCTCGGCAATTTCAATCTTGCCCGGTTCTCGCTTGATCGCGCCAGTGAAGGCGCCCTTTTCGTGACCGAAGAGTTCATTTTCGAGCAGGTTTTCCGGAAAGGCCGCACAATTAACGGCCACGAATGGTTTGGCCCTGCGAGGGCTCCATCGATGAATGGCGCGTGCGACGACCTCTTTCCCCGTTCCCGTTTCACCGAGCAATAAGACGGTGATGGGCGAGGCGGCGGCTTGTTTGGCCATGGCGAGTTGCGCGGTCATCTGCTTGTTGGTGGTGATTGCCGGCTGGAATTGATCATCAACCTCCTTCCGCAGGGTCGCAACCTGCCGGTGAAGTCCGAGGTTGTCCAAGGCTTTATTGATCACGACGGTTAAGTGGTCGGAGGTGAACGGTTTCGGGACAAAGTCGAAGGCGCCCAGTTGCATGGCCTGCACCGCACGTTCGACCGTCCCGTATGCCGTGAGCATCACGATGAGCGGAGTGGTGTAGTTCCAGTGGGGTTGAGATGTGGGTTGATCCTCCGGATCGTGGCGCGCTGAGGTCGCATTGACTTTTTGTAAGACCTCAAGCCCCGAGAGTTGAGGGAGTTCCAGGTCCAACAAGACAAGGTCCGGCTCTTCCTCCTGAATCAGGCGAAGCGCATCTTTGCCGTTGTCGGCAGTCAGCGGCTCATGACCCATCCAGGTGACACGATTTTCCAAGCTCAGGAGGATGTCACGATCGTCGTCGACGATGAGGATTTTCGCTCGCATGAAAGGGCACTCCTTTCTGGATAGACACTGACCTACTCTGCCAACAGTCGTATGGCCACTGATTCACGCTGTTATTGTTGTCGACTCATCCGGTGATTCAGCAATCGGCAGTGCAAAGTAAAAGCGAGACCCGGTATTTGGTTGACTCTCTACCCAAATCTGACCCTGGTGCATGCTCACGAGCGTCTTCGTAATGCAGAGGCCAAGTTGAGCGCCTTGCGAAGCCGGCATCGCCGACGGGACTTTTGAAAACTCCTCGAAAATATCCGGAAGGTGAGCCTCATCGATCCCACACCCGCTATCGGCCACACAGACCTGTACAAAGCCCGGTGACGTTACGGATGATTCCACGAGTACCTGCCCACCTGGTGCCGTGAACTTGATGGCATTGCCGATCAGATTGACAAAAATCTGTTCGAGTTTGTCGCGATCCCCTCGAACGGGCGGAAGCGACTCGATTGGCGATACGGTCAGGGTGACCTGCTTTTCTGAAGCAAGCATCTGCAAGCTGTCTGCCACAATCGTGGCGATGTGATGGAGGCACACGCGCTCCAGGCGCAGCTCGACCCGTTTGGTATCAAGACGAGACCAATCCAGCAACTGAGCGATGATTCTGTTCAGCCGTGCGACATTGTGCTGTACGCGTGTGAGGTAAGTCCGTTGCAGATCGGTCAGCGGGCCTGTGATACCGTCCAGCATGTTCTCTGCAAAGCTCCGAATGGCCGTCATGGGAGTTCGCAGTTCGTGTGAGACGACGGACAGAAATGTCGAGCGCCGCCGATCATGTTCCTGGAGCTGTGCATTGGCCTGAGACAGTTCCTCCGTGCGCTGCGTGATGCGCTCTTCCAGATGCTGAGTCAGCTCGGCCAGATCGGAATAGGCCTTGGCATTGTCGATGGCCGCCGCGACATGGCCTGCGATAGTCACCAGGATATCCAGATCCTCCTCACTACACCGAAGCGAGCCACGACTACAAGCCAGGTAGCCGAGAATTTTTGCATGACTCTGCAGAGGTACGCATACGATTGAGCGCGTACCGGATCGGCGCATCACTTCAAGAACCGGTGGGTAGAAGCGATGAGCGACGGCTTCGATATCATGTATCAATAATGGTTTGCCGTGAATGAGGAGATCAGCAGTAATACTGCCGCTATTAATGGGGATTTCAAGTTGGCGTAATGCCGCCTGAACCTCAGGTGTAACACCAACAATCTTTGCAAAAGATGCACAGTTACGGTTCGCATGATATAGCAACACTGACATCCTGGGGAAGCCAAGGTTTTCAACCAGCAGGTGAAGCACTGCATCGAGAAGTTGGTCCAAATCCGTCACGGTAGTACTCGCGATAGCGGTGCTGGCCTGATGGGCTGTGGTCAATTGCCTGACCTGCTGTCGTATGGTATCAAGATTCCTGGTAATCGCCTGATTGCGATCATGCAGGGATTGCATCATGGCATTGTATGCTCGGGTGAGCTGGCCCACTTCATCATTGCTGGCAGGAGCAAGGAAAGCCGTGCTTTCCTGTCCTTCCGCGAGTTGGCGAGTCGCGGCTGCAAGACTTCGCAGTGGAGTCGTGATGCGAGAGGTGAGGAAGTGGGCTCCGAGTATCCCTGCTGCGATAATCAGCATCGTAAGAATGGAGACATTCTGAACGATCATGAGTAGGGCCTGTTTGGCCTGCGCGTCGGTGATTCCGATGCGCACGACCCCGACGACCGGTGCGATGTTTGTCGGTCTCGTCACACTGCCGGCCTCTTCCAATTCCACAGCGCGCTGAGGATGGGACATGATTGTGGACGTTCCACGCAGCACCGGCATGGAAAAATCAAACACGGTTTCCTTTCGCAGGAGAAATGACAGGAGCCAGTCTGAAGCCTCATCGTGAGGGATGAATCGTTGTTCCGGCGACAACACGAGTTTGGTGATGAGTGGCGCTGTCAGAGGGGTTCGAAACAACGACTCTGAGAGTTGGTCGTTCGGGTAGAGTGGTTGTGGGGAATCTTGAGCCGAACCACTTGACGAATGATGTGAGCGCTTGCTCTGTTGGTCGAGGATGCGACCATCGGACCCGGCAATGACCACATAGACGACATGGTCGATTGCCATCAGGCTCGTCATAAACTGACCCAGTGTGATGTGATCCTCAAGCACAACCCCGGCGATCCGAAAATGCTCGTTGCGTACCGTGTTGGTAAGTAGGATGGTCCCAAGCTCCTCCAAATTTTCCGTCATCGCCTGGCGTCGAGTCTCGATGAAATACCAGCTCAAGGTCGAGCAGGTGACGGTGAGAATGAGGCTGGACAACAAGACAAACTTGAGACGGAGGCCGAGGAAACGAGTCGGTCGCCCGGTCGTGGCAGCCTGTTGAGTGTGGAGGATGGTGTCCATACTGGATCACTCAATACGTTTCGTCGATGAGCCCTTCAAGGTCTTTTGGAATTGTGATGCCCAAATAACGCGCGGTTTTCTGATTTACCGTGATTCTGATGCGCTGGACCGAGATCGGCTTCAGTGGGAATGATGGTTCACCGTTCAGCATGCGTTTGGCCAGGAGCCCTGCTTCACGGCCTACCTCGCCGTAATCGACCGATAGGCTGAGCAGTGCGCCAAGGCGCGTGAGCTCTGTCGAAAATCCGATGACGGGAACCTGTTTGGCCACTGCCGACTCGAGGATAAACCGAATGGATTCATCCGTCAGCACGGTTGAGTCCGGCACGAGCCACAACGCGTCTGATTCGAGCAGGAGCGCGCGTAGTTGCTGAGGAATGTCCTTCTCATGTGTGACGGGAAATCCCTGCACATGAAACTCTTGGGTGGAAACTCGTGATTCGGCTTCTTTCAATTTTGCTGCGGTCTTTTCGGGATCGTACAATAGGCCGACCCGATGGAGAGTGGGCAAGAAAGAGCGTATGATTTTGAATTGACGATCTGCTGGGATCTCCAAAAGGACGCCGGTCATATTGGTCGCGGTGAGGTGATGCTTCATGGGGTCGAGAATCATCATGTACAGGATTGGAATATTCGCAATTTCCAGTTGTGCCGCCAAGGCTGCCTTGAGTCCGACGGCCACCACCACTGAAGTGTCTGAGGTGCGGATCTTTCTCGCCAGCTGTTTCCCACGCTCGAGGTCACCACGCAGATCATATTCGGCAAAGATAGCCGCTCCAGGTGCCGTCGCCTTGAATCCTTCTATGGCCTCGTTATACGCCTTGAGATCGGATGATTTCAGGATAGCAATTTCGAGACCGGCAGCATGAATGGTGAGGGGAACCGCCTCCAACACAGTGGTCAGCACGAGACAGACCATCCAAGAAAACAGAGTTCGCGCCGCAATGTGTTGCCGGTCTGCGCAAAAAGTCATGATGGCATGAGCAGCGCGGAAGTCATATCTCGCACCATGTGAAGCAGGATATGGTATCGTCTGCTCGTCGGTTGTGGCCCTTGCCAACGCGGTTATCAGTCAGTCTCCCCTCACACGGTCCTCCGCACGATGCGGGCTGTTGCTGGAATATGGTGATGGAGCAATCGCTATGCCGACAGCAGAGTATGTCTTGAGGGATGCAAAAGCGCTCTGTTCATGGAGGCTATACTCCGGCCTGGAGCAAATTCCATGAGTATTGAGGCGACTAGATGTATCCAAATAGATTCACCGTGAATCCAAATAGATTCAGTCAGTGGAGTCAAGCCAAAACTTCAACCAAGCTGCTGTGTTGGCTATCGAGCTCTACTCTGAATGGAGCTGAGATCCCAGTCGGCCACACCGTTGAGTCCGACTTGCCTCAGGAGGGCGGCACGTAGCCTTCGGAGCGATGGGTCGGCTGGTTCTTTCTCGATCAATGAACAGACACAGCCCATGGCATCGTACCAGAATCCGATCAGGGCATTCGTGCGGACGCTTTCTCGGTCGCAGGTCACATTCACAGAGGTGACCGTGAGGCATTCACTGAATTCGCATCGCTCGATCATTCCACCCGCAACGATATCCCGAGAGGGGGATTCTAAACTGGGGCTGGCCGACACGAACCAGCGGTATTGCACGTTGGGCTCGAGTGTGAGCCCCAAGGCCTTCAGGTCAATGCTTTGCACACCCGCAGCCGGTGGCGTTGCGAGGGAGCCTTCGTAGATGGGGCGTACCTTTCGGTCGTCGTTGATGGTGAATTTCAATGGATACGGCGTCGGTTTCGAAAGAAACCAATTCAGCGTCGGGGTCTGCTTGACCGTCAGGCCGACATGGTCCGGAACCAGCGCAACGATTTCTGTTTCAGTACTGTCCGTCCCGCGCAGTGTGCCGCCGACGCGGGCACGCGGGATGAGCTTTTTGGGTGGGGTGTAGACGGGTAATTGAACCTCTTCTTGTTGACCGCCGTGCAGCGCTGTCGGCGTATCGGCCGCGATTCCCGTCGTGGCGAAGCTTAGCATACTGATGGCCAGGCCAACTCCAAGGAACGAATACGTATAACGGATATTCATGACGGCTCCTTCCCGGCTTCGATCGATCTCTGGCGCACAAGCAGACAGATCGCGATTTCTCATCAAAGCCAGTTGTTCATTAACAGGAACGGCGACCAATAGGCCGGATGTTCATAGATCCGGTCGTTCAAGAGTTTGATCTGCGCGCGCTGGAGCGCCACCGCTTTTGAGATCGCGGGGTTGCGCAGTTGTCGATAGAATTCGGAGATCAATGTCGCCGAGGCTTCATCGTTGATGAACCACAGGGTCGCCAAGGCGCTTCGGGCACCGGCTTTCAACGCCACGCCGGCCAGACCGAGTGCCGCGCGATCATCGCCGACCCCGGTTTGGCAGGCGCTCAAGGTCAACAGCTCCAGCGGTTCTTGCCGGAACCGAAAGAGGCCGATCAGTTGATCGAGCGTCTGCATCGATAGTTTCCCATCAAAGGTCAAGAGGAACGAATCGTTCACGTCGGTCGAGAACTTGCCGTGCGTGGCGATATGCAAGCCTCCATACCGTCCTTCACGCAATTCCCGTTCCAGCCTGGACGCTTGAAAGGCGTTGTTCAGGAGTTGATCACTTTTGTAGAGCTGTTGAATGGACTCCACCTCTTCTGCCACATAGGGAAGGGGAGGGAACCCTTGCACGGATTTAGTCAGGCCGGCTGTGAGGAATCGGAGCTTATCCCGATTGAGCGGGCGTGGGTCGGTCAAGGTCAAGCCGGGCGTCATGGCCAGCGCGAACTTGTTGATCAGAAACGACGACCCGTCATGGAGCGCGGCCAGCGGAATCGTTCGCAGGGCACTGTCCGGTACGAAAACCAGCGTCGTGATATTCAAACGTGAGAGATCGGCTTCGAGTGGACGGATCAACCAGTCGTACAACTGTTGGGCGTGAGGGAGATATTCGCGGGTGGTGCGTTTCTCCACGAATCGACGGAAGGCACGGATTTCCTGTGTCAGTTGATCGGCGGCCACGGGCACCGAGACTCGCTTCAAGCCAGTTGGCAGGCTGAGGAGGATTTCCAGCCGGGTTCCGAAGAGGATCGGATAGATCACGGCGGTGTCCGGCGACAACCGATCGAATGCGGTGAGTCTCGAACGAACCGCGTCGACACAATCGTCTTTGAAGTAGTCTCGAAGCTCCGCGGTTTTATAGGCTTCGATCGCGTCCCGCGCCGAGAGGAGATAGCCCTCGACCGCCTTGGTGTCATCCGTCAGCGAGGCGCGTTGGAGGAGCAAGTCCGCAAGCTCAAAGAATAGGGGTTTTACCGTGTCTTGCCCACTGAATGCGCCATCGGCTGAAGCCTGTGCGACCTCCACACGGATAGGTTGGAGGGTCACCGTCGCTTGCCGGTACGATGCAATGGCGTTGTCCAATTGTCCTGTCGCGGCCAGCTGACGCCCTAATTGCCACTGCCAGCGATACAGTGATTCAGGCGCATCCACCGACTGCGCGGCAAACAGCGCTCGTCTGGTGAGCTGCAACGCCTCGTCCATGCGAAATTCTGTTTCGTAGAGATGCCCAAGGTACCCGAGGGCGTAGGACAGTGTCCGCTTGTCACCCTGCTGCTCGGCGATGGTGGCGGCTTCTTGGAGCACACCCGCCGTACGCACGAGGAGAGCGTCACGCTCCTGCGGTAGGAATGGGACCAGCCGTTGATAGGCCAAGGCGACGCCGATCAACCCGAGCGACGTATTGCGAGACGGTGGAATCACCTCCCGTAAATGCTCGAGTGCCGCGTCAAGAGCGAGGCGGCTATTGGTCGGCTGGTTGAGTCGCAGCAACGTGCGCGCAGCGTTTGTGCGGGCTGTCGACGCGAGCAGGGGGAGCCCGGCGCTCTGAGCGTGAGTCACACTGTCCTGGAATGCGTCCAGTGCCTCCTTGTCCTGCTGTTTCAATACCGACAAAATGCCCAGCTCATTCAGCGTGGTCGCCATGAGCGGCGAAGCATTCTGCTTCTTTGCCAAGGCCGATGCCTGCTGGAGGTATTCCGTCGCCTCAGGAAGTTGCCGTAGCGCCAAGTAGACTCGTCCGATGTGTCCAAGAATGGGGGCCTCCACAAGTGGATCACCACTTTTCTGTGCGAGCGCCAACGCCAGTTCTAGAGACTGGAGCGCCTGTTTGGATTGCCCCAACCCCATGGAGGCCTGGGACGAGAGCACCAGGGCCTCGACCTGGGCCGGGATGTTTCCTGAACCTTTGTAGAGGTCCGCGGCCTGTTTCCAATGAGCCAGGGCTTCACTGAAGGCCCCACGCTCAAACGCGAGCCCTCCTTTTTTCATCGATGAGCCGGGAGGCGAAGACACGTCATGGGATTCCGACGGTGCAGCAACGAAAAACGGAAGAGCCGCCAACAACAAGCAGCAGGTCTTGCGTAGAAGAACATGAAGGAAGGGTCGCTCGAATCTAAACATGGAACCTCTTGTTAAAAGACTTGGACGACCGCTTGAAGATGGATCCCATGGTCTTGGAGATTACCCGCTGGATGAGGCACGTGATTGAGCGGCACACCCCAGTAGAGTTCAAATCGCGCACGATCTCTTGGCAGGACAGTCCACCGCAATCCGAGCCCCACACTCGCCAAGGTCTGAGGGTCATCGGTTTTCCCCTTGGCTTGCCACGCTCGCCCGACGTCTATGAATTGAGCAAACTGTAACAGCGGCTCACCGCTCGCATACCGGATTAAAGGGAAGCGTGATTCAACGGAAAAGAGAAAGCCATTGTCCCGGATGAGCGTATTTTCTCGATACCCCCTGACGCTGAAGCGTCCTCCCAGGGGAATCTGCTCCAACGGAAACAACCGATCATTGGCCAACTGTAAATTAAGCTGTCCCAAGAGCTGCATGCCCCACCAGTCGTCGAACCGTCGGATGCCCTGAATTTGGCCTAACCAGGAAAAGAAGCGTCCGTCCGGCAACGGGCCGCTTGGTGAGACGCCGGAATTCGTAGTGGCGTTCAACACATCGAGTCCGACGGAAAACCGAGAACGTGCCGCAATGACTGACGTGGTTGTACGATGCACGTACTCCTGAATGAAGCGTAGTGCGCTCACGGAGCTGACACCCGTGTCCGATGAGCCGTTGATGAAGGGCGACGGCGAGCCAGGATTGTCAAAAATAGACGTCACTTTATTATAGAGGCGTTCCCCGGTGATGGCGACAGCGACTTCGTCGGTCACGGTTCGGTAGAGCGGCTGTCGGAGCGTGAACCCGATGATTTCCGATGTGGAGTTGATATCCAACGCGCGAAACTGGCTCTCGACGACCGCGAATTCGTTTCGACGATAGGAGGCGGTGAAGGTGGTGTCATAACGGTTGAGCGGGATCGTGTACGC
>DCZN01000073.1:308-594 GCA_002331625.1 Nitrospira sp. UBA2083 | reverse complement strand
GGATCGCCATGGCCGGTTACATTTTGATGGGCGACGGTCATCAACCCTCGCTCGGCTCCGACGGCCGGCGTCTGATAGTTGCTGAACTCGAGCCACATCTTCCAGGGGCTCTGTTCTTTGACTTTGACGTTCAGGATGCTTTCTCCGCGCTGGTCGCCTGGACGCAGTTCCGCGTTAATGCGTTCAATGCGGGGATCTTGTTGAAGCAATTGCAATCGTGTCTGGAGCGGTTCCATCTGCAGCGGGGGGCCGGCCCCTAACGCGATGCGGTCACTGAGATACCCTC
>DCZN01000073.1:0-266 GCA_002331625.1 Nitrospira sp. UBA2083 | reverse complement strand
ATACGGGTTAGGGCACCCTCGATGATTTGGATCTGAATCACCCCGTCCCTCACATCTTGATCCGGAATCACCGCGCCGGAAGTGATGTATCCCTTATTGACGTACAAGAGTGTGAGCGCCAGCCGTAGTTGTTCCAAGTCCACGGTTGTTAGGGTCCGCTGTTCATACGACTTGGTAACCGCTTGAATCTCCGCGTCTGAGAACGCCGTGTTCCCGGTCACCTGAATTCTGTTGACGAACACGCGCACCTGGCCGAGCTGTTGTTG
>DCZN01000017.1:54468-56202 GCA_002331625.1 Nitrospira sp. UBA2083 | reverse complement strand
GCACGCAACAAGGCCATGGTCAACGCCCCTGAACCGGTGCCAGCTTCAAAGACCCTTGCTCCCGGATAGACGTCCGCCCACATAGGAATAATGGCAAGATCTTTTGGATAGAGAACCTGTGCTCCGCGCGGCATTTTGAGTACATAGTCGCCAAAGGTCGGTTTGAGCGCCATCATCCTCTTTCCGCCTGAGAGCGTCACGATGGACCCGTCAGGACGGCCGATGAGCGCGTCATGGGCGATCTTCTGCCCGCTGAATTGATAGGTTTCTCCCGCCTTCAGCGTGAGGGCATACTGACGCTTTTTTTGATCGACGAGGTGGATGCGATCGCCGTTGGCAAGCTGAGACATGGCGCGCATTCTAGGTGGTTCCTTCCTTGGTTTGCAACCAAGGGCTCTTCCTTGACAGGGTAGTGAGGGGCTCGTAAGATCTTCTTATCCTTAGACACTTCCGACAATGCTTCTTCATAGTCGGCACAGGAGCTGTTCACGTTGGCCTAGCCTCACAACAGTGATTGTGAGCCTTGGAGCAGCTCTTTGTCCGATTTTCTCCCTGAATCCCGCTCACGGTTCTGAGATCGTGGTGGCAACCTATGAAGGAGTCATTAACCCCGTTGCGGCGGAGTATCTGCACGATGCCCTCACATTCGCTCAATCCTCCGGTGCCCAAGCCCTGATCTTGAAACTGGACACGCCCGGAGGGCTAGACACCTCCATGCGCTTGATGATCAAAGATATGACCGCATCCACCACTCCCGTCATCGTCTATGTCGCTCCTTCAGGAGGCCGCGCCGCCTCTGCCGGTGTCTTTCTCACGATGGCCGCCCATGTGGCCGCGATGGCCCCCGGAACCAACATCGGAGCCGCCCACCCCGTCGCCATGGGTGGCGGTGAGATGGACAGTACGATGAAGGAAAAGGTTGAGAACGACGCCGTGGCCTATATCAAAAGCATCGCAGACCAGCACGGACGCAATGTCTCATGGGCCGAAGAGGCGGTTCGTAAAAGCGTGTCCGTCACAGAACAAGAAGCCTTCAAGCTGAAGATCATCGACATCGTGGCTGAGAACATGCCTGCCCTGTTGAGACAGTTGAACGGCAGGAAGGTGAATCTTCCAAACGGTTCGCTCACGCTTTCAACCGATGACGCGACGCTTCATGACTACCCAATAGGAACACGTCTCGAATTGCTCAAAATCCTGAGCGACCCAAACATCGCCTATCTGCTGATGTCGATCGGAACGATCGGAATCATGGCCGAACTCTATAGTCCTGGAGCGATCTTGCCNNGGGAATCATCGGCGCCATCAGTCTGATTCTGGCTTTCTATTCACTCCAGTCGCTTCCCGTGAACTATGCTGGAGCGCTCCTGGTCATCCTCGGCGCGGTGTTCTTGTTGCTCGAGATCTCAGTCACCAGCTATGGACTCCTTGCGCTGGGTGGCGTGGCCGCGATGACCTTGGGCGGTCTCTTGCTTATCAAGAGTGATGCACCCTACCTCCAGGTGTCTCTGTCTTTCTTATTGCCGACGGTCCTGGCCGCCGGTGGCTTGGTCGGTGTCGTTGCATGGATGGCCGTGAAGAGCGGCAAACCGGTCACTGGAGCGGAGGCAATGATTGGTTCGATTGGAATCGCCAAGACAGACTTAAACCCACGCGGCCAGATCATGGTCCATGGGGAAATTTGGGACGCGATCAGTCAGCATCCGATTCGACAAGGGGAGCCCGCAGAGGTGG
>DCZN01000017.1:54332-54463 GCA_002331625.1 Nitrospira sp. UBA2083 | reverse complement strand
CGTCGGGGGGGCGTTCGCCCCCCCCCGTAGCCTCGCCTCATCAATGACCTGCCCGAAGATAAGGAGCTGTTATGTCGTTACTGATCCCGTTTGTCTTACTTGGCCCGTTGCTCTATGCCAGCTTTAAACGC
>DCZN01000017.1:53504-53997 GCA_002331625.1 Nitrospira sp. UBA2083 | reverse complement strand
CCGACATCAACGCCGAGCTACAACGAATTATCGATCAGCAGACTGAACCATGGGGCGTGAAGGTCGCAGCCGTTGAGGTGAAGAATGTCGATATTCCACAAGACATGCAACGGGCCATCGCTCGACAGGCGGAGGCTGAACGGGAACGTCGTGCCAAAATCATCCANNAGTGTTTGTTCTCGGCAAGTTCCACACAGTCAAAGGCCCGGGAATCCGATTGGTGATTCCGGGGCTGCAGCAGATGGTACGGGTCAATCTTCAAACAGCTACCATGGAAGTCCCTTCGCAGGATGTGATCACACGCGACAATATCTCGGTGAAGGTGAACGCCGTTATTTTCCTCAGGGTGGTGGATCCGCAGCGTGCAGTCTTAGCGGTTCAGGACTACCTATATTCTACCTCTCAGATTGCCCAGACCACCTTGCGCAGCGTGCTTGGGCAGAGCCAGTTCGATGACTTGCTGTCGAAGCGTGACGACATCAACGCCGAGCTA
>DCZN01000017.1:38005-53386 GCA_002331625.1 Nitrospira sp. UBA2083 | reverse complement strand
GAACGTCGTGCCAAAATCATCCATGCGGAAGGAGAGTTTCAGGCCGCACAGAAGCTCGCAGAGGCCGCCAACGTGATCAGCCAAAACCCGGCCGCCCTTCAACTCCGGTATCTCCAAACGCTGGTAGAAATCGCCGCCGAAAAGAATTCCACGACAATCTTTCCGATTCCCATCGATACGCTTGCTCCTTTCATTAAGGGTCTCTTATCGAAATAGTGTGGCGTTTCGGTCAAGAGCTGATGCGAATTCCACATAGATGCCGCATTCATGCGACAGTGCCCTTCAATTGTTCTCATTAAGCCACGTTAATCTTCTCGATTTATCGAGCTGATCTCCTTCTTCATTTCTCATCTTCCAGCCAGCATCTCTTTTGCTTCTTTGAACCACTGCATACGGCCTGATCTGGATGAATCTTTTCGGCTGAACCGAGCTCCAACGAGTGAAAGAGAAGAGGATGTTTAACCTCTTAGGAAGGGTGGCGCCATGAAAGAAGAATTGCGAGTCGCTGACGAGATAGAGACACAGAAGACGTTTGCCCCCGATGTCGACGCTGACGACGCCAAGGCGAGCGGTATGCTGGGAATGATCAGCCGGCGAGAAACAGAGGAATCCGGGTCTGAAGAGAAACCCCAGCCAGCCCTGCGCACGAGTCGCGGTGCAAGCCCGTTTCTTTTGGAAGCCCTATACTTCCGTTCATTCGGCAACCGTGGACTGTTGACTCGAGAAGAAGAGACCGCGATTGCCAAGCGAGTGGACCATGGGACCAGACGGATTCGGACGGCTCTACGTCAAGCCATACGAATCTTGTGCAAGTCCAAGCGAACAACTGTTCTTACTGACAGTGTGAAGGTTCTCCTCATGGTCAGACGATTGAGCGGGCTTTCGGCTACTGCGCTGGACAATGCCGAACAGGCACTCGCTCTCACGCTTCATCCGTCTGATCAGAGCACTAAGTTTTCGCCGACAACCACAAAGCAACTGATGACGTTGCTCGACGAGATCCGCGCTGCGCGGGTTATTTTGGAGCAAGGCAAGGACGAGCTCGTACGATGCAATCTTCGGCTGGTCGTGGATGTCGCCAAGCACTACACGGGTCGCGGACTCAGCTTGCTGGATCTCGTACAAGAGGGCAACATCGGCCTCATGAAAGCTGCCGAACGGTATCAGTATCGAAAAGGTTTCAAATTCAGCACTTACGCCACCTGGTGGATTCGACAAGGCATCACGCGGGCTATCGCCGATCAATCAAGAACAATTCGCATTCCCGTCCATCAAACCGAAGCGTCGCACCGAATTCTCCGCGTGATGCGGAGACTCGGGCAACAATTTGGACGACCCGCGCGTTTGGAAGAGATCGCGCATGTGCTGCGCATGAGACCGGATCGGCTCCGGGAGACGGTGCAGGCCTTTCAAGAACCGATGGCCCTGGAAACGCCCATCGGGGATGGCGACACCCAATTTGGGGACATGATTCCAGACCAGCAGGCAGTTCCGCCAGACGCTCATGTTCATCGGACTGAACTCACTGAACAATTGGACCGTATCTTGAGCACCCTGACACCTCGCGAACAAGCCGTCATCCGGCTCCGGTTCGGGATCGGCTATGATGAAGCCAGCACGTTGGAGCAAGTCGGTCAAAGCATGGCTGTGACTCGCGAACGTATCCGTCAAATTGAAGCCAAAGCTCTCAAGAAACTGAAGACCCCGCAGATCAAGGAACTTTTCGCCGCCATCAAATAGCTTCCTCGACTCAGAGAGGGCCGAAGGCAATCTCATTGCCTTCGGCCCTCGACTTTCCTCTACACGATGAGTTGTGCAACAATAGCTCACTATGTAGGGTCTCTTTTCCCTCTACTACCGTGACTAGTCATGGTTATCTTCCGATGGGCGTTCGACCATCAGGGTGAACACGCCGATCCTATTGATCGTGTAACCTATGATCGATACCGTAGTGGCTCCCAGTTTGAATTCCATCCACCCTGCTGCCATCGTCCAGGTCTTTTCAGAGCCGGTCCCCTATCTCACGGCGTGGGACCTACAATCTCGCTTGCATCAAGAACGTCTCCAGAATCTCCGGCCAGATACCATTCTGATCCTTGAACATTCACCCGTCTATACGCTCGGACGTCGGACCCAGCCGTCGGATTGGGGAGGCCGTGAATCCATCCTATGCGCCGATGGAGCAGAATTGCACCACGTTAATCGTGGTGGGTCGGTGACCTTTCACGGTCCTGGTCAGATTGTGGCATACCCCATTCTCAAAGTTGATCGGTACGCCGCGGGACCCAAGCACCTCGTCTGGTTGCTGGAAGAAGTCATTATCCGATTACTTAATGACTGGGACATCGCCGGCACTCGAATCGCCGGCAAGCCAGGCGTGTGGGTGATGAGCCCGGAACCGCAGAAACTTGCCTTCATTGGAATACGGATGGAGCGAGGTGTGACGTTACATGGCATCGCCCTCAATGTCGATCTCGACTTAGCCCCATTCCAGCGGATCCATCCCTGTGGGTTAGCTGATTGTCGTGTCACGTCGATGGCATCGGTGCGTGCATCCCGAATCTCCGTTGACGTCGTGAAGCAAGCCCTGGCTCAGAGTTTCATAGAGGTGTTTTCGCTTTCTGAAACCAGGGCGTAATGATGACCCGGTCCACAAACGGGGATGGATCGCTCTCAAAGGAGGAGTATGCAGGAACTTGATACACCAACCTTCCGTTTAGCGGTAGCACAGTTCGATCAAGCCGCGGAGGCGATGGGCCTGGATCCCAATCTCCGCGAACGTCTGAAGCTTCCGCAACGCTCTCTCGTCGTGAGCCTTCCGGTCCGAATGGACGATGGACATGTGGAGGTGTTTACCGGATACCGCGTTCAGCATGATTCATCACGTGGTCCTTCCAAGGGCGGTGTGCGGTACCACCCGGATGTGTGCCTTGGCGAGGTGGCTGCTCTTGCGATGTGGATGACATGGAAATGTGCCCTCGCAGGCCTCCCATACGGTGGGGCCAAAGGTGGCGTACAGGTGGCTCCGAAGAAACTCTCGTCCGGTGAGTTGCAGCGATTAACCAGGCGTTATGCCGCGGAGATTTTCCCACTCATTGGTCCAGACAAAGACGTACCGGCGCCTGACGTGGGAACCGACGCCCAGGTGATGGCCTGGATGATGGACACCTACAGCCAGCAGGTTGGGTTTGCTGTTCCAGGTGTCGTGACCGGCAAACCGCTGTCGATCGGCGGCAGTCTAGGTCGAGAGGAAGCGACGGGGCGTGGAGTCGTCTATGTGACACACGAAGCGCTGCGCCATCTGAAGTTGCCGATTGAGAAAGCAACCGTTGCGATACAAGGGTTTGGGAATGTTGGGTCCCACACGGCTCGCATCATGCGGCAACACGGGGCACGTGTGATCGCCGTCAGCGATGTGAACGGGGGAGTTTATAACGACAAAGGGTTGGATATCGCGCAACTCCTTCAACGAAACCCCAGCCAGCCGTTGCATGAAGCCACGCGTGGGGATGCGATCACCAATGACGAGTTGCTACAGCTTGAATGCACCGTGCTTGTGCCTGCCGCCCTCTCGGAACAGATCACGAAACACAATGCACCTTCCTTGCGTTGCCGAATTCTGTCCGAGGGAGCGAACGGTCCCACCACGTTAGAGGCTGATCACATTCTGGCTGAAAAAGAAGTGTTCGTCATTCCTGACATCCTCGCCAATTCCGGTGGTGTCATTGTCTCCTATTTTGAATGGGTGCAAGATCTGCAGCGGTTTTTCTGGAGCGCGACAGACATCCAGAATCGCTTACAAGACATCATCACCTCCGCCTTCCATCGGACACTTCGTTTTTCGACCGAACGCCGCGTGTCGATGCGCATGGCTGCGCTTATGAGCGGTATTGATCAAGTTGCCCAAGCGCATCTCCAGCGTGGGCTCTACCCCTGATTGATCATGTGAATCATCCAGGCCCTTTCACCACGGCCACACGGATGAAAACTTGCTCCTAGATGACCCCGTGCGTTAGGGTGCTGCAGTGCTACGGAGAAATGGGGAGGAAGCGCCTCATGAATCGAAGCGCGATTGCCACGACATGGGAACAACATTGCGCCGACGGTTGGCCCAAGTTTTCCAGCCCTCATCAAGGGCCTTTGATGACGATTGATACGGTCATCAGCGGCTGCGTCGTCTATTATCTCGATAGTGCTAATGGCCTCGATGATCAACGGATTACCATTGTCAAAGACTGCTTGCGTGATCTCGACGATTTAACGGAAGCCTTAGACACTGAACCCCAAGCCTACTTTAGCCGGCTTCGTCACCTCGGTGCGATGTTGCTCGAAGATGAGTGCTCCTCCTGATGCGTAGGATATCGCGTCCACTCAATGGAGTCCCTTTCAAGTGACCGTCTCTGCCTCTCGTTTCTTGCAGGGCAGACGGCTCATTGGCTACAATGAGGTGCATGCGATTCTGGATTTTGCCAATTGATCCATCCTGACTAAGCCGCCAACTGGTACATAAGAAACGTTACATGCCATGACCAATACGAGCGTCGCGTCGATGATAACTGTTCTACTGACGATCGTCCTTCTCGTGCAAAGCTCCGCCCAGGCCGAACCGTATGAATTAAGCAAGCACGATGTCATGGAACCCAAGGCCATTTCGAGCGATGAGATCTCGCTGTTCGGAGTCAAACTCGGCGACTCGGAATCCAAGGCTATTGAAACACTTGTGAACGAAAAAATTTCCGGAATTAAAGCGGAGCAGGAAGCGACCTTTATCTTTCTGCTGGATCAACGGAAACCGACCGGTCCGATGGCCGGAGTCCGTATTCAGGATGGTAAAGTCGATCTCCTTTTCATCAATAACCGATTTTCATATAGGACCCGCGGAATCTTTCGTAATGTCCTCAATAGCGAGAGCCCGGAGGACATTCGAAAGTTGTTGGGCAAGGAAGAGTATGGTGATGAAAACGTCATGGGCGCTGTCATGGCCTACGACAAGCAAGGTTTCCAGGTGAATTACCTGGGCAAGGACATTAACATCGAGTTTGCTCCCCCACGATAGTCTTGCCTAGCAGCGACCTCATCACTCGGAATCTATTCGTATCCACGCATTTGATTCATGCACCGGTTTGGAAATCTACTTTTCTCGAGTTTGCGGTCCCGTGACGCGACGATGCCTGTGGATTCCCCTTGCGCAAATTTCTCCTGAGTTATCCTTGACGGCCCTTTGGTACGAATCACAAAACAGCAGCCTCTTCTTATTGGGGTATTGACCCATTTGCCTTACACTTCGGCTATTCGATTGCAATGTAAAGGCAGAGGGAAGGATGAAAAGCAGGGGCTACTATTGGGCGGTATTCGTCAGACGGAAGCCGTAATCAATCAGGCTTTTGGCCGTATTCCATCGGCGCTTGGAGTTCAGGATCACGAGCAGCAGATCGCTGCCGTTGTGAGAGACTTTCGCGATCAGGCATCGGCCGGCTTTGGAAGTGAATCCGGTCTTCACTCCTTCCACACCTGGAATACGACCCAGCAAACGATTCGTGTTATGCAGGACATAAGCGCGATACCCACTGACCGGTGTGATGATCTCCCGTTCCTCTTTAACGAGTTCACGGAAGACCGGATTGCGCATCGCCACCTCGCTGAGCTTCGCAAGATCTTCTGCCGTCGAGTAATGATCAGGACCATCGAAACCGCACCCGTTGCTGAAATGGGTATCCGAGAGTCCGAGTGCAACGGCCTTCGCGTTCATCAACTTCACGAATTGCTCTTCGTCGCCCCCGACATGCTCGACTGCCGCCAGGCACGCGTCATTGGCGGATACCATCATCATCGCCTTCAGCAAATCCTTCAGGCGAAACACTTGGCCGACTTTCAATCGGAGATGCGTCTTCGGAGCTCGTGCCGCATTCCTGCTCACCGTCGCCAGGTCATCGAGACGGCCTTGTTCAAGAATGATCAGTGCCGACATGATCTTGGTCAAACTGGCCGGGGATAGCCGTTTCTCTCCCTCGTGCTCATAGAGGACACGGCCGGACCGCAATTCCTTCAGGAGGATGCTGTGCGCGGGAATTCGTTTCCAAGGCAACGGCTGCAGAGCATAGTGGGCTGAATGGCCGGGTTGGTTCCCGGGGCGAGTATTCATCCCAGAGGCGGGATGTACGGAGAGAACGAGCAAGGAGAGTGAGAGCGCCGTTACGACCGCCCGGCGGGGACAGGCACGCCTCCAGCCTTGTGCCTGACGATCGGGCTGGACGTGGTCAGGCTTCTCCAAAAACGACCGCCTCTCTCAAAACATGAATGATTCACGTACCTTATCACCTTTGCTCCCGCTATCAATGACTTTATGAAAAAACCGCAGGAGGTCGGCGAGATCAATCCAGAAGCCACAATTGATGCAGCGGGCGTAAATTCTCCGATTGACGAGCGTGTAGTGCCGCTCGACCAGCATACATCCTTTGCACTTGAGGCACTGCATACATTTCCCGTTCTCTCCGACTACCGAAGACGATTCATGATCAACGCGACACACCCGGCCAGCAAGCCCCCACCCAGGAGAGTCGTGCCAAAATACACGAACACATTCGTACCCCCAGTGGGTTGTGTCCCTTCCCATAAGTCCCGGACCCCACCCTGAACCATCAGGACGGAAAGGGTCAGGAGAGCCCCTATCATGAACCACCATGCAAAGGATCGAAGCGCCATCGTCATGCCCGAAACGCGTGCGGAGTGGTACCCAGTGGCCACTCTAGCGAAGGCCTGCTAGGCTGTCAAGAATTCATGGCGATCGCTCGCTCCCTACTCTTTTGCTACCGACTGAGCCGTAGGTTTGAGACCATGATGAAGGAAAATGGAGACGCTGCCACTTCCATTATCGGCAATAGCCAGGCCTGGTTCTTCTACTCCTGATGTCGTCACACGAAATGATGTCAGCGCAAACGGACCCGATTTGGTGCGGTAATTCCTCGGCGGGTAATGAAAGGTGCCATCGCCTTTGCCGAACAAAATCGACAGATCGCTGGACTGGAGATTCACAATCGCCACATCCTCAAATCGATCGCCATTGAAATCTTTCGCCAATCCAAAGTTGGGACCGGCATCAGCACCGGAATCTTTCCCGGGCTGGAATGTGGCGTTGCCGTTGCCGAGAAACGTCGTGAAACTATCCCGTTCTCCGTTGATGACCAATAGATCTCTGTGATGATCGTTATTGAAGTCCGCGAAACTCACGCCGAGCGGTCGGCGGCCCGTCGAATAGTCTTTGGGATCACGAAAGGAGCCGTCACCGTTCCCGAGCCAGATGGACACGGCATTCGACATTGGCCCTCCATTCGTCACCACTAAATCCAGTTTTCGATCGCCGTTGAGGTCAGACAAGGCCACGGATGTGGGTGTGTCGCCATGTTCGTATTGCGCGCCGTGTCGAAATTCTCCGGTCCCATTCCCCAGAAAGACTTTGACCTTATCATTTCGTAGCGCGACAACCAGATCGGTGTCATGATCGCCGTCGATATCGTCTGCGGCCAGCGCAATCGGTGTTCGATAAACCGGATATCGAGGCCCCTCTTCGAACTTTCCATTTCCATGTCCAAGCAAGATCATAATCTCATCACCACCGGAGCATGCCAGCGCGAGGTCGGCATGTTGGTCCCGATTGAAGTTGCCCAGCACAAGGGAACGAGGTTCCTGACAAACCTGCAGCTGAACCTGATCCTTGAAGGTCCCGTCTCCCACCCCCAACAGGATTGAGAGTGTATTGCTCGCAATATTGGTCGTGATCAGATCGGTGAATGAGTCATGATTCAGGTCTTCAGTGGTGATGGTCGTAGGGTTTTTCCCAACCTTGTAGCTGGCAAAATAATAGAACGGATCAGGTGGGGTATATGGCTCGCTCTTTGAACAGGCCCACAAGCCCTGACCGAGTAGGAGAACAACCAACCATAGCAGTGAGCGCGGCAACGTGCTCACATACGATTTCCACGTGATAGTAATGATCACAACCTCTCCGGCACTCCAACCTTGCCGGACCAATGGGCCTATGACCGAACGACACAGAAGGCCCAGTATACAGAGGCCCTCTTCCCCCTCGCAATCTGCCGGAGATCTTCATCAGGCTTTGAATTTCACCTTCCGCTTACGCTATGATAAGATCTTGCTTTTAGGAGGAAGGTCATGAGCAAGATGATGAATGTGGACATTACCATGTACGGAATCGCAGAAGTGTTGATGTGGTGTCTTGATCGAAACAAGGGGCGTGTTCCCGGCGTTGATACCCCGGGGTTCAAAAAAATGCAGGAGTTGTTGTCTCAAAAGCCTCAATCAGCCGATTACTTTACGCTGGATCAGTTCTGGAAGAAAAAAGTGACGTTGCCGTTGACTGAAGATGAAGTGGCGACGATCGATCGTTGTCTATACGACATTCCCAACTTTGATAACGAACCGCTCCCTCAGATCCGACATAAATTCTGGCCGCAGCAGGTAGAAACCCACTAAAGAGATACTCTAACCTGTTTGGATCTTCTCGGCGAACGCCTTGGGAAGCAACCGGCGGGGGAGCCTTACCCTCAGAGGGTCCCCTCGCCTTTAAGATACTTGCGGAAGCGATCCATCAGCTCAGCACCGAGCGTGCCGCCTTCAGGCTTCTTCGTCGATGGATCGGCGAAGTGTCCTCGTATTTCCTGGAGGCGTTTCTCCGCCTGATCATTACCCTGCAGACGCTTGGTTTTCTGGAGCGCGGTCTCAAAGGCATCGAAGGTCAACTCTTGATACCCGAATGACCGAATACGTTTCACGGCTTTCATCATCGCCTGGTTCCGAAACGTCGTCAAATGGTCTGAGTCTATTTCATTCAACCCGAGCTTGCGGGCTCGCCGTTCGGCTGCTTTTCGAATCCCGCTGCGCACAAAATCCGGGGAGGTTTGTAACCGCTTCCAGGCCTCGTCGGTCCAGGCGACCTGCTCCTGAGGAGTCTCCCACACATCCCGCATAACTGCTGCGTCGATACGATTCAGGTTTTTTGACCTGGCGAGATCTTCCGTATCTCGTTTCAACATGTCGGTCACGAATTCCAATGCGATGGGCGGGGATTGCTTTAATTTGTCCTGCAACAGCGCCAAGGCGTCCTCTGTCCATTCCATCGGCTGTCCGCCGTCCTCATGGAGATCACCCAGCGCTTCAACTTTTTCAAACAACTCGACGTTGACTTCAAGATGCCCGCGCTCCCTCGCAATTTCCTCCGCAATCTGTTTGATCATCGCCCGCATAAACTCAGGGACTGTCTGCAGCCGTTCTTTCGCAGCAGCGGTCCATGGGAGACGGCCGGTGGCCATGTCTTCTACGGCCGACGCCATGCCGGCTTCCCCGCCCATGCGGCCCATCATTTGTCCCTTAAACTGATCGAGGATTTCTTCCGTGATTTCCTCGTGCCCCAATTCCCGGGCTTTCTTTTCTGCCAAACGACGAACCATGCCTCGCAGAAAAATCGGGGCACGTTCCATTCGTTTGAGTGCACCGTCTGTCCAGTGGATGTCCATGGTATTCGTCTGTGAGGAATCTGATACTGACATTGAATCCTTCCTAAAAATGCCGGTCCCTATTGATTAAGCAATTCCTTCAGCTCTTTTCCGGCTTTAAAGAACGGGACGCGCTTGGCTGGAACCGCAACCGTCTCGCCGGTCTTTGGATTTCGCCCTTCCTTCATGCGACGGGCCCGCAACCGAAAGCTGCCGAACCCACGAATTTCTGTTTTATCACCGTTTTTCAATGAATCCCTGACGCAATCAAAAATGGTATTGACGACCACTTCCGCCTGTCGCTTCGTCAAGGTGGTGACTTGCTCGGAAACTTTTTCGATAATCTGCGCCTTGGTCATGTCTCCCCTCCCTTCGCCGCGGTCCGCATCATGCCTTTGTTGACACAACTAGAACGCCATGAGGTATTTCAAGCTGACACCCGGTTGAACATCCAACTTGGGAAACATCAGGCTTAGTTTGGAGTCAAGCATCTCACGAAGTGAAAATCGACGGCGCGGTTCGATGACCTTCGGTTCTCCCTCGATTCCGACCACTTCGGCTGCCAATTGAATGGCATCCTCCAAGTCGCCGAGTTCATCGACCAGCTTCGCGTCCTTCGCCTGGCGCCCCGTAAAAATTCGACCGTCGGCCAACGCCTGAGCAACCCGCAGTTCAAGCGAGCGACCTTCTGCCACCGCCTCAATAAACTGTTTATGGACATCATCCATCACAGCCTGCAACAAGCCTCGTTCATCGGCCGTCATCTTCCGGATCGGAGAACCCACATCCTTATATTTCCCGCTCTTAATGACCACGCCCTCAACTCCGATCTTCTGGAGTAATCCTTCCACATTGGCGGTTTCCATGATCACGCCGATGCTACCGGTCAGTGTTCCCGGATTGGCCACGATTCGATCCGTTGCTGCGGCGATGTAATACCCTCCGGATGCGGCAACACTTCCCATCGACGCGATCACAGCCTTGTTATTCTTGCTTCGGACCCGTTTGACGGCATCGTAGATCTCTTGCGATGGTACGACGCCGCCTCCGGGACTATCAATTCTGATGACGATGGCCTTAACGGTAGGATTTTCGCTGAATCGCTTCAGCTCACTAATGGTCGTCTGCGAATCTAAAATGACGCCCTCGACTCGGATCAATGCAATCCGGTCTTCGGTAGACAAGTCAAGATCGGGGAAAAAGACATTGGCCAGGGTCAGTATACCCAACCCCAGCACAACCAACCAAAAGACTTTCCGCAAAGTCCGTCGTTTGGGAGGCCGTTCCGTCTGTATCACGTCATCCGCCATCGTCGCTATCCTGCTCCATCACTCTGACAGGCACCTTAGCCCTGGTCTTCCGACTGCGACCGTTTCCGACTCTGTTTGGCGGCTCGCCCGAGGCTCTGGTCTAGCACACCTTGTGTTGAATGATACTCATCAACCTGCTTGCGTTCCCAGTCAAGTTGATGATCGCGCAGGCTCAGGGCAATCTTCCGTTCGTCTCGATCGACTTTAATTATCTTCGCCGTCACATCATCCTGCAACTTAAACTTCTCTTCCAGCTTGGTAGACGGTTCGAGGCCGGATTCGCTGACATGGATCAAGCCTTCTATCCCACCGTCCAGTTCAATGAAGATTCCAAAGTCGGCGACTTTGGAGACTTTGCCTGTCACTGAATCGCCCACATGATATCGTGCTGGGATGGCCTCATCCCAGGGATCACGACTCAGCTGTTTATACCCCAACGACAGCCGTTCTTTTTCCTTGTCGATCCGCAACACAACCGCTTCCACTTTTTGGCCCTTCTTGAACAACTCAGAGGGATGCTTGATATGCTTCGTCCATGACATGTCCGAAATATGGATGAGTCCATCGATTCCCTCTTCAAGGCCGACAAACGCGCCGAAATCGGTCAAACTCTTCACCTTACCTTCGATACGGGTCCCAATCGGATACTTGCCTTCGATCATGTCCCAGGGGTTTGGGGCTGTCTGTTTCATGCCCAATGAAATCTTTCGACTGGCCGGGTCGACGTTCAGCACCGCGGCCTCGACCTGATCTCCGACTGCCACAACCCTCGACGGATGTCGGACTTCGTGCGTCCATGACATCTCGGACACGTGGACCAATCCTTCCACTCCTGGCTCGAGTTCGATGAATGCTCCGTAATCGGTCAGGCTGACCACGCGACCACGGACTCGGGTACCGATGGGATACTTCCCGGCGACGTTGGTCCATGGATCCGCACTCTTCTGCTTGAGTCCCAAAGAGATACGACCGGTTTCACGATCATATTTCAAGACCGTCACTTCGACTTTGTCTCCCACCGTGAACAGTTCCGAGGGGTGTCCGACACGGCCCCAGGACATGTCGGTAATGTGCAGCAAGCCGTCGATACCGCCGAGGTCGATGAAGGATCCGTAGTCGGTAATATTCTTGACGGTTCCCTGAATGAGCTGGCCTTCCTTGAGAGTGGCCAGCGTCGTCTGCCGTTTTTTGTCGCGTGTTTCTTCCAACAGCACACGGCGCGACACCACAACATTGCCTCGCCGGTGATTGATCTTGATGATCTTGAGCGGGAAGGTCTTTCCTACGAGCCCATCCAGGTCACGAACCGGATGCAGATCGATCTGGGAACCAGGCAAGAACGCCTTCACACCGATATCAACCATCATGCCGCCCTTGATACGAGACACGATCTTGCCCTCGATGCTCTTCTCTTCTTTGTAGAGCTTCTCGAGTTCTTCCCAAATCTTCATCTTGTCCGCTTTTTCCTTGGAAAGAACGAGATTGCCGTCTGCATCTTCACATTCCTCGATGTAGACTTGGAGCCGATCACCGATCTTCAGATTCTGGATGTCTTCGGACGAGAACTGATCGCTCGGAATCATGCCTTCTGATTTGTAGCCGATATCAACGACGACCTTGTCCTTGGTCAGGGCGACCACCCGGCCTTCTGTAATCGTGCCTTCTTCCAGGTTGCGGAAGGTCTCTTCGTACAAGGCCGCCAATGCATTGCGGTCTAACTGTGCGTCACTGCTGTTGGATACCGTACCCATATGAACGTCCTACTCTTCCGACTGTCGTCGGGTGCTGATGGTGAAGTCGCCTGGCTCACTCAGCGTTGTGAGCGTCGGCGGTCGGCCTGTTTGGTGGTTCGGGAGCCCGGTCATCTTTCCGATTTGGAACGGGAACTTGACCCAAGGCTGCAATATGCTCGATCACCGTACGGCTGACCTGTTGATAGAACTGCTTGGTTGCTGCCCTCTCTGGTTGTTTCTCACATTCGAACTGAATCGGTTCCCCGAATCGAACAGTCACCCGGCTCCATCGCGGCCAGGAAGCGCCCGGAGGTAAGACATCGAAAGTCCCCTTCAGGTATGCCGGTACGACCGGACAACCTGTCTGTGACACAATGACTCCAATACCTGCCTTTGGCTCCCGAAGATGGCCATCGAGGCTGCGGCCTCCCTCCGGGAAAATAACCACGACTTGTCCTGCTCGAATCAGGTTAATTGCTTTCCCAAAGGCTTCCCGATCAAGACGACCAAGCTTCACCGGAATCCAGCCCAAAGCCCGTAACAGGCTGTTTAACACCGGGATCGGGAATAAGTCATTCCGGCCCAGATACCATGCCCTTCGGCGCATTCCACAGCCAAGGAGCGGAATGTCAAGATAGCTGGCATGATTGGCGGCGATCAATAGCCCCCCGGATTGTGGAATCTGGCCTTCAACGCGATACCGGAAGCACACCCGGCTGACGATCCGTACCAAAATCCACAGAAATCCATAGACGACCCCGCTCACAACCCTGTCGACACCGCGGCAACCATCTGCTCCACCACCTGATCAGGGCTGAGCGCAGAGGTATCGATGAACCGTGCATCGGTGGCCGGTACCAAGGGGTCGATCGACCGAGTCCGATCCCGCCTATCTCGATCCGACAGATCACGGAATGTGGTTTCAACCGTTTCGCCACGGCCTGCGGCGACCAGCTCGCGATGCCGGCGCGCGACTCGCACTGCTGGATCCGCTTCCAAAAAAAACTTGTACGGAGCCGCAGGGAAGACTTTGGTGCCGATGTCGCGTCCCTCTGCGACCACCGAGCCTCGTTGGCCGATTTGACGCTGAATCGGCAGCAGCCATTCCCGGACGGCGGGAATCGCGGACACAGTCGAAGCTGCTGCGGTGACCTCCGGCGTACGAAGTTCGTCCGTGATGTCCACGCCATCGACCATGACCTGCATCGCGCCATTGTGAAACTGCATGTGAATAGAGGTGCTCGCCAGGAGCGTTGTGACCAACCCGTGATCTGTGGGAGCAACCCTTGACTGCAAGGTCTTCCATGCGACTGCTCGATAGAGTGCTCCGGTATCGAGATAGAGATACCCAAGACGAGCCGCCAATAATTTGGCGACAGTGCTCTTCCCCACACCCGCTGGTCCATCAATCGCAATAATCATTCAAGCGCTCTCGAATTCGAATTCACCATAGCTGGACACCTGGCGTTCACGTTGACTATGTCAGGAGACTCCCGAGTACCTGCTCAAAATTCGGGAATGACGTATCGACACAACTCGTATCCGCAATCATCATACGCTGTTTCGCCGTCAGCCCACCGATGGCAAGAGACATTGCCACACGATGGTCGCCATGGCTTTGGGCTCGATCCGCCGCGCTGAGTCGGCCATTCTCCCCCCCTCGACCGAGTCCACGGATGACCATCCCATCCGGCCGTTCCTCAATGAGCGCGCCCATCCCCGTCAATTCGCGGCTCATCGTGGCGATCCGATCGCTCTCCTTCACGCGCAGTTCCTCCGCGCCGGAAATGACCGTGTCACCCTCCGCTACAGCAGCAGCCACGCACAGCACGGGGAATTCATCGATCGTCTTCGGAATGAGGTCGTGTCCAATGGTGACACCTTTCAGCGGCGCAGACTGCACACGCAGGTCCGCGACCGGTTCACCAGCCGCATCCCGCAGTCCCAACACCTGAATGTCGGCACCCATCTTTCTCATGACCTCGATCAAGCCGGTTCTGGTTGGATTCATCCCGACATTGCGAATGGTGATATCGGAATCCGGCACGATCGTCGCTCCCACCAGAAAGAACGCAGCGGCAGAGAAATCTCCAGGAATGATGATGTCCACGCCTCGCCATCCGACCGACGGTCGTCCGTGTAAGACCAGAACACCTTCTTCTTTGCTGAGAGGGATTCCAAAAAACTGAAACATCCGCTCCGTATGGTCTCGTGACAAACTCGGTTCTGTATACCGAGTCTGTCCCTGGGCAAAGAGTCCGGCAAGCAGGAGCGACGACTTGATCTGTGCGCTGGCCACCGGAGAGCTGTACTCGATCCCGTGAAGGCCGGCACCCGTGATGGCTAAGGGAGCTAGTTCCCCGCCCTTGCGGCCTGTGATAAGAGCACCCATCTCGCGCAGCGGCTTGACGACGCGTCCCATCGGACGCCGTCGAATCGATTCGTCGCCCGTGAGGATTGAAAAGAAATCTTGTCCAGCGAGGAGGCCCGCAAGCAGGCGAATGCCGGTTCCCGAATTGCCGCAATCAATCGGAACATGTGGTTCGGTTAACCCCCAGAAGCCTTTGCCGCAAACAGTCAATTCAGTTGGTGCCTCCGTGATGGCAATACCGAGGTGCTGAAAGGCCCTCATGGTATTGAGACAATCTTCCCCGCGGCAATAGCTCTCTATCCGGCTTGTGCCTTCCGCGAGCGCGGTGAGAATGATGGCGCGATGGGTGAGAGACTTATCGCCGGGAACAGTTGTCGTTCCCCTGAGTGGTTTGCCCGGGTGAATCGTTAAGGACGTCATGAATGGCTCGGAGGCGAACTGTTCATCTTTTCACGTTC
>DCZN01000017.1:31642-37932 GCA_002331625.1 Nitrospira sp. UBA2083 | reverse complement strand
CCATACCGGTCGATAAAGGACACCACATTATCTCGATTCCACAAGAAAATGTCTCGCCACATTTCTGGAGAGCTGGCAGCAATCCTCGTCGTATCCCGCAGTCCTCCTCCAGAATGGCCGGCGAGATCCAATGCCGGGACCTGTTGATCGCGAAGCTCGGACAGGGCATTCATCAACGCAAATGCGGCGACATGGGGAAGATGACTGACGGCGCCGAGTATTTGATCGTGCAGATGAGGATCCATGGTCAAGACAATGGAGCCGGCTTCCACCCATACCTGTGTGACCCGCTGCAGAGCCGTGGCGTCGGTTCGTTTCGTCGGCGTCAGAATGCAGCGTGCCCCCTTGAACAATTGATCAGATCCGGCTGCCACTCCGGTTTTTTCCTTTCCCGCAATGGGATGGGCGCCAACAAAGTGCACCCCTGCCGGCATGGTGGCTTCCGACCGTTCGACCAAGGTTCCCTTCACACTTCCTACATCACTGACGATCGCGCCGGGAGCAAGACAATGAGCCCATTCACGCAGGTGTCGCTCATAGGTATCAACGGGTGTCGCAAGGATCACGAGATCCGCTCCTCGCACCCCCTCTTGCGGGTCAGCCACGTATCGATCGATCGCACCCAATGCAACAGCTGTCTTGAGATTCTCGATACGCCGCCCGACGCCGACGACATGATCGGCCAAGGCCTTTCGCCTGAGGATCATGCCCAGCGATCCACCGATGAGGCCCACACCGATAATTGCGACATGCTTGAAATGGACTGCCATAGCGTCCCTAGAGCTCTCTACCCACAGCTTTGGCAATATTCCTGAGGTCGCCCATCAGGGCCTTGAACTTCGATGGTTTGATGGATTCCTCGCCGTCACAGAGCGCACATTCTGGGTTAGAGTGAACTTCGATGAGCAGGCCATCGGCACCGGCCGCGACCGCCGCTTTTGACATCGGAGCCACCAGATCCCACTTGCCGGTGGCATGGCTGGGGTCAACGATGACCGGGAGATGCGAGAGCTCTTTCAACGTGGGAATGGCCGCAAGATCCAGCGTATTGCGATATTGCGTTTCAAATGTGCGAATGCCCCGCTCACATAACATCACGTTCTGGTTGCCACGCGACATGATGTACTCGGCCGACAGGAGAAACTCTTTGATCGTTGCCGACAGACCTCGCTTCAGCAATACCGGCTTGTCGTACGCCCCAACTTCCTTGAGAAGTTCAAAGTTTTGCATGTTCCGCGCGCCGATCTGAATGATATCGGCCTTCTCGAGAAAGAGTTCGATGTCTCTGGTGTCCAAGATTTCGCTAACAACCGGCAGCCCTGTTTGCTTCCTTGCTTCGACCAAGTAATCCAGCCCTTCACGACCCAACCCTTGAAAGGAATAGGGCGAGGTTCTGGGCTTATAGGCCCCACCACGTAGAATCGTTGCCCCCGAGGCTTTGACTTCATGGGCAATTCCTACCGTAAGCTCTAGTCGCTCGACCGCACAGGGGCCCGCCATGATGGCCAGTTTTTTGGCCCCGATTTTGACACCACCGACATCAATGATCGTCGCGTCCTTCTTAAATTCACGACTCACCAGCTTCCATGGCGCAAGGATCGGCAGGACACTTTCGACTCCCGGAAGCGCCGTCAGGGGTTGATTATGGAGAATCCGGTCGTCTCCGATCACGCCGATGATGGTCCGCTCCTGGCCCGTGGAGATTTGCGATTTGAGGCCCAGATCCCGCAGTCGATCGATAATGTGATCGACTTCACTTTCCGACGCTTCAGGTTTCAACACGATAATCATAATTCCCTCACTATTTCTTATCTGCCTCCACCCCAGACGTTCTTGCCAAGACTTTCTTAAGCGCCTGGAGGAAAGCTGTATTTTCGTCGGGTTGACCGATGGTGACGCGAAGCATGGTGTCCTCGATATGTCGGACAATAATCCCCTCTCGGAGTAACGCTTCGAACACCTGTCGTCCATCCCGCCTTGCATCAAAATAAAGGAAATTGGCTTCGCTCGGAATCGGAGTCACTCCTAAGGCACGTAACCCCTTCTCGATTTGCTCCATCCCGGCTGCGTTGACGGTCCGGCTCTTAGCCACGTGCGCATCATCTCCCATCGCAGCCAGAGCAGCTTTTTGAGCAAGACTGTTCGCGTTGAAGGGAGGCCGAACTCGATTCAGAAAATCGATGATCTCCGGTGTGCTGACGCCGTACCCAATTCGCAATCCAGCAAGCCCATAGATCTTGGAGAAGGTTCTCAAGACGATCGCATTCCGCCCCTGTTTCACATAGGCCATCGCGTCGGGGAATTTCGAATCGCGGACGTACTCAAAGTAGGCTTCATCGAACGCCACGATGACGTCGTTGGGTACTCGGGCCATGAGTCGATCGACCGCCTCAGCCGATACAATCGTCCCGGTGGGATTATTGGGATTACAGATAAAGAGCAATCGTGTTCGTGGTGTCACGGCCCGCACCATTGACTCAAGGTCGTGCGTCCAGCTGACGAGCGGTACGATCACCGGCTTGCCATGAACGGCCGTCACCTCCATTTTGTAGATCACGAACGTGTGATCGGCCATGATGGCTTCATCACCGGGAGTCAAGAAAGTTCTGGCCAACAGGCCAAGGATTTCGTCAGACCCGTTTCCGAGAATGATGTGTTCACTTCCCACTTTCCAACGATCAGCGATCGCTTGCCGTAGGTGATAGGCGCCACCGTCGGGATATCGATGCAGCGTATCCTGCACACCGTTCAGGGCTGCGACGGCCTTCGGTGAAGGGCCAAGCGGATTCTCATTCGAGGCAAGCTTGATCACACGGGTCAGCCCGAGCTCCCGCTGGAGTTCGTCGATCGGTTTTCCTGGGACGTACGGACTCAGGGATCGGATATCAGGGTGGACCTGTAGTGCCATGATCAGCTATGGACTGGGTAGGAACCTAAAATCTTCATGAAAAGACAGCGTGCCTTCACCTCTTCAACGGCTCTGTTGACCCGCTCTTCGTTGATATGTCCCTCGACATCCACGAAGAAGATGTATTCCCACGCCTTGCGCTGAGAGGGACGGGACTCAATCTTCGTCATATTGATGCCATGTGAAGCAAAGGGGCGGAGCAGATCATAGAGCGCCCCGACTTTATCCTTCACCGACAACATCACTGACGTTTTATCTTTCCCGGTCCGCTCCGATGGTTTCTGTGACAGAACGAGAAAACGGGTAAAATTATTCAAATTGTCCTCAATACGCGCCTTGATAACCTTGAGTCCGTAGAGTTGTCCGGCCAATTCTGATGCAATAGCAGCTGAGGCTGGTTCATCGATGCAGACTTCGGCAGCCCGCGCAGTACTGGCCACCTCAACCGCGGACACATGCGGGAGATTGGTTTCGAGCCAATTCCGGCATTGCGCCAGAGCGTGAGGATGCGAATAGATTTTCTTCACATCCTCCATCAGCCCCGATTTGGACAGCAGATGGTGCGAGACCTCTTGAAGAATTTCCCCATAAATCAGCAGGTTAGAGTCAATGAACATATCGAGGGTGTGATTCACCACGCCCTCAGTCGTATTTTCAATCGGCACCACTCCGAAATTGGCCCGACCTCGTTCGACTTCGCTGAATACTTCTTTAATACTGTGAACCGGCACATACTGGACGGACGACCCAAATTTCTGCATGCAGGCCATGTGAGTAAAGGTGGCCCTCGGCCCTAGATAGGCGACTTTCTGAGGGGCTTCAAGGGACAAGGACGCCGACATGATTTCCCTGTAGACCGATCGAATGGCCTCACTCGGGAAAGGGCCTGTATTGAGCTTGGTGAGGCGATCGATAATTTCAGCCTCCCGACCCGCTGTATGGAGATTGGCAGCCGCATCCTTTTCTTTCTTGAGCCGACCGATTTCGATGACGCTTTTCGACCGTTCGTTAAGGAGTCGAATGATTTCATCATCGATCCTATCGATTTCCTTACGGTATTCCGACATCTCTCTTGGCATGGTGAGCCTAGCCTTGGGCACCGGATCCGGGAGGACTTCGTCATCCCCGCGAGGGAAGGGGCCCCACGCAGACAAGCTGAGGATATTACAGGAAGGTTGGAATCTATTGCAAGGATAGGGCTGGGATATCAGAGTTTTCTGAGGCGTGACACATGATCTACATCACATCAGCAAGGGAAAAGGCCGTTTAAAGTGATCGTACGCCAAGCGGGTCACTTGTCGGCCACGACCCGTACGATCCAGAAAGCCGGCTTGGATCAGATAGGGCTCATACACCTCCTCAATAGTACCCTTATCTTCCTGGACCGCTGCAGCCAACGACTCCACCCCAACCGGTCCCCCATTGAACTTCTCGATAATTGTGAGGAGGAGCTTGCGGTCCATGTCGTCGAAACCTGCCTCATCGATCCCAAGCCAGGCTAATCCCTCCTTGGCCACTTGCTCGGTGATATGTCCATCAGCCTTGATTTGAGCATAGTCCCTGATCCTCTTAATCAGTCGATTGACGATTCGTGGTGTCCCTCGTGCGCGTCGCGAGATCTCCGACGCACCTTTCCGGTCAATGCCTACTCCCAAGACTCCGGCCGACCTGGAGACGATCGCCTCCAGCTCGGACGGCCCGTAAAACTCCAGGCGATAGACCAATCCAAATCGATCCCGTAGCGGGGATGTGAGAGCCCCGGCCCTCGTCGTGGCTCCTACCAAAGTAAAGGGAGGGAGATCCAGCTTGACCGTCCTCGTGGCTGGCCCCTGACCGATGACCAAATCGAGCTGAAAATCCTCCATCGCCGGATATAACGCTTCCTCTACGGATGCCGGAAGGCGGTGAATCTCATCGATAAAGAGCACGTCATGTTCCTGAAGGTTGGTCAAAACCGCCGCCAAGTCACCGGCATGAGCCAAGACGAGTCCGGAGGTCGACCGCAGGGTGGCCCCCATCTCCTTGGCGATAATGTGGGCAATGGTCGTTTTCCCAAGGCCAGGGGGACCATAAAAGATCGCATGGTCCAGGGCTTCTCCCCGCTGTTTTGCCGCTTCGATACAGATACGGAGCGATTCCTTCATTTTCTCTTGGCCGATATACTCATCCAGCCGCTGAGGACGAAGGATATTCTCGAGACCTCGATCGTCTTCCGTTACACGATCAGTCACTATCCGCTCAGGCATCGCGCAACACTCACAGCTACTTGTCGTTGGGTATCTGTTGATACTTTGGTGGCGGCGGCAGCGCTCCCTGGCCCGGCTGGGCTGTACTGCCGCAATCGGGAGGACAGGTTTTATAGCCCTGGGTTGAGTCAGGAAAACCTTGTTCCATTTTCTGCAACTGACATTGTGCCATTCGCCCCCCGTCTCCGCTTCCGCAGCGCGCGGGAACTGAGGACCTGCCGACTTCGACATAGCCTTCGGGACAGGAGCCACAGACGCTCAACATATTGGCACCAAGCGGCACACATTGGACAAGCGTAGGATCACCGTCCTTGCACACCTCGGGAGACTGGGTGACGCCGGTCATCGCGTACCCTTCCGGGCACTTCCCGCACGTCATGCGGATGCTCTTGGGTGCTGACGCGTCCTCAGCAAGACTGGCTTGTGGATACGACACAACGAGCATCACCCCAATAGCCAGGCTACCTATGAGTACCGCCGCGGTCTTCCTCACATGAATATTACTTGGCATCATCCTACCCCCTTGCTAGCTCCTTTAAGCCTTCGCGAATGAGTTCCTTCAGCGCCAGAGACCCTGTGGTGGGCTTTGAGATTCGCTTCAAGGCGTCCTTGGCATCCTGCAGGCGATAGCCCAAGTTTACCAGAGCTGAGAGCGCATCCTCGTAGTGGCCATCCAATCCGGGAGCTGGGATCTCGTTGGAGCGGGGGTGAACTCCTTGTATTTTGCCGACCTTGTCCTTCAGCTCAAGTGCCATGCGGCCGGCCGACTTCTTCCCGATCCCTGGAACTGTGGCGAGCTTGTCGACGTCCTCCGTCTGAATCGCGTGCACAAGATCGGAGATGGACAGGCTGGAGAGCACACTGAGGGCCAGCTTCGGACCGATGCCCGACACGCTGGTCAAGAGCAAGAACGATTCTTTCTCGCTTTGCGACAGAAAACCGAAGAGCTGAATCGCGTCTTCCCGGAGATGCGTATGGATATGCAGGGCGGTGGTATCGCCAAGATTCGGAAGGGTGTAATAGGTGCTCAGCGGAACATGAATTTCATACCCGACGCCCTGCACATCGAGCGTCAGGTGAGTGGGTGCCTTGAATACCAACCGCCCCGTGAGAAAGGCGATCATCTCGTCTCGTTA
>DCZN01000017.1:27982-31577 GCA_002331625.1 Nitrospira sp. UBA2083 | reverse complement strand
TCATCCGGAATATCGAAGTTCGCGTGGACCTTCTGGACATCGTCATGCTCGTCCAAGATTTCCATGAGTTTCAGCATCTGTTCGGCGGACTTTTCTTCCAATCGGATGGTATTTTGCGGAAGATACGTAATTTCTGCAAGCGTCGTGTCGATCTTGGCATCGGCCAACGCCTTTTTCACCGCTTCAAATTCGGATGGTCCCGTGATGACCTCGATTGACTTCTCACCGGTTTTCACGTCTTCAGCCCCCGCCTCCAACGCGAGCGAGAGCAGCGTGTCCTCATCGACCTTGCCCTGTTCGATCGTCAGCAGTCCCTTCTTCTGAAACTGCCACGCCACGGCGCCAGCCTCAGCCATATTGCCATGATTCTTCGTGAACAGGCTGCGGATTTCCGCCACAGTTCGATTTCGATTATCACTGGTGATTTCCAACAGTAATGCCGTCCCGCCTGGCCCATAGCCCTCGAGCGAAAACTCTTCATAGGACACACCCGGGAGATCACCCGTGCCACGTTGAATCGCCTTTTTCATCGTGTCGCCGGGCATGTTGGCTTCTTTCGCCTTGGCGATCGCAAGGCGCAGTCGAGGATTGCCGTCTGGATCACCACCCCCACGAGCCGCAATCGTCAGTTCTCTGATGATCCGGGTAAAAATCTTCCCGCGCTTGGCGTCCTGAGCCCCTTTGTGCCGTTTGATGGTTGCCCAATGACTATGTCCACCCATGCGTGTCCTCCTCTACCCAGCCATACACCCTCGGCTGATTAGAGATGTGCCGTGTATCAATAATGACAAAGAGCTGTAGAGGTAGCACAGGCTTCCGAAGGGTGTCAAATCACAACTGTATCGGAGGAAGTTCCCGGACACTCATTGGGAATATACGAGAAGCAGAACACCAAAAGGAACCACGGATCCTGCCCAGGCGATTTCCCATCGATTTATGACGTGAGACGATGCACCAGACAGCCACGACGCCCAGCCTTTGGATAACGCGGCACTGACACCCACGATGGCTAACAGGGAATGATGAAACTGGATCTTCGCGGCAGCAGGATGATTTCCGTGTGAATGAACCAACAACCATAACGCTCCGGCGAAGGTCAACAGGACCAGGGGGAGCCGCCCAAGCCGGGTGTTGAACCTTGCCCAACCGACGAAGGGTCTCACACAACGCGATGAATAGGGCCAGAATCCCATAGAACTTGTGCTCCACGACCTCTCGGTCTTGGCCGAAAAACGTTTCACGGAGAGTGAGAGAGCCGATCGGCCAGGCGTCATGATCACTCCAGATAAGCACAAACCCACCGACCACACCGAGCGCACCAGGCAAAATAAGACGGGTCCATATCGGCAATGGGTACTGCAGCGCATACCCTACTCGGCCAGGCCCAATACCATATCGCACAGACCAGCGAAGTGGTGGTTGAACTCTGAAAAAGCTTTTCCTTCGGGTGCCCCCTCCCAACGCCCACTGTCATGCCCCTGGTGAGGATCGGTTGCAGCACCTGTTTCAGTCGAGACATCCTGTTGCCCCTCAGATGCTTGGGCCTGTGCGTCCGACATGCTGATACATGAAACGCTCAGGGAGAGGAAGACAAACAGAAGCGACGCCAGCCAATTCATACCAGAATGACCCTCGAGCTGAAGAGTCTGAGTGCGATTGGCGAAGACACGATACCACATGGTTTCTACGACATCTATTCGTAATACAGGAGCAGCTGAAGCCCCATAACAATCACGAATCCCGCCCAGGCCAGTTCCCATCTTTTTGCTGTTTCAGGCGAGAGACCGGACGCCCAGGCCACCATGCCGCTCGAGACGGCAGCCCCGATGCCGAAGCTGCCGAGCAACGTGTGGTGCAGTGTAATCGTATCACTCCCTGGGTGATGCCCATGCGAATGAAAAAAGAGCAGCACGGCTCCGCCTAAGCCAAGAATCAACAGCGGGATTGCCCACCCGGGATGCCGGGCCCAGCTGATCCGACGGAAGATCTCGCTGACCGCCGTGATGCTGGAAAAGACTCCGTAGAGTTTATGCTGGAGAATTTCCGGATCCAGCCCCGAGAACGTCTGCACGAAAGTGAGGGGCCCGATCGGCCAAGCCTCATGGTCGCTCCAAATCAGGAGATAGGTGCCGATCACGCCGAGCGCACTGGGCAGAACCAGACGAGGCCAGAGCAGCATGCGGTATCGCAGCGCATGGCCTAACTCCGCCAAGCCAAACAACAGCACAAACAGCCCGACGAAGCGATGATTGAATTCGGAATACGCGACTCCCTGGGCCGAACCTTCCCAATCGCTATCTGTGTGCCGGCTATGCGACTCCTGGGTCCCGGAGGCGTCATGACTGATCTCGTAGTGACCAGCTGGTTGTTGGGCTTGCGAGGTTGAGAACCAGATGAATGGAGTGACGATCAGACCAAGAAACACCCGCGCGGAGAGACACCACTTCATACGAGAATCGCAGTAGTAAGGACCCGACACAATCAAAAGGCCCATCCAGGGGGCCGGATGGGCCTTTGCTTTCCGATAGAAAGACGTCGCGCTTACATAAACTTCATGAACTTGTCTTTTGCCTCATCCATCACCTGCGCGGTGATGGTCGCCAACCCACGTTCCTTGGCCATCCGCTCGACCTCTTTGCGGGCCATGGGGCGGATGAAATCCGGAATATTGTCTAGACGCTGCTCAGCTTCCCTCGACCAGGTCATCCCCTCTGGAGAATAATTCTTGGAATCGTCCATCACTTGCAGTGAAATGGTCTTCAATTCATGCTTGCGTGCGTAGGCTTCCACACTGCTTTGCACCATAGGCTTGACAAAGGCTGGAAGCCGATCCAGCTTTTCCTTGGCATCGGGCGTCCAGGTAAAGTCAGAGGCCCCGTTCGCGGGCTTGCCGGAGTTCGTCAGGCCCATTTCCGCAACCATTGCGGAGAATGGACAACCACTCGCCTTCTCAGGAGCCTTGGCAGGTGATGTTGCTGAAGTAGCCACAACCGGCGCACCAGGACTGGGATTTGGAGCCGGAGTACCTTGACCGTTTCCCGCCATGGCACGTAACCCTTCCATAGAGGCGGCCGGCTCAGCCTTCGCGCCCAGCTTCAATCCCAACGAATTCATCATGTTCGTTTCGCCGGCATTCGTCACCATCGAGAACTTCGCGCTGCACGATGGACAAGCGAAGTACACTCCAAGCGAGCCTTCCTGCGGCTTCTCGACCTTCTCCAGGCTCATATAGGTTTCACAGTTCAGGCAGACAAATTTCATACAGACTCCTCACCACCTTTTCCAGGTGGTTATGACAGCGTTTCAAGCCATTGACCAAGAGAAACCTACGCTATCACAAGGGTTTTGGGGGAGTCAAACCGGACAGAGCCATACTCCACCTATTCCAGATTCACTATTTTCCCCATGACTCCAGCGACAGTTTGCCTCTACTCCTCCTAGTGTCCCGGCTCTAAAGTTTGCACGGTAACGCCTAAAGTTAACCGTTTGATTAATGATAAATTCTATTGACTGAACTTCTTCGACGAACTTCGAAGACGGGATCCTAGTGCATCTCCGACGTGGTACTCGGGGGCTCACCGTCGCCGAGCCACTG
>DCZN01000017.1:27708-27966 GCA_002331625.1 Nitrospira sp. UBA2083 | reverse complement strand
TTGTAGTACTCGACCTGCGCGCTGCGCACCCAGTTTTCCCGTTGAATGCGCCCCCCAAAGTTGGGTAACAAAAACTCGAATTTATCGATGTCCGCCTGGTTCCAGCTCGCCACCTGGCTGAACCAAAAGACACCTCGTTTGTGGAGGAACCGTTCTAACGCCGGCCCGACTCCGCGTATCTGCTTCAGATCATCGGGCGCCTCGCCGACCGCTTGCCCCTCATCCAACGGCTCCTCGGTACCGGTCTGGTCTCGGTTC
>DCZN01000017.1:23717-27486 GCA_002331625.1 Nitrospira sp. UBA2083 | reverse complement strand
ACCCAGTTTTCCCGTTGGATGCGCCCGCTAAAGTTGGGCAAGAGGAATTCGAATTTGTCGATGTCCTTCGGACTCCACGTCGCCATCTGCCTGAACCAAAAGACACCTCGCTTGTGGAGGAACCGTTCTAACGCCGGCCCGACTCCGCGTATCTGCTTCAGATCATCGGGCGCCTCGCCGACCGCTTGCCCCTCATCCAGCGACGCCGCGGTACCGGTCTGGTCTCGGTTCNNGGTTCCCCGTGTGTTCGCTGATCGATTCAACCAGCACGGTCCCATTCTGCACGCCAACCTGTCCAACGGAAGGCCCGCTCCGTTTCTCGGTAGTTGTTTCTCCTGCCCGTAACGACGCGGCTTGGAGCTGCGCGAGTTGAGCGAGCTGGGCAAGCTGCGCACGCAGCTCAGCGACCTCAGCCACCTCGCTTTCCAGCGCCCTGATCCGGGCCAGCTGCTCCGGATTGTCGCGCGGCACTGCTCCATTCTGTTCCGTGGGAGTCTCAATCCGCTTCTCGGCGATCTTCTCATCAGCCTGTAACGACAGGGCCCGGAGCTCAGCCACCTGTGCACGAAGCTCGGCAATCATGGCCACTTCGCTTTCGATAGCCTTGATCCGGGCGAGCTGCTCCGGACGGTCGACTGGTACCTCCCTATTCTGTACAGCAACCTGTTCAGCGGGAGACTCAGTCCGCTTCTCGATGACCCTCTCGCTGACCTCCAACAGCAGGGCCCGGAGCTCAGCCATCTGCGCACGAAGATCGGTGATCACAGCCATCTCGCCTTCTAATGCCTTAATCCGGGCCAGCTGCTCGGGATTGTCGACCGGCACCAACACCCGCCCTTCGCCACTCCTTGCCCCAGCCTGTGAAAACATGGTTTGGAGCTGAGCGATCTGCGGGAGCAGCCGAGCAATCACGGCGACCTCACCTTCCAGCGCCTTGATACGGGCCAGGTGCTCCGGACTGTCGATCGGCCGTTCCACGACCTTCTCCACCGGGACTTCTACACGTTTCAGCACGACCCGTTCGACCGGCACCTCAACCCGCTTCTCCACCGTTCGAACCTCCGGCGGTTGATTGGTGAGCATGATGACCTTACTCTTGAGGCGCTCCACCTCACGACGCTTCTCATTCATCACTGGCCCCAACAGCAGGCCCTTGATCCCCCACCCCAGAAAACCAGCTCCCACCATCGTCCAGAGCCAGCATGTCCAGTCACCGGACATCATGGCTGGTCTCTTCGACGCAGATACTGGCGGCAATGGTGGGTGGGAAGAAGGCGCCATGCTGTTTGGAGGCGGTTGAGGAATTTCAGCCTGCTGCCCCGAGGCCACCGGTGATGGTGATGACACCGACCCTTTCCCACAGAAGACGAACGTCATACTCAGGATGAATACACCGAGGAGTGCCAAGAACGGATCTTTACCCTGCATAACAGTCACTTTGGCCTAAGGGAAGGAAATGAGCACAACACAGCAGAATATTGCTGTATAGGAAAAGAGCCGTCAAGGGGTCGGTCTGGTGCCATCCCCTCACATGAGGGAAACTGACCTCTTGGTTCGCCCCACAGACCGTAGACTGAGGTTATGTCTTGTTTCGCGCCCCCAATTAAGGATCACCGCAGCTTCACCAATCTTACCGTGGGAAAGCACGCCTGGCGCGAGTTGCTCCAGGTGTTTCAATTCTTCATCAGTGCGCACCGTAGGTACGTCGAAATCTGTACCCGTCCTGCAAGGACAACATGCCTATTCGGCTTCGGCGCTTCTGCTGTCTTGCTCATGTGGGAGGCAATGGCAGAATCGGCACGAATTAATGATCAGCGTATTCCAGGACGTCGGTTACCGCTGCTCTAGATGGAATACTGAAAGACCGGCTTCGCCCCGATGGCCTGCGCCAGAACTCCGCGGCGTTTCAATTCGTCCAGGATTCGCGCAGTAGCCGCATCGAAATTGGTCGGCCCCGCGAGGACCACATCGGTATTCGGCGGAGGCTCTCCCTCAGTCTTGCTCATGTGGACGGTGATGACCGGAACAGGATGGACAAGAGTCCTGATGGCCTCTGAGGCTTCACGGTAGGCGAGGCCGAAGGGATTCGTTGTAGACACGACGATGAGGCCGGTGTCGGTGAGAAGACGTGCCACTTCGCCGTAGCGCCGAGCCATCTCCGTGGTTTGGCCCCGCTCTTCTTCACTGAGATCTGCGTCCAAGCCACGGCGGAGATTTTCCCCGTCCAAGAGATATGCATGCCGCCCATCCGCCACGAGACGGCCTTCGAGCTTCCTCGCCAAGAACGATTTACCGGTGTGCCGCCCTCCGGTAATCAGGACCACCGCGGCTCGATGACCGTATTGCTGCGCCCGATCCTCGACCGTGACTTCGCCCTTGATCCAGGCAAAGTCGCGGCGCCTGGCTTCTTCACGGAGAAATTCCTGATCGTCATGGACCAATTCCGTGATGATTCCGCCGCCCGCGATGTCATAGTCATCGACCAGGACAAAGCGACCGGTGGCTTCAAACGAGGCCGACAGATCGAAGGCGACCGGGGCTTTGGTCCGCAACGTCAATTCCGCCACTTGGTTCTTGCCGACACTGTTGCTCCCTTGTTGCTGTGCCAGATCCATCGTATCAATGATTCGATGGATGGACGCGACTTCGCAGTCCACTTCCTTGGTGGCGATGCGCAACAGATATTTGCGCCCTTTCTCCAGCAGCCGTTTTCCTAGCCAAAACAGATTGGCGCGAAAGGCTGTCGAGACGTTTGGGAGGCTTTCTTGATGCGAGGCGATTTCGCCACGCTCCACAAAGATTTGTTCATCGAGCGTCACGCCGATGGATTGTCCCGCCAGGCCTTCGGTCGGTTGCGGCTCGATATTGAAGGCTTCCACCGTTCGAATATTGGCTCTCTTATTAGAAGGCGAAAATACGAGATGGTCGCCCACTTTGAGCCGGCCGGCCGCAATCCGTCCGGTGATGATGCGACGTGCATCAAACTTATAGACGTCCTGCACCGGCAGTCGAAGTGGTTGTTCCGAACGAGCAGTTTCCTTCTTGAAGGCACTCAGTGTCTCGAGAACCGTTGGACCGCTGTACCACGCCATCTGCTGGCTGCGGTTCGCAATGTTGTCGCCGAGCTTCGCGCTCACCGGGATGAACTGCGACGGCACGGCTTTGAACTGCCCCAAAAATTCTCGGTATTCTTTTTCGATTCCGTTGAAGACATCCTGCCGGTACCCGACGAGATCCATCTTATTGACGACCACGGCGAATTGCCGAACGCCGAGCAGCGATAGGAGATACCCGTGCTTCTTTGACTGCTCTTTGACTCCTTCCAGAGCATCGATCAGCAGCAAGGCTGCTTCGGCACGGGCCGCTCCGGAAATCATGTTCTTGAGAAATTCTTTATGTCCGGGCGCATCGATAATGATGTATTGCCGGCCCTTCCACATGAAGAACGTACGGGCGGTATCGATCGTAATCCCCTGCTCCTGCTCCTCAAGAAAGGCGTCAAAGAGGAACGCGTATTCGAATTCCTTCCCCTGCTGCTTGCAGATGGCTTGCACCTTCTCCAACTTGCCGTCGGGCAGCGAGCCCGTATCGGCATAGAGCCGGCCCAGCAAGGTAGACTTGCCATGGTCCACATGCCCGACGATCACGATATTCAAATTCTCAGATGGCTTGGTCTCAGTCGCTTTCATGTCTTCTACATCTCCCGGCATGCTCAAATAAGCAGCCCCGCGAGGCCACTGGTGAGAAACAACCGGAGGCGTACCCTCTG
>DCZN01000017.1:23392-23526 GCA_002331625.1 Nitrospira sp. UBA2083 | reverse complement strand
TTGATCGGGGTCGTACAGGGCGCACAGCCGAGGCTGCGATAGCGTGTGCCGTCGCCCTTATCGAGATACAAGTCGATAAACGGAATATTTTCCAGCTTGATATACTCCCAAATGTTGATTTCCGTCCAATCCAG
>DCZN01000017.1:10426-23334 GCA_002331625.1 Nitrospira sp. UBA2083 | reverse complement strand
AGCTCCGGCGGCTGGTCCCGAAAATCCCAATCTCCATGTTTATCGCGTGGCGAGAAATACCGCTCCTTCGCTCTTGTTCCCTCTTCATCCGCACGGACGCCGAGGATCACACCGGTGTACCCCTTGTTTTCCAAGAGTTGCTTGAGGCCGTTCGTCTTCAGTGCCGTACAACAGACGACTCGGCCCATAGTGTGATTCATCCCTGCTGCCAACGCTTCTTTGTTTTGACCGACGACCAAATCCAAGCGCCATTCCCGCGCGAGACGATCGCGATACTCGATCATCGCCGGAATCTTGTAACTGGTATCGACGTGAAGCAGTGGAAAGGGCACATGCCCAAAGAATGCCTTGCGTGCCAGCCACAGTAGAACCGTTGAATCCTTGCCCATCGACCAGAGCATGGCGAGATTGTTGAAATGTTTGTAGGCTTCTCGCAAGATATAGACGCTTTGATCTTCTAGTTGCCGAAGATGTTTCATGCCCCTTGTCCTTCTCTGTTTCGCCCCTATGCTGCGACCGGTTCCTTCATCAATTCATCCAGCTTGCGTGCCGCGGCTCCTCCGTCAAGCGCCGCACGCGCCGCCGGGAAACAGGCGGAGAGCGACGTGCCTTTCCCAACCGCATACAGCAACATCGCCGCGTTCATGAGCACCCAATCTCTTGGACCACCCTGAACCCGATTCTGCAGAATGCGGCGAAGCAGATCTGCTTCTTTGTCACGCTGATCGGGCGGAAATCCCGCCATGTCCCGCGACGGAACGAACGCCAGGCCAAAATCTTTCGGAGCGACTCCCAGCGGTGTGATGCGATCATCCCGCAGTTCCAATACTCTCGTCGCCATGGATGCCGACAACTCGGGATCCCCTTCCACGCCTCGAACCACCAGTGCTCTGGGACTCCCAAGGATTCGCAGGGCTTCGGCAGTTTTTTCAAAATGCGGAGGGTGCGATAACCCAACCACTTGCACCTTGGCTCGAGCAGGATTGAGCAACCTGGCGATCGGATGAAACACATTCCTCACGCCGAGCTCTTGGCGCATCTCCAAAAATCGATAGAGCGGTGGGTGGTAGAGTCCGATATCAAGATAGGCGAACCCTTTCGCATTCAGCTCTTGTGCGACGGATTTGGGATCAGCATCAACCGAAATCCCTAGCGCGCGCAGTACGCCGGCACTGCCAGGCCGTCTTGGGATGCCATCGTAGCCATGCATCAACACGGCGGCGCCGGCTGCCACTGCCACGATTGATGCGGCGATGATGGCGTGAAAAGTATCCTGTTTCCCGGCATAGGTCGGCACATCTACCAGCGCCAAGTCTCGCGAGACCGCAAGAGGAGGCACGTACTGTCGCGCAGCAGCCGTGAGCGCTGCCAGTTCGGTCACGGACTCTGTTTTGAATCGCAAGGCAATGAGAAAGGCCCCCACTTGCGCCGGTGTGGCCTCATTTTCAATCAACGCCTTCATCGCCTGTTTACACTCATCCCAGGTGAGGTCTTTGGACGCCTTGGGGCCTTTGGCAATTTTGGCAAGGATCTCTTGAATCGGCATATTACGGCTTATGGAGACCGCACTCGGTCTTGGCAAAAGTTTTCCAGCGACCGGCGCGTAGATCATCGCCGGGAGCCACAGGCGCTGTGCAATAGGTGCAGCCGATGCTGGGGTAGCTCTGGTCGTGTAACGGATTGTACGGAACTTCATAGACCTTGATATAGGTCCAGACATCAGCCCATGTCCATCGAGCTAGGGGATTGATTTTGACCAACTCAAATTTCTGGTCCCACTCGACGAGCCCGGCGTTCGCACGAGACGGAGCTTGATCACGCCTGATTCCGGTGATCCAAGCATGATATCCTTTCAGCACCCGGGTCAGCGGTTCCACTTTCCGAAGCTGACAGCACTGGTCCGGATTCTTCGCCCACAGGGCATCGCCGTAGGATTCTGCCTGTTGTTGAGGTGTCAACAAGGACTTCACGTGAATGACCTGCCCGGGGTTCAATCGATACCGCTCAATGACCCGATCACGAGTCGCATAGGTTTCAGGAAACAAAAAATCAGTATCGAGATAGAACAGCGGGACAGAGGGATTGATCCGATGTACCATGTCGACGAGGACCACGTCTTCTGCTCCAAAACTGCAGGCTAGAACGATTTTTCCCCCGTATCGCTCGAGAGCTGCGGCCAAGACATCCTGTGGTTGTTTTGATTCAAATGTCTCGCTCCAGGATTTGAGCTCCGCCAACAGTTCGGAACGGCCATTCATGGTCATGACAACTCAGGCCCCGTTATCCTTCTACTTTCTCCACCAAAATCCGATAATGTGAAGCAGCTGGCTCCAGGGCCTCCTGGATCAAGACCTTGTGCCCGTCGTTCTTGAGGCTCATCGGCACGTTCTTGATTGGCTCACCCGCATCGAGCCACACTTCTAACTTCTCTCCCGCATCCATCATTTCGAGTTTCAGCTTGGTCTTCACATAGTTCATGGGGCAGGCGACCCCGCGCAGGTCGTAGACCGGTGCACCAGTTGGCACCGGAGCAGCCGATTTGGGCTCAACCGGAGCGGGCGCGTCCGGAAGCTTCTCTTCCTTCACGGCTGCGAGCTTGAGATCCTTTCCCATCTGATCGGTCGCGGCACGGCAGGCATCGACAAACCCTTTGGCGAATGCCATTTTCTCCTTGGCTGATTCAGCCGAGGTCTCCTTTGGCCCCAGATCTCCAACCTTCTTACTGAGGTCTCGATAGATGGACGGCACGATCCCTTTCTGTGCAATCTTGCCGTCGAATTCGCTAAAGGTCTCGGAGTCTGTTGAGGGCTCCAGCCCTTCGGTCACCAACAGCGCCTTGGCCGCTGCCAGGACGGCGCGATAGGATTTATTCACCGACACGGAATACTGATGTTTCTCAACCAGCAGCTTCGCTTGATAGAGCTCTTGATCCGCCTCCAGAATGCCGTTCTCAATCATCTCCAGCGCGCCACCGGCACATTCACCTGGACCAAGATCTTCCAGGATAAATTCGTCTTCCCCTTCCCAGTCGTAGTAGAAAGTAGAATCCTCTTCGTAGGATGGGACGATCGTGTAGGGAATGAATTCATCCTTCAGTCTGGCCTTCCCCGCACGAGCAATGAACTTGGGTAAATTTTCATTCGCCTGGCGATCACGCCGGTACACGTCGATCAAATGGGAAATCGCCGCCGGAACGGCTTTTGCCGGTAGCTTCACGATCATCTGGCCGATCCTCGGGGTGCCATTCACAGACCCACCGAGGTGCAGCTCATAGTGGGGTGCCACATGTTCGCCAATCCGCTTGCCCACCCCATGGAGTCCGATCGTGGAGATATGATGCTGCGCGCAGGAATTGTGACAACCGCTGATTTTGACATCGACACCCGCTAAGTCTTCTGGTACGCGCCCCGCCGGGAGCACTTCAGCCAGAGCCCTCGCGAGTCCTTTTGACGACGTGATGCCGAGCCCGCAGGTATCGGTGCCTGGACAGGCGATAATATCCTCGACAAGTTCTGCGCCCGGATCGGCTAGTCCACGGGACACCAGATCATCATAGAGATGGGGAATCTGATCGGCGGGAATCCAACGGATCACCAGGTTCTGGTTGATCGTTGTGCGGAAATTGCCATTCGAATAGCGCTCAGCCAAATCTGCGACATACAGCATCTGTTCCGCCGTAATGTCCCCCATGAACAACTTGATCGCCGCGGTCACATACCCTTCTTGCTTCTGCTTCACGACATTGGTCCGTTTCCACATCTCAAAGGGTGTTTCGTGGCCAATCGGATGGGTACCGTTGCCGGTTCCATTACCGTTTCCCGGTGCTGTGCCGTTGCGGGTCGGCATAATGAGCGGTGGGGGTACATCTTGATGTGGCAGCAAGGTTAACGTGCCATTCTTCGGAAGTGCGTGCCCCAGAGCGACGTAGGCTGCTTCCCACCGCCGTTTAAACTCCTCAAAGCCCAGCTTATCGATCACGAACTTCATACGGGCCTTGTTGCGGTTTTTTCGATTCCCAAGGGTGTCGAACACTTTAATGACCGCTTCAATGCTTGGAATCAGCTCCTCCATGGGGGTGAATTCCCGCAGCAGTTGTGCCATCCGTGGAGTGGAGCCCAGTCCCCCACCCGCAACCATGCGAAATCCGATCTCTCCGTCCGTTCGTTTCACTGCCAGGAGGCCGATGTCGTGGATCGGTGTCAGAGCGCAATCGTGGGCACAGCCTGAAAACGCAATCTTGAACTTTCGCGGCAAACTTTGGTTTAACGGGTTACGCAATAAATGATAGGCGACGGTCTTCGCGTACGGCGTCACGTCGAAGACTTCGCCCTGGCACACACCCGCCAGATGGCAGGCCGTCACATTCCGCACGGTGTTGGCACAGGCCTCCCGAGTGGTCAGTCCGACTTCTGCCAACCCACGCATGATGGTCGGCACATCCTTCAGCTCGACAAAGTGCATCTGGATATCTTGTCTGGTGGTGACATGCCCCACTCCGGTCGCGTAGCGATCGGCCAATGCGGCCACACGACGAAGCTGATTGGCGGTGATGCCGCCGAAGGGGATCTTTATTCGGACCATCTGGACACCAGGCTGTCGCTGGCCATAGATGCCATATTGAAGTCGGAACGGTTTAAATAAATCCGTCGAAAGCTCGCCGGCCAACGTTCGCATGGCTTCGGTCTCGAACGTTTCTATTTCCTCTAAGATTGCGGAGGGAATGGGTTCCGTTTCAATCGGAGGTATCGTGAGTGAAGCAACCGGGTTCATAGCTATCTCCTTACTCTCCTCAAGAATGTCGCAATCATGGTTAGATGTGGTACATGGGGTTGCGTTGAGCATCGATGGACCGTTGGCGTGCCGCCAACTGCTCGATGGTGATGCCTTCAAGGACTTTTCGCTCGGTGTGCTGGACCTGCTCCCATACCTCACCCAGAAGAAGCTCGGATCGCGTCATATGGCGATTTCTGCTTTCCTGATCTACATGAGACCGATGAAACACCGGTCCCTCTAGGGATTCGAATATGTCTGCGAGAGAAAGTGCAGCAGGTTCACGTGACAGAAGATAACCGCCTTGCGCCCCTCGGTGACTTTCGACCAGGCCAGCATTCTTCATAGCATGAAGCACCTGCTCAAGAAAACGGAGTGGAATTCCCTGACGTCTCGAAATAGCTCTCGCTTGAATTGGGGCCTCATGTGCATTGATTGCCAGATCGACAGCAGCCAAAATCCCATAGGTTGCACGCTTCGACGTTTTCATTCTTTACTATTCCTGTAGGAATTAATATGCCGTTACTCTATCCTCTTGAGACGGGATCTGTCAAGAACGTGGGGTTGCGTCGAGATCTACAATCTATCTGCTTCCTAGTAATCAGCATCCCAATATAGTTCGTCGTTAGAATTTCCTTCAAGGAGCCAAGCAAGAATCCACTGTATTTATGATGTGTTTTTTCACCCCAAAAGGCACAGCAGACGCGCCCTGACAGGAAATTTTTCAATAAATCCGATTGACATCGTATACGCCCTAGGCAATAATCCGCCTTCTTCTTCGCGTGGTGCCTTCATGCCAGTGCCATCACCCACGGTGAGCATTCTTTTGTGTACAGCGGATAAGACCGTACAAGCCCAGGTACGGCAGATGTTTACCGATGCATCCGTGACCGTCATCCGCGATGCAGCCACCCTTCACAAAGAGTCGCCGAAGCATCCGGTTGATGTGGTGATTATGGAATCGCGAGATGGATGGGAACCGGCAAGCGTCCTACCCGATCACCTTGATTCTTCTCGGATATTGTTCATTCAAGGCTCGCGCGCTGTCTTACGAAAAACGCTGAAGATGATCCAGCTGATGAACTCATCGACCCACCCCCAGATCACCAAATCCCGTGACAGTTCGTTGGAAAATTATCTCGAGACAAAAATGGGCGATTTCGTCAAAGGTATGCGGAACGGATCGGCAAGAAACCTCCACCCGATCCTGATCTCTGCGGTGGAACGCCCCCTCATCACGTCCGCACTACGTGAGACGCGAGGGAATCAGATCCAGGCCGCGGAGTTGCTTGGGCTGAACCGTAATACGTTGCGAAAAAAGATCGTGGATCTACACATCCCCCTGAAGCAAACCAAACTGAGGGCGAATCGCAGTGCGTGACCGAATGTTTCATGGCAGGGCCGCTCGGGTCATTTTCTTCATTTCTCTCACTACTCATCAAGGAGGGACTCATGACAAAGGAAGAGCTGATCGCAAAGATGGCCGCTTCGGCGGGAATCACCAAAGTTGCGGCGGGAACTGCGCTTGAGGCATTTACCGGTGCGGTGACGTCCTCGTTGAAAAAAGGGCAACGCGTCTCCCTCGTCAATTTTGGTACCTTTACGATCTCCAAGCGGAAAGCACGAATGGGAAGGAACCCGCGAACGGGTCAATCACTGCGTATCCCAGCCGCCAAGGTTCCAAAGTTTTCGGCCGGGAAAGAGCTCCGCTCTGCTGTAAAATAACTTCCCCTGGAAAGTGTCGACGGAAGAAGAAAGAGAAGGCCCTTGTTCCTTCAGCCTGCTGAAGGGCACGCCTTCTCTTTCGTTTTCTTGACAGTGTCAGCGAGGCTATATTAGCATGCCTCCTTTCTTTGAGTAGGCGCGTAGCTCAGGGGGAGAGCGCTACCTTGACACGGTAGAGGTCGACGGTTCAAGACCGTCCGCGCCTACCATCACGAAAATTGAGGTTTGGTTTGCCTTTCTGAGGCCCGGTGCCTTAATTGTTTGTGTGCTCGTGTCACATTTCACACGTTATGAAGATCTCAGTCAAAGACGGCCCCAATAGAGAGATTCAGACCGGTGCGACTGCAGAGGTGGCGCTGTCAGCCTTGGGAATCGCGGGCAAGGATATTCTGGCAGCGAGAATAGATGGGACCGTTGTCGATCTTTCCCGACCCTTATCGGACAGTTCAACCATTGAACCGCTGCGCTTCGACAGTGCGGAGGGACGCGAGGTCTACCGACACAGCAGTACCCACGTGATGGCCCAGGCGGTCAAAGAACTGTTCCCTTCGGCACAATTGACGATCGGTCCGGCACTCGAAGACAGTTTCTACTACGACTTTGCCTTCGAACGTCCCTTCACACCGGAAGACTTGGAAAAAATAGAGGCCTGTGCCGCGGACATCATCAAGCGCAACCTCACGATCACCCGGAAGGAGTTTTCGAAGGAAGAGGCTATCGAGTTTTTTAAAGCCCGGGGTGAGCACTACAAAGTCGAACTGATTCAGGGCTTTCCCGATGGGGAGCCGATCAGCGCTTACACGCAGGGCGACTTTGTGGATCTCTGCCGGGGGCCCCATCTTCCCACCACCGGTCATATCGGTGCCATCAAATTGCTCAACACAGCGGGGGCCTATTGGCGAGGTGACGAACGGAATCCGATGTTACAGCGGATCTACGGCACGTCGTTCCCGACCAAAGCCGAAGTGGATGCTTACCTGGCCAGGCTGGAGGAGATCAAGCGGCGGGACCACCGAAAAGTTGGAAAAGAACTGGATTTAATCAGCATTCAGGACGAAATCGGGCCGGGTCTCGTGCTCTGGCATCCGAAAGGGGCGGCCGTTCGTCTGTTAATTGAAAACTTCTGGCGTGAACAACATCTTCGTGACGGATACAATCTGGTGTACTCCCCGCATACCGCTCGCCTCGATCTCTGGAAAACCAGCGGGCACCTCGAGTATTACCGGGAGAACATGTTCCCGTCCATGAAGCTGGAGGGCAGTGAGTATCAACTGAAGCCGATGAATTGCCCGTACCATATTATGATTTACCAGTCCCACCTGCGAAGCTATCGGGACCTTCCCATCCGTTATGGGGAACTCGGAACGGTCTACCGCTATGAGCGGACTGGGGTCCTCCACGGGCTGATGCGGGTGCGCGGGTTCACACAAGATGATGCCCATCTCTTCTGCCGACCTGATCAGATGGAAGGGGAAGTGAGTCGGGTGTTGGATTTTACATTTTTCGTGCTGCAAACCTTTGGATTCACCGAATTTGAAGTGTTTCTGTCCACACGTCCGAAAGAATCAGTCGGCGGTGACGAGCATTGGACGTTAGCCACCAGCGCGTTGGAGGCCGCACTGAGGAGTCGCAACATTGCCTTTCAGCTGGATCCGGGGGGGGGCGCGTTTTATGGTCCCAAGATCGACATCAAGATCAAGGACGCGTTGGGCCGCTCATGGCAATGTTCGACGGTTCAGGTGGACTTCAACAATCCTGATCGGTTCGATTTGAGTTATATCGGAGAAGACGGCAAAGCGCATCGCCCGATCATGATCCATCGTGCCTTGATGGGATCAATCGAACGCTTCTTCGGCATCCTGATCGAGCATTACGGCGGCGCCTTTCCGACGTGGCTGGCCCCCGTACAGGCCGTCGTCATCAACATCACCGACCAGCAGCAGGCCTACGTCACGGCGGTTGTCGAACAATTGAAGGCAGCCGGCTTTCGGGCTGAGGCAGACCTTCGAAATGAAAAGATTGGGCTTAAAATTCGCGAAGCTGAAAAGGCGAAAGTCCCCTTCATGTTGGTCGCGGGCAATCGTGAGGTCCAAAACGGCACCCTCTCGGTCCGGGGCCGAAGCGGAGCCAATTTAGGGAATATGACAGCGGCTGAGGTCGTGGATCTCTTGCGAACTGAGGTCAAGCACACCCAGCGGGAACTCCAACACACCCACTAAGAGAGAGGTGGCCTATCGTCCCCAAATTACGCGTGAACCGTGAGATTCGAGTCCGAGAAGTTCGTGTCATTGGTCCGGAAGGAGAACAACTCGGCATCCTTCCGACGCCGGATGCGTTTCGTCAGGCCCAAGAAAACGGCTATGACTTGGTGGAGGTCGCTCCCAACTCGGTTCCCCCAGTCTGTCGAATTATGGACTTTGGGAAGTATAAGTATGAGCTGAGCAAAAAAGACCACCAAAGCCGGCGTCACCAAAAGTCGACCCAAGTGAAGGAAATCAAGCTGCGTCCACGGACGGACAAGCATGATCTTGAAATTAAAGTCCGGCAGATGAAAGCATTCCTGGAAGAAGGCAATAAGACCAAGGTGACGCTCACGTATCGTGGGCGAGAAATGGCGAATCAAGAGATGGGGCGTGCGGTGATGAATTCCGTGATCGAACAGTTGGCGCAAGCCGGCACTATCGAGTATGCTCCACGTATGGAAGGGCGCAGTTTGATCATGATCGTCGCTCCGAAACACTAACGTACCGTGCAGTGATCGCTCAACTAAAGGAATTTCCCACATGAAAATGAAGACGCATTCAGGAACGAGCAAACGATTTACCAAAACGGGAAGCGGCAAGATTGTCCGCCGCAAGGCGGGCAAGCGGCACATCCTGACCAGCAAGCGGCACGACCGGAAGCGCCGTCTGAGCGGAACAGCCGTGGTGGATTCCACGGTGGTTTCGACATTGACTCGACTCCTGCCGTATGCATAGCCGAAACCGTGTTGTGTTGTGAATTTTAGGACCCAAAAGGAGTACTGAACCATGCCTCGCGCAAAAGGTGGACCAAAAACGAGAGCCCGACGGAAGAAGCGGATCAAGCTGGCCTCTGGCCAGTACGGCGGGAAAAGCCGGTTGTTCCGATCAGCAACAGAAAGTGTGGACAAAGGCCTGACCTACGCCTACACGGGCCGCAAGAACCGGAAACGGGATTTCCGCCAACTGTGGATCGCCCGCATCAGTGCGGCAGTCCGGGCCCAGGGGATGACCTATGGCCGATTCATCAACGCGCTCAAAAAGGCCAAAGTCTCATTAGATCGCAAGGTCCTTTCGGATATGGCGATCAAGGACGCCGCAGGCTTTGAGAAGTTGATCGGGCTGGCCAAGCAACAGCTCCCTGCCACAGCATAAGGGCAAGCACTCTTGCCGGTGATACGAAAAGAAAGGGGAAGCGACAAGATGTCCTTGCCCCTTTCTCTTTTCCTCAACCCTCATAGCACGATAGACTCTGCCCAAGCCCCCATGGGTCTCGCGTCACACAAACCGCGCACGCTCGGACGGAGTGGGGACACGGCACACAGTTGATTTCCCCATCAGCCGATACCGATTTCTCGCCACTCGATCGTAAATGAAATCGCGAAGGGGACGAGGGATCATCTTACACAGATAGAAGAGCGGCCAGCACCCTGACAAGTGTCTGGCAATGTGCAGAATCGCAGTCGATTTCGTAAACGCGCGGCCGTGATCCAGGAGGAGAAACGTCTCAAAGTCATCGGTCGAGAGTCCCAGCCTCTTCAAGAGCTCCTGCCCCGGTTCCGATTGAAGCATCCCGAATTTGAATGTCCCGGACGGGTCACGTGTGATCGTAAAATTCACCCAAAAGTTACACCAGTTGCAGACGCCGTCAAACACGATGACCCGTTCATGCTGCATCCACTCATGCGAGTTGAGATCAAGCTTGGTAGACATAGACCACTCATCTCAGGGTGGATGGGCCTCAACCCTTCCACCGACGGATCGCAGGTAGGCATTCAGCTTAGGTTGCTACTTCTCGACCTGTCAACGAGGCTATGGAGCAGGAATGTGAGCGGCGTTGACAGATAAATGCGTAACGGATTGGTCAGCCCAGATGGAGCAACTGCGAGAGATTTACATCGAAGGCCACGACCGGCATGGCGATCTGCCACCGTTCAAGAACTTCTGGATGGACTTCACCGATGACGCCGACGGGCTTACCGGAGACGAGAATGCGGCCGGCACGGCCTTCGAGGAACGAGGGATGCTGGACGGGCTCCAGGCTGTAGTCCTTCCCAAGGTAGTAACAGAGCACATCGAGACAGGAATGGATTTCCGAAAAATGGGTCGTGGCGTGGGCGATCATGGCCCCCAAGACCGTTTCCGTTCGAGACCCTGACGCATGGGTACTATCGGGAATCGCCACATCACCGGCCTCGAAGAGGCGATGGGGATAGAAGGCCCGACTCGACGCGGCTTCAATACGCAGTAGTGACGGCAGCATCCATTGCCGGAGGCACGAAAAACTCAACGACATGACATTGTCGACCCTAACCGTCTGCCCCCACTGCGTGCCATCGAGGCGCATAAAGCTGGCATACTGGTCCGGAGAACCGAGGATATTGGAAATGATTTCCTGAAACCCCAATCCCACCATGAGGTCTCGGGCGCGATCGGACATCTGCTCAATGTCAGACAGGCCGCCCACGGTAAATTGCGCCGGCATGACGGGGGTAAATTCGGCATAGCCCCGGCTCATCGCGACATCTTCGACGATGTCCATCGTATGCAACAGATCATGCCGGTAGGGCGGGAGTTTGGCCTTCACCGATCCCTTGTCTACCGACACCTCATACCCATAGGTCTGAAGCGCCTGTTTGACGACGGGCTCGCCAAGCTCCTGGCCCAACGCCTGTTCAATGGCTTTCATCCGAATGGTTTTTGGCTTGCCGAGATCATGCGGTGTTTTAACTCGTTTCCCCAGTGTCGTGCTCGTCGGATACTGGATGTCCACCGACTCGATAGTGGCCCCGCGGTCGGCCAGATTGGCCGCGAAGATGTTCAGCGAAAGAATCACCATGGGCAAGTCAGTTCCTGTGACCTCGACGAAGAGCTCCTCATCACCCACCCGGACTTCTCCGATTTCTCGACTATTGATGATCGGCGGGAACGACAAGGGTTGGCCCTTCGAATCCCTCAAGATAGGGAGCAGGGTTTTGACGGCCAGAATAGAGCCATACTCCAACCCCTTGGGATGAACCATGAGAATTTCCGAAAGTGTCATCGTGGTTTCCATGCCCAGTGGCGTAAACCGCACCTCGTCCGGCTTCACCAGTTCATAGGTTACGGGGAAGGCAATATTCTGGAGCTGGTAGATCCCGATGGAAACGGTCTTGCGTTTGCGCCCAAAGATATCGGCCAACTTCTCCTGCGTTTGGATCAGTTGGGCCAACCCCTTCTCGGTCACCCGATACCCCTTCGCGGTACAAGCCGCCACATAGGGTCGCACCTGCTCCATACCGGGCTTGACGATGAGCTGGTGCTGCGACTTCGGTTTCGAAGTGAAAAAGGGATAGGGCTTCAGTCGGCCCTGTTGCTTGATGCGAATTTGCCTAGCAATTCCCTCACAACACCAGAGATCGGGCCGGTTACTGTCTTGCAGCTCGATGCGCAGCTCTCCGGTTTCGGGATTGTGCCCTTTTAGCTCGCCCTTCACGAGCATGAGCCACTCTTCCACCTGCTCGATCGAGACCGTGTTCTTCGCCGAACCGGTCCCAGTCAGCAGCGACTCGAGATCGTCTTTGAACACCGTGATCGTGGGCATGGGCGTGGTTAGAACAGTCCTCTGGTCGTACGGATTAATTCGAGATTGTCGGTAAACAGTTCGCGAATGTCATGGATGCCCAGCGCCACCATGGCCATGCGATCGAGTCCTAAGCCCCAGGCGATGACCGGGACCGTGACACCCAGCGGTAAGGTCACTTCGGGGCGAAAGAGGCCGGCGCCGCCGAGCTCCATCCAGCCCAAGCGTGGATGCCGTACATGCAACTCGACAGACGGCTCGGTAAACGGAAAATAGGCCGGCAAGAATTTGACTTCCTTTGCTTGTGCCACTTCCCGCGCAAACAGATTCAGGAGTCCCAAGAGCGTCCTGAAATTGATGTCTTCTCCCAGCACGATCCCTTCCACCTGGAAGAAATCCGTCGCATGTGTGGCATCGACCTGGTCATAGCGAAAACATCGCGCGATCGAGAAGTACTTCCCCGGCACGTTCGGCGAGGCGGCCAGGGTGCGGGCCGACACCGCGGTCCCCTGACTCCGCAAGACCAACCGCTTGGCTCGCTGCACGTCAAACGAATAGCCCCAGCCTGTGGAACCGGTCTCTGCGCCGTTCTCATGCACTCTGGCCACGTG
>DCZN01000017.1:0-10420 GCA_002331625.1 Nitrospira sp. UBA2083 | reverse complement strand
CACGTGCGACAAGAAGGGCTCATCCACAGCAGTGGTATGGCTGGGTTCCTTGACGAAATACACGTCATGGATGTCGCGGGCCGGGTGAAATTGCGGCATGAAGAGGGCATCCATGTCCCAGAACTCTGTTTCGACCAGCGCCCCTCGCATCTCCTGAAACCCCATGCTGACGAGCTTGGTTTTGACCGTATCGAGATATTCACGATACGGATGTTTCTTCCCGGTTCCGATACGAGGCGGACGCAGACTGATCGTGTACTTTCTGAATCGCTTCTGACGCCAACTTCCATCTTTTAACAAGTCGGGAGTCACCTGTGAGACTTCTTCCGCCACCCCTTGTTGCAGCAAGTGCGCCACCGCACCGACACCCTCCGGAGACAAGACAAATGAGCGTGTGACCCTCTCGTCCACCCGGAACGGCTCTTTGGTATTGCCTCGCTTCACCGCATAATCTTCGATGATCTGGCGATGGTCCTCCGTGAAGCTCTTCAGTTCTGTCGGTGAGTCCTGTACCTGCCGCAACAGCGTTCGGAGTGCCTCGACCGTTGGACTCTGGCGCCCGGTTGTTTCGACACAGCCCCCTTGGATGATCAGGACCACCCCTTCTTTCTTGAGTCGCCCCACGGCTTTACTGACATCGGAAGGATCCAGGCCTCCTTGCGATTGGAGATCGGGAATCGTCAGCCGCTTTCCTGTGCCGGTGGCCTCCCGCGCGGCCGCTAGAACTCGCTCGATGGGTGCAGCGGCCTGGTAATATTCCTCTCCGATCTTTGTCAGCGAGACGATCGGTGTCACGGTTTCAGTCTGCACCGAGATGAGGGACTTCGCCAGCAGCCACTCGACCGCCATACTCAATTGAGAAGGCTCCAGCGCAGCCGCACTGGCCAGCTGTTCGCTGTCCAACGCCGTCGCTGGCGGCCGAAGCCCCAAGGCCGTGAGAACTTTGATTTCGAGAGGGTGCAGACTGTCGATGAGTGCGGAGATGTCCACCCGGGGTACCTATCGATGGGCCGCAGCGCGAGATGCCGGCTGCGTGACCGTTTCCGCGGCCGCCCGCATGGCGGCAATCGTGGCCGTATAGTCGCGGTGAGCAAAAATCGCGGACCCGGCGACGAGCACCGTCGCTCCGGCCGCGACGATCTCTCGAGCATTGTCCGCCTTGACCCCGCCATCGACTTCCAGCAGAGCCTGGCTCTTGATCTGATCGAGCATCCGTCGAGCTTCGGCGATCTTCTTGAGGACAGACGGAATGAAGGACTGCCCACCGAACCCTGGATTGACCGACATGATTAAGACCAGATCGACATCACCCAAGATTTCTTGCAGCAACGACATGGGTGTCGCGGGGTTCAGGGTCACGCCGGCCTTCACGCCCCGTTCCTTAATCGACTGAATCGTCCGATGCAGATGGGGGCACGCTTCAACGTGAACGGTGAGATAGTCGGCACCGGCTTTGACAAATTCAGGGATGAACGCATCCGCATTGGTAATCATCAAATGCACATCAAGCGGGAGCTTGGTAACTTTCTTGAGGCTTTCGACGATCGGTGGTCCCACCGTCAAATTCGGCACAAAATGACCGTCCATCACGTCGACGTGCAACAGGTCGGCGCCCGCGCGTTCAACGGCTGCGACTTCGTCGGCCAGCCGCGCGAAATCCGCGGAAAGAATCGAAGGGGCAATCTGAATCGGACGACCCATTAGTTGTTCTTCCGCAGACGGGCGGCGTAAAATCCATCCATCCCACACTCGTTACTCATGGTGGAAAATGCACCGTTGATCGTCACAAATGGGAGGGCACCGGTAGGGAGCCACGGCGCCACAGATTCACGCGTCCATCCGGAATGGCTTTCGCAAAAACGGGTGACGACCTCTTCCGTCTCTTCCATTTCCGTCGAGCAGGTACTATAGATCAGCACCCCATCGGGCCGCAAGCAGGAAGCCACCGATGCAAGAATGTCGGTCTGAAGTTTCTGGTGCCTGGCGAACCCCGAACTGTCTTTCCGCCACTTCGATTCAGGGTGTCGGCGCAAGACCCCCATCCCACTACAGGGCGCATCCACAAGGATACGATCGAAGCACGGCGATGCCTCACGGGGATGTGGCCCTCGATCAATCGCCTTATGCCATTCTGAGGATTGTCTTACATCGCCGGCAATCGGCACGACGCTCCGAATGCCGAGGCGGCGGCAATTTTCGCGGAGGAGTTCTAATCGAGATCCCTTGCGATCGATGGCATAGATCGTCCCGCGATCGCCCATAAGTTCGGCAAGGTGAGTCGCCTTGCCACCGGGAGCGGCACAGGCATCCAGAATCCTCTCCCCTGGTTGCGGATCAAGGATCGGTGGAATGAGTTGAGCCGCTTCATCTTCCACATAGAAATCCCCTTCCCAGAACCCCGGTAGCGATGTCACGTCCTGCCCCTTTTCCAGCATCACCCCTACCGAACTGATCGTGGTGGGATGGGCGATCACACCTCCTTGTCGCAACCGTGCGACAGACTCTTCTCTCGTGAGTCGAGTGGAGTTCACTCGCAGGGTCAGGCTCGGGACCGTGCTGCCCGCTCGACAAGCAGCCTCTGCCCGCTCGAGCCCCAATCGGTTGAGCCACCGCTCTGTCAACCATTCCGGGATTCCATACCGAACCGACAACGAGTGCGCCGGGTGACGTACCGGATCTGGAAAGGGTGGCGCCGGTACACGCGTGAGATTGCGCAAGACTCCATTCACCAACCCGCTCCAATCGCGGCCCAGTTTTTTCGCGTAGGATTTCGTCAAGAGCACCGTTTCATTCACCGCTGCTGAAGCCGGAATGCGATCAAGAAACAGCAGTTGATAGGCGCCAAGCCTCAGTAGCATTTGAACGACGACCGGCAATTTATGGAGGGGCTTATCCAGTACGGCGCCGAGTCTCCAATCGATCGTCTCCTGCCGTCGGAGAACCCCATACACCAGCTCCATCATCAGCGAACGATCACGAGGCTGGAGACCAGACAAGGCCTGCTGTTCGATCAGTTCATCGAGTGGATCATCCGTTCGTTGACAGGAGAGCAGGATCGAAAGCGAAAGTGATCGCGATGAGGCCCCTCGCACATCAGTACCCAGCCTACTCTTGCGAGTTATCATCGAGATGAGGAGTCACAACGTTGCGAGGAACTATGCGGCCGGTGAACCCAATTGCACACCGGTCGTCACGCGATGTCCGGCCAGGAATTGTGCCACCGCCATGCGCTTCGAATTGGCTGTTTGAATTTCACGGATATCGAGAAGGCCAGAGCCGGTCGCTACCAGAATCGATTGCTTATCGACCGTCACAATAGTTCCAGGTTTGTTGGTGACAGCACGTGCGTTCGGGATCGCCTTCCACACATTCCACCGTTCATCACCAAGAAACGTGTAGGCTCCGGGCCAAGGAGACAGCCCACGCACCCGATTGGCAAGTGACGTGGCACTCATCGTCCAATCGATTAACCCGTCTTCCTTTTTCAAGAGCGGCGCCATGGTGGCCCGGCCATCATCTTGCTTCGTTGGCGTCAGCGTTCCGGCTTTCAATTGCGCAATCGTGTCGACCAGCAGCCGTCCTCCTAGCTCTGCGAGCCGAGGCGCCAAGGTCCCAGCCGTATCGTCTGGCAAGATGGGGAGTGCCCCTTGCAGCAGCATTGGCCCTGTATCCATCCCCTCATCCATCAACATCGTGGTAATGCCCGTTTCAGTCTCACCATTGATGACAGCCCACTGGACCGGAGCCGCGCCTCGGTACTTTGGCAACAGTGATCCGTGCACATTCACACAGCCCATCGGAGGCAGGCGAAGAATGGGTGTATGGAGAATACGTCCGTAGGCGGCGACCGCGATGAGCTCTGGCTTCCAGTCGGAAAGGGCTTGCAGAAATTCAGGGGTTCGAATTTTGAGGGGCTGCATCACAGGAATACCGGCCCGCTCCGCGACGAGTTTGACAGGTGGAGCAACAAGTTGATGGCCCCTTCCTTTGGGTCGATCCGGCTGTGACACCACTCCGACCACCTGATCGCCGGATCGAAGCAGGGATTCGAGCGACGGCACGGCAAACTCGGGTGTGCCCATGAAGACGATGCGCATGCCTTCGCTTTAACATCGCAGTGGCAAGAATGCAATCGTGTCACGCCGCAACTTGACTTGCTGTTCAGCCCTTTGTTAGCATCCCTCCGCGGGGTGGAGCAGCCTGGTANNGGTAGCTCGTTGGGCTCATAACCCAAAGGTCAGAGGTTCAAATCCTCTCCCCGCAACCAAAACCTATCCTCTCTTCCTAATCTATCTCTTCTTCTCAACTAGTTAACTTGAACGCAAACCCTGCAGCTGAGCCAAGGGATTCGTCGGTACAAAGCCCGCGACACAATGAAATAGCGGGCTGCCGCGTATCGGAAGGCATGGGTGCTACGCTCAAACGCCTTTCGGGGGTTGAAAGAGGCTGCGAACCGGAGAGAGATCCCGGCGTGTCGGCCTGCAGACCCTTAGTGGACTCGGTCTGTGCCCTCGCCAAATACACGTTTCGCTTTGGAGGCAAGACCGAGACGCGTGTCATGTAGCAACACAAACTTAGCGGCTCATGATGTCCAGAATCTCGTCCAGCGGACGAATGGTGCCGAGCAGGATGGGCTCACCGAACCGCTTATTGTGGCGATTCTCTCTTACTTGCAGTAACGCGGTCACCAGGTTGTTGAAATCATCCAGCTTCGCCGTCTCGAAATACGTGATGAAGTCTAAATCGTCTAAGCCGCTCGAGTGGTAGAGCTTGCGCTTGATGGTCTTCAGATAGAGCACCGTCGCACCGGTATGCTCCTGCATCATCGCCATTCGGGCATCTTGAGACATCAACCACCACTCAGCATCTTTGCGGATCGGGACCACCACCACGTACGGACTGCCTTGAGGTGGTGGAGTCTTCAGCTCAGCCTTGAGATCCTCCGGAAATTTCGGCACATAGTTCAACGCCTTGGTGATGCCGTTAAACGTGTCGGTGTTCTTGAGGGCTTTGCCGAACGACGTGCCCATAAAGTCCACCAAAAAATTCTGGTTGTCGATCATTTCTTTGGAGTGCACTCTGAGAAAAAAGTCCGCTTTCTCGGACAAGCCCCGCACCAAGTGGGTATCCACGGAGACCTTGTCCACATGCATCTGAAACACCCGTTTCACTTCCTCCACCGCGCCCGCCTTGGCTTGTTTGTCCATGTGCGACCATTGGTCCCCGACCTTGAAGGCGGCAAAGGTGGCATAGACGCCTGGTTCCTTTAATAACTTCTCCCGATCCACTTCTGCTCCGGCAACTCGGGCAAAAGCGATGATGGCAATACTTATTAGGACCAAGATTATTCGGCCTTGCATACAGTCCTCCTTATAGGAGTTAGATCTGATGGCGGACCTTGGTACAAGCTCAACTTGTGAGACTGCTCGCTACCATCCCTTCCCGCAAGACTTTAGTGTGGGATCTTTGCGGCGAGCACATCGACCTGCTCGATCTTTGGCGCTTCGGCTAGCAACTCGGGAGCCTTAGCCATCAATGCCGCTGCGATCTGGCCAGCCAAATGTGCCTTGCGACCTGCGTCATCAGCAAAGGCATCGAAGATGCCAAACGTCGCCGGGCCCAACCGCAGTGCGAACCAGATCGGCGTCGTAGCCTCCTGATTTGCCAGGGCGAGCCCGCTCTCGAGAAATCGAGCAACATCCGCCTCTTTTCCTGGCTTGGCTTGTAATCGTACTAACAGAGCAACTCGTACCATGTCAGTCTCTCCTTTCTGAGATTGAACACTGTGAAACGTATTCTAGCAATGGATATCAATTGCAAGTAGTGGCAGGAGAGACAATTATGCTACAGTTCTCGCCATGCAAATTTACGTGCTTGCGCTGAATGAAGTCTTCGACACCGGCCTAACCACTCTGCTCGACACCTTCGGCACGGCGAACGACCTGGCGGAATCCACTGGATCCCCTTCAACACGTTTCGATGTTACAGTCGTGGGTGTCCGTTCCCGCGTACACACCAGTCACGGGTTGGAGGTGCCGATACGGTTGGCGACACGACTGGCGCGTCCGGATGTCGCCCTCGTGCCGGCGATCGGAGCGAAGATTCCTGATACCCTGCGAGTTGCGCTTGAACGGTCAGACGTACAGGACGCACAAGCACTCCTACGTCGCTGGTCTGGCAGCGGCACTCTGGTTGGTGCGGCCTGCACGGGCACGTTTGTTCTTGCTGGCACGTCGCTGCTCAATGGTCAGAATGCGACGACATCCTGGTGGCTCGCCCCATTCTTCCGTGAACGGTACCCGCATGTCGTGCTAGACGACTCGCAGATGCTCGTGAGCTCGTCCCGATTCGTCACCGCTGGTGCCGCGCTGGCGCATCTTGATCTGGCGTTGTGGCTGGTTCGTCGCAAGAGCCCGTCGCTGGCGGCCTTGACGGCCCGCTATCTGGTGGTTGAGCCACGGCCATGTCAGGCTGCATTCGCAATTCCTCACCACCATATGCACTCGGACCCTCTCGTCGAACGGTTCGAGCGATGGGCACGGCGCCAGCTCGCTGAAGGCTTTTCTCTCAGCGAAGCGGCTCGCGCAATCGGAACAAGCGAACGGACCCTGGCGCGTCGCCTGCAATCCGTGCTAGGCAAATCTCCGCTCAGGTACGTTCAGGATCTTCGCGTCGAGCGTGCAGTACATCTGCTACAGACAAGCAGTGCCAGTATCGACCAGATCGCCACTCAAGTCGGGTATGCGGACGGGGTGACGCTGAGCACACTTATTCGACGTAAGATCGGCCGCGGCCTACGTGAGCTGCGCGCTCGCAATTGATCGATCGAAGAGGATGAGTTAGTGGACCTAGTTCTCCATTTTAGTGTCTGTGGTGGAAATCCGGTTCAGCTAGTTTCTATCGCTCGACTAAAGAAATAGACATAACTGACACCGCACACCTCAGGGGTCCGGGCCTGGCTGGAACTATCAGTGTGCTAATTATATGCTTGAGTTGTCCGAATGGACGGCAAGCCATGAAATCAGTAGAGTCACTCGAAAGCTCCTACCGCCTTGGCACTTAAATTTGAGGCTCCACTCGTTGGGCGGGTGGCACTCCCCACTAAGGTCCAATGTTCGAATTCACCCAATCAATGCAATGGTCACGCTGGGGTTAAATCGTGACCCCGCTCGCTCCCCGCAACCAATCCTTCTTTTTCTTTCAACAACTATTATCGATTATATCCTCGCATCTGTGACTATGTCATGAGCCGGCAGGGCCAAAGCGGTGGTATGTCCATCCAGAACACGATTGAGAATCTCAGTGCGAGTGCACAAACCCCACCGAATGATAGGGTGCTTGATATCGGCAAGTGAAATAGCTTGATGTGGGTAGATTACGGGTGAGAAGGATTATAGGACCCAGTACGGACTCCTACTGTTGCAGTAGATAGCTGTAACGGGGTTCCAATTCAACCAGCTTTGCGAACGCCATCCGAGACTCGTCTTCCTGACCAATCCGCTTATAGGTGTGGCCCAAAAGGTAATAGGCTTCCGATGCTTGCGGGTCGATTCTCGTAGCAGCTCTAAAATAATCAATACCCTTCAGTATGTCACCGGTGTCGCGAATCAACGCGCCGAATGAACAGTACAATTTGTAATTGGTATATTTGTTCGCAATGGGTTCTAGAATCTGTACAGCCAAAGCTCGCTGTCCGAGTTGACCGGTAGCTCCAGCCAAATTGATGGCGAAGGAAATATCGCCCGGTTCCTCTTTGAAGTATTGTTGGGCATCGCGAGACACCTTTGGGAACTTATGTTCCGCAAGATCCAACATCATACTCTGCTTTTTCAGTATCGGATCACTCACTCCGTTTGCCACAAGCGTCGTCAGTGTCTTTTTGTAGTCCGGAGCAATCCCATCGACCCAGCGCACTCCTAATCCTCCCTCGTAAATCACGAGGCTAATACCTTGACCAGCGAGAACCCGCTGAAATACTTTGGCGTCGACGAAAAGGAATTGTGGGGACGCATCTGCATCCTCCATGGCTATCTGAAAGTGTCCGGCTGGCCCCCAAGGGCCCAATTGAACCGGTTCCTCTGACGCCGTCAGTACTTCGGCAAAGTGCTTCTGAGGTGGTGCGGTCGTGAGAATACCATTGAGATAGAGAGCGACCCCAAAAGCGATATACACCAAGGCGATGAAGTCGCCCACATGCAAGAACGGCCTGACAATCATCCATATCTGCCGGTTGGGTGAAACCCGTTCCGCAATCCGTACTAGGAGCACGAAAAGACACAGTGCCACCACCATGGTAGTAATAGTGCCTGCAAGAGACCATGGGCTCAGCACGGGATATGTCAATTGTATCGAGCTTACCCATACGCAAAGTGCTATTAGCCACCTCGAAATAATTCCCCATCGAAAGAGGTTGGAAATCAGTTGTCTGATCAAGCTAAACAGCTTCATAAGCCAATCACTTGCAGGAATGTGTTAGTAGGCGCGAGATAGCTCCGTCTTACCTTGCACACAGATGGGCGGAAGTTGCTCCTTAGCGTAGAACCCACAGTATTCTAGCCACTCATTTGGATTGTCGTACCCACCCATTTGCGCTGTGATTTCAAATTCTCGCCGAGCCTCCACAACTCGGCCCTTCCCTTTATATAATCTCGCCAATTCACGATGTGGTTCTGACCTCCCGCGATCCAAGAGAATGCTCCTCTGGAGCAGAGCTTCCTCTTGATAAGCATCATCCATTCGCCTCGCCGCCCAAGACTTCAACTCTAACTCTTTAGGACTCCGTGCTTCTAACGCGAGCATCTGCTCACAAACTCGCCTTGAAAGGCTGTGCTCCCCCATACTTTCCAGCGCCCAGGCGAGGTACGCATGAGCCGTCAGGTTGCCTGGATCAGTCTCAATTACTATCTGCATTAAACGAGTAATCGCGTACCACTCTTGCCTGCGTGCTAGGCTGTCATAGAGTGCTGAGAAGTGAAACGGGTCAGTGGGAGAGGCCTTCGTGGCCTCCTTCAGAAAGAGATATTGATGTAGATCATCTTGCCTCTTCATATAAAGCCTGGCTATTGCATAATAGGCACTTGCGTGGTTTGGATCAGTCCGTGTTGCTTTCTGATACGCGTCCAACGCTTTGTGCGGTCGTCCCGTCTTCTCAAAGATCACTCCCATGCCATAAAAGGCTTCCCCCGGATGATCGCCATTGGCAATCGCCCGCCGAGCCATATACATGACGCGATTGGCCATGCCGGTATCGTGAATCATGAGGATCCGGTGATACAACGTCAGCAGGCCATATTGTCGTTCGCTCCGTGGTTGGCTCCGAAGTTGACCCGTGATTTCCAGAACATGTATGAACGACGGGAGGTTGCGCGCTGCCGTTCCGGTCCTCAGTGCCAAATCGAGATAGCGAAACGCATCCCCCTGGGAAGTGTCCCAGGTGGCAATAAATGCAGCGAGAAGAAGGGCGTCAGTATTATCCCAGTAAAGTGTGAGAATACGCCGCGTATAGTCGGCGGCTGTTGAGTATTCTTTTTTGTCATATGCAACCCGCGCCAATGCCAACAGGGCCTCAATGCTATCGGGATTCTGTGCGAGTTCCTGATGAGCCCATTGGACTGCTCCCTCGTTGTCTCGCCGAAGAAAAGTGAGGAGATCCAGGGGCACACCCTGCTGAACCTCCAAATAGCCAGCGTAATCTCTGCGATAATGTTCAGCCGCACTTGAATACGCGCCGATTTCATACAGTGCTAAGGCCTTCAGGCTTTTCGTCTCGGGGCCGTACAAAATAGGGTCTAGTTGTGTGAGCCGTTGGGCCACATAGTACCCAGCCATACATCCAGCGATGAGCATGCACAGCGAAAGTATGACACCCCGCTTACGACTGAGAGAAACTATCTTGTCTACAAATGGAAGAGTAACAGGGGGCGGTATACCATATGGAAGAGGGGAGATCACTAGGAAACCATAGCAAAGTATTTTGAATCTGCAATGATACGATTATTATGGGATTTCCCCTCGCAGGTTATAGCGCTAGAACATATCTGAGACTTTCCAGGGGATAGGAAGGATCATAGGGAGGACACGTGGAATTACTCACATGGCGTGACTCAACCAGCGACGAATCAGAAGGTCTCAAAGCGGAAAACTCTATCAACTCCGTCGACTCTACAAAGAAGCCCAACATACGAAATCCAGAATCCACCCCCCTTGGATTCGATCGTATTCTCGGATGGACTGTATGGTACGGACGTATTCGAGGCAGTCACCATAGCAAAAATAAGAGAGGGCTGCGCCGTTGCCGACACAGCCCTTTCTATCACTCTCCCTAATTACTTCTCGTTACTACTCACTTAGTAGACGCTCTTGGAGCCCGGGCCCACCTGGCTGGGGAACGGATCCAGGATGCTCTTCGGCGCGTTGTTCC
>DCZN01000108.1:32481-34954 GCA_002331625.1 Nitrospira sp. UBA2083 | reverse complement strand
AAACAACATTCAATCCGATCTGCAACCAGACGGTGTCCACTGCGAGCAATCCACTGACTACCACCATCTCGTGCTCAAGAACTATCTTTGGGTGAAAAAGCTGGCTCACCTCAATCAAGTTGAAATGCCTGAGTCCTTTGATCAGTCGGTGAAGAAGGCCTTGGAGTTCTCCCTCTACTCACACAGACCAGACGGTATGATCCCCGCACTGAGCGACGGCGATAGCCGCTGCTTCCTGGACCTCTTGCAGCAAGGCTACGATCTCTACGGAGGAGAGAATCTCTTCTATGTCGCGTCTCGAGGAGCACAGGGACAGCCTCCGTCTCTACGCTCAAAAGAGTTTCCCGACAGCGGCTATTATGTGTTGCGGAGTGGGTGGGGTGATCAGGGTGAAGCATACCCGGACGAGCGTTACTTGATCCTTGATTGTGGACCCCTTGGCGCGGGAAATCACGGACACTTGGATCTCCTCAGCTTCGAGGCCTATGCCTACGGCAGACCGCTCATCGTCGACCCAGGCCGCTATACCTATGATGAATCAGGGCCGGTCAATTGGCGTGCCCGCTTTCGCGGCACCGCTGCTCACAACACTGTGCTCGTGGATGGACGGAATCAAACCCGGTATGAGTGGAAAAATAATCGGTTCAAGATTTCAGGTCCCGAGCCTGATCGCTCAATGGCCGCCTTTGTCAGCAAGCCCGGTTTGGATTACCTGCATGGAACCGCCGTCAGCCATGAATATTCGGTCATCCACGAGCGGAAGATCCTTTTTATCAATGGAGAGTATTGGCTCATCCTTGATCTCCTACACGCGCAGGAACCTCATCAATATGATCTCTTGTTTCACCTATCACCGGTCGCGCAAGGACAGGTATCGATCTCACTCTCGGAGAACACATTGTCTATGCGCTCGCCACAACTCATGCTCGCGCAACCACTCGTCCCAACCGTGCTCCCGTCTATTCAGGATGGATTTGTCTCAACCACGTACGGGAGCAAGGCTTGTGCGCCGATCATCCAACTGAGGCAGCAAGCCTCTTCAACATGCTTTCTGACCGTCGTCTATCCATACAAGAACACTGCACCAAAGATCTCCGTCGAGGCCCCACCAACCAGCGGAGATCTACGGAGGCTACTGGATGGTCGACAAGTCGAAGTGCTTATTGTGATTGCGGACAAGGAACAACGGACTTGTGATTCGGTTGTCTTCCCCAAGGACACCGATTGCGAGTGCAATACCAAGGAGACGCCTGTCGTGAATTATGCGCGTGTTTCACGCACCAACAACGACGGTCAGCTCCTCTTTGACCACCAGGCGTAACCCATGATGAAGCAGCCGGCTACAGAGAGACGTTTGCACAGTCTGCAAGCAGGGATCACCAAGACCCAGCCAGAGACTCCGCTGGCCTTCTTGAACGAGCCCTACGCGTCAATGCCCTTCGATCTGTTGCTTGAGCACTTCGAAACCAGGAATAGTGCTCGATATTTCCGCCTGACACACGGCACGCATGCGCACGTAGAACGAGCCGAGAGGATCCTGAGAAACGAGTTTAGGTTTAACAACGAACTTCACCAATTGCCCGATCCATTCGACTGGAAAACGAATCCGAGCCGAGACATCGAATGGCTGATTCTTTTACACAAATTTTATTACGCCAGAGATCTCGGCGCCGCGTTCGAGTATACGAGAGATGAACGATACGCAAACAAATGGGTGCAGTTGATCTCGTCCTGGATTCACGAAGTGCCCTACGGGTTTATTGATAGCCACGTGACCGGCAGACGATTGCAGCAATGGCTACTCGCCTATCACTACTTTGTACCGCCCCAGCGCTCCGCTGCGATCACGTCGCAGTTTATTCTTGAGTTTCTTCGATCGATTCATGCGCAAACTCGCTACCTGTGCGAGCATCTGACCAAAGAGGGCAATCATCGCACCATCGAGCTATACGCTATTTTCTTGGTAGCCGTGATCTTTCCGGAGTTGCGCGGTTCAACGCGGTTTCTGAACTTTGCCACACAGGAGCTGCTCCACAACATGGAGCAAGACCTCCTGGAGGACGGTGTCCAGCGCGAGTTATCCACCGACTACCACCATACCGTACTCAAGAATTATCTACGCGTGAAGGAACTTGCCGTTCTGAACCAGATCACACTCCCTTCGCGATTCGATGAACTGGTCGAAAAGGCCTTGGACTTTTCCATGTACGTCCATAAGCCGGACGGGTTGATCCCAGCCGTCAACGATGGGGACAGCAACAGTTATCTCTCGCTTATGAAGAAAGCCCACTCATACTACCCGAACGACCACCGACTGTATGTCGCTTCAAAAGGCAAGAAAGGAATACCCCCACCTGAACGATATAAGGCGTTTCCAACAAGCGGCTACTATGTACTCCGTGGGAGTTGGGTCAACGAGCCCTACGACAACGGATTGTACCTGTTGTTCGACTGCGGACCTCTCGGATTCGGC
>DCZN01000108.1:32116-32387 GCA_002331625.1 Nitrospira sp. UBA2083 | reverse complement strand
GGATGGAATCAACTGGCGACGGATCTTCAAAGGTACAGCCTATCACAATACCGTCCTCGTTGATGGCAAGGACCAGAGTCCCTATCGAAAAAGACAGCCGGTTAGCCACGAGCCACAGCCAACCGNNACTGCGGACCTCTCGGATTCGGCGGTCATGGACACTATGACCTGCTCAATTTTGAAATGGCCGCCTTCGGCCACTCGCTCATTGTTGACCCGGGAAGATTTACCTATAGCGAAGACAGTGCGGATGGAATCAACTGGCGACGGA
>DCZN01000108.1:28319-32064 GCA_002331625.1 Nitrospira sp. UBA2083 | reverse complement strand
GTCCCTATCGGAAAGGACAGCCGGTTGGCCACGAGCCACAGCCAACCGTAAAAACATTCGCCGCTGCGGATGGGTTTGCCTTCATCCATGCCCAAGCCGTCAGCCCTGAGTACCCAGTAGTCCATGAGCGCATCCTCATGTTCGCTCTGTCTGAATATTGGATCATTACGGACGTATTACAGGCCGACGAAGCACATCACTATGACCTCCATTTTCATTTGGCCCCAAGAGCGCTGGGCCAAACTACGCTTTCGACAGAGGGGGGCACCACCTGCATGTCTTCTCCCAATCTCGTCATCGCTCAGCCGACATCACCGGAGATTCATACCGATCTGTTCGAGGGATTCGTCTCATCGCAATATGGGGAAAAACAGGCGGCGCCGATTCTTCGTTCTTCCAAACAAGCCACCGGCCCGACCTGCTTTCATACCGTCCTCTACCCCTTCCAGGGGATGGAGCCAGCGATCACTGTCCAACAGCTGATCGTCCGCGACGAACATGGCCCGTGCGCGCCGGATCGGGCCACAGCCCTGTACATCACAATTCGCTCGGGATCGAGGACATACTCAGACCATCTGTTCATCGCGCACCAAGATTCCCGACACCTGTATCAGTACGAGGACATCGCCTGTCGGAGCCAAATGCTGTTCCTACGAAGAAACAGTGCCGGTCGAATCGTTACCGTGCAAGCCGAAGGCTTGGAGTATCTTCGGGTCGGGTGCAAGGAGCTGTTGAATGGGACTCAATCAGCGAGACGAGTGAGCTACGTAGCGGAGCAAGTTCTTCGCGACACGTGGAGTGAATCAGAAGAGAGACCGACCGAATCAGTCGACGCACTGGCTCATGTGAGCAGGGATCTCTGAGCGATCGAGGCACAGACAAAGATTATGAATGACCCACAGTTTCCCCATCTGAAGACGGCCTTAGAGCCAACACGGATGCAGAATCTGCTGCAACTCAGGTTACTAAGTCCACCGGACAACGCTCGCCAGGAGTACGTTGTCGATGCCTGTCTCATCGGGGAGAAGCGCTATAAACCTGGAAAGAGCTGCGTCCTTTCATATGATCTTCACGTACGCAATACAGGGACTGGCGCCTCCCGTGTGCACGTCATCGCGGCACGACTCTGTCGGCCAATGAAGGGGCTGCCGGAGTTTCATCAGGCAAACCAGCGGAAGCTGTCACTCACGCCTGGACTTGAGCCACTGGGCTATCTGCCCGAGACGGAAATGGTCGTATGGACATTTCCAAATGATCGCAAGCTGACCTCGCTCCCACAGTTGTTGGATGCTCAGTATCTGACCGCCTATCTCCCTCCCAGATTGGAGACAATAGGCCTGGATCACACCTGCGCGATCATAGCTATCGATACGGACATCTTGCACTACCTACCCGAACGATCGTGCATGATCCGCTATCACCTGACGGTACAGTCCCGATCGACCGAGGTTCGGTCGATGAGAACCATCTACGGGAAAACCTATCGCGATGAGTGTGGTGCCGAAACCTATTCGGTTATGCGCCAATTGGCAGAGCAGCTGCCTGGAACCGCCATCCCCCTTGGCTATGACCATGAACTGAGAACCTTGTGGCAATCACATGTACCTGGCGAACCTTTCGTATGGGAGATGCTGGAGCCAGATAGATCCTTGAGTGTTCTCCAGGCGATGGCACAATGTCTTGCGGACCTCCATCGCTGCCGCATCCAGACCTCCCGTCGGTTTGGAGTGCCGGACATCGAAGAATCTCTTCGAGAGACGATCGACCTAGCTCACCAAACCTATCCCGAAATCACAAACCGCATTCAAGCCCTCGTGAACAGGCTGCTGACACGACGTGACTCCATAAATTGGTCGAATCAGCCGACCACACCGATTCATCGCGATCTCAAAATGAGCAACTTCCTGACCGCGAGTAAGCAACTCCACTTAATCGACATGGACTGTGCCTGCATCGGTGACCCACTGACAGACATCGCCAGCCTCATCACCGACTTGCATCTCAATGGACTTCGTGCAGGAAAGAGCAGCTGGAGCACCAACGCGATCGTAGAGGCATTTCGTTCGTCTTATACGAAAGCCGTTCCGTATGCGGTGTCCGTCCCTCATCTCAACTGGTACACAGCTGCAGCCTTTATCCATGAGAGCATACGCAGAAGCATACGACAGTTGCACACCGAGCGATTGAAGCATGTCGCAGATTATCTAGAGCTTAGTGACCACTATTTGTCTGTTTGAGGAATCGCGACATGATGGACACCCAACAGACTTTGATCTCTCAAACCATCGCCTCTCAACACTCTCCCCGGCGTATCTTTCTCGCCAGACATGGCCAGAGTGCCTCAAACTGCGAAGGGCGTATCGCAGGGCAGATGAATCCCCCGTTAACCGAGAAGGGAAAACGGCAAGCACTCCGGTTATCGACGGTTCTCCGGGACATTCGTCTGACAGGAATCGTGACTAGCGCGTTGGGCAGATCAATTGAAACAGCGAAACCGACAGCAGAGCAGCAAGGACTCACGGTCTGTTCTCTGTCTGGACTCAACGAGGTTTGTTTCGGTGTTTTAGAAGGCCGATTGCGGCACCAGCTCGATGACGAATCTCAGAACCTCCTAGACCAATGGACGAAGGACAAGACACACTTCAGGATTCCACATGGTGAAAACCTGATCGATGTCCGGAGACGCGCCACCCCGGATTTATTGAGGGTGTTGAGGGAGAACTCGGGTGAGACCATCCTCATCGTAGGACATCGCCACACTAATCTGGTGATGCTGAGTGCGTTGCTCGGATGGGACCTCCACTGTATTAAGGATATCCCAATTCAAAGTAAATACGTATACGAGCTTCATCTCGGTGCAACTCCCCGCATCTATACCATCTGCCTCACGGGAAAAGCACGCGGTAGGCGGCTTGAAGGCTTTCTCAGTGGAGATGCCGTGATGAGTTCTTGTACAGAGCACTGTCTATAATCATGACACCGGAATCACAGGTCTTGTCACCTGACGAAACACTTGATGTCGAAAGCGATGCAAATCCGAACTGGCAGACACTATGATGATGGAGAACCGAAGCATCGCGTATCTCGAATCTGACGTGCCCATCGCGCCCTTTGCACGATTCGGCGATGCAGAGGCCATGGGGAACCTCCTGTGGCAACGGCTCGCATCGGGCATCGACGGCCAGGGCCATCCAACCGCCTGCGCCATTGTCTATGCGCGCTACAAACATTTGAAGGCCCAGTCGCAGCTCAAATCTTCACTGTCCGTCTGTTACCGGCTCGACGTACCCGACCATCGAGATGGCCGGCATGATGTCCTCTTCTACGTCAAAGCCTATCTCGGCGGTCGCAGCCGGAACGAATGGGGAAAACTAGCCGACTCCAACCGCACCGGCCACAGTCTGGAAACCTTCGCGACCCATATCCCGGAGATTGACGCCATCGTCTGGAGATTCCCACACGACCCGGCGCTCACCCATCTGCCGGAGGTGCTTGATGCCGAGAAAGTCCAGCCTTACCTGCCCTGGGAGGTTCTGCCGGACAGCGTGCCCGGACCAGGTGACCTCACTGATCTCACCAACAGAGTGGCTCACTACCTGCCGGAGAAAAGTTGCACCACACGCTACGACTTGCGATGGCACGTGGCAGAGACCCCGCACGAACTCACTCTCTATGGCAAAACCTTCAAGGGCGAGGAGGGTCAGGAGATTTACGCGAGAATGATGCACTTCTGGCACACATCGCG
>DCZN01000108.1:22171-28247 GCA_002331625.1 Nitrospira sp. UBA2083 | reverse complement strand
CGGCGTCCCGTTGTCTCGTGTCATCGACGAAAGCAATTACGAACGCTATCTCGCTGCGGTGGCAAGGGGCCTCGCGACGCTCCATAAGAGCCGCCTGACCAGCTCACGTACCGTGAGCATCGAGGATCATCTCGTCGAGTCCCGCAAGAAATCGCTCAAGCTGGGGCAGGCCATCCCCCTGTCGACGACACCGCTGCAGGCCCTGCTCCGACGTCTGGAGACCGACGCGCCCTCCCTCACTTCGGCCGAACACACGCTCATCCACGGAGATTGTCAGTTCGGCAACCTGCTGGCCCAAGATGATCGGGTGGTGTTCTTGGATTTCGACGACTGTGTGCAAGGGGATCCGACTCGGGACGTGGCCAATTTCATCGTGTATCTGCATTTCTACGACTTCTCTCCGACACTTCGGGAGGCAATGAGTTCCACTTTTCTCGCGTCATACCGGCGCTTGGCCGAGTGGGCCGTGTCGGACGAACGCCTTGCTTGGCATTTGTGCGTCCAGTTTCTCAACAAAGCCTATCGGGCCTACTTTCAACAAGCGGCCGGAACCGAACAGGAGGTTCGGCGAATCTTGGATCTGGCCAGCAACGCAACGAGGCTGGCCTCGATCGGAACTCCGACAGCCCGATGGAGTCAAGGCTCATGGTGAAACAGGTCCATCTCATCAATCCGATGGAGAACGCGTCAGGCGGCAGCGAGTGGCGGACCCTAAGACTGTCCGAAGAGCTCTCGAAGCACTGCGATGTCCATCTCTGGAGCTCTTCGAAGCCGAATTCCCGCTTCTCGGACTATCCGATACGCCAACTTAGCCTCTCGAGCATGTCCTTTCCGAAGACCGGCATCTTCATCATCGTCGGCGTCTATCACGAACTCGGACCCTGGATTCACCTGGCTCGGCCGACACGCACAATCGTCATCTACAACACATCTCGACCCGACCTGCTGCGGGAGCGCTTGCGCACGCTGCAGCGCTTTGGGAAACCGACGGTGGAGATTGTCTTCGCGGCGCGGTGGCTCATGGATGCCTGCGGCCTCTCGGGACCTGTCGAGATGTCCCCGATAGATCTGCAACGGTTCGCGCCAGCCGAATGCAAGGAGGACAATGGGCCGAACGGGTGCTTTACGATCGGCCGGTTGAGCAGGGACCACTCCAAGAAGCACCACCCCAACGACGTGGGGATCTATCGCCGCCTTGCCTCGGAAGGCGGCAGAGTGAAGATCATGGGGGGCCGATGCCTGGCCGGCGAGCTCGAAGACGTGCCAGAGATCACCCTGCTTCCGTCAGGCTGGCAGGAGCCGGATCTCTTCCTGAAGAGCCTGGATTGTTTCTACTACCGCACGTCGGAGAAGTATTTCGAGCCCAGCGGCAGAGTCGTCTCTGAAGCCATGGCCTGCGGACTGCCCGTCGTCTGCCACAGGAGAGGCGGCTACAGCGAGTATATCGACGATCGAGTCGACGGGTTCCTCTTCGACACCGACGCGGAAGCCGTCGAGATCCTCCGGACTCTCAAAGCCGACCCAGCGCTGCGGAAGCGTGTGGGCCAGGCCGCGAGGAAGAAGCTGACATCGTCCCTCGCACCGGCAGTCCGGGACGAATTCATCCGCTTCTATACGCGGTGAGGATCAGCTGTTCGGTGTGCAAGGAGTACGTCAAGAACAATGTGCATGCAGTCCAGGATACGACTATTGGAAGTGAGCGAGTGAGATGCTGATTATCTGTACAGGGAAAATAGCCAATGCCACGGCAGGTCATATCGACAGCATCATGGCTTACCCAGTTGGTTTGCAACGACTCGGCCATGAGGTGTACGTGATGGAGCGGGTCGGTTCGAATCGATGCGTAGATGCATTCGGCAAGAAGATTCCATTCGAGCAATGGGACGGCCGACGGCATTTCGAATCAGTGATGAAGACCTATGGCATCTGGCCGCGTTGTTGCCTCATTTATAGGAATGGAGAGGCCACGCACGGTATGCCATTCGCCGCAGCCGTCAACGTTGCCAAGCGGTGTGACGTGTTGATGACAAGAAGCGGCGAAATCCATAAGGCTCAAGAAATTTTCTCACATCCGAGATATCGGTTCTACATCGATGGCAATCCCGGCAACACGCAGGTCTTCCTTCAACAACGTGGCGGTGAGTACGAGGCGCTGGATCGCTACGATCACCTGTTCACCTTGGGCCTCAATATCGGAACGGACGCCTGTCGCATACCGACGGGGAACCGTCACTGGCATCCGATACTCAGACCTGTGATTCTCCCCATGTGGCCGGCCGCGTTGGATGATGCGGGCACGCGATTCACGACCATCTCCAGCTGGAAGGGACGAACCACCTTCCAGTGGCAAGGAACGGAGTCGGGTGAAAAATCAGATAGTTGGTTCAAGTTCATCGAGCTCCCAAAGAGAACCGCACAGGAGCTGGAAATCGCACTACGGATTGAACCGCACGATGAGGTCGATGGCGAGATGTTTCGACAGAACGGCTGGCAGCTGACGGACCCCCGGAGGCTTCGTATGCTGACGGATTACAGACGGTATATCGCACACTCTCGCGCAGAGTTCAGCGTGGCACATCATCGCGTCGTAGAATTTGCGGTCGGCTGGTTCAGCGACCGAAGCGCCCTCTACTTAGCGTCCGGGAGACCCGTGCTTGTCCAGTCAACCGGCATCGAATCGCACCTACCGACAGGCAAGGGGCTACTCACATTCCGAACGATGGATGAAGCCCTGACAGGCCTTGAGGACATCAATCGAGATTATCCGAGTCATTGTCGTGCGGCGCGAGACATTGCTGAAACCTATTTTGATGCCGATCGCATACTCACAAATATCCTGACACATGTGGGGCATGGCTGATGGCGACCACACACCGCCCGTTCAACATCAGCCAAGTCTCCCCTTCCTCTGCCACCACCGATTGGACAACCCTACGCCGGACCTTTCAGAGGTTCACCACGCCGATGAGTGCATCCCACATTCTGCGATCCTGTGTACCGGAACTTTCCACCGGCACGTATGATATCAGCGACTGTGCCATTCTCGATGCCAAACTCAAAACCTATCTCAAACCGACGAGCAAGAGTAACTCCACACTGTCTGTCTGCTATCGCCTCATGCTGAAGGAACGATCAACAGGTCCATCATCTCAGCGTATCTTCTACGCCAAGGTATTTCTCGACGGTCGCAGCACAGAGGCCGCTCGCCTGCTCACTCCCAATGGACTGTCCGACATAGAGTTCCGTTATGCCGTGCACCACGTGCCGGAGTACGATCTGATCCTCTGTCGATTTCCTCACGACCCAGCCCTTCCCCATTTGCGCCACCTTGTCGATCTCGTGGCCATCGAGCAGCATCTCCCGCCAGACGGTCTGAAGCAGATTGGCATACAGGGCAGACCTCAGGTCTTGACGCGACACCTGGTCAATTATCGCCCAGAAATTCGTTGTGCCAATCGCTATGACCTCTACGACTCAACGCTGGGTCGGACCTCCCAACTGTTTAGCAAGACTTTTGGAGATGTCGATGGGCAGGCCCTCTATGAGCGTCTACAATTCTTCTGGGACCGATCATTGACCGATCCAGAGGCGATGGCCATTGCGCAGCCGCTCGGCTACAGCCCTGCCATCAACACCGTGTGGCAGCATGGAGTTCCCGGTACGCCACTTCTCAAGATACTGCATGCATCTAATTACATGCACTACCTTGCAGCCGTTGCAAAAGGCCTCGCCTCACTGCACACCAGCAATGTCGCTGGCCTCGCAGTCCATTCGCCGGACGACCATCTGGTCGAGATCCGCAAGAAGCTGACAAAACTCTCCGATGCACTTCCCCAGCACTCGGATATGATCCGCACCATAGGTGAGACCCTTGCGCAGACAGCCCCTGCTCCCTCAGCCGTCCCATTTCGCCCTATCCATTGGGATTTTCATATCGATCAGCTCCTCGCTGACGAGGGGACGCTCATTTTTTGTGACCTCGACGAGCTCATCGTTGGCGACCCTTTGCAGGACCTTGCAAACTTTATCGTGGATCTTCACGTCCGTCTTGCAGATCAGGAATTCGTGCGGCTCCTCGCCAAGGAACTCTGCCATCACTATCAGAAGCTCGTGACATGGGAGGTATGTGCCGAACGGTTGGCCTGGCATGTTCGCCTGCAACTGGTGAATAAGGCGTACCGGCAGTACCTACGATTTGCTCCAGGTTTCGAACACATCGTTGGAGGGATGATGCGGCTGGCCCAGAGAGGACTCCCTCTATGAACGAAGAGGTGATTTCCAAGACAACTGCGATGGGGCAACCACGCGTCCTCATCTATTGCCAGCATGTCCTGGGCATGGGGCATCTCATCAGAAGCATGGCGATCGCACGCGCACTCAAGAATTGCGCCGTGACGTTCATCAATGGAGGCGAGTCTCTCTCCGGCGTAGACGTTCCAGCATGGATCCGCATAGAGAATCTGCCGTCGATCAGCTCAGACAGCGAGTTCCAGAAACTCAATATCCATGACCATGGCATGACACTCGAGCAGGTCAAGCAGACCAGAAAACATCGGTTACTGGAACTCTATGAGTCGATTCGTCCTGATGTCCTCCTGATCGAGCTCTTTCCTTTCGGAAGGAAGCAATTCGCCTTTGAACTACTCCCATTGCTGGCTCACATCCGCCTTGCTGACAGTTCGACACGGGTGGTGTGCAGTCTGCGAGACATTCTCGTGACGAAACCAGATCAGGTCCGCCATGAAGACTGGGTCGTGAGCCTCATGAATCGGTACTTTGACCTGCTCTTGATTCATTCTGACCCAACCTTTCAGACCTTGGATGAAACATTTTCACGCTGCTCGGATCTCCAATGTGACGTTCAGTACACCGGTTTTGTAACACAGGAATCCGAGACACTCTCGGATTCCCAGGCTATTGAGTCTGCGCTGTCATCCAAAGACATCCCACTGGTTCTCGCCAGCGTCGGTGGAGGACGTGTGGGCTATGAACTACTCGAAAGCACCGTACAGGCGTCTTCCCTGTTGATGATCCCTCATCGCCTGACCGTCTTTACCGGCCCGTATATGCTTGACGAACAACATGAAACACTCCGCCGTCTCGCAAGCCAACAGCCGCATATTGAAATCCACCGTTTTACTCAGACGTTCCAGACTCTCATGCACCAGGCTGCACTCTCCATCTCCATGGCAGGTTACAACACCTGCATGAACCTCCTAAAGACCGGCACAAGAGCGTTGGTGCTGCCCTTTACCGGGCATAAGAATGACGAGCAGACCATTCGCGCGAGGAAACTGGAACAACGAGGATTACTTCAAGTCCTGAAACCGGAAGATCTGATTCCAGATCGGCTGGCGGCAAAGATGATGACATCCCTAACAACACCCTACCCTGATCAGCATTCCATCAATACCGATGGCGGCAACCATACTGCGGCTGCCATTGAGCAACTTGCCGCGCAGTCGCGCAGCCGAACGACTGAAACGGACACGCTGTCGGCGTCAGCCTCATCCATACGCCAGACCGACCAATGGCTCAGGACGCTACGACAATTTCTCGATGCCAAAGAAGGGCAGGGGCAAGACCTCCATCTCTTTCTTCGAGACGACGACGTCGATGTCGATGAGGACTCGCTCAAGCATCTGCTTGATCTTGCACTGGCTCGAAACGTCCCGATGAATCTAGAAATTATCCCAGGTCGTCTCACGCCGGCCTGCACGGGCATCCTCAAGAACGCCCTTCGAGCCGATCAGGCGCTGCTGAGCCTGGACCAACATGGCTGGATGCACAACAACCATGAAGCAGAAGGACGCAAGTGCGAGTTCGGCCCGTCACGGTCATTCACACAACAGCTGAACGACATTGCACATGGGAAAGCCATTCTCGAATCAACGTTTGAAGACTTGTTTTACCCAGCCTTCACCCCTCCATGGAATCGCTGCACGGCAGACACCTATCAAGTTCTCGACGAACTTGGCTTTCAGGTGTTCTCCAAGGATCGTGGAAAGGAACGCCTCACCGAGCATCGATTCACCGAGATCTCTACGACGCTGGACCTCTACACATGGAAAGAAGG
>DCZN01000108.1:20620-22102 GCA_002331625.1 Nitrospira sp. UBA2083 | reverse complement strand
TCGTCGGACTCTTACTTCATCATAAAGTCATGACCAGTGACGCCTTTCGATTTCTTGATCAAGTCCTCTGCGAACTGCGCCGCTGCACCGTGGTGCGGTTTCATACGTTTCGCACCCTCCTTCCGCTCACGCACGAACCACAGGTGGCCTCACGATGAGACAGACTGCGACCCATCGACGAGGGCGCGCACGATTTCGAGCGATCATCACATCGCACCTACGCTCAGCTAAACGACATCTGACGCTGGCCGGCAGCTGTCTGGTCGGTGTTGCGCTGATGCAACTTCTCGCACCATGGCCGCTCAAACTCATTCTGGACTACATCTTGCTGCAGAAGCCGTCCGCTCCGTCTCTCGCTTTCATCAGTGAGTGGTATCGCTCCTGGCCAGTGATGGTGTTGGCTGGTCTTGCGTCATTGATCGCCCTTATTGCCATCATGAGCGGAGCCCTCTCCTATGCCCAGTCGTTTGTGACAAGCAAAATCGGCCACCAATTGGTCTTCACGATTCGGCAACACCTTTTCGCCCATGTGCAAGGGCTCTCGCTGTCGTTCCATTCACACACGCAGTCCGGTGAGCTCCTGACGAAATTGGCCGGCGATACCAAGATCTTGAAGAATGCCTTCACCGACATTCCACTGGCCGTCTCCGGGCACCTCCTCACATTCCTCGGCATGTTTGTCGTCATGTTCGCCGTCAATTGGGAGCTGAGCCTCATCATCCTGGCCACTATGCCGATCCTTGTGAGCGGTCTCTTTATCTTGCATCGGAAAATTTTAGCCACGACGCGTACTCAGCGAGAGCAGGACGGTCGCATGGCCTCACAGCTCAGCGAATCCCTGTCCTCAATCTCAGTCGTCCAGACGTTCGGCCGGGAACGGTTCGAGCAAGATCGTTTCAAACAGGAAAGCACCAAACATTTACATACCGGGCTTCAAACAGCCAGAACCACTGCGGCTGTGACCCGCGTCGTCTCGATCATCGGTGCGATCAGTACGGCCGCCACCGTGTTCTTCGGTGCCTGGCAGGTGCTCAAAGCCCGTATGACACCGGGCGACCTACTCATCTTCGTCAGCTACATGAAGAACCTCTATAGCCCCATCAAAGACCTCTCCAAGCTCTCGGCCCAATTTTCTCAAGCGATGGTCAGTGCCCAACGCATCGCCGATTTGCTGGGTATCGAACCAGAGATTCAGGACCGTCCGGACGCTGTCAAAGCCAAGCATCTGCGCGGCGACATCCGATTTGAACAGGTGTCGTTCGGCTATCTCGAAGGAGGCCCCGTGTTACAAGATATCTCCTTCCAGATTGTACCTGGCCAGCGCATTGCATTGGTCGGTCCATCCGGATCCGGTAAGTCGACGCTCGTCAGCTTGCTCCTCCGCCTCTATCAGCCTTCAGACGGGACGATCACCATCGATCGCATCAGTCTTGGCGACTACGAGCGTGAATCGCTGCGACGTGAAATCGGCATGGTGCTCCA
>DCZN01000108.1:3374-20578 GCA_002331625.1 Nitrospira sp. UBA2083 | reverse complement strand
GAACAGGCGACCCGGGAGCAAATTATGGAGGCGGCCCGGGAGGCGAATGCCCATGAGTTCATCGCTGGGCTCCCCAATGGTTATGAGACGGTCGTCGGAGAACGCGGAAGCACCTTGTCCGGTGGACAGCGACAACGGATCTGTCTGGCTCGCGCACTCGTGAAACAACCATCTATTCTCATTCTGGACGAGCCCACCGCATCACTCGACCATCGATCGGCCACCTATATTCGAGAAGCCATCGCGCGCATTCAAGCCGACCGGACCACGATCGTCATTACCCATCAGCTGGTCGGGATGGACCTGTTCGATCGCATCTTCGTGTTAGACCAAGGCCGCCTAGTCGAACAGGGCACACATCGGGAGTTGCTGGACCGCCAAGGGCTCTATGCCGGCCTCTACGCGCAACAGTCGGACGGTCTGGTCCGTCTTCAATCGAACAACCTGACATAGCCCAACATATTTCTCACTAAAGGGCACGAACAGGGAAACGCCAGCTCATGAGATGCGTCTAAAAAGCATGAACCGCAAGCTCGCAAGACAACTACTCCAGATAGCGACAGCCTGCGCCTTATGGCTGACCACCGTCTCCTATGCTGCCGAGGAAGCCGTGGATAGGACTGTCCAACCTTCAATACCGTCAACGAACGAAACCTCACCAAGTAATGGCCAGATCCTTCCGACCTACAGTCATTCAAACGGTCAGCCAGCTGGTCCACTCATCGAACCATTTGATCCGAATGCGCCACCGAGAGCGACGATCCCTATCGGTCCCAATCTATTTTGGGGCGGCTATATCTCGCTGGAGGGAGAAACGGATCGTAACTATAACCTGAAATCGAACTTAGGCGAGGCCGATACTACCCTGACACCCATCCTGGCTCCCGCCTTCGCCTATGAGCCCAATCAATATCTGCAGCTCTATGTAAACCCGACACTCGAAATACCGATCGCGGTAGAAGAGATCGAGGATAGGTCTCAAACGACCGAGTTGAACATGAACCTGGCCTATCTTACAGTGAAGAACGTCGTCCCTGGAGCCAGAATGCAAGTGGGGAGACAGCGCTTCATCGACTCCAGACGGTGGCTGTTCAACGAAAATATGGATGCCATCAGACTAGGCTACCAGTTCGAACAGTTTTCGCTGGAACTATCGGTCAGCCAACTGAATCTGGTTCAACGAAACCTCTTGAGGCGGGAGGGGGAGGAAGATGAGGAAGGGTTCGTCAATTATTACGCCTATGCCGACTACAAGTTCGGCAAAAAAAACCATGTCGGCCTGTTTGCGCTCTATCAGGATCAGCAACGGCTCGGTACGGCCCAACCCATCTACGTCGGGCTCCAGTCCGGCGGAAGACTGTTCGGAGATTTGAAGTACTGGCTCCAAACAGCCATCGTACGTGGCTCAAACAGCGGCAACAGCATTCGAGGGGAAGCCATTGATATTGGACTCACCCAGGTGTTCAAAGGATTCTTGGAACCCTCCCTTACCATCGGCTACGCCTATGGGACAGGCGACAGCAACCCCGACGACAAAGTCGATGCCTCGTTCCGGCAAACGGGCTTCCAGGGCAACTCCGATAAATTCAATGGCGTCGCTCGGTTCAAGTATTATGGTGAAGTACTCGACCCACGACTGACCAACCTCATGGTCTTTACCGGCGGCGTAGGGATCAAACCGTTCTCCAAGACCTCCTTCGACCTGGTCTACCACTATTACTTGCAAGACCATGCCTCCACGCGCATTCGTGGCTCTGATCTCTCAACGGACCCAGCTGGACTCAGCAAGCATGTCGGCAGTGAGGTCGATCTGGTGGCGGGCTATCAGGGAATACCCCATCTGCAAACCAAGTTCATCATCGGGTACTTCTTCCCCGGAAAGGCCTTTAATGAATCCTGGCACGATGGAGCATTTCTGGCCAGCGTTCTCTTACGGTACAACTTCTACTAACAGGATGTTGGAACAGTCCTCCAGTTTGGTTCTCGCATTGCATCCTAACCGATGAAATGTGAACGGTAAAAAGTGAAACGGAACTCAGTGATCAAAAGCCGAGACCGAATCCGCCGCCCCCACCGACGCCCATCCCTGTTCCACCACCGATCCCGATTGAAAACCGAGGGCGTGGCTGAATGACATAATCCTGCGAGTGAGCCGGCCAGGTATGGAGATGTTTCACGATCACGACGGGGTACCGATATTCCACATCATCGAGCAGGTCGGTCTTGGCTCCGGATACTTCGCCGACGATCGTCATCTTCGTTCCCGTGACAATCGTCGCGGGATCGAGAAACTCTGGCTGGAGTGCCAGGAATCGGCCTTGTGATTGTTGCCGGTCGATAATCGGTCGTTCGTCATTATTGAGCGGCAATTGCAGCAGTTCGATCTGTGTGCCCTCCTTCAGCCGTTTCGCCTTGAGCACCTCTCCGCCGAGCACCACCACCTTGCCTTGATACGATTCCGGAGCAGCCACGAGTTCTGGAAAGCCGACCGTTCGGTCGACGAGCGGTTCGAGAGCCTGAGGGATCACACGTTGCGAGGAACAGGCGGCGGCAAGCAGAAAGACCACCACGCCCCATGACTTGAAAGCGGCGAGACGCATAGGCACACTATAGCGTGATATAGGCGTGGTTTCTACCCGTCAATAATTGTGAGCAGGCCGACTTAGGGTCTTTTCCCCCTCGACCTGCTTGCGTTATGATGCAGTCTCATACAGTGACCTCCGAGACCTGCTGAATCGTCGATCTGCCTTCAGTGAAGAGAGGTAATTATGTCGAAACTGGTTCTGGCCGTCCTGCTGTTTGTCCTGCCGTTTGGCTTGTCTTCCTGCGACAAGGCCTATCTCGCGACGATGGAAAAGATGGGCTACGCCAAGCGAGATATCCTCAGCACCCGCGTCAAATCAGCGCGAGATGCGCAGGAGGATGCCAAGAAAGAAATTCAAACCACATTGGAGCAATTCGGCAAGGTCGTTTCCTATGAAGGCGGCGACCTGGAAGCCACCTATAAGAAGCTGAACGGCGAACTGGAGAACAGTGAAGACAGTGCCGAAGCAGTCCGGAAAAAGATCTCCGACGTCGAGAGCGTGGCCGATTCCCTCTTCACCGAGTGGGAGCAAGAGCTGGGTCAGTACTCCAGTGCCGATCTCCGGCGGAAAAGCCAGGCCAAGCTCACCCAAACCAAGAGCCGCTACCGAGACATGCTGGCTGCCATGAAGCGGGCGGAACAGCGGATTGAGCCGGTCCTCAAGCCGCTGCGCGATCAGGTTCTCTACCTGAAACACAATCTGAACGCCCGGGCACTCTCCGCGATCAAGGGCGAACTCGTCAAAGTGGACCAGCAGGTCGATCAGCTGGTGAAAGATATGAACCGTTCCATTGCCGAAGCCGACAAATTCATTCAGTCGATGGAGAAGGAATCCGACTGATTGGGCTGGGTACGAGAGGACGCTGATGCGTATCGACGACCAACGCGAAAGTGACAATATCGAAGACCGTCGCGGCATGGGCCCGGCCCGCATGGGAGGGAGAGGCGGCCTCGGCATCGGTACGATCGTGCTGGCCTTAGCGGTCAGCTATTTCACCGGCGTCAATCCCATGACTGTTCTGAACGTCCTGACCGGAGTCCAGAGTGTGACCGAGTCCGTCGCTCCGTCGGCCCCATCCCAACCGGGTCAGATCGGAGCCCCGAAGGATCAACTCGGGAAGTTTGCGTCCATCGTCCTTGCCGATACCGAAACGACCTGGCGAGAGCTCCTTGGTCCACGGTACGAAGATCCGCGCATGGTGTTGTTTACCGGAGCCGTGCAATCGGCCTGCGGCACCACATCCTCGGCCGTCGGTCCGTTCTATTGTCCCAACGACCATCGGGTCTATTTAGATCTGGAATTTTTCAATGAAATGGAGCATCGTCTTGGGGCAGCCGGCGATTTCGCCCAGGCCTATGTGATCGCACACGAGGTCGGCCACCATGTGCAAAACCTCCTTGGTGTCGCGGAAAAAGTGCACCGCCTCCAGCGACAGGCCTCTGAAGCCGAGGGCAATGCGCTGTCGGTTCGCATGGAGCTTCAGGCCGATTGCTATGCCGGCGTGTGGGGTTACCATGCCAAGCAAGGCAGGAACTTGATCGAACATGGAGACTTTGAAGAGGGGCTCCGGGCCGCCGCGGCGATTGGTGACGATCGACTGCAAAAGATGTCGCGTGGACACGTGCAACCAGAGAGCTGGACCCACGGCTCGTCGGAACAACGGATGACGTGGCTCAAACGTGGCCTTGAGTCAGGCGATCCATCGGTCTGCAACACATTTGAGACGAAACGGCTATGAGCAATCCAGCGCCCGCCGCACAAAGCAGCTTCCTGAGCAAGACACTCGGAACAGTGATGGCCGACCCTCCCTGGGCGGCCAAGTCATTCCTCGCCGCCAGCGCAACGACCGTCGCCGGAACCGGCGCCTGGCTCAGCGATATGATGTCCCCCGCGCTCGCCCGTGGAGGCGCCAGCTTTCTTGGCGGATTCTTAGTCGGCTGGGCCTTTCGGAAGACTCTCAAGATTGCGCTGTTGATCACCCTCTCCTTGGCGGCGCTCGTTGCCATTCTCAAGACCACCGGCTGGATTCACTTGGAATGGAATTTGATCGAGAGTGACGTGAACCGCACGCTCGATTGGGCGCGAGGCCAAGCCCAGAGCTTGAAGGAAGTGGCGATCGGCTATCTCCCCTCAGCCGGCGCCGCCGGCGCCGGTGCGATTTTTGGGTTTCGGAAGAAATGACCTGACGCCGTCTAGCGATTGTCGAACAATTTACTCAGAAAGTAGATCTACTCCCTCACACCTTGTTTCTGAGTGGTTTAGCATTCCTCCCTGCTATACTTTTCCCAAGAAAAGATTTGGCCTTGCATACGCGCCATGAACCTAATCCCCTGGAACACCAAACCACCCCTACCTGTTCTGATACTTTGCCTGGGGATGGTCCTTGGGCTGCTATGGATACTTATCGAGTTGATTCCCTCGATGGGCATCCTGGGATGGCTCGTGGTAGTTATTATGGGTCTGCCTTTGTATTACCTTGGGGAACTGGCAGGCAGCGAAGTTTTCTCTCCTGAAAGAGGGGAAAGCCTATCGCCGAAAACCTTTTCTTGGAAGCGCGTCTGGTACGGATTATTTCTGTACCTTAGCGTGTTTCTGATTGCAGCTAGCCTTTACTATCTTAACAGCGTCCTTGAGATTACTCGTTCGTTTGGTGCTGGAAACTAGGCCATCAAATGGACTCTCGTTCAGTTCTTCCTCACCGACTGAACATCCAGTGTTCCTAAATAGTGTCCTTCGATGGTGACCTGATCACCATCTTTGAGCATGACCGGCCCCATCTGGCAGAGCGCCGCATAACTGGCCTGGATCGTCCCGGTTCCATCATCAATCAGAAAGTACTGTATGCACTTTTCCAGCTTTGAGTTGTTCCCGATAAAATGATTCATTTGGTACCCACTGACCGTGCCTTCAACCTGAACGACTTTCATCTTGTAGGCTTCGGGATAGGTCTGCAGAGAACTAATTTTCACCGGTTCAGCCGCCCAGGTGGTGGTGACCAACAGACTGATGGCTAATAGCATCACCGCTAGGGATCCAACAGTCGTTCTTCCCATCTGACTTTCGAGTGAACAATACTCCATGATCGACCTCCTGGCTACATTACTGGGTTACGACCTGGCGTAGGGATTGGCTGGTCGCCGCGCTATACGCTTCTATTAGAGTGTGCACTTCAATCACTTGAATCGATCGCTCCGCTCCGGTGAAGTTGAGATGGCTGTTGTCCAACGCATCGGGCACAATCATTGTGGTCTTTCTGAGATCCCGACAAGCATTCATCTTATCCACGAGTCTCCCTACTGCCTCGATCTCTCCATCCTGTTCAATCGTTCCCGACATACAGACGTCCTGGCGGATCGAATCCCCGAGCAGGGCGGCAGCAATACCCACAGCGAAAATCCCTCCCGCACTGGGGCCGTCCAGTCGCATCGGAACCAGGATGCGCACGGTAAGATATCGAGGGTCATACCCCACCGCCTTCGTCGCCACGGCAACCGCCGTATGAAAAGAGTAGACGGATACCGGCATCAAGTTTGAGTCGCCAAGAATCTCCGGCCCTCTTCCATCAGCCTTGTACCCCACCACGAGTCGCGCGACCAATCCGGTCCATGACCCGGTAATGGAACCGAGCTTGTCTTGCCCGACACTCAACAGCGGCAAAGCCAGCGTGACGTCCGAAAAGGGCAGGGGCTTCCTCTGGTGAAACGGTGGAGGACTGTATGGAAGACTTGCTCGAGGTCCGGCCGGCGCAGGAGCAACATGTTGTGGCCGCGAAGTTGAAGATCCCTCCATCGGCGAATAGGTTTTGGTCTCACCGAGTTGCTTACAACCCGGGTATTCACGATCCGTATACAGATCTGCTTGTCCGGGTCTGGGACAGACCCAAATTTCAGCCCAGGCCGAGTTGAACAGGAGCAGTACGAGTACACACAGGGTTAGAAGCCCCAACGAAGCAGCGTGGCTTGGCCTACCCATGGCTTGTAAGAAGAATCGCCCCATACCTGGCTACCCAAGAGGGCAGCCTTTGAAGCCTATCGCCCAAACGGAATTTCGTCAAAAAGAACAGAGTTTTAAGGGAAAGCGACGAGGAAGCTAGGGGGATCCTCATCCCGGCAGGGCGTGATACCAGCCGTTGGCCTGGGAAAGAATGATGGTACTATCGAAGAGCTGACTGATTTGATCGCTGGTCAGCAGCGTTGATTTGGGACCGTCAGCCAAGATTCTCCCATCTTTCAGAAAAATCACGCGATTGATCTCGGTCGGAATTTCGTGGAGATGATGCGTGACAAGGAGAACGGTCTTGCCTTTGGCCATCTGGGCACGCAACAGATCGAGGTATTGGAAGCAGGCTTTCGGATCGAGGCCGCTGGTGGGCTCATCAAATACCAGCACGGGCGGATCATGCACCAACGCCCGGCCTAAGAGAAACCGTCGCTGCTCGCCGGTAGACAGGTGGCCGAAGCGGCGGCCAGACAATTCTCTGATGCCCAATTCCTGCATGACCTCATAAGCCCTGGTCATCTGCGTTTTCGTGAAGTCTTGATGGTCGTAGGTGTCGTTGCTGGCATAGAAGCCGGAGAGGATCACGTTGAGCCCTTCGGCACAGATCAGATAGTCGCGTTGGAGATCGTGCGACACGATGCCGATTCGCTGTCTCACGTCCCAGACATTCCACCGGTCCTCACCGAAAAGCACAAGGTGCGTGTCGGCCTTGGGCATCGCATGCACGTCGCCTGAGAGCAACCGCAGCAAGGTGGATTTCCCCGACCCGTTCGGCCCCAATATCGCAACATGCTCCCCTTCACGAAGGTTGAACGACAAGTCGGAAAACACACAGGTCTCCCCGCGGTAGACCGCCGCATGCTGAATCTCGAGGATCGATTGCGCGTTGTTTGAAGGACGAGGCTCGGTGTTGAGAGCATCCACTGGCCCACTGACCGGCTTGCCACCACGACGCGCCTGCTCCAATCCAGCCCGAGCGAGCGCATCCGCTCGTTCATTCTCCGGATGCCCGTTATGCCCCCTGACCCAGTGCCATTCCACCGTATGACTATTCGCCAAGACGTCGAGACGCCGCCACAAGTCTTCATTCTTCACCGGTTCTTTCCCGGCGGTTTTCCACCCCCGTTGTTTCCAGCTGTGGATCCATTCGCTGATCCCCTTTTGGACATACTGCGAATCGGTGAAGACTCGCGCCTTTACCGGCTGCGTCAGCGACTGCAACGCTTCAATCACCGCCAGCAACTCCATCCGGTTGTTGGTCGTCGAGGGCTCACCCCCACAGAGCTCTGTTTCACTGGTGCCCTTGCGGAGCAAGACCCCCCAGCCGCCTGGTCCTGGATTTCCGCTGCAGGCACCATCTGTATAGATATCGATCATGTGATGATGGATGAGGTCATTCCCGTCCAGATTGTACTACGATCGCTTCCATCCGAACCAGACTGTTCGCCACATGATCTTTTCCCGGCTCGTGACTCATCTCATGCATTTCAGTACAATACGACCTCCGTTGCACCTTCACTCTTTCTTAGCGAGTCCAACACTGCGTACCCTCTTTCTCATCGGCACAGGCGGCTTCATCGGCTCCATCCTGCGCTATCTCTTGAGCGGATACGCCCAACACGTCAGCAAGAGTATCCAATTTCCATTCGGCACCCTGGCCGTCAATCTGGTGGGCTGTGCGCTGGTCGGCTTTCTCGCTGAGTTGGCGGATCATCGAGGGGTCATCTCAGGAGAAACCAGAGCGTTTCTGATCGTCGGAATACTGGGTGGCTTCACCACATTCTCCACGTTCGGCAACGAAACGATGAACCTGCTACGCGACGGAGAGCTCTGGCTCGCCTGCGGCAACGTCGTCGGTCATACAGTCCTGGGGCTCGTTGCCGTGTGGCTCGGCTACTCCACCGCCTATCTTTTATGGAAATGACCAATGCGTGTTGAACAGGGCTGCGTACTCAGAATCTATGCGGGAGAAGGGGACAAACACGACGGGCGGCCGCTCCATGAATGGATTGTTGCACAGGCTCATTCCAAACAACTGGCCGGAGCCACTGTCTACCGTGGGCTCATGGGATTCGGGCCCCACACCCGCGTGATTCACACCTTCAAAATCGAGCGTCTGGCCGAAGATCTTCCCATCACCCTCGAAATCGTCGACTCGCGCAGTAAGGTCGAGGAGTTTCTTGTCTTTATCGAGCAACAAGTCCACACAGAACTGGTGGTCACGCTACAATCGGTTGAGATTGGGACCGTTGAGGGACCGCGACCGCGCTAAAAATCCACTCAGTAGGACAATGCACAGACGAGCGGAACCGGTTTGTTACGCTTCTGTCGGATCGGAATTCATCTTCGAGGTCGGGCTTACTTCGTCTGGCGAGTTCGTCCGTTTGACGGAACCAGCAATCTTCGGGGTCTTCGTCGCCACGTCGGCATTTTGCGCACGATGGAGCAGCGCATGATCCATGAGCACCAACGCCATCATGGCTTCGGCGATCGGCGTCGCACGGATGCCGACGCAGGGATCGTGACGGCCATTGGTTTCGACCATGACCGGTTTGCCCTGCTTGTCGATCGATCGACGCGGGATGCGGATGCTCGAGGTCGGCTTAATGCCGATCGTCACGACAATATCCTGCCCCGTTGAGATCCCACCCAGAATGCCGCCAGCGTGGTTCGTGACAAAGCCTTCGGGCGTCAGTTCATCGCCGTGTTCGGAACCACGCTGGGTCACGGAGGCAAAGCCCGACCCAATTTCGACGGCCTTGACCGCATTGATGCTCATCATGGCACCAGCCAGATCTGCATCCAACTTTGCGTAGACCGGGGCACCCCATCCAACCGGCACCTGCTCGGCGATCGTCGTGATCTTAGCCCCGACGGAATCGCCGGCCTTTCGCAGCTCATCCATCAAGGCTTCCAGTTTGGGAACAACATCCGGGTCAGCTGAGAAAAATGGGTTCTGCCCTACCGACTCCCAAGTCTTGAATGGCAACTCATGAGGCCCCAACTGGCTCAGATAGCCCCGAATCACAACGCCATATTTTTCTTTGAGCCACTTCCTCGCAATAGCAGCAGCTGCAACTCGTACTGCTGTCTCACGAGCCGAGGCACGACCGCCACCACGATGATCCCGGATGCCGTACTTCTGCCAATAGGTGTAATCGGCGTGCCCGGGCCTGAACGTATCGATCAGATTTCCGTAATCCCGACTGCGCTGGTCTTCGTTACAGATCAAAAGCGCGATCGGCGTGCCGGTTGTCTGTCCCTCAAACACGCCGGAGAGAATTTCAACCGTATCCGATTCCTGCCGCTGAGTGACATGCCGTGAAGTTCCCGGCTTCCGTCTGTCGAGATCGTTCTGAATCTCTTCCGCAGAGAGGGCAAGCCCTGGCGGGCATCCATCAACGACACAGCCGATTGCTGGCCCATGGCTCTCGCCGAATGAGGTAACGCAGAAGACTCTGCCGAACGTATTGCCGGCCATCAGGACAGAACCTCCCTACTCAACCAAATCTAGCTTGATACGAAGTTCTTTCAACTGATCTGGACTCACCGTTGAGGGCGCATCGGTCAGCGGACATTGCGCCTTTTGTGTCTTGGGAAATGCGATGACGTCGCGGATCGAATCGGCGTTGCCCAGCAACATGATCAATCGATCCAATCCAAATGCAATCCCGCCGTGCGGCGGCGCTCCATACTCCAGCGCCTCAAGCAGAAAGCCAAATTTAGCCACCGCTTCGTCCTTGCCGATACCAAGCAGATCAAAGACTTTGCTTTGCACATCGCGGCGGTGGATACGAATGCTGCCGCCGCCGATTTCACTTCCGTTGAGCACCATGTCGTAGGCCTTCGCCCGGACTTTCAACGGATCGGATTCAAACAGCGCCAGATCCTCATCGAGCGGGGCGGTGAAGGGATGGTGCATGGCCACATACCGTTTCTGCTCCTGATCGTAGTCCAACATGGGGAAATCGATCACCCACAATGGCCTCCATGCGGAGATGTCGATCAACTTCAACTCTTCACCCAAGAGCAGCCTGATCCGCCCCATCACATCGTGGACGACCGCCGGCTTATCGGCGCCGAACAAGACCAGATCATTGGGTTTCGCTTCGGGCAAGGCCGTTGCAAAGGCTTTGGGATCTAAAAACTTCGCAATGACGGATTCAAGCTGCCCTTCCGCCGTGATCTTCAACCAGGCGAGTCCCTTTGCCCCAAAGCTCTTGGCGGTTTCTCCCAGAGCATCGATTCTGGTTCTCGACAGCGCCGCCCCGCCTTTCACGATCAAAGCCTTGACGATGCCACCCTTCGTCGCCGCATCTTTGAAGACCTTAAACTCGCTCGTCGCACCGAATGCCGTCACATCATGGAGCGGCATATCGAACCGGAGATCCGGCTTATCCGACCCGTATCGGCCTAACGCGTCCGCATAGGTCATCCGGGGAAACGGTGTCGGCAACTGAACACCTCCGACTCTGCTGAAGATGGTGACGATCAGGCGCTCCATCAGACTCATGATCTGCTCACGATCGACAAACGACATTTCCAAGTCGATCTGCGTGAACTCGGGCTGCCGATCATTGCGCAGATCTTCGTCGCGGAAGCAGCGGGCGATCTGGTAATAGCGATCCACTCCGCTGACCATCAGGACTTGCTTGAACAATTGCGGGGACTGTGGCAACGCAAAGAACTGTCCGGCATTGACGCGACTCGGCACCAAATAATCTCGGGCTCCTTCCGGTGTGCTTTTCGTCAGAATCGGCGTCTCCACCTCCAAAAATCCTTCAGCATTCACGAACTCTCTGGTGGCCTGCGTGATGCCATGGCGGAGGCTTAAGAGCCGCTGCATTTTTGGCCGGCGCAGGTCCAGGAAGCGGTATTTCAAGCGAATCGCTTCCGTCACATCTGCATCGTCCTCGATCAAGAACGGCGGCGTCTTGGCTTCGTTCAGAATCTCCACCTCGTCGACGAACACCTCAATGTCACCCGTCGAGAGATTCGGGTTCTTCGAGTCATCCGGCCGCGCCATGACCTGACCCGTGACCGACACCACACACTCGCTGCGGAGCGAATGGGCGGCTTGATGCACCGTCACATTTCGCTCGGCGTTAAAGACGACCTGCGTGAGACCGGTCCGATCACGAAGATCGATGAAGATCACCATGCCATGATCACGTCGGCGCTGCACCCACCCGTTCAAGACAACCGTCTGCCCGACATGGGTCTTATTCAAATCCCCGCAACGATGTGTGCGAATCTTCATGCCACCTTTGCTTTCTTTGACGATACCCGTTTGGCCTTGTCCGGCTTCGCCCATCCGGCCTTCCTCGTCGGACGTTTCAATCGGACCCCCTGCTCGTCTCCTCGTTCAACCGCCTCTCTCCGCTCCCCGACCAGTGCCCGCAAGGCATTCGCTTCGGCATCGGTCAAAAAGCGGAACTCGCCAGGCGCAAGATCCCCGAGTGATAATGATCCCATCCGAATTCGCATCAACCTGATGACCGGATGCCCAACTGTTTCCAGCATGCGCTTGACTTGGTGCTTCCGCCCCTCGCGGATGGTAATCTCCAGCCAGGAATTGGCCTCCACCTTCCGTACTTTCTTCACCTGAGCAGGACTCGTCATTCCGTCCTCGAGCCTGACTCCCCGCTCAAGCTTGGTAATTTCCTCGTCTTGTAACACACCCTTCACCTTAATCAGATAGGTCTTGGGCACGTGGTAGCGCGGATGCAACAGGGCCTGCGCGAGATCGCCGTTGTTCGTCAACAACATCAACCCTTCGCTGTCGAAGTCAAGCCGACCGACCGGGAACACACGAACGGACACGCCCCGCAAGAAATCTTTGACGGTCGTTCGCCCGCCCGGATCGTCCAGCGTGGACATCACGTTCTTGGGTTTGTTCAACATCAGATAGACGAAGGGCTGCGCTGAGGTCAGATGCTTCCCGTCGACCTTCACATGATCCCGGCTTGGGTCGACCTTCGTTCCCAGTTCGGTCACGACCTTGCCGTTGATCGACACGCGGCCTGAGGCGATCAACATCTCGGCCTTTCGGCGAGATGAGAGCCCGGTGCTGGCAATGAGTTTTTGTAATCTTACTTCCATCAGCTCATTCTCTTCACTGCGAACAATGAACGGTTCCAGGAACGCGTATCTTATGACTGTAGTGGCCCCCTGAAATCAAGCCGCCTGGATTGATTTCAGGGGGCCACTCTCGCGAGGAACAAGCCCATGGCACAAATAACAGTCTGGCTTCATCGGGAAATGGCCCCTTATCGAGCCGGAGGGAGCGAGCCGGCCTGGGCAGCATGTTCGATTTCTATCCGATAGATGACCAGAGACCTTTGCAGATCTGAATGGACGGGTTTCAACCAGGAAATGGTACTCACGGGTTCAGCGAGCATTTTGAGATCAGGGCGATACTCCAAGGTACTTCGGTTATAAATGAGATAGTCAGCCGGAATAGTTTTCAGCGACTCATGTAGCTCATCTAGCGATTTCACCTGCGGAAAGTGCACTTTCTTTCTATTCACCATGAAAGAGAGGTGCGGCTTTCTGTCCACGATTATAGCGTCATCAGTGGAAACATTCCTGAGATATTCACTTGCCGCAATGAGTTCATACGGCTGATCGTTGATATGCTGCACGATCATCTTGTTGGATGTCATCGCAGTCACGGAAAAAGCTATGATGCCGATACAGCACACACCAATCTGGGTTAGCCGGACAGAAAGCCATCCTTTACTGGAGATCCAATCTGCAGTCGTGATTACTAGATAACTGGCCAGCCCTATATAGCAGACCATGACGTAAAAAAAATAACGATTCTCCCAATGATTGAAACTCATAACAAGTAGGTACAGCAGGAACGAGAAAAAGAAGACCAGGACTGCTCGCTGGCGCAGTTTAGTCAGCACTAGCGGTATGGCTGCGACGGCCATGAACCCGATCGGAAAGAGGAGAAATTTACCAGACAAACTTCTCGTGATTGTTTTGGCGATATTACTCAGGTAATGCAAGACAAACGTCTTTGGATCATGAAATAGGACATCTCCGAAACTTTTGAATGCCTGAGCTGCTTCTGTCACTCCGTCCCAATTAACTTTGTACCCATACATGACCGTCGCCATATTGAGATAATTGGTATTGTAAAGCGGAGAGCCGTGATTCACATAATTGAGCCATAACCAAGGCGAGGTGGTGACCAGAACGCTCACAATATGGGCCGCCGTGACCTGCAATCGCTGCCGCATCGACAGTTCAAAGCAATTGAACAAGACAATGCCCGTTACGATGGTGACCGGAAGAAAAATGCCGTTGTATCGTGTCAGATAGGCAAACCCAGCTAAAATCCCCGCAAGTATGGCCTTCTGCCATACCCCAAGTTCAGCACTTGTGATTGTGAACATGGTCGTCAAACACAACAACAGGAAGATCAAATCGGTCCCAGGCTCTATCGCAAACAGCGCATATTCCCCCGCGACTAAAATGAGTGGTAAGGCCAGAATAGCGGTCCGGAAGCCAAACAGGGACCTGAACCAATAATATGCGATGAGTCCGGACAGAGAGGCCGAAAATGCTGCGATCCATTTTCCGGCGATAAAAAGATCGCCGGTTACGACCGTAGTCGCAGATAAAACGAGTGGGTAGCCCGGCCCGTTAAAAGTGTTTTGGGGAAATTCACCATTAGCAATGCGCTTGGCATCCGCGGCATAGAACCCATAGAAGTCGCTGTTATCATAGGCGCCTATCACATACTCCCTGCCCAGATACATCGCAATGATTAGATAGACAACACACAGCGTAATCGGCAAAAGATGATCCCATGCGAGTGATCTTTTCCCATTCTGGATGTCAGAAATATTCATAGGGACTCTTATGTACAGAAACTACGTCAGGAGGCACCTACATCATTCGCGGAACCTGATACGTGACGGGAGGTAGCCTCGCGATCGGTCATGAGACCGCCCTTCATTGTTAGCATTCAGAGTTCCGTGCCACAGCTCTGGCAGAGCTGTTTGATGAGCGCATTCTGATCCGCTTACCGAGTTGGATACAGCACAACCCAATCCCCAGGTCTGCACACGAAGGAATGAACGGGATTGGTCAAGCAGTTCGGCCCACTGTCGAGTCCAAAAACCTGTGCCCGCCCCCGCTACCCGACGACTTGTTCCACAAGATGGATCATCCCTTCAATCGGCTATTTAAAGAACAGTCACATCGAACTCACGTTGGACGGCTCATGATGTTTGAGAAAATAGAGAGGACGACCTTTGGTTTCATTGAACATCCTTCCTACATACTCACCAAGTATTCCTATACCGATCAGCTGGACACCTCCGAGAAATAGAATCGTGACCATCATCGATGGATAGCCGGCTACATCACTACCATAGGCCAGGGTTTTGAAGATAATAACCCCAGCATACATCAGTGCGGCGAACGCGACGAACAGTCCTAGATAGGTCGCAATCTTAAGCGGGGCAATCGTGAACGATGTGATTCCTTCCAGGGCAAAATTCCACAATTTCCAATAATTCCATTTCGTATTTCCGGCATAGCGGGGGAGTCTTGTATACAGAACGCTCTTCTGCGGAAACCCGATCCATGCAAAGAGGCCCTTCATGAACCGATGCTGTTCACGCAGCTGTCCAAGCGCACTCACAGCCCTTCGGCTGAGCAGCCGAAAATCACCTGTGTCTTTAGGGATCGCAACCCGACTGACATTTTGTATAACGCGGTAGAACGCATATGCCGTCGCTTTTTTGAGGGAGCTCTCTCCTTCCCTTCCCGTACGCTGGGCATAGACCACGTCGGATCCTTGCTCCCATTCGGCTGTTAGCTTGGGAATCAGCTCCGGTGGGTCTTGCAAATCAGCATCGATCACCACAACCGCATCTCCACATGAGTGATCAATGCCAGCCGTCATGGCGATCTCTTTGCCAAAATTTCTACTGAGATCTACTATGGCCACTCGGGGGTCTGACAGTTTCAGGTTCTTGAGAATCGTTAAGCTCTCATCTACGCTCCCATCATTCACATAGACCACTTCCGACCGGTATGGTAATGATTCTAGAACTAGAGAAATCCTCCGGTGGAACTCTTGGAGCCCCTCAGCCTCGTTGTATACCGGGACGACTACTGAAAGCTTGTGGTTTCCACTGGGGCTCGCCGTCATGCTATGTTCATCAGGGTTTTCCATACTCAACCTCTCGGAACGTCCACCACCGATTACCGATGAAATTCCAAATGACCACGATGCCCGTGGCGAGCACTTGGCTCATCAGATAGTGTAGTCTCAGGCTATATACCGCGGACGAAAACACGAGAGTGTTAAGCCCCAATCCGAATAAGGCAACCGTGAAAAATTTCATGATCGTGTGGGGGTGTGAACTGTTACTACGGAAAACGAACCGGTAGCTCAGGGCATAGTTCACGAATGCCCCTACCATGAACCCGAGTACAGAAGAAATAACCGGCCCTCCACCTAGCTCCACACCTATCACCAACACGAGGTACTGAGCGATCGTCCCTACAGCCCCAAGTGCACAGAAGGATACAAATTGGCGCGCTACAGTAAAATGTGATTGTGACATCGAGCGTAAGAGAATTGAAATTTCCTAAGCGTTCTTACCCTGCAAGACGAAAAGACACTCCGTTCAACACAATCTGGATCAAAAACTCGATTTAACCAACAAGGAGAAGCCAGAGCATTCCAACACGAATCGCATGAGTCCCCTCAGTAAATTCATAGCCGCACTTCTTATACCAAGAGGTAGGACCAGCTATCGCTCATGCCTTCCGGTGAAAAACATCGAGGGTTGACAACCTTACCACACTGCAGAGAGCCCTTTACTCCCACTCTATAGTACTGGGTGGTTTCGAGCTGATGTCATAGACAACCCGGTTCACGCCTTTGACTTCGTTGATGATTCGGCTCGACATACGGCCCAGCACATCGTTTGGAATCTTTGCCCAGTCGGCCGTCATGCCGTCCACACTGGTCACGGCTCGGATGGCGATCACATACTCGTAGGTTCGCTGATCGCCCATCACTCCGACGGTTCGAATCGGCAACAGCACGGCAAAGGCCTGCCAGATTTCACGATAAAGTCCGGCACTTCGGATTTCCTGATCGACGATGGCTTCGGCTCCCCGCAGGATCGCCAACCGTTCCGAAGTCACAGCACCGAGCACTCGAATCGCTAGTCCGGGTCCAGGGAACGGTTGCCTCCAGATAATCTCGTCCGGCAACCCCAGTTCATGCCCTAAGACCCGCACTTCATCCTTAAAGAGTTCACGGAGCGGCTCGATCAGCTTGAGTTTCATCCGCGCCGGCAACCCGCCGACATTGTGATGGGTTTTGATCGTCGCTGATGGACCTTTGAAGCTGACGCTTTCGATCACGTCTGGATACAGCGTGCCTTGAACGAGATACTTGACACCCTTCAGCTTCTTCGATTCCGCCTCGAAATGTTTGATGAACTGCCGGCCGATGATCTTTCGTTTCCGCTCCGGATCGGTCACGCTCTTCAGCCCGGAGAGAAACTGCTTCGTTCCATCAAGAATCTTGAGATTCAAATGCAGCTGTGACGCGAAGGTCTTCTGGACCTGGTCTCGTTC
>DCZN01000108.1:480-3179 GCA_002331625.1 Nitrospira sp. UBA2083 | reverse complement strand
CCACAAATCTCGTAGACGAAGTTTCGTAGAATTTTCGTCCCTTCCGGTGTGTGCGCGACTTCGGGATGGAACTGCAGGCAATAGATCCGGCGCTCATGATCGTCTCGCTTCATCGCCGCAACGGGGGAGTTGCTGGTATGTGCGATCGATCGAAACCCCGGAGGCATCCGCTCGATACGATCCCCGTGCGACATCCAGACAGCGGTGCGCTTATCAGTTCCGACTCCTTTAAACAGATCACCTGCATCGTCGATTACAAGGTCGGCTCGGCCATACTCCCGATGCGTCGATTTTGCGACTTCTCCTCCGGAGAGATGCGTCACCAACTGCATCCCGTAGCAAATGCCGAGGATCGGAATGTTCTGGTCGAACAGTTCTTTCGCGACTACCGGCGCTTTCTTCTCATAGACACTAGAAGGCCCTCCGGACAGGACGATGCCCTTCGGCCGATACGCTAGAATAGTGGCTAAGGGAGTGGTGCAAGGGAAAATCTGTGAGTAAACCTGCGCTTCGCGAATGCGGCGGGCGATCAGCTGCGTGTATTGCGATCCAAAGTCGAGAACGAGAATCCTATCGTGCCAAAGTTCCATGGAGACTGTCGTTCGTGAAGCGTGAAGCGTCGTTCGTTGGAGAAAGGAACCTAAGTCTTGATCACGAGATACGCTTCACGAGTGACGTTTCACGCTAAGCTATTCCCAATCCATCCGGTAGTTCGGCGCTTCTTTGGTAATGATCACATCATGAACATGGCTCTCTCGGAGGCCGGCCACAGACTGTCTGATGAACGTCGCGTTCTTTTGAAGATCAGCGATCGTTTTGCAACCGCAGTATCCCATGCCCGATCTGACCCCACCGACCAACTGATACACCACCGCAGCCAATGGTCCTTTGTATGGAACACGCCCTTCAATTCCTTCAGGAACCAACTTCTGAGCTGGACGCCCTCCTTGCCCGTACCGATCCCCACCCCCGCGCTCCATGGCCCCGATCGATCCCATGCCTCGATAGACTTTATACGTCCTGGCCTGATAGAGCACGGTCTCTCCCGGTGACTCTTCGGTGCCGGCAAAGAGACCACCGAGCATGACGGAGGATGCTCCAGCAGCCAAGGCCTTCGTGATATCACCTGAAAACTTGATGCCTCCATCGGCAATCACCGGCACGCCACTTCCCTGCAACGTCTTGGCGCAGTCGGCAATGGCCGTCAACTGGGGCATCCCAGCACCAGACACGATCCGTGTCGTACAGATCGACCCTGGTCCGACTCCGACCTTGACCGCATCCACTCCGACTTTGAGGAGGTCTTTCGCCGCTTCCGCCGTTCCAATATTTCCCGCGACCAGTTCAAGATCAGGATACAGTTTTTTGATCAACTTCACGGTATCCAATACCGCTTGTGAATGACCGTGCGCCGTATCGACGACGACCAGATCCACTCCCGATTTCTTGAGCAAATGCACCCGCTCTTCGGTGTCCGGCCCGACGCCCACCGCCGCCCCGACCCGCAGCCGGCCATGTGCGTCCTTGCAGGCATTCGGATACTTGATGCGCTTTTCGATATCCTTGATCGTGATGAGCCCCTTTAGCTCGAACTGTTTGTTTACCACCGGCAGCTTTTCAATGCGATGCTCATGGAGGATTTCCCGTGCTTTCTCCAGGCTGGTACCTTCCGGAGCCGTAACCAATTTCTCCCGCTTCATCACCTGGGAAACTTTGAGATCCATGCGATTTTCGAAACGCAAGTCTCGGTTCGTGAGAATGCCGACGAGCTTGCGCCCCTTGGTGACGGGGATGCCGGAGATCCGGTACTTCGCCATCAGATTGTGTGCGTCGCGGATCGTTTGGTCCGGCGATATCGTCACCGGATCGAGAATCATGCCGCTTTCCGATTTCTTGACCTTATCGACTTCCATCGCCTGATCAGCCGGCGGCAACACGCGGTGAATGATCCCGATCCCGCCTTCGCGTGCCATGGCAATGGCCAGCCGCGCTTCGGTCACCGTATCCATCGCCGCGCTGAGCAGCGGAATATTGATCCGGATATTGCGCGACACGAACGTGCCGGTTTCGACCTCGTTCGGCAGCACTTGCGACTTGGCCGGCACAAGCACCACGTCGTCGTAGGTCAACCCCTGTCTCGGCTCTTTGTCCAACATGATGTCTCCTTACGACTTGAGACTGTCCGGCACTCGTGCCAAGTCAGCGGCCGCCTCAGCCTCTTCCTGCAACCGCTCACTGCCCTCGTCAGCCGGCATGAATTGCTGCACACGCGTATTCCCGCTATCGACGACAAACACGCTGCCTTTCGCATCCACGGCAATCCCATAGGGAAAATTGAACTGGCCGTCGCCGTTCCCGAACCCGCCCCATTGTGAAATGAAGTTGCCTTCGCGGTCGAATTTCTCGATGCGGTGATTTCCGGTATCCGTCACATACACGTCACCCGCGCCGTCCACGGCGATCCCCCACGGAGAGCGGAGCTGTCCCGCCTCCTGCGCGAGCGGGCTGCTGGCATGACCGGCCTCAGCGCTGCCGCCCCATTTGGTGAGGAGTTGGGGGAGCACGTTGGTGCTGGTATCGAACTTTTGGATACGGTGATTGCCCATGTCCACCACATAGACCGACCCGTCGCTCTGGTCCACGGCAATCCCGCGCGGAAAATAGAACTGGCCGTCGCCGTTCCCGAACCCGCCCCATTG
>DCZN01000108.1:0-434 GCA_002331625.1 Nitrospira sp. UBA2083 | reverse complement strand
TTCGCGCTGTCCACCACATAGACGAAGCCGCGCACGCGGTCGATCGCGATGCCCCACGGCGCATTGAATTGGCCTTCGCCGTTACCCCGCGATCCAAATTTCATCAAATAGCCGCCGAGCTTACCGTCGAACTTCTGCACGCGATGGTTGTTCGTATCGACGACCCACACATCGCCCTTGCCGTCGCAGGCGATGCCGGTCGGATTGTGGAAGTTGGCGTTCGCCGCGCCGAAATTCCCCCAGAGGATGATGAAATTCCCTGCGTTGTCGAATTTTTGGACGCGGTTATTGCCGTTATCGACCACGAATAACGCGCCCTGCTGATCGACACAGAGCCCGTACATCGGCGCCATGAATTCGCCGCCGTGCAGCAGCGACGCACCACGACCAGGTTTCCCCCATTTCGCAACACAGAGATAGCCGGACGTATTGAC
>DCZN01000110.1:55126-83984 GCA_002331625.1 Nitrospira sp. UBA2083 | reverse complement strand
CACTCGCATTTTCGGCCAAATTTGATGCTTCTCGATTCGTCTTGCTGCGTGATGAGATCCAGTCTCCTCAAAAATCGATTTTGAGATAGGTTCTAGTCTGCGGAACCGTGCTCAGCAGCCGTCCGCTGTCTCGTTCAGCCTCAGAAAGAAGTGCGAGCGTACCGTTCGATGGCGGAGAACGATCTCTGCCACACCGGCACACTCATGCCCCTCTATTGTCCCCTCTCTCACCTTCACAACCCAAGGGAAAGTGCTTGCCGCATGACATCTAACCCACAAGTGGAGCCCATCGTATGACCAACCAGACTCTCCGTCCTAGGCAGATCGATCGCATCACAGCTTCTTTTATGATAGCTGATGAGATCGGTTCATAGTGGGCTGAAAGGTTGTGGCCCAGTGTGTATTTTCAAGATCGATCGACCTATGACCTTCCTTTCAGCGTCAAACACCATGATTAACCCCATCCCATCGGTGGACACCCAAAGGGGCGCATCTCCTCCTGCAAACGCGGACTCGCGTGCTCAACGACGATCTGGAGAAAGCCTTTCGTGGTTGGTACCCGAGGTTTCGCCCTGCACCGATGAGCCCACCTGGTTTTTGATGGACTCCTACAAGGGGAGATTACTGGTTTCCTATAGCCTCTATACCCTGAATTGATGATAGCGATAGGTTGCCAATAGAGGCGCAAGACGAGTCTTTAATTCCAGTCGTTTGGGTTTGCCCGTTGAGGTATAGGGGATTTCTTGTCCAAAGCGAATAACCTTGGGACATTTGGAGAACGGGAGTCGTCGACGACAGTGAGCCAGTAATTCGTCTTCGGTGGGTGGAGCAACTCCCTCTCGCGGAACCACATAGGCGGCAATTTCATCTCCGTAGTAACGATGCTCGAACGGAACAGTCATTGCGAATCGGACGAGAGGATGGCTCCTCAACACTTCGTCGATTTCCAGCGGAGCAATATTGACGCCACCTCGAATAATCAATTCCTTGAGACGACCTGAAATGAAGAAAAACGGTCGTCCCAGCTTATCTCGAACATAGAATCCTTCGTCTCCGGAACGGAACCAGCCCCATTGGAACGCCGTCTCGTTGGCATCGTCACGCTTGAAGTAGCCGGCACACACGGTCCCGCCACGGATGCAAATTTCTCCTCTCGCCATTTCCGGCAACAGTTGCCCATCTCCGTCTAGAATTGCCATCTCGTTATGTCGCAGGGGGACTCCAATCGAGGGAAATTCGTAGTCTCCAATCCAGTGGCGATGTTCATCGCGCGACAGGTCATTCGGCAGAAAACAGGAATAACAGGTCGTTTCGGACAAACCGTAGCCGTGGCGAATCGGAAAGTCGAATCGGTCCTCGAACCGTATCGCGGTGTCTTTGAGCAAAGGACCAGCCCCGCAAATGAATCCGCCGAAATGATCGAGCTTGTACGCATTCAAATCTTCATTCGTGTCGAGGAGAAATTCCAGCAACGTCGGGACGACGCTGACACAGGTTACCCGCTCTTCGTGTAGCTTCCGCCAGAACGTGCCGCTTTTGAATTTGCGATTCAGGACGACGCTGCCTTTGCAGTAAAATGGTGTGACCAGTGTGACGACCGTCCCGTTCACGTGATGCATCGGGAGCACACACATCAAGCGGTCGTCTGTTCCAAACTGATGCCAGTCGGCGATGGCGTCCGCATCGAGGAGCAAATTCTCCATGGTAAGGACCACACCCTTGGGCGGACCAGTGGTCCCGGATGTATAGACGATGAGTGCTTCTTCATCGAGTCCAGGAGCATGGTGTGCTGTCTCTAGGGAAAAGGACACTCCCACCTTAGGCCCTGCCCTATGCTTCGGCCCTTCCACAAAGCCGTCATCATTCAACACAATCACATGGCGCAAGGCCGGAAGTTCATGCTGAAGGCCCTTTACTTCTTCGAGCAGGCTGTGCCAGCAACAAACGGCGGTCGCCTCGGAATGCTCCAGGATATAGCATTTCTTTTCCGTGGGCTCTTCGACGTTGATCGGGACGATCGTAATGCCCAGTACCCACGCCGCAAAGTACAGCACCACGGTTACGTCGTGATTGAAGAGGATCGTCGCCAGTCGGTCCCCTCGTCGCAGACCGACCTGGTCATGGAGGAATGTAGCGACCAATTGGACCACCGTTCCGAATTCCGCATAACTGTAGGTGTAGCGGAGTGCCCGGTCGTCATCGCAATAAATCAAGAATGTTCGGTTGACCAAGGCGCGATCATAGACGCGAGACTTGAAAAAGTCCGCGAATGAGATCCAAGGAAGTGGCGGGCAGAGCCCTTCGACTTTCCGAGCTTGTGTAATATGGTCAGGCACGTCTATTAATGGAGACATATTCTCTCTTTGACGGCCCCGTGTAGAGGGCGCGGGGCCTCATCAGCCTGTTGTGGTCCTGCTGTTCAATGACATGGGCGCACCATCCGGTGATGCGCGAGCAGACAAACACCGGTGTATACAGGGGGCGCGGAATCCCCATCTGGAGATAGGCGACCGCCGTGTAGAAATCCAGGTTGGGATGGAGACCCTTTTCCTGTTCCATGACATGGTCGACAGCCGTCGCAATCTCGTACCATCGGCGGTCGCCGCAGATTCCGCTCAACGATTCAGCGTGCCGTTGAATGATGGCGGAGCGAGCGTCGCCTTTCTTGAGCACGCGGTGACCGAAACCCATGATCCGGCGTCTCTTCGCGAGGGCTTCCCGTACCCATGTTTCTGCCCGTTCACGGCTGCCGATGTCGAGAAACATCTCCGCCACAGCCTCGTTGGCCCCGCCATGAAGTGGTCCCTTGAGCGCCCCGATCGCCGAGGTAATGGCCGAATAGAGATCCGTCATCGTCGAGGCAGTGACGCGGGCGGCGAACGTGGACGCATTGAATTCGTGTTCAGCATACAGCGTGAGGGACACATCAAGAACGCGAGCCATCGCTTTTGCCTGGTCATCCCCCTTCCGGTCGGTGAGGAGATAAAGTAGATTTTCAGCGAAGCTCAGGTCCTCTCGCGGTCGAACCCGAGGCTTGCGATTCACAAGCCGATAAGAGGTCGCGATCAGCATTGGAAGTTGCGCCAACAACCGAAATGATTTCCGGACGTTCGCAGCGCGCGAGTGATCGGCTGCATCCGGATCAACCATGCCCAGCAGTGAAACGCCCGTTCGGACGATATCCATCGGGTGCGCACTGGAAGGCACTGCGCCAAGAAATACTTCAAGGAGATGAGGAAGGACAGCGTGTTCGGTTAGTTGTGCAGAGAAGTCCTCTAGCTCTTTCTGATTCGGCAGATGACCAAACAGCAGGAGATAAGCAACCTCCTCAAACGTGCCGTCCTCCGCCAAATCGCGGATTGGATAGCCCCGATAGAGGAGACCGACTTCCCCTTCATCGACCAGGCAGAGAGCCGATTCTCCGGCGATCACCCCTTCAAGGCCAGGGCTGTATGCAGGACGGTTCTTTACATCGGTCGCGAGAGACTCATGCATTACGACGCTCATTGGTTCCCCCTTCCCGGTGCTCATAAGAATCCGTGTACCGAAGCAGACTGTACAGTTCTCGTCGCGTCATCATGTGATGCAGCCAGTCCTTCTGAGTCCCGAACAGCTTCAGTTCAGCCAGCAACCGATCGATGGCTTGCAAGGCCGTCCGCAACCCCGTCACAGGAAAGAGCACCCCGCGATACCCCAATCTCTCGAATTCCGCGACACTCAGCAGGGGCGTTTTCCCGAACTCCGTCATGTTGGCGATCAACGGAACGGTGATTCCCCTCTGCCGGATCTCGCGGTTGAAGATTCGAAACTCCTCGGCCGACTCCAACGCCTCAGGAAACAGTGCGTCCGCACCGGCTTCCGCATAAGTCACCGCCCGTCGAACGGCAGCCTCCAGCCCCTCTACGCCGCGGGCGTCGGTGCGAGCAATGATCATAAAATCACGATCGCTTTTCGTATGCACAGCCGCCTCAATTTTCCTCACCAGTTCGTCCACAGACACCAGCTGTTTCCCGGAAAGATGCCCACACTTTTTTGCTGTTTCTTGATCCTCGATCTGCATTCCGGATAAGCCTGCTTCTTCGAACTTCTTCACCGCTTCCGCGACGGATGACGGACCGCCATATCCTGTGTCGGCATCGACAATGGTCGGAATTGATACCGAACGGGCGATCCTACCAGCCTCCACTACCATATCACCGAGTGTCAGATGGCCGATGTCCGGGACTCCGCGGCAAGAGGAGATGGCGGCGCCTGAGACATACACGATTTCGTACCCGGCCCTTTCGATCTGCATCGCGACCAGCGCGTTGAACGCGCCGGGAATGGCGAGGGTGCGTGTGGCTAACAATTCTCGCAAGCGAGATGTCTTCGTCTGTGTTGTTGAGGCCTTGTCCATGTTCGTCATCTACGCCCTTGTCTTTGAACTCAGATCCTCAACAGCGGCATGAGTGTGCCAATGTCTTGGACCCGATCAAGACTCCACACGAATTCGATCAGCCGATCGATGCGGGAACGATTCAGTCGCCCGGCAGCTAACCGGCGAAACTTCGCTTCCAGATCCCGATCCGACATCGGATTGCCCGGATGTCCTACCGGCACATCGACTTGACTCATGCAGGTTTTCCCCGCTTCTGTCCTGACCGTGACCCTGGTCGGCATGATCTTGGGGTAGCGTCCCACGAATTCTGGCTGCTGCACGACTCGGATCTTCTTCATCAAATCCCGCACGGCCGGATCTTGCAATCGTTTCGGGCCGAATGACTGCAGCGTCACATGACCGTGGAGCAATGCCACTGCGACGCAATAGGGGAAACTGTGATCAGCGGTTTCCCTCGTGGCCGGCTGCCATTTTTCAGGATCGCGCCCGATGATTTCGATGGCCACGTCATAACTCCCGATCTCAACATCCATAACATGATCGATCGCACGAGCTCCTTCTGCTTCTATTAGTTCATTACGAAGTGCCAACGTCGCCTCGACCGCAGTCTGTGCGTGATACTCAACCGGGTAATGCTTGATATAGGTGTCCAGGATCCTGAACTGAGGGGGCTGGCTCTCGCCGAGGGCGGGTGCCCGTCCCCCTTCTGCGGCAAACGGCACCAGATCGAATGGCCCCGAAACGAGCTTCATGAACCCCTTTTCACCTTCGAAGATAGGGGATGGCCCCGTCATACCACGTTGTGCCAGCATCGCGGCAAACGCGCCGTTGCGCGCGGCGTTCGAGAAGGCGCAGGCTTTCCACATGGACAAATCTCCGACCCGCGTCTGCCGCAGTGCCACATTCGCGATGCCTGCCAGATTGATCGCCTGAACTGTCTTCACCTGTGAGAGCCTCATGAGCTTGGCGGCACCGAGGGCAGAAGAAAAGGACCCGTAGGTTACATGGTCCCACCCGCGGGGACGTAGCGCCGCAGCGTCACAGAGACGGCACTGAATCTCATAGGCGAGCGCAATAGCTTGAATGACCTGTTTTCCGGACGCGTGAACGGCCTCGCCGACCGCAAGAATGGCCGGAATATTGTCGGAAGGGTGCGCCGGCTCTTTCGAAAGATAGGTATCGTTGAAATCGAGATACCGGACCAGCCCGCCGTTGGCAAACGTAGCAAGGTCGGGAAGGGTTTTGTGACGTGTACCCCACAACGTGGCACCCTGCGGCACCGTGACCGTCCGGGCAATCAGGCGGGCGACGCGGGAGGGCGGTGCATTCCATGCCCCGAACGCGCAGCCAAGGCTGTCGAGCACACGCCGTTTGACTTCATGCACGACGATATCCGCTACATCGCCGTAGCGCAGAGACCGGCAATATCGAGCAAGACGATCTGCTAGCATCGGCTGCCCCCTTCCGATCTATGCCATCGCTTCATCCCTCATGCGTGACGCCTCACGAACTTATACCTCTGTTTCGGCCAGCTTTGGCTGCCGCTTTTCCAAAAATGCCCGCACCGATGCTTGTTTGTCGGGAGTGGCGCACAATCTGCCGAATAATTCCGCTTCCCTGGCCAGGCCTTCCGACAAGGGAATATCGATCCCTCCCCTGATCGCGTGAAGCGCAGCTTCGACCGCAGTTTTCCCATGCGCGATAATCAAGGCTGCAATGGATTCAACCTGAGTGATCAACTCGTGCGGTGGCACCACTCGACTCAGCAGACCGATCCGCAGCGCCTCCTCAGCGGAGACACTCTTCCCCGTCAGGATCATCTCCGCCGCCTTCGACGGTCCGACGATTCGCGACAACCGCTGGGTTCCTCCAAAGCCGGGAATGAGACCGAGCTTGATTTCCGGCAGCCCCAACATGCAGCCTGCGGCCGCCACCCTGATATGGCAGGCCAGAGCGAGTTCGAGCCCCCCGCCGACACAGGTTCCATTGATCGCGGCAAGCATCGGCTTGTCTGACCGCTCAATACGGTTGAGAAGCGACTGTCCCCGAGTTGCAAACTCCGACCCGCCGTGCACTGTATTCAAGTGGGCCAATTCGTTGATGTCGGCGCCGGCGCAGAAAAATCGTCCCGTCCCCGTTACGATCACCACCCGGACGTACTCATCCTCCTCCAATTCATTCAAGACGAGTTCGAGCTCCTTGAGCATGGAAAGATTGAGCACATTGGCCGGTGGGTTATGGAGAGTGATCCGTGCGACATGGTGAGAAATCGTCAACAATTGATGCTGCATATATCCTCCAAACCGCACTTCGTGTGGTCCGCCGGCTCATGGGCGAAGCCCTTCTTCCTTGTCACCGGCGGATAATCTCCTTCGACTTTCCTTCTTCTCCCGCTTCCATCGCTCCGGGCGCTAACAGTTCCGAGCTTCACCCACGAGGCGAGCACCGCGAGACTGTTGGTGCGCCATGATCGCGGCAGCGAGTTCCGAAATCCCCTCGCCTGTCGTCGCGACCGTGCGCAACACATTCGGACACCATTCACGCAGATCTCGCAACGTGTTATCCGCGCCAGGAAGGTCTCTCTTGTTGACGACGACGATGTGTGCAACTTCCAATAGCCCAGCCTTCATAGCTTGAATCTCGTCGCCCAGACCCGGCGCCACCACCGCCACAACGATATGCGCGAGATCGACGATGTCGATTTCATTCTGACCGACCCCGATGGTCTCAATTAGAATGACCTCATATCCGGCTGCTTCCAAGACCAGCGCTGCATCGCCGGTCGCTGGCGCAAGCCCCCCATGATATCCACGAGTGGCCATGCTTCTGATATACACCTCGTGATCCAGGGCATGTTCCTGCATTCTGATGCGATCACCCAGCAGAGCACCGCCTGTGACAGGGCTGCTGATATCGACCGCCAGGACCCCGACTTTCAAACCGCGCTGCCGATAAACGCTCACTAAGCGGTTGACAACTGTGCTCTTTCCCGCTCCAGGATACCCCGTGACCCCGATCACCATCGTCCCCCGCGAGCTATTGTTAAGTAAACGAAGCGCTTCTCTGGCGCCCGGGTGATTCTCCAACAAGGAGATCAGGCGTGATACGGCGCGGACATTTCCGGCTCCTACCTGCTCGGCTAGAATCACCAAGTCGTGGAGGTCGCATAAGAACGGGTGGGAGCCGTGGGAACTCATGTCACACCTTCATACGCGGTTTGTTCTGTCCGGACCTGCGATAGGCGCGACGACAGTCGGCGGTTCAGAATCTTGCCGATCTCGCTTGCCGCCGCTATGACCTTCCGCTCATCCACGGCAAGTGAGGCGCCGGAAGCTTTCAGCGCATAGACCACGTCTTCCGTCGCCGCGTTCCCCGACGCCCCTGGCGCGTAAGGACACCCTCCAAGTCCTCCAGCGGCTGTGTCAAACGCCTCGATGCGGTAGTCTGTCCATGCGGTCAGGACATTAGCCACGGCCATGCCGCAGGTATCATGGACATGGAGCGAGAGACGACTCCGATCGACGCGCGGCACTATTTCATCCAACAGCCTCCGGATATCCCGAGGAGCGGCTTTTCCAACGGTGTCTCCGAGGGAGATTTCGTCTACTCCGAGATCGAGTAACTGCCGCACCACATCCAGAACCTGCGACGGTTGGATGGCCCCCTCAAAGGGACAATGAGTCGCAGTAGACACGTACCCCCGCACAGTCATGCCATCGCGTTTCGCGCCGAACACCACCGGCCTGAACCGCTTGATCGACTCGCTAATCGTGCAGTTGATGTTCCGTCTGGTGAACGAATCGGAGGCCGCCGTAAAGACGGCAATCTTGTTCACCGCCACCGCCCTTGCCCGTTCCAACCCTCGTTCGTTCGGCACCAGCGCTGAATAGATCACGCCGGGCTGCCGTTCGATCTTTTGGAACACTTCATCGGAATCCGCTAGTTGCGGAATGGCACCAGGCGACACAAATGATCCTGCTTCGATCTCCGCCACGCCACTCTCGGACAGGGCATCCACGAACGACACCTTGACCTCAGTGGATACGATGTCTGATTCATTCTGCAGTCCGTCTCGCGGGCCGACCTCGACGATTCTGATCACAGACAACTGTGATTTTGACCCGTTGCTGTCTGGTACCATACGACGCTCCACAGCAGCACCTTTACTCTCCGCTTCTTGACATCATCCAGTTAGGTGTTCGGCGTTCGCGAAATGCACGAAGCCCTTCCTGCGCCTCAGATGAAAGTCGAGCCTGAACATTCCCTGCAACACAGGCCTTCACGCGCTCCTCGTGGGACAGATGGTGAAGTCGGTGAAACAACGCCTTCGTATCCCTCACGGCCAGCGGAGCAAGATGAGTAATCTGTTCAGCCAATGATGCGACATGAGCGTGAAGCGCATCTGGTTCAACCACATCATGGATAAGACTGTTGTCTTGAGCGATCGATGCGGAAAACGGTTCAGCGGTTAGACAGAATCGTCGGGCAAAGGAGTCCCCGGTCTTCGCAAGAACAAAGGGCGCGATCACAGCCGGAACCAACCCTAAGCGGACCTCACTGAACGCGAATGTTGCATTCGCAGCGGCAACGGCGATGTCGCACGCAGCAATCAACCCGATTCCTCCGCCATAGGCAGCTCCCTGAACGCATCCGATCACGGGACAGGGGCAGTCATCGATGGTCTGGAACATCGCGAGCAATCGCTCGGCGTCCCGCTGCGTTTCTGGCGCAGACATGACTCGGTCCGGCCCCATCCAGCCGAGGTCTGCCCCGGCACAAAAGGTGGGGCCGTTCCCCGTCAAGATGATTGCGCACACCGAATGGTCCTGTCCTAATGTACGAAAGGCCCCGCACAGCTCATCCACCATGAGCGCGTCGAACGCGTTCCGCCGATCGGGCCGATTCAAGGTCACACGTGCGCACCCTTTACTCAACTCAACGAGGATCGACGTAAAATGCTTCATCTGCACCTCACATGCGGAAGACCGGGTAGTGTGACAAGCGGACCAGCGTCGTTATGGCGACATCAAGACACAGCCCGAGAATTTTCCGGGTCTCCACTGGATCAATAATCCCATCATCCCAGAGCCGAGCCGTGCTGAAATAGGGACTCCCCTCCCGCTCATACTGTGCGCGAATGGAGTCCGTGATGTTTCGTTGTTCGTCTTCCGACAAGGCCGCCTTGTCACGAGCTCGCTGCTGCTGTTTCACTGTCAGAAGAACCTGAGCCGCCTGTTGTGCCCCCATGACTGACGTCCGGGCGTTGGGCCAGAGGAAGAGAAAGCGCGGAGCGTAGGCCCGCCCACACATGGCATAATTGCCGGCACCATGTGAGGCCCCTATAACAATACTGAACTTCGGAATATCGGCCGTCGCCACTGCCTGCACCATCTTGGCTCCGTCCTTGATGATCCCTCGAGTCTCGTACTCCCTGCCGACCATGAAGCCTGTGACGTTTTGGAGAAACACCAGAGGTAGACGCCGTTGGGCACAGAGCTGGACGAAGTGCGCACCTTTCAAGGCGGCCTCTGAGAACAGCACGCCATTGTTTGCGATGATGCCGACTTGGTGTCCCATCCAACGGGCGAACCCACAAATCAGCGTTCGGCCGTAACGGGCCTTAAACTCATGAAAGCGACTGCCGTCCACCAAGCGGGCAATGACCTCACGGGCGTCGAAAGTCTGCCGCGGATTGTTTGGAATAAGTCCATACAGTTCATCGGCCGGATAGCGCGGCTCTTCAATCGGCGCTGGTCGGCGAAGAACCGGCCGTCGAGGCAGCGTCTCGACGATCGACCTGCAGATCTCGAGCGCCTCGTGGTCATCCCCTGCGAGGTGATCGCTCACCCCTGAGAATCTGGTGTGGAGATCGGCACCACCAAGCTCTTCGGCAGTGACCTCTTCACCGGTTGCGGCCTTGACCAGCGGTGGCCCAGCCAGATAAATGGTGCCGGTCCCTTTGACGATCACGTTCTCATCACACATGGCCGGCACATAGGCGCCGCCTGCCGTACACATCCCCATAACCACAGCAATTTGAGAAATACCGAGGGCGGACATGCGCGCCTGATTGTAGAAGATCCGTCCAAAGTGCTCTTTGTCGGCGAAGACGTCGGCTTGCATCGGGAGGAATATGCCGCCGGAATCTACGAGATAGATCGCGGGCAATCGATTTTCCAGGGCGATCTCTTGCGCCCGGAGATGCTTCTTGATCGTCATGGGGAAATAGGTCCCGCCCTTGACCGTTGCGTCGTTGGCGGCGATCACACATGGCCGTCCCGCCACATAGCCGATGCCTGTCACTAGACCGGCAGCGGAGATCTGATCGTCGTACATCCCGTATGCCGCCAAGGGACTGAGTTCGAGCCAAGGCCCGTCCGGATCGAGCAACTTCGCAATCCGCTCTCGGGCAGTCAGTTTGCCTCGTTGTTGTTGAAGGGCGGTTGCTTCCGGTGGCCCTCCGGCTCGAGCGAGGGCGAGATGTTTCTGGAGGTCCGCCACCAGACTTTCATAGTGCACACGATTCGACTCGAATTCGTCGGAGGTGGCAACCACCGAAGTCATCAACGTACGCATGGTTCCTCAGCCCTGTGGTTTGAGCCCTTTGACGAACGCCACGATCTCCTGGATAGGCGCACCAGGCCGGAACAGAGCCTTCACGCCGTCTGCGGTGAGCGTCGCGACATCTTCATCGGGAATGATTCCACCGCCGAACAAGGCGATGTCTTCTGCATCCTGTTCTTTAAGGAGCTCGCGGACCCGTCGGAACAAGGTCTTATGCGCTCCTGAAAGGATGCTCAAACCGATCGCATCCACATCCTCTTGGATCGCCGTATTGACGACCTGTTCCGGCGTCTGATGCAGACCGGTAAAGATGACTTCCATTCCGGCGTCTCGTAAGGCACGCGCGATGAGCTTCACACCTCGGTCATGACCGTCGAGGCCGACTTTGCCGATTAGAATCCGCAGGGGTGCGCTCGCTACTGCCATACTGTCACCTCACGAAGAAAATATTTGCCATCCTGATCCCTCCGCACATATCCCGCCTGAACTATTGGATCGTGCTCGAACAGCAGCAGCCATCGCTCTTCGAACGCCTGATCCAACACCCATCGTTTCGTCTCCAGCGTCCGGATGGGGAAGAGATCGTAGCCCATGATATAGGGAAGCGGCAGATGCGACACGGTCGGAATCAGGTCGCCGAGAAAGAAGGCTGTCTCCCCTTCCGATTCAATCTTGACACTCTGGTGGTAGCGGGTATGGCCAGCAGTGACGACCGCGGTGATACCTGGAACCACTTCTGTGTCACCGTGGAGGAATTCCCACTGATCGATCTGTGCGATCGGTGTAAAGTTATCCTGCCGGTAGCTGGCTTTCGTCCGTTCATTGGCATGAGCGGCGTCTTCAAACTCGCCATGCTGAATGAAATACTTGGCATTGGGAAAGGTTGGTACGACGGATCCGTTCTCTTGCATCGTGTTTCCGCCGGCATGGTCAAAATGCAGATGCGTATTGATCACCAGATGAATATCATCCGGCCTCAGACCTAACCGCTTGAGAGACTGTAGTATTGTCGGCGTTCGCTCAACAGCGAACATGCGTTGAAACTTCGCGTCTTCCTTTGGACCCAGTCCCGTGTCCACAAGGATATTTTTACTCTTCGCTCGGATCAGCAGTGCCGTGAGGCTAAGGGGTATCCGGTTGAATTCATCAGCGGGACAACATTTTTCCCACAGGGCCTTCGGGACCACTCCAAACATCGCCCCGCCGTCCAGTCGAAATCGGCCGTCACTCACCGGATAAATTTCAAACCCACCGAACTTCATAATCCGCTCTCCATACCTCCCGGCCTCGGCGGAAGGGTCAGGGCACGGAGGCTTTCACCATAGCGCCTGTTGCCATTTCAAACGCCGTTTAGATGCCGCTCTGCCGTTCTTCTAGTCCGATAAGGCGAGCGGCCAACACTCTGGATCTTCATTTGCTGCCCTCTCCCATCGCATTATGACGAAGTCGCAGTGGTCCACCCTTCCAGCCGAGGCCACCTACAACACCACCGGCTCCCGATACGTTCCGAACACTTCTTTCAAGGCCGTGCAGATTTCACCTAACGTCGCCTTGGCCTTCACCGCCTCAATGAGGTAAGGCATGACGTTTTCACTGCACGAAGCTGCTTCTTGCAACGCTTCGACGGCACCGGCCATCTTGAAAGAATCGCGAGCTTTGCGTAGGTCTGAAAGACGTGCCACCTGTTCGTGCTCGACTTCCTGTCCTATCTTGAGAATCGGGATCGTACGTTCTTCCGGTTCCAGGTACTCATTGACACCAACAACGATCCGTTCTTTCCGTTCCAACTCATGTTGGTATCGTTGCGAGGCATCCAGGATTTCACGCTGCGGGAATCCTCGCTCGATCGCTCTCACCATGCCGCCCATGTCATCCAATCGATGGAAGTAATCCTGCGCCGCTTCTTCAAGGCGATTCGTGAGCGATTCGAGATAATACGAGCCGCCAAGAGGATCGACGCTGTTGGTGACTTCGCTCTCCTGTGCGATGATCTGCTGTGTGCGGAGCGCCAGCTTCACCGCGCCCTCGGTCGGCAGCGCGAGAGTTTCGTCCATCGAATTGGTATGGAGGGACTGTGTGCCACCCAAGACGGCTGCGAGTGCCTGAATCGTCGTCCGCACCACGTTGTTCATCGGCTGTTGTGCCGTGAGAGAGCAGCCGGCGGTCTGTGCGTGACAGCGGAGCTGTGCCGAACGCGGATCGTTGGGCCGGTACCGACGCGTCATTTCACGAGCCCACAGTCGTCGAGCCGCACGGAATTTGGCGATCTCTTCGAAGAAGTCGTTGTGGGCATTGAAAAAGAACGAGAGCTGTGGAGCGAACTGGTCCACGGCAAGACCGACTTTCACCGCCGCGTCTACGTAGGTCAGACCATCATAGAGGGTAAAGGCCAACTCCTGCGTCGCGGTCGAACCTGCTTCCCGGATGTGATACCCGCTGATACTGACCGGATGCCATTTGGGCACATGCTCGGTGCAGTACGCGATGGTGTCGGTGATCAAACGGAGCGACGGATCCGGTGGAAACAGCCATTCTTTCTGAGCGATGTATTCCTTCAGAATATCGTTCTGCAATGTACCGTCCAGCTGCTCATGACGGATGCCACGCTTCTCCGCAACCGCAAGGTACATCGCGAAGATCACGGCGGCCGGCCCGTTAATCGTCATCGACGTGGTGACCTGATCAAGCGGAATGCCCTCGAAGAGCCGTTCCATATCGTCGAGCGACGAGACCGCCACGCCGCAGTGACCAATCTCACCATGAGCGAGCGGGTTATCGGCGTCGATCCCCATCAACGTGGGCATGTCGAACGCGACACTCAGACCGTTTTGTCCATGCTGGAGGAGGTATTTGAAGCGGCGGTTGGTGTCTTCCGCTGACCCGAAACCGGCGAATTGCCGCATCGTCCAAAGCCGACCACGATGCATGGTCGAATAGACACCTCGCGTGTACGGAAATGCGCCGGGAGCTCCAAGCTGCTCGTCCGGCGACCAATCCTTTAAATCGTTGTGGGTATACACACGGTTGATATCGAATCCTGAAAGGGAGGTGAATTTCGATTTTCGTTCTTGCATCATCCGCTCCTGATCGTGCGAAAAAACCAGGATCAAATCAGGTCTTGCAGCTTATTGCTTCCTGCCGTTCATTCCTCCCTTCGTAGATATAGAAACCGCGGCCACTTTTCCGCCCCAACCACCCAGCCTCGACATACCGTCTCAGCATGGCGCATGGGCGAAATTTTGGATCTCCTAAGTCTTGGTACAGCACTTCACAGATGGCGAGCACTGTGTCCAGGCCGATGCGGTCAGCAAGCGCCAAGGGGCCTACAGGATGATTGGCCCCCGTTGCCATCGCCAGATCGATATCCTCAGCGGATGCAACACCTTCCTCCAACGCAAAAATGGCCTCGTTCACCATGGGTATTAGGACACGGTTCACGATAAATCCGGGCACATCTTTGGCCACAACCGGGGTTTTCCCCAAACGCTTTGCCAGGTCGATCGCGAGCTGCGTCGTTCGTTCAGATGTTTCCAGTCCTCGAACGACTTCGATAAGTTTCATCACAGGTGCAGGATTCATGAAGTGCAGGCCAACAACGTGGCCAGGTCGGCCGGAGGCTGCTCCCAACTTCGTGATGGAAATGGATGAAGTGTTGCTGGCAAGTATCACCTGTGGCTCGCAGATTTGGTTCAATAGAACAAAGAGTTCCTGCTTCAAAGCGAGATCTTCTGGGATCGCTTCGATGACCATCTGCACGTCTCGCAAACGCTCGATCTGCACTAGCGGATGAATGAGGGTCAGCACTCCCCCCGCTTGATGATCGGTGAGACTGCCACGTTCAACTGCGCGTTCTAGTCCAACGCGAATCTTGGAAACGGCCTCCGTTAAGGGCGGCTCAGAGACGTCCACTAGGAGGACTTCGTAACCGGCGGTGGCGCATACTTGGCCGATACCGCAGCCCATCTGGCCAGCTCCAACGACGCCGATCGTCTTGATATCGTCAAGCTTCATCGTCTCTCGTAAAAGATGAAACGTAAAACGGAACAAGATGTTCGGTTCCGGATTTACGCTTTACTTGTCATGTCTCACACTTCACGACCGTTCCACAATCATTGCCAATGCTTCTCCTCCACCGATACAGAGGCCAGCCAATCCCCTCCTCGCACCACGCGAGGCCATGGCATGGACCAGCGTTGTGAGGATGCGGGCTCCGGTTGCCCCGATAGGATGGCCGAGGGCAACTGCTCCGCCGTTCACGTTCACCTTCTTCTCGTCGAGTCCTAATTCATGGTTGATCGCAAGCGAGACAGCCGAAAAGGCTTCATTGATTTCAAACAGATCGATATCCCCTACCGCCAAGCTCGTTTTCTTAAGTACCCTCTTTATTGCTTCGATCGGCGCAATCGTAAACCATTCCGGCGCCAATGCTGCTCCGGCATAGTCGACAATGCGCGCCATCGGTACGAGCCCGAAGCGTGCTGCTTCTTCCTCAGCCATAACGACAAGCGCTGCAGCCCCGTCGTTACAGGAAGGGGAATTGCCTACAGTCAGGACACCGTCGTCCTGGAACACCGGCTTGAGCTCACGCATTCTGCTGAGATCCGCTCGATTCGGCTCTTCGTCTTCCATGACTGTGACTGTTGGACCTTTGCGTTGAGGCACCTCGACGGGGACGATCTCCGGTTTAAAAATTCCGGTCACAATTGCCTCACGTGCACGCCGATAGCTCTCGAGTGCGAAATCATCCAGTTCTTTTCTCGTCAACCGGTACTTGGCAGCGCACAGCTCACCTCCGTGCCCCATATGGAAATTATTGTAGACATCCCAAAGCCCGTCTTTGACAAGGCTGTCGACCAATTCTGCATGTCCCAACCGATAGCCCTGTCTCGCTTTCTCCAATAAATATGGCGCGCGAGTCATGTTTTCCATTCCACCTGCCACAACGATGTTCGCCTCTCCAAGCGCGATGGCCTGGGACGCCATGATGACCGTCTGTATGCTCGACCCACAGACCTTGTTCACCGTCGTAGCTCCGATCGAAGGTGGAATTCCAGCTCCGATGGAGGCCTGTCGGGCCGGAGCTTGTCCTAGACCGGCGCTGAGGACGCAACCCATATAGACTTGCTCCACACAATCCGGAGGCAGTTGGACCCGCTTCAATGCTTCGGCAATTGCAAGACTGCCCAATTTTGTCGCCGGCACCTGGCTGAACGCCCCGTTGAAGCTCCCCATCGGTGTCCGCACGGCGCTGACGATGACTGCACGTGATGCTAGGTTCACAAAATCTGCTCCCAATGGTTATGTTCGAGATTATGTTTTACCTTTGTCATAAATTGATCCGCTGTCGCCCCATCGATGACCCGGTGGTCGAACGACAAGCTGAAATAGCCCATCGGTCTGATTGCGATCGCATCGTCAATGACAACGGCTCGTTTCTGAATTGCGCCGAGGCCCAGGATGGCGATTTGCGGTTGATGGATGATAGGGGTGCTGAACAAGCTGCCGAATCCGCCATGGTTCGTGATCGTGAACGTTCCCCCTTGAACCTCTTCTGGGCTTAATTTCTTGGACCTCGCTCTCTCGGCGAGATCCGCGATTTCTTTCGCCAGCTGTGTAAGCCCTTTCCGATCGGCATATCGCACCACCGGCACCAAGAGTCCATCATCAAGCGCCGTGGCGATCCCAATATGAATATCTCTCTTGACGACAATGCCTTGCTCGCCCCATGACGAGTTCACAATTGATACATCCCGAATGGCTCTGGTAGCGGCGCGGACGACAAACGGCAAATAGGTAAGGTTTCGCCCTTCTCGGAATTTGGCGATGCTTGAAAAGTCTGCCTCAAAAAATGTGGTGACATGGGCTGACGTCTGCTTACTCTTGACCATCCGATCTGCGATGGTCTTGCGCATCTGCGTGATGGGCAGAAGCTCTTCACCCATGGAGGGCTGGCTACCACTCACAGCGACCTTGGGCTGGGCACCACTCCGTGCGATAACGTCGAGAACATCTTTTTTGGTCACCCGGCCGCCGACCCCTGTTCCCTTCACATGCGAAAGCTCGACTCCATGTTCCCTCGCCAGCTGCCGGACGGCCGGCGAATGATGCTGTTCGCCTGTCGGAGCCAGTTCCATGGGACGGAGGACCACCCCGCCGACCCGATTGATCACTTCCGAAGCCAGAGCACTCTCGATGCGCGCCAGTAAGGTTCCGACAGGCACTGTTTCCCCCTCATGAACGATGATCTCCTTTAACTGGCCAGTAGCCGGCGAGGGAATCTCCAATGTCACCTTTTCGGTTTCGACTTCTAAAAGCGATTCATCTTTCTGAATCGTCCCTCCGACTGGAACAAACCATTTCACGACCGTCCCTTCGGCGATACTCTCTCCAAGCTGAGGCATGATGATGTCGATAGCCACTTTAACCTCGTGAAGCGTTAGGCGTGAAACGTGACAGTTATCCTTACCCCTAACGACTTACGTCAAACTAATAGGCTGCCAGTTTTCGTGCCGCGATAATAATGTCGCTCGTCTTCGGAAGAAAAAACTCCTCCAGCGGCGTGCTGAACGGCACCGGGGTATCCGGCGGAGCGATACGAAGAATCGGCCCGTCCAAACAGTCAAAACAGTCTTCCGCCAACCGTGCGGCAATTTCAGCCCCGATGCCACCGGTTTTGTTGTCCTCATGCAGAAGAATGGCTTTGCTGGTTTTGCGTACGGAGGAATATATGGTTTCTTTGTCGAACGGGATCAACGTGCGTAAGTCAACCACTTCTAGATCGATCCCTTCTTTAGCCAATGCCTGAGCGGCTTCGAGCGCCAGGTGCACCATCGCACCATAGGTGATGACCGAGATATCGTTGCCAGCCCGCTTCACATCGGCCTTTCCAAGTGGCACAACAAAGTCTTCTTCAGGTAAGACAGATTTGATGCGCCGGTAGAGGAATTTGTGCTCAAAGTAGATCACCGGGTTGGGGTCGCGAATCGATGCCTTGAGGAGCCCCTTGGCGTCATACGGTGTGGACGGGGCGACCAACTTGAGTCCTGGGGAATGGAAGAACCAGCCTTCCGGACATTCAGAATGGAACGGCCCGCCGTGAACGCCGCCGCCGAACGGTGCGCGGATAACCATGGGCACCGCGGCCCCCCACCGATAATGATTCTTGGCCGCTACCTCGGTGATCTGATCGAAGGCACAGGAAATGAAGTCCGCGAACTGCATCTCCACGACCGGACGCAGACCCATCATCGCCGCACCAATTGCTGCACCGACAAATCCGGACTCGGCAAGCGGCGTATCGACCACCCGCCACTCACCGTATTTTTGAAGAAAACCCTCAGTGATCTTGAAGGCGCCGCCGTACGTCCCGATGTCTTCACCCATCAAGAACACCCGCTCATCTCGAGCCATTTCCTCATCCAAAGCTTGCGAAATCGCTTCTAGGTAGCTGACTTCTTCGGTAACTTGAGTCATGGTCGTCATGATAGAGGGCTCCTTCTGCGGCGAAAGCTAATGGCTGTCAGCCCTATCGGCGAACACGCCTTGCAATACTTCCGGCCCATCCGGCAGAGGGCTTTGCTCCGCAAATTCCAGCCCGGTCTCGATCTCTTTTTTCACCCGTTCGACAACTTCCTTGAAATAGGTCTCCTCGCCATAGCCAAGCTGTTTGAGCAGGTGTTCGGCCTTCAGGATCGGATCGTTCTTCTTCCACTCCTCCAGCAGCTCACGCGGGACGTATTTGGCCGGGTCGTGCTCGGAATGGCCGTGCATCCGCATAGTTTTGAATTCGAGAAAAGTTGGCCCTTCCCCTGCTCGTGCCCTCGCGATCGCATACTTCGCTGCTAGATAAACCGCGGCCACATCGTTACCATCTACGATGTCGCCCGGCATACCATACGCCTTGGCTCGATCCACGACGTTCGGGATCGCCATCTGCAGACGGAGCGGCGTCGAGTACGCGTATTGGTTATTGTTGCAGAAGAAGACGACGGGGAGTTTCCGTACCGCCGCAAAGTTCATTGCTTCGTGAAAATCACCTCTACTGGTCCCGCCGTCACCGGTTCCGGCAAAGACGACGCGAGACTCCCCTCTGATCTTGAACGCCAGCGCCGCACCAGCCGCCACCGGCAAATTGTCCGCCAGATGGCTGACAAATCCGAAGACTCCACGCTTGAGATCTCCCATGTGCACATTCCCGTCTTTTCCTTTCGTCGGCCCGGTTCGTTTGCCGAGGTATTGGGCAAGGACTTCTCCGGGTGTGAACCCGCGAACCAGAAAGGCACCCATGTCTCGATGAAAGGGAGCAATAACATCATCGTGCTCAAGCGCGGAGGCGTACCCAACGGCAATCGCCTCCATTCCATGACTGGTATAGACTCCACCAACAATACGTCCTTGTCTGTAGAGCGCCGTGATCCTGTCCTCAAGCGCTCTCGTAAGTCTGAGGTAGTAGTGCATCTGGAGTAGGTCGTCTCGCTTGATTTCTTTGGCGATGACTACAACGTCCATGACAACCTCCAGGTCGCTGCTTACAAAGCCGGCATGTCCTTCCACGACAGCAAGGGTTTGTGTGATTTGCACAAAGGACAATGTGCTGGCTCCCATTGCGGCATATCGAGGTCCGTTGTGTAATAGAAGGGGTACTGTGTGACTAATTCGGTCATCAGTGGGAATTGGCCACTGTCACGGCGGGCAAACACCATCATCCCTGCCACCACACCCTGATTGTCAGTGATGACCTTGCCGAGTTTATTGACACAATTACCACGCGTCGTGACATCGTTGAGCGCTAAAAATCGCTCTCCCGCTTTGACCGTGCCGATAGTGATGTCCGCCCCGATCCGTCCTGTTTCACAACTGTATGGCGTCAGTGCCACGCGCAGTCCCATCGTGTCGTGAAGGGCACCCACGATTCCTTGTGCGAGCAACTCCGCTGAGGAGCTGGTCGCTACAAGCCCTGTTGGTGGGTGGTGTTGAAATTTCCGCCTGATCCAGTCCGCCATATCGACAGCCACCTGTCGGATCAATTCCGGAAAGCGCGCGATGGATTCGAACCGTAGATAGGTGGCCGTGTGATGACCTGATACTACTTCCACGTGAGTATCGAAATAGACGGATCGGGAGGCCCGCAAAATATCAAGAACCTCTTTCTCTGTCAGATTGGTGCAGAGACCAGCGCGGATAATGGTTCTCAGCTTTGCATCGATCGCCGCTCCTTCGTAGAGCACGCGATGTCGATCCACCACTTCAGCGAGAGTTTGCTCAACCGTACTGACCAGCATCTTCTCCCCCTTGTGTTGCAGTTACGACCCTGGTCTTGAGAACCCCGATTGGCTGGATCTCCAACTCCACCACATCATCCGGCTTCAAGTAGCGGTCCAGCTCGAGTCCACAGCCCCCTCCTACTGTTCCTGAACCGAAGACATCTCCCGGATAGATCGTTTCGCCTCGTGACACATGCGCGATCATCTGGGGGAAGGACCAGTGGATCGTCCCGAATCGTCCTCGTGACCACTCCTCTCCGTTCACCCTTGCAATCATCGTCAAGGCGCCAAGGTCGGCAATCTCATCGCGAGTCACAAGACAGGGACCCAGCGCCGTCGCGAAGTCCTTGCCCTTTGCAGGTCCCAACCGACAGGCCATTTCTTGGAATTGAACGTCTCGCGCGCTGAAATCATTCATGACGGTGTAGCCAGCGATATAGTCCTCTGCCTGCCGTTCGGATATGTCCTTGCCCTTCCGTCCAATGATACAAGCCAGTTCCAACTCGTAGTCCAACTTTGTCGTTTCCAGCGGCCACGAAAGAGTCTCGTCCGGCCCGATGATCGTACGGTGGTTCCCTTTGTAGTAAACCGGAGCCTTGTACCACTCCGGCGGGATCGGTTGCCCCCGTTTCTTCGAGGTCGCGGCAATATGGTCTTCAAACGCGATGAAATCCCGCAGCGAAGGCGGATTGGGAAGAGGAGCAACGAACTGCACATCGGCGGTCGCATAGACGATCGTCTCACCAAACGGGCCTTTGACGGATGGGGAACGTGTCGTCACGTAATCTTTTGCTCGACGGGCCGCTGCGAGCGTGGAGTCTCCTCCTTCAATGAACTCCAACATGGTTGGTGGAACCTGTGCGTTGGCCAGTCGATGCGGTTGTGCTTCCTGTTGGTCTGCCAACCACCGGACATAGGCCATGTTCAAGTCCACGACCTGTTGCCCATGAATCGCTCCCACCCGCATGAATGTCCCGATGGGAGTTGCGACACGAAAACTGACGAGCTTCATCGTCTACTCCAACTCAGCGCGTAATCCTTGACCTCTACTTGCTCCATCTCCGGTTGGACCGTGAAAGGCGCCTTGGACTCGATCATGACCGCGATTTCGCTGGTGTGTGTCTTTGCCTTGCTGGCTTGGACTGCCTGTGGTTGTGGGCCATGATGGATTCCCTGCGGATGTAAAGTGAGCATCCCCGCTTGAATCCCTGCCCGGCTGAAGAACTCACCATCGTGATAGAACAGCACTTCATCGTAGTCGGTATTTCGATGGTAAAAGGGAACGCGCAAGGCTTCCGGGTCGCTTTCCAACGGCCTCGGGGTAAACGTGGAAATGAGGCATCCGCCGGCTTGGAACGTCTGATGGACACTCGGCGGTAAGTGGTAACGAGGGCTTGTGACGGGACGGAAATCACGCACGTTCAACTTTGCCACCCAGAGATCACCTTTCCAACCGACGACATCCATGGGATAGAAGGGATAGACCACTCGCGTCCACTCACTTTGCCGCTTGATGTGGACTCCCCATGTCTGGAATCCGGTTTCCACCGGTTCCAAGGTCTCTAGCTCAGGGACAAGCAACACGCCCTTATCGAACAGCGCATGCTGTCCCAAAGCTCCTCGTTCCGGGACCACCATCGGAACGGGCGTCTCGATAGTGAGAACAAAAGAAGGTCCTTCATCGACGTGAATTCGATAGGTCGTCCCTTTGGGGATCACCACGTAATCGCCAGGCTCATAGGAAAGAACGCCATAATCGGTCTCAAACTTGCCTCTGCCCCGATGCACGAAATGGACTTCATCTCCATCCGCATTACGCACGAAATAGGGCATTGTCTCTCGTCGGCAGGAAATGTGGAGGCTTACATCGTGGCTTTGCAGCATCGGCACCGATTGCGTTGCCGCCGACAATGCGCCCTCAGAAATCTGCGTGCAGGCAAAGGCCCTCGGCTTCAGCCTTCCTTCGATATTGATCCATGCTGTTGGAGGATGCGTACGGTAAAGATGAGACACCGCCCCTGCAAAGCCGTTTCGTCCATGTTCTTCTTCATGCAGCCCTTCGGGAATTCCGACATGGGCTTGGTTGGGAACTTTTCCTCTCCTTGTGAGATACATGGCTCGCTCCTCGGAACGATCGCGGGCCTACGACACCTTTTTTATGGACCTCTTTTGTTTTTGTCTGGGCATGGCGGAATCATCGTAATCGATGATGGTCCGCTCGATCCCCGACTTTTGGTCTCGCTCGATATCCTTGTACAGTGACTCCACCGTGCTTCGGACAAACGTCCTCGCAGCTTCTTCTCCATGCTGCCGTTGAGTCAGCTCGATGAAAAGTCCGGTATTCGTGAAAAGAGGATAGGTGAAGCGTTGCTTGAGTGGCCCAAATCCGTCCCTCCCTTCTTTCACTGATCCGCTGAATTTCACGCCATGAGCCTCCCACTCTCGACACACCGCGTCGATATCGTCGACTTCGAGTGCAACGTGCTGCACGCCTTGTCCGTACTTTTCTATGAATTCGTTGATCTGGGACTTTCCCGCCTTGTCTCGACCCTGCATGAGAGCGATCTTGGCGGTTCCACGTTGTACGACGACAGTATCCATCGATGAGGTGCTGCTTCCCACATCTTTCGCCGACCAGATCACTTCAAAGCCCAAGATCTTGGCGAAGAGGAATTCTGCAGCTTCAAGATTGTCAACACAGAGGGTGACGTGATCAAAACCGGTGGTCTGTTTCATGGTGCCTCCACGTTGCCTATCCTTCACAGGAGACTCCCTATGAATTGTTTTTATTATTCTATGATTTAATACTACTATTATTACAAGACCAATACAAGACCATGCGCAGGGAAATATTTATTAACCGTGACATTATTTCCATATTCTATGAGCATATTATCGACATTCCATCTATTGCCATGATGATATAAAATGTATATCATATGATTGCATGAAATCTCCACCGCGAGGAAATCCGGAGGTACCCATGACGTTTCACCAAGACATGAGACGACTGGTGCTCGAGCATGGTGCCATCAACAACTCGTACTTAGCTCGCTTCAGAGGAGGAGAGCTCACCGACTCGGACCTCAAGGAGTTCGCGTTCGAGTTCTATAATTTTTCCCGTTTTTTCCCACGAATCCTGGTGTCTCAGCTTGTCAATACTGAAGACGAGCGGGTGGCCGACGAGCTAACCAAGGTTCTGTACTCAGAGTTGGGCGACGGACAAACCCGCCATCGACACGAACTTCTCTATCGAAACTTTTTACGATCCATAGGCATCGACATCCATGAAGCCATGACTCGACCGATGCTCCCTTCGACCCTCGCCTATATAGAAGGGATGGAACAACTCTACCGCGACGGCAATCACGCCAAGGCGTTGGGAGCATCTTTTGGACTCGAGAACATGGCCATCACAATGTGGGATCATTTGATTCCGGGTCTCACCCACCTGAAGCTCACACGATTCCCCCAGATGGACCTCGCCTATTTCACGTTTCACCGGCAACTTGAGGTCACTCACGAGGAAGCTATGGAACAGGCGGTCGCGGCTGTCCAAGGAACGGATGAGGCCAGGATGGCCAAACAGGACAAGGATGATTTTCGTTCCGGCGTCAACGCAGTGCTCGGCTATCTGGAAGGATTCTGGGCAGGTTTGGAGCAACGGAAAGGGCGCCCTGATACCACGTGGACTGGCTTAGCTCAGCGGTGTGCGAATTAGCGCCCAGAGTGATATGCCTGGCGAGATAGTGGGTAGGAGGGTCCATGCAGAAGACTTGGATCAGTCGATATGATTCCGGGGTGCCCTCAAGCATCACCTATCCGGAATGGACGGTGCCAGATCTTCTGCGACACTCAGCGGACCGTTTCGTGGACTCCCCTGCACTCCTGTTCTATGGCACATGCATCTCGTATAAAGAACTCGACCATCTCACGACGCGATTTGCGCTTGGACTGCGCCAGCTCGGTGTTAATCAAGGTGATCGGGTCGCTGTCATGCTTCCAAATATTCCGCAGGCGGTTATCGCCTATTATGGAATTCTAAAAGCCGGTGCCGTCGTTGTACCGACCAATCCACTCTACGTCGAACGAGAAATTCAGACGCAGCTGACCGATGCAGGGACGGAGACGATGGTGGTCCTTGACCTACTCTATTCTCGCGTTCGGGCTGTGAAGGAGACCACGACGCTCCCCAAGCGGATTATCGTCACCGGCGTTCAGGACTATCTTCCTTTCTTCAAGAAACTCCTCTATCCCATCAAAGCTCGGTTCGCCAAACGTTGGGTTTCCATCGAGAAAGCCCCGCGCGTGTATGATTTCCTCGATCTCCTGCACACCGACTCAACGATAAACAGTGCGGATCATTCCGCCGATCTGCCTCACGTGCGACCGACCGACCTTGCACAACTGCAATACACCGGAGGGACGACGGGAACACCAAAGGGCGTGATGCTGACGCACCGTAATGTGGTCGTCAACACACTGCAGGGCCGATACTGGTCCCCGGATTTTCGTGAGGGGCAGGAAATCTTTCTGGGTGCGATTCCATTTTTCCACTGCTACGGTCTGGCCACCTGTCAGAACCTCGCCATCGCGACAGGCTGTCCAATAATCCTCCTCCCGCGATTCCATGCGGATGAGGTTATCAAGGCCATCCATACCCATCGGATTACCATGTTCTCGGGTGTGCCGATGATGTATTCGATGATCGTCGAGCATCCGGACGCCAACCGCTATGACTTACGCTCGCTGCGTGTGTGTTTGAGTGGCGCGAGCCCCCTTCCTGCAGATGTGCAGAAGCAGTTCGAAGACCTTACCGGAGCAAGGATTTCAGAAGGCTATGGCCTGACCGAAGCCGGTCCCACGACCCACTGTAATCCCCTCCTAGGGGAACACCCACCAAGTTCGATGGGCCTTCCATTCCCCGACACTGAGGCGCGAGTAGTGGACCCGGATGCCGGACTAGGGGAAGTGCCGGAAGGAGAAACAGGCGAACTGATCGTACGAGGACCTCAAATCATGCTGGGATACTGGAACAAGGAAGATGAAACGCGCGCGGTGCTGCGCGATGGGTGGTTGTATACCGGCGACCTCGTCCGCCGTGACGATCGCGGATACTTCTACTTTGTCGACCGCAAGAAGGACATCATCAAGTCACGTGGAGAAACAGTGTACCCGCGTGAGATCGAAGAGGTCTTGCGTCAACACCCGGCGGTGTCCGAAGCGGCCGTGGTTGGAGTGGCGGACCACGACTACGGCGAGACCATCAAAGCCTACGTTGTGATGAAGCCGGAATTGCATGTCACCGAGCAGGCATTGATCACCCACTGCGCCGGATTGCTCGCGCGATACAAGATTCCGTCGAAGGTGGAATTTCGTCAGGAGCTGCCGCGAACAGTCATCGGCAAGGTGCTGCGCCGGACGATGCGCGACGAGGCGGCTCAGGCGAGTGCTCAGGAACAGCTTACACGGCAGGCTGTGTGATCTGTCCGGATGGAGGGCCTTATGAGAGACCTCGTCATCGTGTCCGGTGTGCGGACACCGATCGGCAACTTCGGCGGCGCGTTGAAGGACATCCCGGCTCAACAGCTCGGGGAGCTGGTCGTTCGCGAAGTCATTACACGGAGCGGACTTGATCCCAGGCTGATCGAGGAGGTCATCTTCGGTTGTGTCGGACAGCCGAGTGACGCGTTCAACATCGCCCGCGTTATTGCCCTCCAAGCTGGACTCCCCATTACGACACCGGCGTACACCGTGCAACGCAACTGTTCTTCGGGACTGCAGCCGTTCGCGAACGCCTTCCAGAACCTTCAAAGCCACGATGCGGACGTGCAGATCGTGGGCGGCGTCGAAAGCATGAGCCGCGCACCGTTTCTGTCCCGGGACATGCGATGGGGCAAGAAGCTTCGGCATGCTGAGTTTATCGACAGTATATGGGAAGGATTGACAGACCCCGTTTGTGGTCAGCTCATGGGACGGACGGCGGAAACCTTGGCTGAGGAGCTGGGGATTTCTCGGGAAGAACAGGACCGGTTTGCTGTCGAGAGTCATCACCGTGCGTTCAAAGCGGTTCGCGAGGGCCGGCTGAAAGAGGAGATCCACCCCGTTACGGTATCCAAATCAGTTGGAGGCCGAGCGGTCGCCCCGCTCGTAGTCACGCAAGACGAAGGCCCGAATGTCGCCCTCACCGAACCGCAACTGGGTCTCTACCCACCTCTCTTCAAGGAGGGAGGCACCGTCACAGCAGGGAACAGTTGTCCGCTGAATGATGGGGCAGCAGCAGCACTCGTCATGTCCGCTGAACGTGCGCGAGACCTCAACCTCCGGCCGCTTGGCCGTATCCGAAGTTATGCCTTTGTGGGAGTCGATCCGGCGCATATGGGCCTCGGACCGGTGCAGGCGCTACCAGCAGCGCTTAAGCGAGCTGATATCCAGTTGGGAGATCTTGATCTGATCGAGGTGAATGAAGCGTTCGCCGCTCAGTACCTGGCCGTTGAGCGGCAGTTGGGCCTCAAGCGCGAGATCGTCAATGTGAACGGTGGCGCCATCGCGTTGGGCCATCCGGTCGGGATGACCGGCACGCGGCTCATCATCACCATGCTTGCTGAAATGCGCCGACGAAGCGCGGCACTGGGCGCGGTGACGATGTGTGTAGGGGGCGGACAAGGAGCAGCGATGATCTTAGAACAGGTATAAACCGCACTTGTCGGTCGTCACTCACCACCTGATGACGGTGGCGAATGACGAAAAGCAGGAGGCGAGACATGTACATCTATAAAGTGGGAATTGTTGGTGCGGGGACGATGGGAGCCCAGATCGCGGAAGTGGTGAGCTATGCCGGACTGCCTGTCGTACTCGCCGACATGAATGACGGGTTGGCAAAACGGGGCCTCGATTCGGTACGAGCGATCTATCAGGCACGGGTGGACAAGGGGAAAATGAGTGTGGAGCAACTGGAGGAAAAGATGTTGCTCGCGACCATCTCGTCCGGCCTGGACGGCCTTAAGGACGTCGATCTGGTGATTGAGGCAGTTTCTGAGGATGAGAAACTCAAGGCACAGGTCTTTCATGAGCTGGACAGGACCTGCCGGCGAGACACGATCCTGGCGAGTAACACATCGGCATTGTCCATCTCGGCGCTTGGCGCCGCCACAACGAGGCCGGACAAAGTGATCGGCCTCCACTTCTTCAACCCAGCCTATGTGATGCGGCTCGTGGAGGTCATACCGGGGCTCGCGACCTCCCCTCAGACGCTCGACGATGCAGTGAGTTTTACCGAAGGCATCGGTAAATTGCCGATTATGGTGAAGGAGTGCGCAGGGTTTTTAGTCAATCGTGTCCTAATGGCCTATGTGAACGAAGCTGTTCGTGCTTTACAGGAAGGAGCTGCCACGGTGCAGGAGATCGATCAGGAGATGGTGTCTTTCGGCATGCCGATCGGCCCGCTTGCTCTTCTGGATACGGTGGGTCTCGACATCTCGTTCGAAGTTGCACGTATTCTGTACCGCAGCTACGGGCCACGCATGACGCCGGCTCCCCTGCTTGAAGCCATGCTCAAGGCTGGCCGTACAGGAGTCAAATCCGGCCACGGTTTCTACGACTACGCCAGCGGAGAAGAAGGAGGCCAAGATCAGGGACTGGAATACCTCCTCCAAAAGTTCGGCTCGGATCCCGAGCACGGTGCAACGCGATGGAGCCGGTCACGACTCCTCTTGGCGATGACGAACGAAGCCGCCACAGCGTTACACGAAGGTGTCGCCTCAGCAAGCGATATCGACCTGGCGATGGTAGCAGGCATCGGTTATCCAAAGGACAAAGAAGGTCCGCTGCATTTCGCGGATCGTCTCGGCATCGACCAGATCTTGCACGAACTTGAAGACTTCGCTCAGACGCTCGGACCGCGTTTCTGGCCGGCTCCGATGCTGCGCAGAATGGTGGATGCTGGATTTACAGGGCAGACGGCCGGGCGAGGGTTCTTCACATATTGATCATCTCGGTTCGGCCGAAGAAGGAGACCCATTATGGCAACTACGACGGTACCCATGCACAGCTGCAAGATTGAAGAAGGCGTTGCCCTCGTAACCCTTAATCATCCACCGGTCAATGCCCTCACACCCGAACTGCTTGCAGAGCTGGACAGCACGTTCGACTCGCTCGCGACTGATGACGTCGTGAAGATTGTGGTGCTCACCGGTGCTGGCCGGTTTTTCGTCGCGGGGGCGGATATCCGAGTGCTGGCCTCTATTCCCTCATCAGCGGAGGGCGAAGCGGTAGCCCGTCACGGGCAGACGATCTTGAACAAGATTGAGGCTTTTGAAAAACCGGTCATCGCAGCAATCAACGGCGCCTGTTTGGGAGGGGGGTTGGAATTGGCCATGTGTTGCCACATCCGCCTTGCAGTAGAAGGCGCCAGACTCGGTCTGCCAGAAATCAACCTGGGCATCATGCCGGGATTCGGTGGCACTCAACGTCTTCCTCGGTTGATCGGCCAATCCAAGGCCATGGAATTGATCCTGACAGGCGAGCCCGTCTCGGCCCGTGAGGCCATGAACCTGGGTTTAGTATCACAAGTGGTATCCGCCGAGGATCTCCTGCGCCAAGCCCAAGGACTGGCACGCAAGATGGCCATGAAAAGCCAAGTGGCACTCCGTAC
>DCZN01000110.1:51534-55117 GCA_002331625.1 Nitrospira sp. UBA2083 | reverse complement strand
AGCAATCCGCGACGGAACGAAGCTGAGTCTTTTGCATGGCTTAGGCCTGGAAGCCCGTCTCTTCGGAGAACTATGCGATACCGAAGATCGGAAAGAAGGAGCGGCGGCTTTTTTAGAGAAGCGGCAACCTCGGTTCAAGAACCGCTAGTTCCTAGAGAGACATTATGCCGGCTCAACGTTCGACAAAATTGGCCTTGGCGCTGGCGGGAGGAGGATTCACGGGATACCTCTTCGAAGTCGGGGCCTTGACCGGGCTGGACGATCTGTTCGGTGAATCGTTCACCAGCAACGATTTCGACATGTATATCGGTGTAAGTGCTGGCTCAGCCGTAGCTGCCCTACTTGCGCAAGGAGTCAAACCAGAAGAAATTCTCGAAACTAATCTATCCGGAAAACGCCCCTACTACTTTGACCACCGAGACATCTTCAGACCCGCCGTTGGGGAAGGGGTGAAGACGATCTGGCGAGCAACCAAACAACTGATTCCATTGTTGCAGCTGTATGTCCGCAATTACCAGGAGATGACGCTCATCGACCTGCTCGATAAAGCTCAAGATGCCCTTCCCAGCGGCATCTATCGATTGGAGCCCTTCGCCAAATACCTTGAGCAAACATTCAGAGCCAAGGGGCTGGGGCTACGGTTTGCCGACCTTCGAAAAGCCCTCTATATTCCAGCCATCGAATTGGAAACGGGGGAAGGCGTCATCTTTGGGGAGGAAGGCTGGCGGGATATCTCCATCGCTCAAGCCATCACCGCGTCTTCCGCCGTACCGATCTATTTCTGTCCTGTGCGCATCAACGGCCGCGATTATATCGACGGAGGCATCGGACGGCCGGCGTTCATCGACCTTGCCATCGGGAAACAGGCGGACCTCATGGTGATGATCAATCCGCTGGTTCGCATTCCCCTGCTCAGTTCGTCATGGCGCAGCTCAGCATATCCCAACTGTCCGCTTCGCCTTCGTGACAAGGGGTTTTTGACGATCGGTGAGCAGGCCGGCCGCATTAATTTCGACGCGCGTATGTCGCAAGCGCTGGCCGCCTTCCGGCAAGACTATCCCGACAGGGAACTGCTGATGGTCGCACCGGGTCCCCACGATGCACTCCTGTTTGAGCGGAGTTTTCTGAGCTATCAAGACCGAGTGCACCTCCTGCGAGCTGGGTATCTGTCAGTGGTGAGATTGGCGCGCGATCGCTACGATGACCTGCTAGCGCAGTTTGCGCGCCATGGGATCGTTCTTGCCCACGCCGAATTTGAGGAGCGCGTCACCGCTCGCTTGTCACAACTCGATCAGATCATCGCCACCTCTATGCAATCGAAGCGACCAGTCAAGGACGTCCCAACGGAAGTCCGATACTCCGGTGCCGCCCTGCACCAAGGGAAGTACCAGAAAACGGGATGACGATGATGGACAAGCAACCTCTCTTCCAGGGTTCACTCGCGGTCGCAGAAACCTCGCGGGATCGGACTCCCTATTCGGGTTTTCTGTCCGGCCTGTTCGAAGGGATCGTGCGCCGCGATCTCTTCCGCGCACAGTCGATCCCACCGGTTCGTGACACAGCGAGGGACTTCCTTGAACGTCTGCGCTTCCTGCTTATCGAAAAAGTGGACCCAGAGCATATCGACCGAGAGGGGGAAATCGGCGAGGATGTACTGGCGGCACTCAAGGACATCGGTGCCTTCGGTCTAAAAATTCCCACAGTCTATGGCGGCCTCGGCTTGACCCAGTCGGAATATCACCGTATAGCGACCTTACTCGGGAGCCATGATGCGGCGACCACGGTGCTGATCTCAGCGCATAACTCGATCGGAGTCGCGGAACCAGTCAAGCTCATCGGGAACCGCGAGCAACAACAACGATTGTTGCCACGCCTTGCGCGCGGCGATATTTCGGGCTTCGCACTCACGGAAAAAGGAGCCGGCTGCGACATATGGGATCTGAGAAGCTATGCCATCCCGGTACGTAAGGACGGTGTCTTGGTGGGCTATCGACTGACCGGAGAAAAATTGTATACGACGAACGCGCCCAGACGAGACGATGAGTTCTTGGCGTCGCTTCTGGTGGTGATTACGCAAATCGTCAACGAGCCTGGAGAAGCTACTCGCCCTAAGTCGGAACGCAGGTTCGCAGCCTTTGTCGTCGATACCCAGACACCAGGATGCCACTGCACCAGGCTCCATTATATGGGTGTGCGCGGCATCTACAACGGCGCAGTCCGGTTTGACAACGTCTTTGTTCCGGTTGCAGACCGGTTAGGAGAAGAGGGAGAGGGGCTGCGACGGGCCTTGGAAAGTTTGACCGTGGGTCGGCTTACCCTGCCCGCCGCCTGTTTGGGAAGCCTGAAACAATGTCTGTGGCTGGCCCGAAGCCGGGCACAACAGCGCATGCAGTATGATCGTCCGATCGGCGAACACACAGATATCGGTGCTAAGGTCGTACGCATGGCGTCACGCGTCCTGGCCTTAGAAGCGTTAGTGACCATCACGGGAGTCTGGGCCGATGCCAAGTTCGATGTGCGGCTTGAGTCAGCCGCTGCGAAGATCCTCGCGACCGAATGGCTGCTCGAATCGACGCTCGATCTTTTCCGCATCTACGGCGGACGCGGATTCGAAACATCGGAATCGCTCCGACTTCATGGAGACCTTCCTGCCCCGGTCGAGCGCATGATTCGTGACTCACTGATCAATGTGATTTGGGAGGGAACAAACGGGATCTTGGCCCTCTGGATCGGTCGTGAAGGATTGGCTGAGTACGTATCCCAAGGGAAAGCCTTCTTGGAATTCCAGATCAGCGAGATGGCCCAGGCTCTGCCGTTCTTCGCCAAAATTGCGGGCCGCTCCATTAACCCCTTACTTCGGATCAAAGGATGGTGGGGTTCTACCGCACCCGAATCGACGTGGGAGCGGTTTGTTACGAAGAAGTCCCGAGAACTCGCACAGAAATCGCTATGGGCTGCAGCCCATCATCGGCAGGGCCTTGTACGGAAGCAACTCTTGATGACCAGCCTGGTGAAAGCCGGAATGCACCTCTTTGCGGTGGAATCGCTATTATGGTACGCATCGCACCAGCAGGCCTCCCTGGATCATCAGCTGGCCGATGGGCTCTTACAGCACTTTTGTTCACAGGTCGAAGACGAGTTCAATCCGAAGCCCTTGCTCTCTTTCAGACGATCGGTATGGCAGGATGACTCGCGCATGTTCCGTTTAGCGCAGGATATTCTTGCAGGCAAGGCTGAGTGGTTGGAAGAGGGCATCCTGGCCTGGCACCCGGCTGAACACAGCCAGGGCGATCAGCTCATGTCTACGAAGGGGGAACAGTTAGCAGCATTTCGCGTGAAGCACTGAGCGGAAGAAGGAGGAGGGGAGCGCTTCATCCAGGCCGCCCCTAGATTAGATAGGAGGGTCACCCCATGTTGAGGTCAGCATGACGGAAATTGCGGAATACTTCCAATTGGTGAAGGACCGGTACGGGTTGAGCAGCGATTACGTCTTGGCAGAGAAGCTAGGCATCGCTCAGCCGGAAGCCAACCTGATGCGTCGCGGCCTGAAAATCCCGAAGCCGGAGTTGTGCATCAGGATCGC
>DCZN01000110.1:28396-51501 GCA_002331625.1 Nitrospira sp. UBA2083 | reverse complement strand
GTCGAACTCCTCCTGATTGCTCAAAAGGACAAAGCCCCCAAACAAGCAAAGGAGTACTGGACCTTGGCGCTGACAGCCGTTGATGTCATGCTTCATGTTCCAAAGACCCCCAAGTACATCCCGCGCAAGGTCGAAGCGATCGGGCGGGAACTGCGCCAGCTCGAGACGCAGACCCTCACCTATCAAGGAGCGGAGGCAAACGCCGAGGCAGTCCGGCTGGTGCAGACGGCAAAACACTCTGTCGATGCGATCATGGAGCGCTGGAATATCTGGAAAAAGGGCGAAGCCCTGTACCCGAATTATCTCTTGGCAAATCAAGAGGCGGCTAAACGTGGAGTAGTCATTCGACGCCTGCTAGTCCTGACACGAGAACAAATGGCAGAAGAATCGTTCGTTGCCGATGCCATTCAGGTCATGGACGATCAACAGCGAGTCGGGATCAAAATATTCTACGCGTTTCGCGAGGAGTTGGAACGTGCTCCTGCGTTCCAGCGTTTTGAAGAGGATTACAAGCGTCAAGGTGCGGCTCGAGACCTGAACGCAGCGATGTTTGACCGAGAAATTCTCATCTTTTCTCGATCGTACGGCCAGGTCCACCTCGGTGTCGTAGGAACACCGACACCTATCACGATGATCGATCAATTGCAGATTACGTGGAAACCGGAGCTGCTCCGCGATCTAGACCCTGCACCACTTTTTGATATGACTCGGTACGTGTTCGACTATTCTAATCCTCAGGCTTTCAAGACAGAGGTGAGGCGCTTTACGAGATCTGTCACATGAAATTCCCATCCGAACCGTTCAAGATCAAGGTTGTGGAACCTATACGCCGAACGACGCGTGAGCAGCGAGACCGATTGTTACGCGAGGCTGGATACAATCTCTTTCAGGTCCCCGCCGAGAGCGTCTACGTTGATTTGCTCACCGATAGCGGCACGTCAGCCATGAGCGACCGACAGTGGGCTGGACTGATGTTGGGGGACGAGTCGTACGCCGGCAGCAGAAACTACTACCGTTTGGAAGAAACCGTCCGGTCGATCTTTGGCTACGAGCACGTCATTCCAACGCACCAAGGACGGATGGCGGAAAATCTTCTCTTCTCAACGATCGTCCAACCCGGCATGTGCGTCCCCAACAATATCCACTTCGACACGACGAGAGCCAACGTCGAACATCAGCGCGCTGAGGCGCTCGACCTCGTGATCAAAGAGGCCTATGACCCACATTGCGAGTTGCCCTTCAAGGGGAATATGGACCTCAATAGGCTCGATGAAACTATTCACCGCGTGGGCCGCGAAAACATTCCGCTCGTGATGATCACCATCACCAACAATAGTGGTGGGGGCCAACCGGTCTCGATGGAAAATATCCGTCAAACCCGAGCGTTGCTCAATCGCTACGGGATTCCGCTGTTCTTCGATGCCTGCCGGTTCGCAGAAAACTGCTTTTTCATCAAGGAGCGGGAGTCGGGCTATGCGAACACACCGGTGCTGACGATCGCGCGAGAACTGTTCAGCCACGGCGACGGCTGCACCATGTCCGCCAAGAAAGACGGACTTGTGAACATCGGCGGGTTCCTGAGCCTCAACGATGAGCAGTGGGCCCAAGACATCACGAACATGCTCATCTTGGTGGAAGGCTTTCCAACCTATGGAGGGCTGGCGGGACGCGATCTCGAAGCCATGGCGATAGGGCTTGAAGAGGTGCTCAACGAGGAATACCTCCGTTTCCGAATCAGCCAGGTTCGATATCTTGGCGAACTCCTTGACCAATCCGGAGTCCCGATTCTCAAGCCCACTGGCGGCCACGCGATCTACCTCAATGCGAAGGAGTTCCTCCCCCATATCCCGCAGTCTGAATTTCCAGGACAAGCATTGGCGGTCGCGCTGTACCGGGACTACGGCATCCGTGGGGTCGAAATCGGTACGCTTATGTTCGGGAAAAAAGATCCTGTGACAGGCCGAACCATTCATCCTGAGCTTGAAACGGTCCGGCTCGCGATTCCTCGACGGGTCTACACCAATATGCAGATCACCTATGTCGCAGAATCGATCATCGAACTCTATCAGCAACGTGACCGGATCCATGGCCTGACTTTGACCTATGAGGCGCCGATGCTCCGCCACTTCACGGCGCGATTTGCTGAACTCCAAGAATCACCATCGCGAGAGCCGATGACCGTCTGAGGAACCATCATGGCCACCCTGTTCAAAGGGTTCGAGCGGATCGAAGAGGCCCGAGAGCGGTTAACAGGCCAGAGTTTTATGGTGGGGCTCTTTGCCGGAAGGCCCGATTTTTCACTCCTGCTCATGCCGGAAGAGTCACCGGAAGAGAAGGCTGCCTGGGAAGAATTCCGCCCACGCCTGGAAACCTTTCTCACGACGTATGTCGATCCCGATGAAATCGAACGGACCGCAAGAATCCCCGACTCCGTCCTGAAAGGACTCTTCGCACTCGGTGCCTTCGGCATGAAGATCCCCCGACAGTACGGAGGGCTCGGGTTCTCGTACACGAACTATGGTCGTGCCCTCATGCTCATGGCGAGCTGGAGCAACGCACTGGCTCTCACCGTCGCCGTGCCGCAATCGATCGGCATCGCGATGCCGATACTCATGTTCGGCAACGAGGAGCAGCGACGCACGTACCTCCCCCTTGTTGCGCGGGAGGCTGTGTCGGCCTTCGCCCTCACGGAACCGATCACCGGGTCTGACGCCGCAAATATTGCGACGGAGGCTATCTTAGATTCCACCGGGACAATGTTTGTCGTAAACGGTGAAAAACTGTGGTGCACGAACGGTCCCATCGCCCGCTACGTGACGTTGATCGCACGGGTACCGGCCAAACGGACACAACAGAATGGGCAAACCACGTGGGAACCAGTTCCCGATGGGGAAGGAGCAGACGATTACTTACACACTGCCTTCATCCTCGATATGCAGACATCCGGTGTTCATATTCGACAGCACTGCCAATTCGAGGGCTGTCGGGGCATTGAGAACGCCCACATGACGTTCACGGATGTTCACATCCCGACTGGCAATGTCATCGGTGAAGTAGGTCGAGGGCTCAAGTACGCGTTGACCATCCTCAACATAGGTCGGGCGGTCAGTATCCCTGCCATTTGCTTGGGTATGGCCAAACAAGCGTGGCAACCCACGCTCGATCGGGCCAACCAGCGACTCACCTTCCAGAAACCTCTGGGCACCAGGCAGACGCAACGTATGAGGCTGGGCCGCATGGCTTCGAATCTCTTCGCGATGGAGGCTCTCGCACTGACGGCATGGCGAATGGCGGATCAGCACACGTTTGATGTCCGGATCGAGGCCGCCCTTGCCAAACTCTTCTGTTCCGAGCAAACTATTCAGTTCTTAAAAGACGCCCAAGTCATCTTCGGGGGGATGGGGTACGAAACAGCCCATTCAAAGTGGCTTCGTGGAGAGCCGGCGTTCGGCATCGAACAGCTGGTCCGTGATGCGGAGATGTATAGAATCGGAGAAGGTGCCACTGATATCCTAAGACCATTCGTTGCCCGTGAGGGTCTCAACATGCATCTTGAAAAGGCCGGGCATCTCTTCGACGAACGAGCGACGGGCATCCGTCAATTCATCGAGTTTCAGCGACTCCTGAGATTCTATGTTCCTTGGTACCTGAGCCAATGGAGAGGCCGCCGCTTACCGCTACGCCCAGAGTTTCAACGATCGAATGTCTACTCCAAGCTGCTCTTCGTGGAACGTGCCAGTCGACGACTGGCACGAACGATATTTTACGCCATGCTCCTTCATCGGAAGGGGCTTCAAGACGATCAAGGTCGGCAAAATCGGATCGAGATGGTCGGCGAAGATCTTCTGGTGATTGCAGCGACCGCTCTTTATGCCGAAATGCAGGAACGGACCGCTGCACATCCGGAGGTTTGGGATCTCGCAGAAGCATGCTTTCGAGAAGCTCAATACCGTATCGAACATAACCTCCACGAACTGGTTCGCAATCAGGATGCAAGAGTAACGTCCGTCGGGGGCAACGCCCTCAGCGGTCGATACCCTGCACTGAATAATGGAATCATACAGCGTGGGCTTCAAGACTACGTGAGACGAGAGAGACCATTGAAGGCCGACGAGGAGTATATGCGTAAGGTCGTTTGATTCCCATAGGACGTTCCGGGAGAGTGCTCGGAAACTGTTCTCTATCACAAGCTTCGCCAAACAATGATCGATATATGCGTGCGTGGTTGATGGACTCCTATGGCGGAAGTGAACGGTTGCGGCTTGGAGAGGTGCCGGATCCTCAGCCCGGCCCGACAGAGGTGCTGCTCAAAGTGAGGTACGCCGCGCTCAATCCCGCGGATGCATTTCTGGCACAAGGGCTGTATCCCGCAAAACCGACCCTGCCACACATCCTCGGACGTGACGGTGTGGGTGACGTGCTACAGTTGGGAGCCGGTATAAAGAATATCCGCGTGGGTGAAACAGTCGGGATCCTGCGTTGCTCTGCAGGAGTGGACGCGGCAGGTACGCTAGCCGAAAAAGTCGTCGTTCCTGCAGAAAGCGTGACTCAAATCCCTGCAGGCTGGTCTCTCGAAGAGATGGCCGGCGCTCCGTTGGTCTTCTTGACCGCATGGCAAGCCTTAACACAGTGGAGCGATCCTCCTGGCCCTCCACCGGAAAAGTCTGTCCTCCTCGTGACCGGTGCGTCAGGCGGAGTCGGCGTCGCATCAGTCCTACTGGGAAAATCGGTGGACCAGATCGTGATAGCTTTATCACGCGATGCGGAGAAGCGAGCCAAGTTGAAAGCACTCGGAGCTGATTTCGTACTTGATCCTGAGGATAGAGATCTTGTGAAGTCCGTCTCTGCTGTAATCAGTCCAAAGAAAGTTACCCTCGCTATCGACTGTGTTGGCGGCAAACTATTGCCTCACGTCATCGCCGTTCTGGACTACGGCGGACGGGTCAGCATCGTTGGCAGGAGCGGAGGGGCGGTTCCTGAGTTCAACACAGCTACCTTGTTGTTCCGCCGCATTCGCATGGGCGGTGTCTCGGTTGGTGACTATACGGCTCAGGTAGCCCGGACCGCATGGAAGGAGATTGTCGGCCAGCTGGATGCTATAGGACAACGGCCACAGGTAGACTGCATCGTTTCATTCGGAGAGGTCAAGAAAGGATTTGCACGATTGGCACAAGGCCCGATGGGAAAAGTACTGGTACGCGTAGCCGGCTAATATCGATCTGACGGACTTAAGTCTGCTCCCCAACCCAGGCCGGAGAGATTGTGAACCGCCAGACAAAATCCTACTTCCATGCAAGAAGAACGAATGAAAAAGGACAAGTTTCATTCTACCTGAATCTCACTGGCGGTATCGGTCAGCGGCATGGGGGCAACTCCGTTCAGCAGTCAACTCACTTGCCTCCAGTTGCCCCCTGATGTCAATGGAGGTACTACCCAGTGCTGAACAGAAAACAAAATAAAAAGCCAGCAGTTACGCTGGCTTTTTGATGTTATTGGAATTACCTGGAAGTGAAAATGGTGGGGGCGAGGCGCTCAACCCATCGTTGATAGCCTGCCTCAGCCCCTCTCTCACCTTCACAATCGAAGGGACAGTGCTTGCCGCATGACGCTTAACCCATACGTGAAGCCCGTCGTATGACCAACCCAATCCTCCGTCCTAGGCAGAATCGACCGTATCACAGCTTCTGTGATAGCTAATGCCATCAGCTTATGGTGTGCTGAAATGTTATGGCTCCATGCGTATTTTCGAATTGCACTGGACTCACCGTCATGGGAACACGATAGCACAGCAAGTCATGACGAAACGGTAGAAGCAATCGGCAAATCTGTGACCGGACGGGACCAGGAATTAAACCCTCAAGACTCGCCTCCATCTAACCTGGAGGATGAGGCATAAACATGCGCCTCACCCTTCCCTGCCCTTGCTCTTTCGCCTGTCTGGTAGGCTCATGATACCTGGGCCGATCACTGCTCATAAGCCCATAGTCCTCTTTCGGATACAGTCACTAAGATGGGCTTGCAGCTTCCCATCCATACCCAGCGTTTCAATCCCGAATTCTTCGCCTCTCATCCTCGCACAATCCCCGCTGCCACCGAGATCTGTTTGCGCATCGGCAGCCTCACTCTGAGCGAGCATACATCGCAGAGCTGGAGCGGCAGGGTGCTGGAGAGTCCCCAACCGGCAAGTAGTTTTCGACGCGCGCGATTCACCGCATCATCACGGAGGGATTGCTGTTAGCCGTCGTGAAGAATCCTGGCATCGTCGTGCATGATTTGCGCCACTCCTCCCCCGCCTTTTCCCTCCTCAACGATGCCAATTCCATGTCGGTGCAGAAGATGATGCGGCATCAGCACCCCACGACGACGGAGACTCATGCGGAGGAAATGCAGCGCAAGCGCGGAGGAGGCCGTCACGCAGATTTAGGCACGTAGGATATTGAGGGAATGCTCTCTCTCGTCTATACCTCTTGCATCTGTCGCCCATCGCGCCCCATACTTTCACCTCATGACATCTCCTCCATCTGGTCACTCCACACCTCTCCAGAACCTTGAAGTCGACGCCGCCTTGCGCGCAATTCTTAAGGGCACCGCAACCGAAACCGGGCAACAGTTTTTCACAGCTTTGGTCCAGAACCTTACCTCGGTACTTGGAACGCACGGGGCGTGGGTGACGGAGTATCTTCACGAAACGCGTCGTCTGCGGGCCCTCGCCTTCTGGCTGGACGGTCAGTGGATCCTGGACTATGAGATGGACATTGCCGGAACCCCCTGTGAGCGTGTGATCGATACAGCCAAACTCGTGCACTTTCCCGATCGCATTCTGGATATTTTCCCTCACAGGGAAGAATTAAGGGCCGCTGGAGCGGCCAGCTATATGGGTGTCCCGTTACAAGACACGGATGGGGAGATTCTCGGCCATATGGCGGTGATCGACCGGCGGCCGATTCCCGTGGAGCCACGCATCCACGCGGTGTTTCAGATCTTTGCCGCACGGGCCGCGGCGGAATTGCGGCGGTTACGGGCGGAAGCTGAGGTGCGGGAGCGGGAAGAAAAGGTGAGCCGGCTCCTCAGCAGCGCCATGGACGCGATCATTGAGCTGGATCACCAGTTCCACATCACACACGTGAACCCTGCGACCGAAAAGACATTTCAATGCTGCGCGGAGAAGATGATCGGTCAAGACTTTCGATGTTTCCTGTGCCCTGAGGACGCCGATCGGTTGATCATGCTGACAGAGGAGCTGGACAGTCGCTCCGAGGGGCAGCGATCAATGTGGATTCCCGGGGGGCTCACTGCCTGTTGTCCGGAAGGCCAATCATTTCCCGCGGAGGCGACACTGTCCCGGTTTGAATTAGATCGTCGCAAATTCACGACCCTTATTCTTCGCAATATCCATGATCGGGTGAAGGCAGAGGAGAAGATCCAGTCGCTCACGGTCCAAGCGGAACTCCTACGAGAGGAATTGCAGTCGCTTCATCAGGACGATGCCTTGCTCGGTGAGAGTCCGGCATTTCGACGGGTGCTTCAGGATATCGCACAAGTTGCCAAGACTGGTGCGACGGTGCTTATCACGGGAGAAACTGGAACCGGCAAAGAGCTCGTGGCCCGTGCGGTCCATACAGCCAGTACGCGCCGGGAGCGTCCGTTGGTGACTGTGAACTGTGCCGCAATGCCCGCGACACTCATCGAAAGCGAGCTGTTCGGTCATGAACAGGGTGCCTTTACCGGGGCCACAAAGAAGCGCGAAGGGCGGTTTTCTCTCGCCGACAAGGGCACCATCTTTCTTGATGAAATTGGGGAATTACCGCTTGAGTTACAGGCGAAGTTGCTGCGGGTGCTCCAAGAAGGCGAGTTCGATCCTGTTGGCAGTTCGAGGACCAGGAAAGTCGATGTCCGGGTGCTTGCCGCGACCAATCGTGATCTTGCCGCCGCAGTCAAGCAGGGCACGTTCCGTGAGGACCTCTACTACCGGTTGAATGTGTTTCCGATCAGGCTGCCGTCGCTGCGTGAACGGGGCGACGATGTGACGCAGCTTGCTTCTGTCTTTGCCAAACGATTCACCGCGAAGATGGGACGGACGCATGCGCCGCTGACTGCCGACGCTGCTCGTCGGCTTCAAGCCTATCATTGGCCAGGGAACGTACGAGAGCTTCAAAACGTGATCGAGCGTGCCGTGATTACGGCAGAGGCCGGCCGGCTCAACCTCGATAGAGCCTTGCCGGAGGCGCTTTCAGTTCACCCGGTTCCAGTTGATGGAACCGCGCTTCTTTGCGGTGCCATTCTTTCGGCCAAGGAGCTCGATGAACTGGAACGGAGCAATATCCTGAGAGCCCTTGAGACCACCAAGTGGAAAGTATCCGGTGAGAAGGGTGCGGCGTCACTACTCGGACTCAACGCCTCTACCCTTTCGTCTCGCATGAAGACGTTGAAGATTCAGAAACCCGGCTGAATCCACATCAACGTCGTCACTTCTCTTCAATCTACTTCCCCGATTGTTCATCGTGAGAGCTTACGAGATTTCCAAAAACCTCTCATGAGATTTCGCGAGTTTCTCAGATCTCGTATGTAGTTCGCTTTCTCATTTGGTTCCAATCTGGCGACATTCCGTCAATTCGGCCGTACTACCATCCTGGCCTCAATGCTGCAGTACAAGAAGAGCATTGAGCGTTCCTCGCCTAGAACAAAGGGGTGCTGTGCTGATCACAATACCCGATACGGTAAACGTCACCACGAATTCATTGTGCGCCCAATTATTAGGACGAGCCATGACGAAAGACCGACTGACTCAGCTTTGCGATTTCGCTACTCGATACACAACCGCTTGGTGCAGCCAGGATGCGGCCAACGTCTCCAAATTCTTTGCCCCGAGTGGTTCACTTACAATTAATGGTGGAACCTCATCAGTGGGGCGAAGCGCGATTACTCAAGCCGCGCAGGGGTTCATGACCGCCTTCCCTGATCTTAAGGTTTATATGGATGACCTGGTCGAGAAACAGGGAAAGATACTCTATCATTGGACCTTCGAAGGCACTCACAGTGAAACAGGTAGGCACGTGCGCATCAGTGGATTCGAATCGTGGCGTATCGGGGACGACGGCTTGATCGCCGAATCACTTGGAAACTTTGATGCCGCTGATCTTGACCGTCAAGTCAAGGGAGCAAGTAGCTAAGGCTAATCACACATGGGAGACTTATCATCATGAAGCTTACACAGATTCGCAACGCAACTCTCAAGGTCGAATATGCCGGAACAACATTCTTGATCGACCCTATGTTATCAGGCAAGGGTGGCTTTCCTGGGTTTCCTGGTACAGTCAACAGTCAGATCGCCAATCCGACGGTAGAGCTCCCTCTGCCGATGAGCGAGATCCTTGCCGTTGATGCCGTGATCGTGACCCATACTCATCAGGATCACTGGGATGACACTGCCAAAACGGTCATTCCCAAAGACATGCTGATCTTTACCCAGAATGCGAGAGACCAGTGGGATATCCAAATGTCATGGTTTCACAACACGCGCGCGCTTGAGGAGCAGAACGAGTTTCATGGCATTGCCTTGACGAAGACGCCTGGTCAGCATGGTCGAGGCGAAATTCTAGAAGGACTCATGGGAGATATCTTGGGCGATGTCTGCGGGATCGTCTTCACCCATCCGCGCGAAAAGACACTCTACATTGCCGGTGATACGGTTTGGTACAAGGGCGTCCAAGAGAACCTAGCCCGCTACAAACCGGATGTCATTGTGCTCAATAGCGGCGACGCCAGGGTGCTGCCAAATGAGCCGATCATCATGGGGAAGGAGGATGTGTACGAAGTCTATAAGACAGCCCCTTCCGCGACTATTATCGCGAGTCATATGGAGGCGGTAAACCATGCCACGCTGTCACGAAAAGAGCTGCGAGCGTTTCTTCTAGAACGGGGAACGACGTCGCGTGTGCTGGTTCCTGAGGACGGTGAGTCTTACAGCTTTTGAAGGGTGCTCAATGAATACTCCGCTTGAACACAACTATGCTCCAGGTTGTGACTTGTACGACCGATTCCTCGGGTCGGCCCTGTTTGAACCGTATGCGGTTGATCTCGCAGGCAGAGTTCCTGACCTTACGGAAGGCTCTGTTCTGGAGATGGCCTGTGGGACCGGCATTCTCACGCAGCAGTTGCGGACTCGCCTAAAGCCTTCCGTAGCCCTTACGGCAACTGATATCAATTCTGGCATGTTGGACTATGCGCAGAACAAATTGAAAAAACTGAAGGGAATCGACTGGAGGGAAGCCGATATCGCAGCGTTACCATTTCCCGACGCTTCATTCAACGCATTGCTCTGCCAATTTGGGCTCATGTTCGTGCCGGACAGGAATCGCGCGTTTCAGGAAATGCGCCGAGTCTTGGTCAATGGAGGGAGGCTTGCCGTGAGTGTGTGGGATCGCATGGACGCCAATCCATGGGGCGTAGCTGTCCACAAAACCATTGAGACGTTGTTCCCGGACAATCCGCCGCAGTTTTTCAAAGCGCCATTCAATTTCGCAGATGCTGACGTCTTACGGACTCTCCTGAATGCCAATGGCTTCGATCAGATCACAATCCAGCCCGTCTCCATGGAATGCCGGAGCAACTCGGCCAGGTCATTGGCAATTGGCATGATTGAAGGCGCACCGATTCTTGCCGAGATTCAGGAGCGCGGCGGTTCCTCCGGCCCCATCGTGGATGCAGTGGCGAACGCCTTCGGTCAGCTCGGTGGAGACAGTCCGTTTCGTACAACGATGCAGGCGATTGTGGTGACGGCACGGGCAAAAGAAAGATAAGGTGGGTAAATTTGAACGCTTGGAAGCAGAGCAAGGAGGACCTATGTACCCAGGAATATCTCGTCAACAGATAGGTTGCGCCGTGCTGACACTTTTACTTGCTCCTACAGCAGGGTATGCGATGTCGGGCATGGAGATGCCACATGGCGGACATGGAAAATCAACGTCTTCTCTATCGAAGAGTCTGGGCGAACCTCTCAATTCCTCAGAATCCGAAATCGAGATTGCGTATAGCGCTGACGGAAATACCGCCATCTTCGTCTCCGGCCGCCAAGGGAGCGTGCCGTCACCCGGTGTTCCCTATCACTTCGATATCTGGATGGCCCGCAAGGTGAAGGGAGAGTGGCAAGCCCCGTTTAACTTGGGACCAAGCATTGATCCTGCCGTGGGACCGAATATCAATACTTCCGCTTGGGAACTGGAGCCAAGCCTCTCCGATGACGGGAATGTAATCTATTTCACCAGGTACGAGCCGGGCAATCTCTCCACTGGCGACCTCTATGTAACACAGAAAATCAATGGACGCTGGCAACCGGCCAGAAATTGGAACGAGGTTCCGGAACTTCCCCACATCAATACGCCGACCGGCGAAGAACATTGTCCAATCATTGCGTCCGACAGTCTGATCTATTTCAACTACCAGCAGCCCGGAGTTACACAAGACAGCGACGTCTGGAAAATTGAAAAGAAAGATGGTGTGTGGCAGAAGCCTGAGAGTCTAGGACCACGCCTCAATTCGCCCTATCGCGACCATATGCACTGGACCGGCCTGTCGAAGGACGGGAAAAGTCTCATTATCACCAGTACGCGTCCAGACATGGGCTCTCGAGGCGGACATGATATGTGGATTTCCTACCAGAATCCCAATGGCGAATGGCAAGAGCCGTTGAACCTCGGCGATACGATCAACACGGCCGGCGAAGATATGTGTTGGACCTTTACCCCGGATGGTAAGACGTTCACGGGTAGTTGGGGTCCTCGTGATTCCTACAACCACGATCTGATGTGGGTTCAGAAAGACAATGTTCCGCTGTTAAAAAACTTTGAGCCGATCGGGCCACCCCCGAACCTGCTCACTGTCAATAAAAAGAAATTCAGCGATGGAAAATAACCGCGGACACATACCCAGGAAACCAGTTTTGCTCACTCACTTCTTACCCAATGAGTGCAAACCGGCACACCAGCTTCGAGAGTGAAGAAGCTGGTGTCTGTCGGTGGAGACTGGAAGACTCCCGTAATCGAACAGGTTACCTGTGTACAATTAGCGGACTCGAAGAGGGGTGGATCGGTATAAACAATGGTTTAATCGCTGCATCATTCGGCTGCTTCTATATTGCTGCTCCTGAATGTCAAACCGACCACGGAGTAGATCGCACGTGACGCAGTGGAGCTGCCAACGTGCGACAGTCCCGCGCAAGACATCTTGATTCGGATCCTCGCGACCACCCATTTCGTCGGCACACAGCCTTCGTGACCGGCCAACGTCTTCAGAGCAACTAATCAAGATTTTTTGAGATGCACTTCCATGCGGGCGGTCGCTCGTTCTCACCTCGGGGTGAGAGGCGCTAGGGCCTGTGTGGCGTTCCTATTCATGGCTTGCCAAATGGCGTTCCGCAGGGCATGGCTCGGCGTGATGCCGTGCGCCTGACACCAGGCCAGCCAGGGTGCTTTCAGCTCACCGAAATCCATCGTGGTCGTCCATTTCTCCGGCTACCCCATCAGCTCACCGACACCAACCCCTGTCGAGCCGCCCCGCGCCCATCACCCACCGGGGCCGATTCTGGTCGTCGGGGGAAGAGCCCAAAGGCGGCCATTGGAGGGGCCAAAGAGCATGAACGCGAGGAAACACCAAACCGATAATGTAAGACAACTACGGGCAAGAGCCATATCCTGCAACCTCTTAAAATCGGTGAACTATGTGCAAGACGGAGTACCAAAATGATCGTCAAAGAACTGACTCGGCGTGGCCGCGCGCAACGGAGGAAGAATTGATCTTTAGGACTGAGACGTGTAGGCTGATACCGAGTTGGAGCGACGCAGATGACGACGGCGTATGAACAGACGATTCTTCAGAAACTTCGACATCTTCCTCCCGAACGGTTAGCCGAGGTGGAAGACTTTGTGGATTTTCTCGCCCACCGTCAGGCCGAAGAGCGCGGTCTGACTCAAGCCGCCGGCCAGTTAGCCACCGCCGCCTTTGCGCGGGTCTGGGACAACCCCGCTGACGCCGATTATGACCGGTTATGACTTCGGGGATGTGGTCTTAGTCCCCTTTCCCTTCACGGATCAGTCCGCTGTCAAACGCCGTCCGGCCGTCGTGGTTAGCAGCCAAGCCTATCATCAGGCCCGCCCCGATCTTCTGATCATGGCGATTACCAGTCGACAACCCTCCTCCCTCTCCGTGGGTGAGGTGCAGGTGCAGGATTGGCAGGGGGCGGGACTGCTCAAGCCGTCTGTGCTCAAACCCATTCTTACCACCATCGACCCAGCCCTTGTCCTCAAGAAACTGGGCCGACTCACCGCGACGGATCAAAGTGCGCTTCGTCAGGCCCTCCGGACCATGCTCGGATAAGTCCTCAACCCAGATCCCACTCCCCGCGCTTCTGGCGAGTTCTTTGAAAGCGGTTGGTACGAACCGCGTCGATAACGCGTCATCAGGTTTCCCGTCACAGAGGTAAAGACTCCCAGCAGGTGGTCCAGCTCCTCGCTCTGGCGACCACTCGCCCTCCGTACAAGATCATAGAGTCTTAATCATGGGCCTCCCGAGTGTGTCAGGAAGGTGAACTCTCCATCGATCCTTTCCTGTCCGTTCCTCGATGCCCACTGAATGGCTGTACAGTGTAGGAACGGCCTCACACAGCGGATTCGTGCACTGAGTTCTTCTCAATATCGTGTGCGCCCCTCACCGACACCGGGGGCGCAACACAGCTTCTGTGTCTGTGGCTGCGCACGACTGCAAGCGTGACACCATCTGAGGTGGCGCGGTTGCTACGGGCGTGCCACAGCCCTTAATGGGCGACGGCGGTTCTCTCGGCACGGTCGAGTCGCGTTGCGCGACACGACGGTGCTGGACTCCACCTGGCACGGCCTCTCCCGACGCGGTGCCTCAGAGACATGCCTGTCGAAGTCCCTTGGCCAGCGCAGGCCAGCAACCCCTCAGAAGACCCTGTCCGATACTCCGCCTTTGTGGTCCTCCCCTACCTTTTCGGTATGGTCATAAATTCTGAACCCTCTCATAAGTGCGTCTCGGAAGCTCACGCTGTCGGCGAAAGAATGAGCGATCATGCTCTCTAAGACGACTCCTTCATCACGTACTCGCGATGCCGCTAAGCGGCAGGAGTCCAGCCACCGAGGCCATACTTCGGATACCGGCCGCCGCAGGTCTTTGATGTCGTGGTAGATATACTATCCGAGATCCTCGTGGCGGAATGCCAGTCGACCCATGCCATAGGTTCCTCTCCGCGCTTGACAATATCCGAGATTCAACGGCATCCTTCAGACCCCCAAGAAAAAAGTGAAGGAGCTTAATATGCGTGCTGCTGTGTACGCGAGAAAATCTACCGAACAAACGGGCGTGGCAGCCGAAGCTCGCTCCGTTACCCGACAGATTGAAAACGCAAAAGCATACGCCGAGTCTAAGGGCTGGACGGTTTCCACGAACACATCTACATGGATGACGGAGTCAGTGGCGCTGAGTTCGTGAAACGCCCCGGATTCCTACGATTGATGAATGCGCTGAAACCCCGCCCTCCGTTCCATGTCCTTGTGATGTCTGAAGAATCGCGTTTGGGTCGTGAGGCCATCCAAGTCGGGTATGCCTTCAAACAGATTGTCGATGCCGGCATTCGGGTTTTCTTCTATCTCACGAACCAAGAACGGACCCTCGACAGTGCCACGGACAAGATGCTGCTCGCTCTGACCAATTTTGCGTCAGAGTTTGAACGCGAGAAGGGCGAGCCAACGGACTCATGACGCGATGATGCGTAAGGCCAAGAGTCTCTACGTGACCGGAAACAAAATTTACGGATACGACAATCACCCGGTGTATGGCGCCGATCGGAACTCGGATGGGACACTTAGGCGTCAACATGTCGTGAGGAAGATTAATCCGGAACAATCTCGGATCGTGGCGCAGATTTTTGAACAGTATGCAGCAGGTTGTGGTCTGGCGGCTATTGCGAAGACCCTTAATCAAGCATTAGTCCCTCCGCCGATGGGTGGGCCTCTCGGGTGGTGCCCAACAGCCATCCGGGAGATCTTGCGGCGAGATCTCTACCGGGGCATCGTGTGGTGGAATCGAACACAGACTATTCAACGAGACGGCACCAAGAAGCAGCGCAAACGACCGCAGTCCGACTGGCTTCGACTCGAAGCTCCAGAACTACGCATTGTCTCAGATGCCTTATGGGCCCAGGTGGAAGCGCTGTGACAGCGAAACGCCGCGGCGTATAAGCGAGAAGGTCAGGGAAGGTTTGTGTCGCGCCCGACCGGTGAGAACCAGCGCAGTGCGTATCTCCTGAGTAGTATCGCCAAATGTGGCCGGTGCGGAGGCTCCATTGTGGCGATCAGCAAAGGCCGTGATGGGCGATCCGGGCAGACAGTCTATCGATGCTCCTATTTTCACAAGCGTGGAACGTCGATCTGTAGGAATGCCGTCTCCATTAAGCAAAACCTTCTTGATTCGGCTGTCCTGACTGCCATGAATGAGGCCATCGACGGACGAGTCCTTTCAGCGTCAATCACACGAGCATTGGAAAAGTTGCGGGCACAGCAGGTTCACTCTCCTGACCGACGTTCGGCCGTAACTCGGGAACTGTCTCTCCTCGAGACACGCCTCCAACATCTTGTCGAGCTGATCGCAAGCGGTCACGGGACCCCAACCGTCGTCCAGTCCCTTCATCGGGAAGAAGCGCGAAAGGAGAGTCTTGTCTCCGAACTCGCGCAGCTTCAAGCCCTGACCACCACCCTCTCTTTGGATGAACGACAGATCGCCAAACGACTACGAGACGCCTTGGGCAATCACCCTGCGTTACTGGGGCGGCACGTGCCGTTGGCTCGTCAGATGCTGAGGACGTTGCTGGATGGAAACATCCTCTGTGAACCATTGAGGAGGACCACAGGCCCGGTTACCGCTTCACGGCAACCGGGACATTTGGGCGATTATTGACCGGAACCAGCGTAAGAATCTGAGTCAAGCGAAGTGAGAAAGGAGCGGAACGCTCGAGGTTTTTATCCGCGGGCGTCAGTTCGATAGGACGAAAAAGAGCCTGCGGGTCAATCGAAGGACTCTGGTGGGCTGAGGACTCTATCCGGCGGCATCAATCATGGGATGAGCCGCCGGTACGCACGAAGTGCGGTTTGGTGGAGGCGAGGCGCTCAACCCATCGTTGATAGCTTGCCTTAGCCCCTCTCTCACCTTCACAATCGAAGGGACAGTGCTTGCCGCATGACACCTAACCCACAAGTGGAGCCCATCGTATGACCAACCGAGTTTTTTGTGGACGGTTAAGGCTTGCGTGATTGCTTTTGTCAGATTATTTATTATGAGTGGCGCTACCTTTCAGCACCTTCCTCGAGAACAGATCACGAATTTCAGAACGGTCAATTTTGCATGCCGCGAAAGAGTTGTCCGCATCCTCGCCAAAATGCTCCAAGTCGAGTGACTCGTTCTCCGTCCACCGACACACTATCCTGGTCATTGTTCTGAAGTCGCGCAAGCCGAACCGATACGTCCCGGTACTTACGTTGCCCCTGGTCCAATGCCACATATACCTCACGGGCTTCATCACACAAGCCTTGTGATTCGAGGGTTCGAGCCAGGAGATATCGCGCGGCCACACCCTCCTCTTCGGTTACCGGCTGTAGTTTTGCGGCCTCACGCATGGCGATGAACGCATCTTCGTACCGTCCCATCGCTTTCAAACACAATCCTTTCTGTGCCAAAGCCTTCACAGCCCAGGATTTTCGTTCTGCCAATCGGTCGAACAGAATGATGGCCTTCTTCAACTGGCTGGCCTTCTTGAGCGCGACAGCCTCATCGTAGAGAGCCGCAGGATTCTCTCCATCGTTTCCGGCAAGTGGATGAATCGCCTCCTGAGATCGAAGGTTCCGCACTGGAAGCGCGTGAACCTCGCTCCGTTCTTGCTCCACCTCATGTACGGAAATCTCAAGAGATTCTGGAGCGACTTTGAACGGAAACATAGCATGGCGGTCACGAGCCGCGGCCGCATCCAACACGATGCGGGCGGTGATGGTCTCCGCCTGACTGGCGAAGCCGTACACCAGCGCATGATCGCATAGTTGATTGATCAGCCTAGGCGTACCACCGCTGAGACGAAACACATAACGCCCTGCCAAGGTCGTGAAGAGGGATGTCTCCCGTCCCGCCACCTCCAACCGATGGGCGATATAGGCGATCGTTTCCTCCTCGGATAGTGAACCTAACAGGTACTCAACGCCGATCCGTTGCGCGAGTTGGACCAATCCCGGACTTTTCAGTAGTTCTCGCAGGCCCAATTGGCCAGATAGGACAATTTGTAACGACCGGCGGCGTCCATCGTTGAGGTTTGAGATCAACCGTAGCTCTTCCAACATCGCCGGTCCCATGTTTTGAGCCTCATCGACGATCAGCAGCACGCGACGGCCCGCACCTCGTTCCTGCTCCAAGAAACGGGAGAATTTCTGAAAAGCATCCGTCTCACTCATCCCCGCGAGCTGGAGGTCGAATGCAGCGCCGATCCACGGCAGAAGCCCACCGAATCCGGTGTGTGTGTTCGAGAGTACCCCGATGGTCCACGGGTGACGAGTCTCGTCAAGCAGTCGGTTCAAGAGCGTGGTCTTCCCTGTGCCCGGCTCACCTGCAATGACGATGAATGCCACGCCATTCGCAAGTCCATACTCCAGAAGACTGAGGGCCGTCCTGTGTTTCTCGCCCAAATAGAGAAATAGAGGATCCGGCACCAGCGTGAACGGTTTCGCCTTCATTCGATAGTGTGTCTCGTACATGGTCCTCAGCTCACATGAATTCGCAACAAATCCGTCACTCGCCGCTTGGTCAATTGCTTGCGTCCCGCCTTATTGAGTACTCCTCCAAGAATCGGAACACTGTCCCCGATGACCGCAAGAGCTTGTTCCACATCTGCCGATGACGTTCGGCCTTCTTCAGCGACGAGCATCAGCGCATCGACATAGGGGCTGAACCCCAGGACATCCGGACGGGACAGGACCGGGGGAAGATCGAACACGATAAAACGGGAAGGGTAGCGATGTTTGAGTTCTTGTGCGAGCGCGGCCATTTTGGGTGAGGCCAAGGCCTCAGCAGAATTCTTGATCGCCCGTCCTCCCGGAAGGACGACCAGCCGGCCGACTCCTGGGTGAAAGAGAAGTTGCGCGAGCGGCGCCGCATCGAACAGGTATTCCGTCAACCCCTGGGCCTGCGCCAATCCAAACGCACGGTGGACAGTGGGACGTCCCAAATCTGTATCCACCAACAACACTGTATGAGCCAAGTCCATCGCCAGGGCCAGCGAGAGGTTCACCGCTGTCAAGGTCTTCCCCTCATGCGTGGTTGGACTGGACACGCCCAAGACATTCCACCCCTTCTCTTTAAACTGACGAATTACCTGTGCCCGTAAGATCTTATACGCATCGACGAATTCTCCCTCCTCGGATGCGGTAATTAACGGATACACCCGCGCCGCCTGATCCGGAAGTGAGATCGTTCTAGTCGAGGAATAGACGATCGGCGGAGTCTGACTCAGGGAATTCCCGGATGAGTGAGGCAGATCCTGACCTGATCCTCCTTTCTGTCGCTTAAATCGTTCCTGCGCTTGATGGAGATATTCCATCACTGATCCTCCCCCGTCATCCGATCACCCAAGCTTCCGCCAAATCGTGTACCACAGCACGTCCAGCGGCATCCATGCTAGGTGCAACACAACCGCCCCAACCACGACCACGCCAAGACTCGCGAAACCGAGGAGCTTCCGGCGACGGCCCAGAGAAACCATCTCGTCGTGGGACGGAAGATAGGGAATGACCGCCAACGTCAAGCCCTGCAGTGCGCGACCGAACTGTTCCGGCGTATGAATGGTGCGGTCTAGGTTGTCCGTCGCCACTCCAGCACCGATTCCTCCCCCGACGGCGAGAAAGGCTCCGAGGAACAGGATCGCAAGTCGATTGGGTCGTTCCGGCTTTTCCGGCAGCTCTGGAGGATTGATCAGCGAGAACCGTTCGCCTTTCCGCTGCACTTCGAGCTCAGCCGATACCTGGGCCTCCATCAAGCGAGAGGTGATCTCCTGGTGTTTATGCGCTGAATTCTCCCGATCCCGAACCAGATCCAGATACTCAGGTTCAATGCTCGGTGTCACTTCCAGTCGCTTCATATATTCGGCCATCCGCCGTTTGACGTTCGACCGAGTCGATTCAAGCGAGGCTAACGAGGCATTCGTCGACGCCAACTGAGACTCAATATTGATATACGCGGGGTTCTCAGGCTTGACGGTCACCGATGCCGCAGCACGATCGGTCGCGGCCTTCAATTCCTGCTCAAGCGAAGCCACGACCTCTTGGGCACGGATCAGGTCGGGATGAGCCTCATGCACGCGCCCACGAAGGTCATCCAACAGGCCTCGTTCCGCCATGAGTCGTTTCGACAATTCATCGCGACCGTCCGAACCGCCGGTTTCTCTTTCAAGCGAGACAAGCTCCTGCTTCAGTTTGACGATATCCGGGTGATCGGGCAGGAGATAGCCCGAGACACTGGCAAGCTGCGCCCGCAATGCCTTCAAGCGTTCGGCAGAATCCAACAGCCGCTCTCCGCTGGCACTGATGATCGGGGTATGGGGCTTCAGTGTGGCCAGCTCTCCCTCCAGAAATGTCTTGCGTTCGCGGAGGGATCGGATATCCCGATCGGCATCCATGAGCTCCCGTTCTGCTTGGTTCATGAGCTGCATATTGAGCTGCACCAGCTCCGGCAAGGCGCCCCCTGCTCGCTGTTTGACTGCCGAGATCTTTTGCTCGAGCTCAAGAATGTGCCGAGCCAGATTCTCCGATTCTCGTTTCAGGAAGGTCGTCGTCTCCTGCGCATGACGTTCGCGAGTCTTCAAATTTTCGTTCAAAAAAAGACTGGTGAGCTCATTAGCGACCTTTTGTGCCAGTGCAGGACTTTCACCGTCATAGGCCAGGGTAAATGCAATCGTCGCCTGCGTCGGATTCTGTGTCCGCTTATCGATGACCTTGACGTTCATGACTTCAATCTGAATGTCTTTGGTGAACCGAGTCAGAACTTCTTCCGTCGGACTCCGTTTGCGAAGACTCTTGTAGAGCTCGTACTGTTCGACGATCCGCCAGAGGGTCGATCGACTGAGTACTTGTTGCTTGATCGTCTCGATCCGTTGATCCGCATAGGTCGCGATGGCAGAACGCACGAGGTCCGGAGGAATCTCCTGCTCTTCGATCAGGATCGTCGCGGTGGAGCGATAGACCGCCGGCAAGAGAAACGCGAGCGCTGCGCTCGCCGCTAGAAGTGCCGCTCCCACTCCCAAAATCAGCGATCGGCGGCGACGCAGTAAGACTAGATAGTCGCTGAGAGTCTTGGTGCGCCCAACCGCCGCACCCGGCACTCTCCGCCCTTGGCTCATCGAGACACCGACCATTTGTCCCCTGTATACGTCAACATGATGAAGGTTGAATTGGCACTGTTCCGTTGATCGAGTTCGTCGACGGCTCGCTCTCCGTAGGTATAGGCCACATCCACCGCCCACCATTGTGCGAATTTCCACGAGATGGTCGGACCGACAGAGAAGAAGCGAGTCTGACTCAGCGGAACGCTGTTCCTCGTCGTAGTGATCCCCGATACGAAGTAGAGAGCGCCGTTCAGCGAGACCGTCAGCGTTTCCGTAAGATTGTGAGAGAATGATCCGCCCACCCGATCGGTTTGCAGCAGACGTCCGAACCCGCTTGGGTTGATCTCACGGCTTCCCTCAATCTGAATCATGGACCGCTCGAACTGCTTGCGCAATGATGCGTGGTACACCCAGATGATCTCATGGCTCGTGACCGCACTATCCGCCGTCCGACCCAGGAGAACCCCTAGTATTCCCGGTATCGCTGGCAGGTCCTGGGTCGAATTCACCAGTCGGCCTCCCCCTGAGATCGATCCGGTCACCTGATGGCCGAAATCGTGGGTCCACCCCCCTTGCGCTCCATAGTAGGTCGACTCAAGACCGGCGAGTGGGATCCGCACCCTTGTAAATTCTCCCGTCACGTGGATTTGATCCAATTCAGATATGTTATAGGTCGGCCCGGCCACCACCCCATGAACCTGATAATCCGCCAGACCGAACTTCTGTCCGTCCTGATAGCTCGCATCGAGGAATTGATACCGACTCTGCCATGATAATCGCTCGGTGATCCCGATCTTCCAGGTCGGGGCGGCCGTCCACATGTTTCGCTGTGTAAAGCCGAGAACCAAACCGGTACTCTGCAACTCTCCACGAAGGGTATTGTCCCGCGTAAAACCTCCCTCAAATCCAATAGTGTGTCGCTCCGATCGATATGACGCCCTGAGCGGGAAATACATGTTCGTGAACTCTCGGTCTTGGTCTCCAAAATAATGCACGAAATCCCCTCTCGTCTCTCCTTCGACGTCCAGAGATTCCGTCGCACCCTTGAATCGAACCGCGGGCGTGATCCAATATCCAAAAACCTCATTGTTTCCGCTATTCAGAAGCAAGTTACTGTTATAGGCCCCTTTGACGCTCAGGGATGGGGCTGCCGACCATTCCGCAGCGCTGGCCTGCTTCTCAACCGGCCATAATGTCGCTATGGCCATGCCGCATAGTCCCCCTAACAGCAGGCTCCATCCTCGGACCGAAAGGCACGCCCGACTGTGATCGACATACGGTAGGTCCATCCCGTCACGGCACCATCACCACATCGCCTCGCTGAAGCACGATGTTCTGCTCCAAATCTCTACCCTTGCGCGCATCGCCATAGCGGAACGGGAAGACCATCTCATCGGTTCCGTTCTGCCGACGGATGATTTTAATGTCGTTTTCCGCAGCGTAGGGCGTCAATCCGCCAGCCATACTGAGAGCCTGCAACACATCCGTGTGGTGTCCGGCCTGATATTCACCCGGCTTGTTCACACGCCCCAACACATAGATGCGATAGCTTTGGACTTTGAGCACGGTCACCGTCACATTCGGTGTCGGCAGGTATTTTGTGAGGCGTTTCGTGATCTCAAGACGGACATCTTCGGCCGTCCGCCCTGCAGCCATGATTTCTCCGGCCAGAGGGAATGTGATCATGCCATCAGGTCGCACGACCATTTCCTGGGTCAAATGCTCGTCCTTCCAGACCGCGACCTTCAGCACATCTTCAGGTCCGAGCAGGTAGGCAAGTTCGGTGCTGACCGGTTCTGCGGCAAAGACCATCCCGGCAGTCAACAGCGACATACACAGACTACCGATCAGAACGCCCAGCCGACCAAACCCTGTCCAAGTCATGTTGGTCTTCACTGACCTCATCCCGAAACCTCGCCCAGCAATGTTTTCGCCTCGTCCGACCCTTCAAAGGTGGCACCGGTTGCAAGCGCTTTCTTCAAGTGCGTGAGGGCTTCGACGCGCTGTCCGCCTTTCGCATAGGCGGCCCCGAGATGATAATTGAGGATCGGATGATCAGGGACCAACGTCGTCGCTTGCTGCAGGATGCGTACGGCATCAGTCTGGTGTCCCATCTTATGATGGGTCCATCCCAGAGTGTCGAGGAGGTAGGCATTCGGCTTCTGCGACTCGAAGCTCCGGCTCAGCGTCAGCGCTCGATCCAAACTCTTGGGATCACCCTTGCGGTCAACCAGGATGGCCGCCAGATTGTTCGCGGCGAGAATCGAAGAGGGGGCCCGCCGAAGCACGGCTTCGTACTCTCCGATGGCGTCGTCATAATGCCCCTGAGCTCCCAGGCTCAGGGCCAACAAGAGCCGCATCTGTTCGTTCTCAGGGCTGCCGTCTAACCCTCTCCTCAGAGTCGCATCTCCTTCACTCGCCCGTTTCTGTGCATAGTGGGCGCGTGCCAGATGAATCCATGGGGTGACCCATTTTGGGTTCAGGCGAGTCGCCGTTTCAAAATGCGCTAGAGCAGCTGCCGATTCTCCTTTGGTCAGCAACAGCTCCCCAAGAAGACCGTCCGCGTAGGGGTGAGTTGAAGACTTGGCCAGCAATTGCTCCAGCCGACTTTGCGCCGACCCAAGACGCCCGCGGCGCATATCCATTTGCACGAGGGCCAAAAGCGGTTCCGCGGCGGCAG
>DCZN01000110.1:27897-28391 GCA_002331625.1 Nitrospira sp. UBA2083 | reverse complement strand
GGTCCGCAGCCCGCCGATAGGCTGCTTCTGCGGCATCCCATCGCTGTTGCGCCAGCGCCATGTGGCCTTCAGCCAGATCGGCGGCCGTATCATCGACCCCGGCCTTGCGCAGCTTGTGCAGAGTATCTTGCGTTTTACCCCAGTCTTTCTCCTGCAGCTGCAATTGAAACATCATGCCGAGCAGCGTGACATTGCCCGGATTCTGAGCGAGAAGTGGATCAAGCCGTTGTCTGGCCTCCTTCAGCTGGCCGGCCGCGGCATCAAGCCCTACCAGCATGGTCTGCGCTTCCAACTGGGCCGGGTTCAGGGCTATCGCTCGATCGAGGCTTTCTCGCGCCAGCGCCGGTTCCCCCGTCATCAGATGCGCTCTGGCCAGCAAAATATGGCTGTCCGTCGACTCCGGTTGATCCTTCACGACGCTACGAAAATCAGTGATGGCGTCTTTGCCGTTTCCTCGCTGGAGCGCGATCCTTCCGCGCAACATCAGCGCGTCG
>DCZN01000110.1:0-27790 GCA_002331625.1 Nitrospira sp. UBA2083 | reverse complement strand
TTCCGGCTTTCCAGAAAACTCCTCCTGGACTTTTCGGTAGACTTCATGCGCCGACTCGCTCCGACCCTTCGATTCATAGAGATGGCCGAGTGCAAACCATAATTTACCGGCACGGGGCAGATCTTTTATGGACTGTTGAAGCTCGGCCTCCCCCGCTTCGAAGCCACGACGCCTGAAGACATACTCCGCAAGCGCCACCCGTCGCCGCTCGTCCTCGGAGTTTGATCGCACGGCATCCTGTAGGATTGATTCTGCTTTGCCATACTGCTGTTGTTGGTCGTAGAACGCAGCCAGACGCACACGATGGGTCAAGATCGTCGGCTCCAACTTGGCAATTTGGTCGAGTGTTGATTCGGCGTCCGCCGTCCGCCCCTGCTTGATCGCAGTCGTCGCCAACGCGTCCAACAGTTCCAGGTTGGTCGGGTTCATCTCCAGGGCCCGGCGCAAATGAGGCACTGCTTCCCCGGGGCGTTGCGTCGAGGTATAGAGTGAGGCGATGAGCAATACGGCATCGGTTTCCATCGGAACTGCGGCCACAAGTTTCTCAGCTTGGCCGACGGCGCCATTCAGATTGCCTGATAGGGCCATGATGGCGATCTTGATTGCCCGTCCTTGGACATGATCAGGTTTGGCGGCCAGTAACTTGTCCGCAATCTGCCCGGCTTGTTCCAAGACCCTGGACTCCAAGTAATATTTCGCCAACTTGACTAGTGCGCGCTCATGATTCGGGTTCAGCTCCACCACCTGCTGATACGCTGCAAAGGCATTGCGCCAGTTGCGCTCTTTTTCCTCAACCTGCGCATATAGCAGATACGCCTCGACATCCTTTGGATCGATCTGCAGAACATTTCTCAGCTCGACACGAGCTTTCGAGTAGTCTCCCTGCTGAAAGTATTCTTGAGCCCGTAGGCGATACTTCGCTTTGCGTTCTTCCGGCCCTCCACACCCCACCATCCCAACGGCCATGGTGACGAGCAATCCCAAAACAACCAACCGTTTCATTGACTACCTCCTCTCCAACTCATGGCCACCAGGCTCGCCATATCACTCCGCTCAACATGGCTAACGAGACCATTCCCAGGCGAATTACCGCCGATGCACGCATATACAGCAGCAACTCAAACGCGAAGAACAACACAATGGATTTGGCCGTCAACGGACCGACCGATACGCTACCGATCAACATCTCCGGAAGAAACGGCATCGCGACGGCCAACAGCGCGATGAGGGAATCGAGCGGAGTCGTCTGGAATCTCTGTTCGCCGGACAACCGAATGGCCAGAATAACCAGGGCAGCAAGGGCTACGATCGCCGCATTGACCGGTGTGAACGCATGGGTAACAGTCGTGCGGGGAAACGCCTCTCCATAATAGAGAAGGCATATACTCCCGATATACAGCGCAGCGCGCACCGTCCACGAAACGGCATAGCGAGTTACCAGCGAGCCAACCAGGAGGAGCACCAGACAACCAGCGAGGATCCCGCCCTCAGAGGGAATCTCTCGAGGCACGACAATGGACCAAGCCAGAAAAATCGGAACAGCGAAATAGAGAATATTAAGAGGCCAATCGCTCCTCCCTGCTCGCCGTTCGGATGAATTTGCAACACCCCAGCGCGACACGGGGGACACAGCTCCTTCAATAACCTGAGCGAGCGCCATGTGCTGGTGAACAAAAAGCATGAGTACGGCGATCGCAAAGAGACAATACGTCGCTAAGAGCACCGCATCCGATTGCCATCGTAGGAGATACGCGCAACTCACCATGAGGCCGTGCAGGACATAAATGACACTCACGGCCTGACCATGGCTCAGGCCAAAGGCCAAGAGTCGATGATGGATATGATTCCGATCACCGACGAACGGAGACCGCCCTTCCAGCAGACGTTGGCCCATCACACCGATCATATCGAGCAACGGGACACCCCAGATGAACAGAGCCAGCAGCGGGCTGTACGCCGCATGATGGCCATCGATCAGGAGAAGAGCGGCGATGGCTAGGTAGTAACCCAAAAACTGACTTCCGGCATCGCCCATGAAGACGCGCGCCGGATAGGTGTTGAATCGAAGGAAACCCAGGAGTCCGCCCAGGACGGACACGATCAGCAGGACAAGCAACGGTTCATTGACCTGATAGGCTAGGTAGGCCAAGCCGGTGAAACTGATCAGCGACAATCCTCCGGCCAGACCGTCAAGGCCATCGGAGAGATTGACGGCATTTGTTACCGCAACAATGACAAGCAGGGTAAGTGGAAGGGCCACCCAGGACGGAAGCATGGCGTCGTCGAAGAACGGGACATTGGAGAAGCGAACACCGATAATCCCCATTGCAACCGACGCAGCCAGTACTTGCCCGGCAAACTTGATCCGATAGTGCAGATCGGCCCGGTCGTCCCAAATACCGAAGAACATGATGACTGCGCCGCCCACCAAGCTGGAAAGAATAAACGAGTCTTTCGGAGCCCAAACCAATACGGCGATGAACGTTGCGAACGCAAAGGCAATGCCTCCTACCTTGGCAATTGGCTCCCGATGCGCATGACGCTCACGCGGCGAATCAATGAACTGCAATCGGATGGCCGAGGTGGACAGGACCGGAATGAGCGCCATACAAATGATCAGCGACCCGATAAAACTTAAGAACAACGCTGAGCCCATTTCGGATGCACCTCAATCGGGAATGTACCGACTTAACAACGGTGTCACCATGTCTGCCATCGTCCGTAAACGCCCATCGACAAGCGCCTCACTCTCCCCGGCATGGACGGCGGAGCTCAAACGCACGAGTGCGCCATCGGCACGGTGTCTGGTCAGCGAATCCCAGAAGAGAAAGAACTTCACCGCGTACTCACTCGTAATCCAACGGTCCCGCTGTTTGAACCAGTAATAGACGATCTGTTTGTGGCCATCCTTTTGCGTCACGACCCGGTTGACGCTCCACGAGGCAACGGCCCCAGGGACAGGCTCCATGGGCAACGACTCGAAGGAGGTGATCTCCCACCCGCCGCCCGGAATACACTGCCGAGGCGAGTGAGAAGAGCGTCCTTTTTTGGGAGACTGATAGTACGCGACATACAGATTGACCGGACGGTCACCCTCGGCAATGTAATCCGTCATGACGTAATCATCCAATGCCAGCGCATCGAGGTAGTGCCGCTCCATCGGAGATGAGGCTCCCTTCCACCCGTTAAGCTGTGATGGGAAATCGACCAACGATTGCCGAGTCGGCGGAGCGGGCAAATCATCCGGAACGACGGCCGGAGCCGCCACCGTCGCGATTGCGAGCAACCCTCCCCCGACCACGACCGGAGCCATGGCAATGCGAGCGGCAGATAGGCCGGACCGGAACGTAGCTGGAACATTCGGTTTCGGAAGACCGATTAAGTCTACGAAGGGACGGCTGGGCAGAGAAGAACCGATTCGAGCCAACACCCACATCTCCACGCAGAGCAAGGCAAGGCTCGCGACGAAGAAAATCCAGCCTTCGAAGAAGTGTGTAAACCCTTCCGCCGCAACTTGCCCATAGCTCGCGACCAACACACCGATCACGCCGATCCGAAAGCCATTCAGAAGGATGGAGATGGGAATGCTCGACGCCACGAGCGCAGCCCGCTTCCAGAGCGATTCTCGATAGAGATACGCGGCGAGCAAGGTAAGAGCCGTGAGCGGAAACAGGTAACGTAGCCCGCTACAGGCTTCGACGACTTGCAACTGAGTCGGCCCAAGATCGATGACATTCCCTTCTCGATAGGCCGTCACTCCAATGGTATGAAGAAATCCGACCCCTAGGGCCGAGGACCACAATTGCAGACGACTTGAAAGCTCATACTGCAAAAAGATTGGTGGTGGAATAGCGGCCAGCAGATAGCACAATGGGAAGGCGATAGGGCGGATACCGGATAACCCGATCACACACACAAGCAGGCCGACAATCACCATCCACAGCGAAACATGCAGGACCGCCTGCATGGCCGAAAACTCGCCGACGACATATACGAACAGACCCACAGCAATGATCGACGGCCCCCACCATGCGCCTCGATATTCGATGGTCTCCAGGGCACTCCATCGTAACCAGATGATGTACGACGAAATGAGCGGAATAAAGAGCCCATGGCTGTTGTTGTCCTCCAACCATGCTTCTCCAAGAAATCGCAGGCTGTCCGCATAGAGATACCCGAGGGTTATCATGACACCCGCAAGAATGGTCCAGAGGACGCCAGGATGTGCGGACAACGGGGAGCGAGCAAGCCGCGACCCATGTGTCGAAGGCAAGGAACTATCCAAAATCGTTGGTTGACCGCTCATGCGAATCAGGCTCCAATGAGCTAACGGATCGGCAGTGTAGCGCCCACCGATCACTCGTTGGCCACGCCAATATCAAGATTGTGTTAACTGAGCGTTAAAAAAGTGCGAACTGGCGGGTTTCTGTTCGCTGATGCAAGAACAACGAAAGGGAGGACCAGAGCTCGCCTTGCTCCCTGCCATGATGGCACGAAGTCAAGCCTCACCCGTGACATAATGGTCAGTTGAGATGTGGTCTACCCAGGATAGAGCTCCCTTCAGACTTATCAGCCCCCTGTAGAGGACTACTGGGCTTTCAAGCCAGAAGGAATTCCGGGGGCCGGACCGTTGAGCCGGTCCATGAAGCGTTTAGTCACATGCCACCAGGGTGCATCCTCATTCCAAGCTTCGGGCCCGTTCGTTCCCCATCCCCCCCAGATCACAACTCCATCCGCATATTGGGCCACTGTGTTCAACTGGAGTTCCCAATACCCTGGGTCCAAATGCTGAAGGCCGATCTGTCGGTTCGATTCGTGGTACTGCGGCCAGAGGAACGGGTAGACCGGTTTCCCTTTCGCCTTGCGCTTGGCTTCTATCAGCTGCGAGACGGCATACTGAACCCATCCTTTTTGATCCGGATAGTAGGTATAGAGCGATGGATACAGGGCGTCCAGCTGCGTCATCAGCTCATCCAACCGATCGTTATCCTGCTGCCAGCCCTGATGCTCCTTGCTTCCTGGGCCACGGATCGCCCGCCAATAGTCGTTCAGCGGCACCGTTCCATACGCTCCGAGCTGGGTATTCGGTGCTTCGGCCTTTATCCACGACAGGATCGTTACGAGCTTGCCAACATTCTCCTTGACAAGGGAAGCATCCCCCTTGAGCGGCCAGCGTTCGATATCGATGATCACCGGCCCGGATGCGTCGCCCAACTCCCGCGCGATGGATCGTACCGTCTGTTCAGGCGGCAATGCAGTCGGTGCATGTTTACCAGGGAATAGGCGGGATTCGTAGAGCAGCGTGATCGGCCGAATGGGATAGCCTTCAAAGGAGGGTTTATTTTTATAGAGCGTCGCGTCGAAAATGGTGAACGGTCGATGAATTGAAGAAGTCATCGTAGCACGTGCATCGAGAGACGAAGAGCTGACCGGCGAAGTACACCTTGTCAGCACACCAACCAACAGAAGCCCTACCGTTAACACGCCACATAACTTGACTGATATTCGTCGCATTATTCCCGTCCGACTGCGACAGGCTGCTGCAACACTTCCGGTAGTGGGAATGGTTGAACCGTTGTCGAGGCTGACGCTAAGAGGAGTCGCCAACTGCTGAGCGCGCGGCTTCGCGAATAGCGCTCATCGAATGCTTGACGCGCACGCAACCCCGCTTCAATCGCTTCGTGCCTGCTCACAGCCAGCCGGAGAATGCAGGCTACCAGCGCATCAACATCGCCGATACAAAAACTCCATCCGCATTGTTCGCGTTCAAGAATGCTCGCAATCTCCCCATGGCGATCTCCGATGTGGATGATCGGACGGCCGGCTGCCGCAACGCTGTAAAATTTACTGGGCACAATCAGGCCCTCTAAGCTGGGTCGGAGGGATACGAAATGGACATCGGGCACGCTCAGACTCCACGACAAACGATCCACGGCCTGGTACGGATGGAACTGCACGTTCGTCAATCCGCGCCGCGCGACTTCCGAAACGAGCCATGGTCGAGCCATGCCATCTCCGACAAATACAAACGCGATAGTATCAACCGCCTTCAATCGTTCTGCCGCGTCAATCATGGTTCTGAACTCATGGACTTGGCCCATATTCCCTGAATATCCCAGTATGAACTTGTCCTCAACCCGCCATTCTCGGATAAGCGGGTTATCCTTTTTCTCGATCGGTTGGATGACCTCACCATCAGCCCAATTTTCTATGATGGCGATTCGGTCGGAAGGAATTCCCTCTTCCCGAAGACGTTTGGCCATAATTTCGCCTAATACGACGTTCGATCTGCCCAACCGCAACGATTGATTACGCAGGCTCTTCAAGGCGGACCCNNACCCTAGAAATCGTACGCCACGCACATGCATCGAGGTAGCCACCTCCGGAAACAGATCCTGGACCCAATTCACTAATACGCCTCGTTTAAACGTGGCAACCCACCCGGCACAGACAGACATAAGTGGTGGATCGGTCTTCGCCACCACAACATCTCCGGGTCGAATCATCCTCAAGAGTTGCCAGGTCGCTCCGACATAAAATGTCAGATAATCCACCAGACGCCCCAACAATTGTCCCCTGCCGAATCGCGATGTGCGTACCCGGTGCACATGCACACCGCGAATCCATTCCTCGGCAGGAAGGGCGGCCTGGGGATCACCATACAACTGACAACCCGTGAGGACATGGATCGTCTCACCACGGGAGGCAAGATCAAATGCTAGGTCGCTTAGTAGCTGGCTCGTCGCCGAATGATCGGGGTAGAAGTAGCGATTGACGAAAATAATTGTTTGAGTCGGACGCGTGGACATGCTGTTCCTCCAATCGCTCCTTGATTTTGAGATCGATCATGTACTCGTAAATTGCCCGAAGGGCGCAATACCGTAATCCCGGCCGACCATCCAGAAAACCTCCTCGCACCACATACAGGTAACAAAATGCCCAGAATGGACGTGCCGGAAGTCGGTAGGCGATCTGTTTCATCGTTTTCCGACGAACGATCGGATCTGTCGACCACAAACCCCGAACCGTGACCATTTCCCGCCGTTCCACCGCCAAAGCAGCCGCTTCCATCGAGGAATATCGGTTGTGTCGTTCCAGCCAGTACGCGATTCTTTTATTGAAGGGGTGGTGAAGGAGATGCTCCTGTAAGAACCGTGACTCCCCATGAGGGACATACTGCTCATTGATCTCTCGTTGAACCGTCACAGATCCCACACGAGCCAACCTGCCGAACCAGGTTGGATAGCCGCTGCTTCGCCGGAGCCACTGCCCAAACCAGTAATCTTTTCTTCTCATATGAAACAGGCTAACAGTCGGATCGGCAGCGGCCGTGGCTGATTCCATCTCTGCCCACAATTCGGGTGTGACACGTTCATCAGCATCCAGCATGAGCACCCACGGATGCTTGTACGCCACCTCATTTAACCCAGCATTTCTCTGTGCGGCATAGTTATCGAAACGCCGCTGAACAACACGTGCACCTCGCTCCTCTGCGATCGCGACAGTACGATCCGTACTGAACGAATCCAGCACGACGATGTCGTCCGACCACTTCACGGACTGGAGGCAGTCCTCAAGATTGCGTTCCTCGTTTAAGGTCAGGATGAGGATGGACAGGCTCATGAATGCGGTCCTACGCGTTTGCTTGAAAGGGTACCGTTCATCTGTACCCGGTCCGTGTGAGATCGCCGTCAGCACCTCGCTTCAGGCGAGCGAAGTCTACGCTGACCAGCAGTGCCCGGTGGTGACGGTCACCTCAAATCTGTATTAACCTAATGTTAAAACGAGTGGAGAAGTCTGGGGATGAGTGTGTGACTTAGAATAGGAACGGAGCGCAAACGGATAGCAACGGCATCATAGGGAAAGGCGGAGAGACCAGGAAGCGGGTCCTATGGTTTCCTGGCAACAGCAATCATCGACTTCGCCAAAACTGGAATGCGCCCTGCCCTTACAATGGCAATATCTCGAAAACCGGCCTCCAACAGGAGCGCCGTGAGTGTTCTCACCGACCAAAACTTGATGTGCCCATGATCCCACAAAGCCGTGAAGTGCGCATCCAAGCGTCCGGTCAGCGCCAGAGCGACATTCTTCCAATACCCATGGTACGGCGTAGAAACGATGGCGGTGCCCGAAGGTTCGAGAAGATCGTAGAGCGTCTTGGCGAAGGTTCTCGGGGCATAGAGATGTTCGACCACTTCCAGGCTGATGACGACCGGGAAGCGTCCATACGTGTCGGCAAGTCGATCGTAGGCTGATCCGGGTCTGAGCAAGAGGTACGGATAGCGGCGTCGAGCTTGCTCCAGCCCCTGGGTTGACACATCTACACCAGTCGTGTGGTATCCTTTTTGAGTGAGAACTGCGGCGACCGCTCCATTGCCGCAACCGAGCTCAAACACACGCCGATCTTTCGGTTCAAGAGAGAGCTCGGCCAGAACGCTCAACAGCGTCGGGATGAGATACTGGTGCGATTCATTTAGTTCACCGTCCTCATAGACGTAGCCGGAGATGTCAACGACTGTATCCGTCATATTTTCTCCTCTTGGTGTGCATACTTTCTGATGAGTCGGGCCGGATTCCCACCAACCACCGTCCACGGATCGACATTCCGAAAGACGCTCGCCCGAGCTCCAACAACAGCACGCTCCCCGACGGTCACGCCGGGTCCGATAAAGACATCGGCGGCGACCCAAGCAGCTCGACCGATCGTAATGGGAGCCGTAGTCAACGGCATTCCTTCGCCTCGATAATCATGCCCAGCCGTACAGAGAAATGAGAATTGGCTCACCGTCGCGTGGGGCTCGAGCGTGATCCGGTCGACTGTATAGCAGTGCACATGGTCGCCCAAGCAGCTGCCGTCCCGCATGGTCAGATTCCACGGTGCCCAAATCCGCACTGAGGGATACGGATGCGCTCCCTTTCCGATCACGGCCCCGAAACGCCTGAGCAAGAACCTTCTCCAACCGTGGAGGACCCTTGGGCTCGGGCGGTAGGCGACCCACCAGACTAAATTCCAGAGAACCCGACGGACTCCGTCCCAGACGAGCTGAATCGAGGTGTGGGAACCTGCCATAGCGATTCCTTGGCTAAATGAGGCAGTCCGGCCGTGGGCCGGTCCCGCTCATCCACGAATAGATAGAAGACATGTGTTCTGCGTGCGACACCCAGGAGAACTGACGCTCCACAAGTTGCCTCCCGCGTATCCCCATCTCCAATCGCTCTCCGCTTGACATCGTCATGATCGAACGGAGTCCTTGCGCAATACTCGGTGACGTCGCATCGATGCACAAGGCGGCTCCAGCCTCAAACCCTTGAGGAAGATTGCAGGCTTTCGTCATGATGACTGGCAACCCGTACGACCACGCTTCCAACACACTGACAGGCAACCCCTCGCTGTAGGACGGCAATACGAAGGCCTCAGCGCATCGAAAAACCGACTCTTTCTCAGGCCCGAACTTTGGCCCCAGAAATCGAACCGAGGACTGCAGACCTTGCTCGGCGCAATACCGCCGCAGCTCCGCCTCATGGTTTCCTTGATCCCAACCGACGATCCAGAGTTTCCACTCCGCAACAGTGGAACGATCCTCATCCTGCAGCGCCTGCCACGCGGCCAATAAGTTGCCAAGCCCTTTCTTCGGATGCAGACGCCCGAGAAACAGAAGAATTTTTTCCCGCCGTGGTGAAGGACTCACGCTCAGCAGCGGCAAGTCGATGCCGCAAGGAACCACGCACACAGGATTCGTTATTCCATAGCGGCGAATTGCATCCGCTTCCGGCGCGCAGAGTGCATGGAGACACGCGGCATTCGCAAGATGGCGATGTTCATACATCACACCCGCGATCCGCTTCTTCCAGTACGAGTGCCCGATCGCCCACGAATCCAGCATGCCGTGCGTGCTGACCATATACGGTCTCTTTGTGAGCTTCGCCCACTGTACCGATGCCACCGATGGATACATCCACAAGCCATGATTGTGTAGGATATCGGGAGCCGCAGAATGGAGTGCCGGCAGAAGATCCGGTGCATACCCGAACGGCTTGTAGCCTCTATGTCGAAACACGTTGACGGCGACCGGGTTCCATGCCTCTCGATCCTGTTCGAAACCCTCGTCGGTCAGCCCAAAGACGCTGACGTCGGATCCCCGACGGTGCAATTCGAGCGCACTCCGGCGCACGACCTCGTAAACACCCCCACCGCTTCTGGAGACCGAAGCAGCCACCATTCCGACCTTCATCGAGCCTCCCCTAGATTGGTCGGCCCGGCACGGTGCAGAAACGTGGCGTTCCATCCATCGATATGGGTCAACTGATATCCTCCCGTCTTGATACGCTGTACTTGGCTGAGGATCCGCGTCAGATATGCCTCATCTATCGGGTGGTATCCCTCATCAAATTCAACACAAAGCACCGTCGGCCGAATCCCACTCTGCAGGATGGAAGCCAGGATCTCGTATTCTGCTCCCTCAACATCGAGCTTCAACAGAGAGAGTTCCGTATGTCCCAAGGTCTGCATGAGGCTCCGAAGCGTTCTACAATCGGCCTCGAAATACTCACTCGTGCGCTGCAGATTGACGATGGAATGGGACACATGCGCTGGATCCTCCGGGGCATAGAAGCGCATAGTCCGGTCCTCGCTCCATAAGCCGACGGCGTGAAAATGAAACCGATCCAGACCTTTCAGGTCGATGTCATAGTGGCTGTCAACCGCATCGTTGACGAAAGTGGGAAGGCCCTTGCTGGTATTTCTGCATAACCGTTCCACATGTTGTTGCGCCCGCGGGGTCGGGTCGAAACTGTGCACTTCACACCCGTATCGATTGATGAGCTCAGTCTCAAAACTGATATCTTCGCCGGCTCCGACCCCGTAACAGACAGACTCCGGACCCAAGAGTCCACGGGGAACGAACCATCCGCCATAGCCGGTGCCGATCTTCTCATGCCCGATCGACGCCGCATCTTGGAGCCGACCGAATTTGGACTGCGCAACATGTTGACCGACGCGCCGATACAGTGCTCGTGCTTGCTTCATCAGGATACTCATCCGACTACCTCGCTGAATGCTCCAGTGATCCGGACGACAGAGCGACGTCCGAACGGGTTTGGTCCGTGCCGAGGGAGGAATCGAGTGAACAATGTTTGGCAATCGCGTCGATAAACAGCCGAGCATGGCTGGCCGTGTTGTACCGATCGGCAATGACCGCACGACAGGCAGCAGTCATGGCAGGCTTCTTCGGACTGGGAAACAACGCGTCGATGATTTTGTCCGCACAATCCGATAGATCATCGTGGCGATAGAACCATCCGGTTTCTCCCTCCGTCACCGCCTCCCACTCCGGAAAGTGTTCCTCAATCTTGTCATGGAGCAGCACAGGTGTGCCGTATGCGAGCGCATGCATAACGGAAAGGCCGGCGCCTGAAGGAACGACGGCAAGGTCGCTGGCGGCGAGCACAAGACCGAGGTGAGATTCGTCGAACGAGGCGCCAAGAAAATGAACCAGCTTGGTGAGCCCCAATTCCCTCGCCAAGGATTCCAACACTGGCCTTTCGCTCCCTTCGCCGACCAATACCAGATGAACGCTCCTGCCTTGTTTCACGACCAGGTTCAACGCTTGCAGGAACCAGGGCAACCTTTTCACTGGCTGGAGACGACCGGTAAAGCAGATCAATCGCTCGCCGGGGTCTATGCCGAGTACACGACGAAACCCTTCACAATCCTCAGGAGCGATCCGCCGAAACACCGTAGCCTGCGCACGGTCGTCCAACGAGTTATAGATCACGTGTAGACGATCCGCAGCGACCCCCTTGGCCATCAAGAGGTGCTTGGCATGTTCCCCATAGAGCAGCAGGCCACGCGACAACTTGTACAACAGAGCCCGCACCATCCACTTAAGCCCCGACTCTTCCCCCTGAAGGCCATGGGTCCAGAGCAAGACCGGCAAGCCGATGACCCTGCCGGCTATCGTCAACATCCAGGCCGTCAGATCATAAGGGCTGCCCTGCGCAACGACGACATCGGGACGTTCTCGAAGCATGGTCGTCAGTGCGATCGGCTGCCACGATAAGGATAATCCATGGGGTAGGCTGATGAGGTACTGTGCGGCGGCTTTGAATTCGCATCGACTCGGCGCTTCGGCCAACGGAAGAAAGGGAACATCAACGGACGGATCGGCTAAGACCTGAAACCGAAACCGGGGATCAGCCCCCAGCGTTTCATACAGATGCCGCCGGTAATGTGGAATGCACACCTGCTGAAGCGCGATCAGCGGTCTGGCATCCTTCTCGGCCTCGGTCAACCTCATAGTCATGGTCAGATCCGCACCTGGAACCGATTGTCATCTGCAAATCCGGCAACCGGCATCTCACGCCCGTCTTCTTCATACTCATCCCGACGCTGATCACAATCCGACGCATCGTACGAATACGACGAGCTCAGGATGCCGAGCAAAAACAGGAGCGATGTCGGATTTCCGGCATTAATGAAATACCGCTCGAATACGGCAAGCACGCAATATCCGCAAGCCAATCCGAAGAGTACGCTGTAACTGAATGTTTCGGGCGGATCCTGATTCCGCCGCCAGATGTTCCGTAATCCGGCGAGCGTCGCGAAACAAATCGCCGCAAACCCGATCACCCCGATTTCAGCCAGCAACGCCAGATAGCCGTTATGCGCCGACGTGTTGATCTTCAGTGCGGCCTCATGAGCACGAAACCCAACCCCCAAAATCGGGTGGGCCAGAAAGAGATCCCAGGTGATTTTCCAGGTTTCAAGACGCCCGGAACCGCCGGATTCGAGGCCACGGTGGCGGTCCTGAATTGCGAAGAAGTCGGATGCCCCCCTCAGAACTGCGTCACCGTAATAGGCCACCACTCCCCCACCGGCGAAAAGGCAAAAGAACAGGACCATGTACCCGTCGGCTCCGGCGATCCGTCGTCGCGCGTAGAGCGTGGCCCCCAGCCCGATGAGCGCAGCGACGGCGGAGGCCCGCGCGCCCGTGAGGTAGATGACGACTCCCATCGCGACGAGAATCGGGATCCGTATGATTGCTCGCCTGAACATCATCGCGGCCATGAAGACGGACGCTGGGGTGAGCGCGAAGGCCGCAGGATTGAGAACCCCCTTACCGCCGCCGAGCCGAACGCCGGGAACATAGTCATACAGGGCGAAGCCGCAGACCAAGATACTGCCTAGCACGGCATACACCTTCAGCCCGGTTTCGTAGTGAATCGCATCCAGATTGGTGTTGAACTGCAGCACCACCATGATCGTGAGAAACGTCAGTACGGTGTACTGCGCGGATTCAAGAGGGGCCCGACTCACGAACGATGACAGGGCGCAAAATAACCCGAACAAGGTCAGCCCCCCGATTGTCCCTGGACTGAATCCCCCGGGAACGAATCGGTTGCGGCTGAACGCAAAGTATCCGACCGGCCACAAAAGGGACATGAGCATGATCGCCTCATAGATATGATTCCGACGTCCCTCGACGCCTCCGAAGAGGGATCCGGCGAAGACTCCGGCGAGCCAAAGGCCCAACATGAGGCCGACCCAGGTCTTGTTGTCATCCAATGGCTGATCGTCTTGATCGATTACCGAGGTCACGTATCCTCCGACAACGTAAGAAGGCGACAGAGCAAGAACCAGCCCAGCATGCTCGTATCCGTGATTTGAGCCGCGACGCATGATACGGCCAGTCCTTCGACTCCCAAGAGAGGGATCAACCAGCTCCCCCAGAGAATGAGCGTCACCCACCGGATCCCATGTCCCGCAATCGGCGTTCGATAGTCGGACAGGGAATAGAACGAGTTCCGAATCACTCCGTACAAACTCGCAAAAGGAAGCGCCCAGACCAATATCGACAAGATATGAGCCGTCAGCCTGGCGTCGGCCGCGGAAAACTTCCCTCTCGCCAGTGCCAGCTCGATCAAGGGTTCTGAGACGAGGGCCACGAACACACTACACAGCAACGTGACTCCGAACAGGACCGCTCCGTATCGGATCAAGATTTGACGTCCCTCACGAAAGCCGGCCTGAAATGCCCGCGCCAGCTTTGGGAAAAGCGTCGTGTTGACCGGAGCCGTGAACAGCGCCAGCGGGACGGCCACCACGGATCCCGCGTAGAAGAACGCGGCGATCGTGCCGGTTCCCAAGCCCGATGCAAAACTCCGTTCCGTCATGACGACCGCCTGAAACAAGAACTCGCCGATCAACACAATCAGCACCGGTCGCCAGAACTCCTTCATAGAGACGCGCTGGTCCTGTGCATCGATCGTCGACGATGGAACAGAGCCTCTGTAGAGCACGACGATGAACCAGAGGAGAACGAGGAAATGACCCGCCGCGAATCCCCACACCATAGCATCGATACCCCACCGATCGGAAAATGCGACGACCGCCGCGATGGTCGACAACGAGACGATCGCCCCGCTGAGAAAGACCGGGGCAAAGCTCCCGACTACCGAGAGCCCGCCTCGCAGAAGACCAGCCAACCCGGCACAGACAATCGGGAACAGCAGGAGGCGGATGAGGCGAACGCCGGTATCACATTGCTCGACGCTGAATTGAGGAAAAACCATCTGGAGCACCGCTCTCGATGAGAATACGAGGACCGTGAGCGCGATCAGGTTGATCGCAATAAGGACAAGCGCCGTCTGCCTGATCACAGGTCTGACGCTGCCGCCCGGCCGTGATGCCATCTTTGAGACGAACACTTGCTCGATCGCGTTTCCCACCTGCACACCGAACAATAAATGAAATCCCATCACCGCCACTAAGACATCGAGCTCACGGCTGAGGCCGAATGTCGACGCGATGACTACCTCACGCGCCAAACCCGTTACAATGACAATCCCGGACACCACCGAGTAGATGGGAACACGACGGAGCGTCTTCATCTCCTTCACGCTGGACTTCAGATTGACCCACAATGGCCACCAGATCGTCGCGCTCAGCATGGTGCTACCGGACGGCCAGAGATGACGGAAGGGGAAACCGATTCATGTTGATAGCCGGTCAGAGCCGCACACCAATATTCAAGCACCAACGCGGTAAAGGTCAGCTGCGCCAGCGGACCATGGTGAGTCTGCGTCGCCATTGCACGAGCCGTTTCCGGCTTGAGAATAGCGTGATGCACAAGCAACCCATCCTCGAGCGCATGCCCGTAACGAGCCCATACACTCTGCATCCACTCACGTCCGGGCGGTTGAAACCCGCGCTTTGACCGATGAAGGAGCCACTCCGGCACGAGGTCTTTGACCGCTTCTTTGAACCAAGTCTTTGGAGGAAGGAGGTAATCCGGACAACCCTTGCGCAGGCCGATCACGATCTCGATCAGTCGATAGTCGACCAGGGGCAGCCTGAGTTCGACCGAGGACGCCATGCTGAGTCGATCACCCTGCGCGATGCCGTTTTCAGCGAGATAACTCTCACAAATCAATCGGGTGAAGAGAATGTCCGGCCGCGACCAAGGATGCGGCAGGGTGTAGGGTTTCCACAGGTCCGACTCATAGGCAGAATCCAAAAACGTATCAGTCAAGATCGACGGGATTGAATCACGGATCGTCCGAAACAGCGGCGAGTGTTCATGGAGGACGATTCGCTCCCTCGGATTTTGTCGATCTCGTAAGAACTGTTGATAAGAAGACCCAAGCCCCGCCGCTGACCGACACCATTCAACCATGTCCCGTCGTGACCATGTCGAAGGAAAATTCACGCGGAGGTACTGACTGAATTTCGGACGCCCCTCCTGTTGCCATCGAGCTTTCCGCATCGTCTGACCAAGCGCTTCGGTCATCCAGGAATAGCCCCAAAACAGTTCGTCCCCCCCCTGTCCGGAGAGCATGACCGGAACACCGTGCGCTCGCGCGGCCTGCATGACGGCATCATAGCCGTAGCTCGCGATGTCGGCGATCGGATCATCGGCCCGCAAGACCAGCGAGGGAAAGGCCTGCACCATGTCTTCTGTCTTGAGCTCGACTTCATGGAGCGGGATGGATAGATAGTCCGCCATAGCCTTCGCTTCGTGGCGTTCATCAAATCTGGGACGCCCCTCATAGCCCACTGTGAATGCAGTCAACCGCCCTGGGTAGGCCCGTGCCGCCAGTGCCGCCAGCGCGCCGGAATCCAGCCCTCCGCTGAGCGCGATTCCGACCGGCACATCGGAACGTACGGTCAGCTCGCTGACTCGTTCCAATTCGGTTCGGATGGAGGGGACCGGATCGCTCTCCAATGGAGGCGCAGCTTCCATCTGCCAATACTTGAATTCCCGTAGAGACCATGGTTGAAGATGGACCGTCAGATGCGTAGCGGCGGGAAGTTTACGGACACCCTTGATCGGAGTCATCGGCTCGGGCACGTATTGATGGTGAAAGTATTGGTACACCGCCGAACGATCGAGCTGAAAGTCGACAACGCCGGTCCGAAGCAGGGCCTTGAGTTCTGACGCAAAATAGAGGGTGTCGCCCTGCTCAAGGAGATACAGTGGCTTCTCCCCCATACGGTCTCGGGCAAGAAACAGGCACTTTCGAGTTTCATTCCATAACGCAAAGGCGAACATGCCACGAAGGTGGTGAATGCACCCTTCACCGTACTCTTCGTAGAGATGTACGATCACCTCGGCATCGCTGTTCGACCGAAAGCGGTGCCCTTTTGACTCCAACACACCCCGAAGTTCCACGAAATTGTAGATCTCCCCGTTGCAGATCAACACAAGAGATTTGTCTTCGTTGTACAAGGGCTGCCAGCCTCCGGAAAGATCGATGATGCTGAGGCGCCGCATGGCTAGGGACACCCGAGACCCGAGAAAGGTGCCGGCCCCGTCCGGCCCCCGATGGACCAACGTATCGCTCATGCGCAACACCCGTTCCTGTTGAAGTGACGTTATGGGTTGAGTACTGATGAGACCGGCGATACCGCACATGAAGGACCGACCTCCTCCCGGTTAGCGAGCACTGTACCGGGTGCCACTCAGGTTCAGGATACAGATTGCTCAAATCTGTGTTAACAAATCGTTAAGGCGGGGCTCTTCCGAGGACTTCGCCTTCGGCGCTGTGATAGGACAACGACGGCAGGTCAAAGACGAGGGACAAACCATGCGCCGAACAATACCCTGGGCCATCGCCGTTCTACTGACCACAAGTGGTCTCCTGTCGTGCAGTGGGCAAGACAACTCGACCTCTCCCGCTCAATTGCTGACCGGCGACCAACCGACCGGCTCGTTGGTCACACCCCATCAAGTCCTTTGGCAAGCCGATGGAACCAGCTCCACGAGGGGACGTGGGTCGATCACACAATGGCCGAGACTCGCGGGCGGTACTGCCAGTTGCGACCTGAGTCAGGTCGATGACCACGCCACGTTGCCTCCGCATGCACCGTTGAGAGGAAACACGACGGTCCACTACATCAAAGCCGTCTGCACCGGTGGCGCCAATGGCGGACGAATCCAGATGGTTGTTGATATGGAAGACCGTACTCTCGAGGGCCTCGGCAATTTTGGCTTCTTCTGGTATCAGCCATCGGTCGACGTCTCGACAGCCATGACCGTTGAGATCGCAACAAGCCCCAGCTTCTCCCAATATCTCCTCTTCAATTGGGCACAAGGGGGAATCGGACGCAGGATGATCAACGGATGGAACCCCATCACCTGGCAAGTCGGCGACCAGGTCGACAATATCGGTGGAGCGGCAATCGCACAGACTTTTACGGCCTTCCGCATTATCATTGATCTCCTGCCCAATAGGTCCGGGACGTATTATTTCAGCGATTTTATTCACGGATATTATGCGAAACCACACATCAACATCTGGGGGGAAAACAATTTTGCGAGTGTGTACACCCATCTTTTCCCAGAAGCCAAGAAGCGAAACTTGGTTGGCTCCTATTGTCCCGTCACCGAGATGCTCAAGGATCCCGGCAGCGTCCCCTTGGAAGGGGGATTCACGAATGCTCAACTGAAGGAAATGGTGGCGGCTGGATGGACGATCGGCGGCGAATCCACGAGAGCGCTGAACTACCTTGATTTCTACACGCTTAAGGAAGCCGCCACCGATATGGACCAACATCTCACCGACCTCCAGCTCCTTGGATACCGACGCCCCATCTTCTGGTGCTATGAAGATGCCAAGCACAACGCAGCGCTCGATGCCGAGCTGGCGAAACGTAACGTGGTCGCTGCCTACAGCGGTAACGTGTTTTCAGACAATACCGGACGCTCCCTCTACGGAGGACTCACCAATCCGTACAATCTATGGGCAGCATCGGGCGATGCGCGTTCAAAGGATGAAGTGATTGCGGCCATCGACCATGCCGTCAAGTACGGCGAGCAACTCGGGTTAGAGTGGCAACGGTACGACCAGGATTTTCCCGCGATCGCGGACTATCTGGTCACGTTGCGGAATGAGGGGAAAATCGAAATCGTCACGGTCGAGGAAATGATTGAACGCCATGGCACCAAGCCCGTTTCACGGCCTGGGCCCCCACCGGCAAGCCCTCCGCCACCTGGGCCACCGCCAGCAACACTGTTACCTTTTGATCAAGTCGAACCTTCCTACACCCAATCCCCCGCTCGGTTCTCCGGCCTCTGGGCGCAGGCGAAGACGCGCACGGTTCGTCTTGCGCTGATAGGCGACTCTCAGGAAACCTCGCCTGAAGGACGAGGCGATGTCTATGTCTCACGCCTGCAATACGAAATCTGGAAACGGTACCAAAACGTCCCCGAAACCGTCGTCGCGGGGTACTCTTCGTACGGTGATGGCCACCCCTATGGAGATTGGCTGCTCAGAGGCAGTGCTGCAAGCCCTGGGGCCTCGTCGACTCGCATTGTGGTGGATAATCTTTTGCCGGGCATCCCGGCTGCCGCCCATGCTGCATCGGCCGGATCACAGTCCGTGAACGGACAGTCGTACGGTCAGCTGATAGTTCTTGAGCCGGATGCGCGCAGCGTCAATCCGGCAGCAGAAATTCCCACGACGACTCAATATTTCTGCACCCAGGGTTCGGTACGGGCGGAGATCTTCGCCGCGACCCATCCGCAGTCCGGAGGCCTTCTTTATAAAGCCCGGCCATCGGATGCCGTGCCCAGTTATTCCGCAACTGCGACGATCGAAGAAACCGCACCGCTCCCACTGGCTGATGCCACGTTTATCGTCAAGTCTTTCACAACAGCCCCTCTGCCGTTCAACGGCAAACCACACATGCAACTGGAATTACTCGGCAGTCTGACCTCGTCGTTGACGGATATCATCGGCGCCCGTTTTAAGAGTGAGCAATGCCCGCATGGCCTTGTCGTTCAAGATCTCAGTGCCGGCGGACTGTCCACGAAGGAGTTCCTAAGCACGTACCGAACAGCGGGACTCCTGTTTCGGTCCATGGGTTTCGATGCGGCCGTTTTGCATTTCGGTGCCAACGATAGCGGCGAAGGGGCGACAGCCGAATCCTTCCGACAGGATACGGAACGGTTGATCGCCCGAATTCGATCCTGGACCAATGATCCTAATTTCCCTGTGATCTTGATGAGCGATCCCTATCGCAAAGGATTAAGTCCGACGCACGAAGCAGAGTTCGCCCGTTACCCTGGCGCCTTGCGAGCCATCGCGGGCACGGATCCTGCCGTGCTGGTCATCAATTCTCGACGATTGATGGATGAACGAGGATGGAAGGCTGATCAACCGGACCAATTGTCTAAACTGCTTGCCGACGACGTCCATTACACGCCTCGCGGAGCCATTGAATTAGCCGAAGCTGAGATGAAAACGCTGTTGGGTCCATAGTGCCAGGGCGGTAAAGGACGGTCGGCCTCCGACAGAGCCGTTCCCCCAGAGCAGGAAAGAACTGCGCTGCGCGACCTTCTCATTCCGTCTCCTTCTTAACAATCCCGTAACATCAAAAGCGTATGATGCCCTCGCACGGGAGTGTGGAACGGGGCACAACGACCAACGGACTCATTCATGGCATCACAACGTCCAAAGACTATTCTGATCGTCGAAGACGAGCCGGACATCGCACAGTTGGTGAAACGCTACCTGGAGAAGGACGGATTCCATACATGCATAGCTGAAAACGGCCTCGTCGCACAAAAGATGGTGGCGACCGAACATCCCGATCTCATGATCCTGGATTTGATGCTGCCCGAGATGGACGGTTTGGAACTGTGCAAAGTTCTTCGCAACAAAGCTGAGACGGCCCTGTTGCCGATCGTCATGCTCACCGCAAAGAACGAGGAGTCCGACACGATCGTCGGATTGGAACTCGGAGCCGATGACTACGTGACCAAGCCATTCAGCCCCAAAGCGCTGGTCGCCAGGGTCAAGGCTCTCTTTAGACGCCTGGAGCGGACAAGTGAACAGGCTCCCACCTTCTTGACGTATGGTCAGTTACACATGGATTTGACGAAGCATGAAGTGAGGGTGAAAGGGAAAGAAGTGTCGTTGACCGCCAAGGAGTTCGGCCTCCTTGAACATTTGTTGCGTAATCCCGGACGGGTACTGACGCGGGATATGCTCCTGAACTCCGTCTGGGGATACGACTACTACGGCACGACACGCACGGTCGATGTCCATGTCCGGCGCTTAAAACTGAAAGTGCCGCCCCTGAGCGAGTCGATTATCTCGGTCAAGTCGCTCGGCTACAAACTATCGGATCAGCCTCTGGGCTCGTAAGCCAACGGCGTAGCGCTACTCGACGACCCGTGAAACAGGCGATGCTTCTCCGGTTCCTTTTTCTTTCCCTGGGATGGGTCTCTCTGCTCTCCTGTGCTCATGAGCCGCGGGTGGAGGCGCTCGAAGGCGCCGTCGGGCGCCTGACTCAATCTGAATTGACCCGCCAGTTCGGCTATCCGCAACGCTTCAAGAAATTGCCGTCCGGGGGTGAGGTGTGGGAATACGAATTCCTCTCAGGGAATTCTCGATGCGTGGGGTACCGGGTCTACTTTGACCAGGAGCTTCGCTCAACGCGATGGGACCCCTCACCCTGCCGGTGACCTCGTAGTAGCCCAAAGGGCATGGCCCATCCATCAGCCATGTACTGATTTTGGTTCTGATTTCGTCGTGCACTCGCCGAAACACCGCGAGTCGTTCCGACTCTTTCCCCCCTGCAGATGCCGGATCATCAAAACTCCAATGTAGAATTGAGGCGGCTCCAGAATAGATCGGGCAAGCTTCCTCGCTTGGTCGCACACAGTAATTGCATAGTCAAACCGTCGTGCCGCGAAACGTTGTAGATGCTTTGAGCGATGACTGGAAATGTCGATGCCCGCCTCCCGCATGACCTCAACCGCGGTAAGGTTGAGGCCAACCGGGCATGTTCCGGCGCTGGCCACCTCAAATCGGTCACTCGCGAGATATCGCAACCAACCTTCCGCCATTTGGCTACGACAGGAATTGCCGGCACACAAAAAGAGGACCTCATTTTTCACGCTGCCGCCTCCACTGGAAACCAATCTCGTGTCCGGTTGCAGGCCGCGCACACGGACAGCATCACCGGAACCTCTACCAAAACCCCGACCACGGTGACGAGGGCGGCACCGGATTCCGCGCCAAAGAGCGCAATTGCGGTTGCAACCGCAAGCTCAAAGAAATTGCTGGCTCCGATAAGGGCACCGGGTGCGGCGACCGCATAGGGAACCTTCAGCCATTTCATGAGTCCGTAGGTCAGCGAGGCGTTGAAATACACCTGTAAGAGTAGCGGGACGGCAATCAAGGCCACATGCCACGCTTTGCCGCTGATGTTCTCCGCCTGAAACGCAAAGATCAGCACCAGCGTAGCCAACAGTGCAAGAATGGTGACAGGGGCAAAGCGGGGCAGCAGGGTCTGTTCAAACCAGTCCTTGCCGTGATTACGAATCAACAATTGCCGGAGCAACACGCCAATGGTCAACGGAATCACGATAAAGGCCAGCACCGAATAGAGCAGCACTTCATAGGGCACGTGCAGCGATGACGCGCCATTCACCAGAAAGGCCACCAGCGGTGCAAATAGCACCAGCATGATGAGGTCGTTCACCGACACTTGCACCAACGTATACGCCGGGTCGCCGTCAGTAAGATAACTCCACACAAATACCATCGCCGTACAGGGAGCCGCTGCCAGGATAATCGCCCCGGCGATATATTGGTCGGCGTCTGCTGGCGTCATCCATGCGGAAAATACGAAGCGGAAAAACAGCCATGCGAGACAGGCCATAGAAAAAGGTTTGACTATCCAGTTCACAAACAGCGTCACCAGCAATCCACGTGGCCGCTTGCCGACATTACGCACGGCGGCAAAATCCACCTTCATCATCATCGGGATAATCATGAACCAGATGAGCATGGCAATTGGGAAATTGACGTGGCTGCCCTGACCAAACTCCATGCTGCGTAAGAGCTGCACGGCAGCTGGAGCCGACTGGCCGAGGATAATCCCGGCCACCATACACAGCCCCACCCACACCGTCAGATAACGCTCAAACAGGTTCAGTTCTTTTTGAATGAGCCGAACCGGACGGATCGACGTAACTGCCATATCCATGGTTTATGTCTCCTTCTCATTTGAAGAATGGACCTGATAGGTCTGATCGATACATCAATAATTCTTGATCATCACGGGCAAAAGATATTACGGGTACCGCGTTGACAACTGCGATAACGGCGATCGCGATTCTTTCAATCAGTCAACGAGTGCCTCCAGCTCTTGGATCCCTTCCTGATCGATTGAATAGTACCTCCATCGTCCTTCCGGGCGACCTCTCAGCAAGCCGGCCTCCTTGAGAACGCGCACGTGAAATGAGAGGCGTGATTGACCGATCTTGAACATGTCCGTGAGGTCACAGACGCATCGTTCTCCATCCATCAGTCGGTCTAGGATGCACAGTCGCGTCTCATCCGACAAGGCATGAAAGAGTTCGACCGCCTGTCTCGACATTTTGATCCCGCCGTCATGAAGCTTTCATATATCAAGAAGAATTGATTAGTCAATCCAACCGTCACCCATAAGACCGATTAAAGCGGAACTTTTACACAGATTTCATCTCTTCCTGATCATTTGTTGCGCTTGGGGGAGTATGAGTGGCGCTGAGGAGGACAACACCATGACACCTACATCGCCGGCAAGGCCCACACCTAGACCGTCGAGCACGACGACCGCAGTTCCGCAAACCATGCACTCTCCATCAAAACGCGCACGGCTCAAGGCAGAACTCTCCCGGCAACGTGTCTCGTTGTTGACCGAGTGGAATCTGACCATCGGGGTGCCGGATGAGCAGGAACCCTGTGCTGAGCGAGCAGACCAAGTCACGCATGATCTCGCGCAGGCTCTGGCGATTCAAGTCAAGATGCGAGCACTCACCAAACTCAAGCGGATTGAACGTGCGCTGCTGTTACTGAGGACCAAGTACTATGGGTACTGTCGACGATGCCGCAAGGCGATTCCGTATGAGCGGTTGGCCGTTCAGCCGGATGCCCGCTACTGTGTGCCCTGCCTTGCCCTAGCCGAAAGTCGCCTATCGAGAAATTAGCAGCGACTGAAACATCAGCGAGCGACCTTGCAGGACGGACCGTAGGCGTATGTCCTTCTGGTACGAGCCAGGTTCAATACAATGACGGATCTTCATACTGAATACGACGAACGTACCTTTCGATCCCTGTTGAACTTGGAACACCGACGATGCCGGCATTCCGGGCAAGACTTTCATGTCCTCCTCTGTCGCCTGGCCACTTATGAAGGCGCGCCGTTCCGCATCCAGGAGTCGGTCAAGAGAGCCCTAATTTCTGCCGTACAAGAATCACTGCGCAAGACGGATTATGTTGGTTGGTTTCTGCAAGACCTCGTACTGGGTGCCATCCTCCTCAAACAGGACTCCGGGCAAACAGACCTTCCAAGCGGCAGATGCACGAATCAAATTCGTCGACAGATCGAAGACAGACTCTCCTCCGCCTACCCATCGGTGGTGTTCCAATTCTACGACTATCTTGATCTGCCTCCCGTCCAGCAACACGTTGGGCCACGCGGAACCGACCGAGCTCTTATTCGGCACGATTGAGGAGGACGCCATGCGATGTGCACGCTGTACGGGCATGAGAGTACCGGAACTCATCACTGAGGGGGGAAACAGAGCGTGGGCTCTACGCTGTGTCACCTGCGGAGACATCACCGATCATGTGATCGCACGGAATCGCCGGCGTCCACGCTACTATGGGAATGAGGGCCGTGCTCGAACACCGGTGTACGGAAGCCGTAAGTGGGACAGGACCGGTTCGAGACCCTTGTCGCTGGACAATCAATGATCCAGTGCGAGAGAGGGTCATGCTTGTGCAGTCTACTTCATCCACCGGCCAGGCAATACAGCGCAATATCCCGGCGTAGCGGCCGTCCGAACGACCAACCCTAGGGGGATGCCTTCTCGTCTGTGTATTCGATCTCCGACGTCGTGACACGCACATCCACGGCAGTTTGCTGGGTGCTGCTCGATAGACTCGCGTCCGGAACTGATAGGCTATCGGACGGGGTACAGCGTGCGCCGGCTAGGGGCGCACGCCACATACCTGACCATGCACTGTCTGGTATCGCGAAAGTTATTGCTGGAATCGGAATGGGATCTTGAACCCGGTAATCTTAATGATGTCGTCGGTGGCATAGTCGTCCACCTTCGGCATGTTGGAATCATTGCTGTGTTGGATTGCAAGGTAGGCAGTCCGTCCATCGGCTGTGAACTTGAATCCCGTCGGTTCTGCAGAAGAATCCTTCACTGAAAGGATCTTCACACAACCGTCCGTCTTGATGTCTCGATCTTTGCCGTCCGGCAAGCAGGCAAAGACATCACCGTTGGAGTTATCTTCGATGACATAATGATTCCCCGTCTTCGGCTGGAACGCGAAGTTGTCGGGCTGATTGAAATCACTGTCGCCTTCGACAAATCGATTGGCAGTCACCGTCTGCTGATTCAGATCGGCGACCAATGGCGCGCGATCGACACCACACAACACCTCACCGTAATTGGCGATATCGCTTTCGCCTGTGTTGGTCCAGCAGAAGCGGACGCCTTCACCTCGGTACTGCTCGTCCTGCTCGAGATCCTCAGGGCGATAGTAGCCGGTCGCACCAACCCTACCGGCATCGCCGCGTGCGGTCGCTGCACCGACTGCGACCCACGCGCCACTGCCGATTTCGCATCCCTGTCCGTATTGCACTCCGGTCGTACAACTCATCCGCAACGCATACACGTTGCCGGCGACCAACGGAGACTGGCTCAAACTCTCAATTCGGGTTTCCTCTTCGCTGTCGGCCACCGACGCGACGGCTGCAACCGGCCGAGGACTGGCCGGCACAAATTTGAAAATCGCGCCTCCGTCGGCATCAGCCGGACTTCCGGGACGGAGTTCATCTCCGGCGATCACGACGCCGCTCTTCAGAACAGCAAGTCCCTCCCATGCCATGGTCGGAAGAGCCGGGCGCTTGGCTACCTCGCTGGTTGAAGGCATTCCGTTCTCATCGATGATCGCACCCGTCGCCCGATCTTGAACTGTAGAGTTCGTGGTTCGCAACGGATTCAAAATTTCATAAGCTCCGCCGTCAGTGGTCTCCTCGGTGGCCAAGATGGTTCCCCACGGGGTCCGTCGGATTCCGTCGCAGCGGCTCATCCCCCGAAGCACGGTTTCAACCGACCCGTCGGACAATCGAATCCGCTGGACGGCAGGATTGAATTTTTTCACGAGTCCTCCGGGAAGAAACGTGCCGAGATCTTGGCGCGCACCCTCGATGCAGAAAACGAGATGGGAGGGGTTGCGGTCATTCGGCCAGAACGCGAACATGTCGGCCAAGTCACCGGCATTGCGGGTCACGTACTCGGCTTTCAGTCCATCTGCGAGTAAGACTTGGGCGGAAGCCGGTTGCGTCGCCGTGCGATAAACCCCGGTTGTTGCAGGCGCCGACTCTTTGAGCGGCCGATCGACGCCGAACCAAATTCGAGACGATCGTTCCAGACCACCCTGCACGATTGATCCAAAATCCAATCCGCCGAACCCCTCGAACTCATCCGCCTGGCTGACCCCCGCTGAGCCCACAAGCATGAAAGCGGCAAGCCCTACTTTCACCGCCATCACACTCCACTTCGCAATCTTTCTTTTGATTTTGATCATGAGTGTCTCCCTTAGACATGACCGCACCACACCGGAGGACACGAGCAGCAGCGATCGAGCAGCCCGACGTACCGGTACAGGCGGATGATGAATGCGGTTGAGTTGTTNNAGAGTTCTTCAGCACGCTGATCCCCTGGTAAAAGTGAACCGATCGGGCAGCTGCCTCTGGCCGACAAACCGGCGGGTGACGGAAGCTGCAGTCTTCCTCCACACCGCCCGCACGAATTCCACTGGGCCACTCTCCCAGCCTTTCGTTACAACCAAGTCTCATGGTTCTTAATAATGCGTAACAAACCAGGCAGGAGGGAAAATAACGGCACAGTCTCTCTCTACAGGCAGAATAATTAATCTGGTTGGACTACCTAACGCGCAGGGGCCTTGGCGATCACCGGCCGCTATAGACGCGTGTAGTTCTGAATGACCTGAGCCGAAAGGGGGAACGCAAACGCAGTCTGCACATCCACCAACGCCGAGGCATCGAGCACAAGAGACAGCGAATCACCAGCCTGGCTGAGCGCCGTAAGAACCCTCGCGCGCTCAACTGGGGCGATGAGCTACTACCGAGCTCATACAGAAACCACTCGGCACACGCTTCGTCCGCAAATCACTTTCACAAGAGGTTGGAGCGCCTACGGGCGTGGTCGGTTTGTGGTCTGGAGCTGGGTCAATAAGAGGCTGGATGCCTGAGATCGATCATACGAAGACTGCAATCCGAGCCAGTACCCGATGGTCGTCCTAAATCTCATCGCCAGTCTGGTCGCGAGAGGCATGGTGACCGGCCGTTTCCCGGCTATAAAACGAGTGAGTTCTCGGAGAGGAACATCGATCGAATCTGCCAAATCATTCACGGTGAGCGGCGGCTCGAGAGACTTCATATAGACCTCGCCCAATACTTCTCCCGGATGGATCGGCTTTTGGGCTAGATCTCTCATAAGGCCATTCTTACCTATACCTTCTATACTCGATTCATTATTTTTTGCAAGCCAGAATTGGCCTTAGCACCTGCTGGGTAAAATACTAGAATCACTGGTAAGGACGGAACTGAGAGCCATTCCATGATCCGTCATACACGATATCCACCTCATCCCATCACGCCCCCTCCGTTTCCTCAAACGTTACTCGATTTTAACGCTTCCGTAATCATCTCCTAACCTACCGCTCGCACAATGCGGTCCATCAAATAGTACAGTTGATTCGGAACGTTCTGATGGTAGGAGGAATACCGTATGATGATGGAGCGGCTGCTAGTAAGTGTCGGGGTGATGACTCTTTTGGGATCGGCTCTCCCAGTCGACGCGTCTGACTCGACGCGCATCACACTCAAACAGATCGGCCGATATAGTGCCGGTGTAAGCACCAACCCGGATGAGCCCCGGGCCGAAATTTCAGCCTTTGATCCTGCCTCGAAACGGTTGTTCAGCATTAACCTGAATCTGCGTCAACTCGATGTGCTCGATCTTGGGGCACCTCAGACCCCGGTGCTGGTCCAATCCATCCCACTCGGAGGAAAGCCGAACAGTGTCGCGGTGAGCAGAGAGGTGGTGGCCGTCGCGCTGGAGGGAGCACTGAAAACCGATCCAGGCAGCGTGAAATTCTTCAGCACAAGCGGGATGCTGCTCAATCAGCTCACCGTCGGCGCGTTACCCGATATGCTGATCTTTTCGCCGAACGGCCGCTGGCTGCTCGT
>DCZN01000121.1:11559-12569 GCA_002331625.1 Nitrospira sp. UBA2083 | reverse complement strand
CAACGACACGTGAATGAGGGTAACGGGAGGGAGGCTGCGATGAACATCGCAGAGCACACGTCGAATGGGCGGTTGTTGACAGCTATACGCAAATAACGTATAGTTACTTGGTGCAGACGGTCATCGAAACCGACGCGTATTTGAGCGATGCGAAGCGAGCCGGTCTTTCAGAGCAGGAACGGATGAGCATCGTCGAGTGTCTTGCCAAGGATCCCCAAGCCGGAGACGAAATACAGGGGACAGGCGGAGCCAGAAAAGTACGGTTTGCAGGAAAAGGTAAAGGAAAACGAGGAGGATATCGGGTGATCACGTTTTTCAGTGGAACAGATATCCCAGTGTTTCTCCTCAACGTGTTTGCGAAGAATGAACGGGTTGACCTGACCCAGGTAGAGCGGAACGAGTTCAAGGCCACGTTGGGAGCTCTGGCAGCAGCGTATCGCAGAAAGAGGGCGCAATGAAGAAGCACACACCATCGGCAGGGCGACGCATGATCGCGAGTGCCAAGCAAGCTCTGGACTGGGTCAATGGACACACGCATCCATACGTGGTCCATGTTCCTCACGAGATTGATGTGGCCCGCATTCGGAAGAAAGTCGGGATGAGTCAGAGCGAATTTGCCAAGCAGTATGGGTTCAGCTTTCGGACCGTGCAGCAATGGGAGCAAGGACGAGCCATCCCGAGCGGAGCGACACGCGCCTATCTTCTGGTGATTGATCGTGAGCCGGAAGCGGTCCGGCGGGCGCTCGTGAATTATTGAATACGTCGAACACACATCCCTCCATGGGTCGCGGTCGAAGGGACGTTCACCTGGCGGGGTGTCATCATGGCTCACGCTCCTCGCGCATGATTCCCGTCGTTATCTGCCGTTAAATCACAATCCGCTCCACCTCATCCAGCGACACCTGATCAGTGCGCCGATCATACAGCCCCGTCGTGCGAGCGCTCTCGTGATTCGCCATCTGCTGCGCAATCTCGAGCTTCCCGCCGTTGCGGAGATATTCCGTAATCCC
>DCZN01000121.1:6497-11158 GCA_002331625.1 Nitrospira sp. UBA2083 | reverse complement strand
CATCCGGGCTTCGTCGGCCATGAGCACCGGGGTCTTGCCTTTCTTCGTCGAGTACTTCGGTCCACGCACAGAGCTGGCTGGATTGCTGGGAAGGACCTGGCCAACCACGAGCCAATCGAATAGCATGCGAATGGCGGCCAGATGCTGTTTGACGGATGGGGCGGCCAGCCGGCGTTGCAACGTTTCAATATAGGTGGCGACATGCACTGGCTCAATGGCTTGTAAGGAGAGTATCCCATGCCGTTCGCACCAGGTCGCAAATTCGGCAACCGCCCAGGTATAGGCTTTTCGGGTGTGCGGGTTTCGGACGTTGGCAGTAAAGAATTCGACGAACCGTTTGGTTGCCTTGGGTGTGGGGGTGAAGAGGGCGGGGAGTTTCCTTGTGGCCGGGATGGCAAGTTGGATGGTGTTTTTCATGTCCGTCCCCTACTGAATAATAAGGTATGATAACGTCCTTTATCATACTCTATTTTTGCTTGCTACTAATAATGAAACTTCTGTGATAACGAACTATTGCCGTTTTCTATGGCATATGGCATGATGAATGGCATGGATGTGAAAATTGATAAGTCTGGTCGGATCGTTGTGCCGAAACCCCTCCGAGATCGGCTCGGGTTGAAACCCGATATGGAACTGGAGGTCCAGGAACAAGCCGATGGGCTGTTCCTCCGGGTGCCCGTGCCACACCCCACGATGGTGAATGTCGAGGGGCTCTGGGTTCATCAGGGGACGGCTCAGGCCAACGCGGACTGGGCACGCGTGCTGGAGGACGTGCGCGATGAACGACTCCGGGCCGTGGGCACAGCCTGAGCCGCGATGCAGGTGTTCTTTGATACGACGGTCTTGGTCGCCGCGTCTGAACTGAGTCATCCCCATCATGCGCGAGCACTGCCCGCCCTGCGGCGAGTCGTCGCCGGTCAGGATACGGGATTTGTGAGTGCCCATTCGATTGCAGAGACCTATGCGGCGTTGACCCGGCTCCCGGTGCAGCCTCGGATTCATCCGAGTGAAGCGGCCCGCATCATCACGGAGAATATTGTGCCATATTGTACGGTGGTGCCACTCACGCATGAGGAGTATCTCCAGGCACTGACCGTGGTGCGGGATGCGGGGATTCCTGGGGCCAAGATTTATGATGCCCTGCTCCTGGCCTGTGCGACCAAATGTGCGGCGGAGCGGATTTACACGTTTAATCTCAGCGACTTTCGCCAACTTGCCACGGCTGATCAACTTCCGAAGGTCATGGCGCCCTGACCATGACATGTCGTGTAACCATTACCGTAGACCCCGAGGCGTTTGCGTTTCTCTAAAAAATGGGCGGCACTAATCGTCGTGGTATCTCAATGCGTTGTTGAAACGCGAGCACCAGCGGATAGTGGAACACGCGGTGCTGGACGCCAATCGTGAGGAAGCGCAGGATGCGGCCTATCACGAAGAGCTCGCCACCTGGGAGCGAATCCTCGCTGATGGGCTGGAGCCTTCAGATGTTGCGTTCCAGTGATTCCCCATATCAAACGCGACAAGAACGCACAGGAGCGTCAAAGACATGGACACTCATCGGTGAACCCTACCAACAGGTCATGATCGCGCGATGACGCCACGCCTATGAAGTCCGAAGGAGTCTGCGAGCAACTCCGTGACCACATCAGACTGAGAAAGGACCCTCCTGACGTTGGACGCCGAGGATCTTACTTACTTCATTCATTCGATTTTTGGTTTTATCAAAGCAAAAATAGAAGCGCGAGGCGGTAAATATGGAGCCTATTAAGCAACTTGTGCTAACGGGTCCCTGCTTTCCCACTCGGATACGATTTTTGACATGAATCCGTTTCCCGGATATCACTAGGCATCCCTCTAAAACCATAGGAGTGGAATATGCTGTTGAGTGATAACGAGACGAAAGTGGATCTCCTCAACAATGAGGCAATAGCTGCTACGATTGTAAAATTACTCAGAGAAACACCTGACCACCCGGTTACGGTCGGCGTACACGGTGACTGGGGAGCAGGGAAGTCTAGTGTTCTCGAGATGATTGAAGCCACTCTGGGGCATACAAAGGATGTTCTGTGCATAAAGTTCAATGGTTGGCGTTTTCAAGGATTCGAAGATGCCAAGATCGCCCTCATCGAGGGAATAGTAACGGAACTGATCGGCAAACGGCCCACACTTACCAAGGCTGCAGCAGCCGTTAAGGATATATATAAACGAATAGATTGGCTCAAAGTTGCCAAAGCAGGCGGGGGATTGGCCCTTGCTGCGCACGGTATATTATTGCCTGGTAATATCGATGCCATCCTGGAATCACTTACTCAGGCTGGAAAAGATCCTGAAAAAATTGAGGCAGCAATTGAGGGTGCTAAGTCTTTCCTCAGGCCTGCAGAGGTTCGGAACATACCTGAAGATATCAGCGAGTTCCGAAAAGCTTTCGATACTCTTTTGAAAGAGGCAGGAATTACTCAGCTCGTTGTCCTCGTTGACGACTTAGACCGATGCTTGCCTGATATCGCCATTGAAACCCTGGAGGCTATCCGCCTTTTTGTTTTTACTTCGCGTACAGCTTTTGTCGTCGCAGCAGATGAAGCGATGATCGAATATGCGGTGCGCAAGCATTTCCCCGATTTGCCGGACTCAACGGGCCCCCAGACATATGCGAGAAATTACCTCGAAAAACTTATTCAGGTACCATTCCGCATTCCACCGCTCGGAGAGATGGAAACACGCATTTATGTCACCCTGCTACTGGTCGGCGCTGAACTGGGAGAGTCAGATCCAGGCTTCAATAAATTGATACAAGCGGCGCGCGAACGTCTCAAGAAGCCTTGGGAAAGTTCGCCCATCGATGCCGAGACTATAAGAAATACTCTGGCTGAAAAGGCTGGAAAAGCACAGAACGCCCTCATACTAGCTGATCAAATTGGTCCCTCGCTTGCCAGCGGGACTAAGGGTAATCCTCGGCAAATTAAGCGATTCTTGAATACATTAATACTAAGACAGCGCACGGCAGATGCGCGCGGTTTCGGAAAGGATGTGAATTTACCGGTGCTGGCCAAGCTTATGCTGGCAGAATGTTTTTTGTCCCGGCTATTTGGACAGATTGCAACGTCTGCTGCGTCTTCCTCGGCCGGAGTCTGCGAGGAACTCTCGCAGCTTGAAGCCGTTCCTGCCGGGAAGGATGGCCTCAAGGAAAAGGAAGAGAAGAAAATCTCCGAATTAAAAGTGGTGCCACTGTCAGAAAGTCCCCTTCTATCAGAATGGACCGCTTCCAAAGTGATCCAGTCTTGGTCATCAATCAAACCTCCGCTGTCGGGCGTCGACCTCCGCCCTTATCTTTTCGTGACAAAAGACAAGAAGGATTATTTTGGTTCAGCAACGGCCCTCGGGCATCTCGCGACAGTCGCAGAGCGGTTGTTTGGCACTAAAATGATGGTTCAAACACTTGACTCCGATCTTAAACGTCTGGCACCTCCTGAGGCTGCGCAACTCTTTGAAGCCGTCAGAAGCCGTATTATCAGTGAAGCAAAGTTTGACACGGAACCTGCAGGTATTCCAGGCCTCACCGTTCTTGTTAAGAGCCATCCTGAATTACAGGACAATCTCGTAGATTTTTTGGAAGGATTGCCTGCTGAAAAATTGGGGCCGTGGGCTGTTGCTGGATGGGATTCGGTTGTTTCAAGCGTTGGACCAGCCGCCAGGCTCATGAAACTAATAGACGGATGGTCAAAGATAAACAATAACGCCTTCCTCAAGGCCGCTGCCACCGGTGTGAAACAGTTGCCAAAAGGAAACCGCTGATGGGTACATCCAATTCTTACGGTGGGCAACAAGGCGGTTCGTTAATACCAACCTGGCTTGGTGGAGGAAATGGGGATTCTTCTGATGGCGCCGCAGACCCATCGGGCGACGGCAACTCAGGAGATGGCGACGGCGGCCCACCCGACGTTCCTCCTGCACCCCCTCCTCGGTCTGCTCCTGTGCCAATACCCCGAACCCAGTTTCAAGCGCCGCGTACAAATTTCACAGGTTTTGCCAAATCGGGTGGGAGCGATCGTGCAAAACTTGGCCGCGCCATTTCTGGCTATGTTTCTTCATCGGCTGGAGGTTCCCGTCAAGCCGCAGAAAGAATGGGTTCAGCTAATACTGCTGGCGCGAGACTGGCAGGATTCTTATCGAGCGCAAGAACTCATGGTGTCCATGAAGCCCTACGTGCACTTCGGTTGGAAAATCTTGCAGGTCGCCCAATTGAAGAAATCTTTCTCGGCTTAGCCGATTACGTCTGTCCAGAAGGTGGAACAATCGATGAGGGCATCGCTCGTAACGCCTTCATAGAAACCATTGTTGATTTGGCTGAAATTGGAATCGCAGATTTGGATTCATTGACTGTAGATCAGATGCAGACCGTTCTGGAACTTTATGCAACACATGCGATTGAAGCCCGGCTTTGCAATGATATCGGAACGAAAATACATATTGCCCCAGCTAATATTAAGGTCTTCGAACGTGTCCAAGCGGCCCTTCATGATTTCATCTTCAGAGGTGTTTCGGATGCCTTGACGCAGGCTAGAGCGAGACTGGAAGCATTAACTCCTGACCGAACGCTGCAGTTCGTAGGCCATATATATGAGCGGGCATTCAGTATTTTGCAAACTTTGGGTGAGCAAGAG
>DCZN01000121.1:4688-6485 GCA_002331625.1 Nitrospira sp. UBA2083 | reverse complement strand
GAGACGCCACTTATTGATAGGTACACTTGGCCGCCAAGACAATGCAGCTATTCCTAATGCACCGGATGAAATCGTCACCCGATTTCCACTCGATATCCAAACGGCACTTCGAGATTTAAAGAGTTTACACATTTTCCCATCCGAAATAGGTGTAGACCTTCTTCATCTTGCCGCACATGTGCACGCTGCCGACACCAGGATATCTCGTTTCACAGAATCTCAGGACACGTGGACACGTGAATTTCGGCTGGTAGTCCCGGTCAGTACCCCGCAATTATGGGCTGCTACATCTGACTTGTTGGCTCGCATGCTTAATTTTCTAACGGGCGATAAATGGGCCATAGGCTTCCGACCTCGGCCGGTAAGATTTTCTAGCATAGTGCCAAGAAGGTCGGCCAAGCTAATAAGCCCCCCGTTTGACAGTGTAAGTTTATTTTCTGGAGGACTTGATAGCCTCATAGGCGCAATTGATGCCTTAGAAGCAGGCCAGATTCCGTTGCTTGTAAGTCACGCGGGAGAAGGTGCCACCAGCGACGCACAAAACCAGTGCGCGAGCTCATTGAATGGCCATTACAGAAAAAATCCATTTAACCGCCTTCGTCTTTGGCTTAACTTCCCTACAAACCTCGTCCGAGACGTTGAAAGTGAAAATACAACACGCGGCAGATCGTTTCTTTTCTTTGCGCTTGGAATCTTTGCCGGAACGGGTATTAATCAACACTTTGTCTTAAATGTCCCAGAAAATGGTCTCATTGCGATCAATGTTCCTCTCGATGTAGTACGGCTCGGAGCACTCAGCACCCGCACAACACATCCTTTTTATATGGAGCGGTGGAACGATCTTCTTCGACTCCTAGGACTTAGCGGCACGGTCAAAAACCCATATTGGAATATGACCAAGGGAGAAATGGTGGCTGCATGCCGAAACCAACGGCTGTTAATCGATACTATCCCCAATTCTCTGTCTTGTTCATCCCCCACAAAGGGGCGCTGGCAAGGTCGAGCCATTGAGCATTGTGGATACTGCCTCCCCTGTCTCATTCGCAAAGCAGCACTGCAGCACGCTTTAGGACCTGGTAATGACCCAACCCCGTATACCATCGATAATCTTAAAGAACATATTTTTGACACTCTCCGCGCTGAAGGTCAGCAAATAAGATCGTTTCAGTTATCCATTCAAAGGCTAGGACAGAATCCTGATCTCGCAAAGATACTTATTCATAAATCCGGTTCTCTGGCCGACCAACCACAAAATCTTGCTGCATTGGCTGATGTTTATAGGAGAGGCATGGCCGAAGTAGCTGAATTGTTATCTGGCGTAAGAGCCATTCCTAGCTGACATAGGCACCTCGTATGATTGCAAATTTAGTCGATTTTCATTGTCATCTTGACCTGTACCCTGATTTCGATTCTTTGATGTCCGATTGTGATCTAAAGGCTATTCGTACGCTTACCGTGACAACAACGCCGAAGGCATGGCCCCGCAATCGCGATCTTGCCAGTGTTACGAAGCACATACGGGTTGCTCTCGGCCTTCACCCGCAAGTCGTTTCAGAAAGAGCCCGTGAGTTTAATTTATGGAGGGAATACCTTCCTCAGTCCCGGTATGTCGGCGAGGTCGGTCTTGATGCCGGGCCGAAGTTTTATAATTCATTTGATCTTCAAAAACAGGTTTTTGAAAACATCTTAAAAGAATGTTCGATCGCTGGCGACAAAATCCTGACGGTTCATAGTCTCAGAGCAGCTCCCACGGTTTTGGATATGATTGAAGCCCATCTCAGATTAGACAATTGCAAA
>DCZN01000121.1:0-4669 GCA_002331625.1 Nitrospira sp. UBA2083 | reverse complement strand
AAGTCGTGCTGCATTGGTTTACCGGCGGCCCGAAGCAGGCCAAAAGAGCCGTAGATCTTGGGTGCTATCTTTCGATCAATGCGGAAATGCTTAAGAGCGATCGGCACCATGCTCTTCTAAAAGAGATTCCGATTTCACGCATCCTGACGGAAACGGATGGCCCTTTCACTCAATCACAGGGTCGCCCTTCACGCCCTTCAGATGTTAAGGATGTCCTGCATAATCTGTCTCGCATCATGAATCTCGACATAGAATTCCTCTCGCAACAGATCCTCCGAAATCTAGAAGAGTTGGAAAAGTGAAAATTCTTCCATCTTTCGTCGCCGCACTAAGTGCGGAAGTCCCCTTCCAAGTATAAAAACTACGAGGCCTTTAAGAAGGGGCCCAGTCAAACGAACTCTGGGAAAGGAAGGATTGATAGGATTCAAAGGTCTGGCGAGGCCACTCTAACCGTTTTATCCGACCGCGCGCGTTAAGGATGCTGTCCCCGGATCGTACTGGCAGTCTGTAATTGTTCCATCTTTTATCCGGTTAACAGCCTCATCGATCACGAATAGAGGCACGAGGAACCATTCGCGCGGTACAACCTGATTTCCAAAGCGACCCTTGATCTCAATGTTAAGCCTTACCGGATCAAATACTCGCTGAATCAAGGTTTCGAGCTTGGCACGATCGATATTCGAAAGCTTGTAAGTCGCAACAATTTCATCATCTGCCAGAAGAAATGTTGGATCCAGCTTGGCGTTTCCAATCCGGCGGTCAATGCTGCCGCCAGTCACACCGATCTTGTGCACGATGTTGCGGTTGGCTGCGACTACGGGGTTGTCCGACTTGCTCCGCAGAACATAGATAGTGCCGCTGGCCTCGTCTCCTTCCTCGATTTCGCCGGAGAAAAGCGGGCCCTGGTCCAGATCTGTGATGCGCCGGCCAGCATTGTTCCGGTGAAGGGCCCGCTGGAGGGAGCGCAAGAGAACGTCACTTTCTGTGCCGTTGTCGTAGATAACACGGAGTCTGCAGTCTCGCCGGTCATATTCGGTTACGAATTCATCGCCAACCTCTGCCACATAAGCAACCTGACCCCCGACGATGAACCACTGACCTTTCTGAATCTCGGCCATCGTTTGAAACGGTCGTATCTGCCGTATGCCTCTATCGATGTCCTTCTTGACTTCAACGAACATCGGTTTGAATGCCTCAAAGTCCTCACACTTCTTGCGGGTGGCGATTTCTTCGGCGGCTTTTTTTTCGGCGGCAGAACGGACATGACGGAGATCCGTAAGCCCCTCCGCAGAGCTGCCAACGCCAAGCGCCTTAAGCAGCGACTCGTCGTCCAAGCTGTCTATTGCCGGAAGAGATATTCCTTCATCCCCCTCCAGAAGCTTTTGGCGATCCATAGGTCCCAGGAGAGCCCGACATTCTACCAGACCGCGCAGGCGATCAAGCCGAACGGCGTATAGGCGCTCAAAAATGTCACGATCCTCACCGTACTGCGGCACGCGCCCATGTTCATCAACGAACCGCTGGACCTCCTCGAGGCCGGCAATGATCCGCTCTTCGCGTGGCGTACGGCCACCGGTGACCTTCGTCTCAATCTCGACACCAAGCTCTTCTAACAGAGCGTCATCTTCGTTGGTGAATTCAGCCACGCACCGCCTCCGCGCCGACATCCGCAACGGCGGAACGCGAGCCTTTTACGCTTAAGAGCCGGACTATATCCAGATGCCGCCGCTCGAGGCATTCGACAGCGCCGGCAGCTACTACGTGACCCTCGCCCATGAATCCACGCATAATGCCGATATCGGCATAACACACACTGGACGAGGCACTCTTCCCGCCTTGCCCGTGAATTCGAGCGCACGAAATGGGGCGATGAAGGCTATGCCGAAGAAGAACTCGTGGCCGAGCTGGGCGCGGCCTTCCTCTGCGCCGACCTGGAATTGTCCTTAACGCCCCGCGAGGATCACGCCTCCTACATTGCCCACTGGCTGACCGTCCTGAAGAATGACAAGCGCGCCATCTTCCGGGCCGCAGCTCATGCACAGCGCGCCGCTGACTTCCTGCACCGCCTGCAACCCAGCGACCAGAAGGAGGCAGCGTAACAATCCTCCAGTTGATTCCCATTTGTTTGTGGAGCTATTGGGAAAGAATTTAAAACTTGCCTTACGTCAACCTCAATGAATCAATAGAGTGGAATGACCGACCCGGAGGTTTGTGCTTTGATAGATCTAGATGAGATACGGGACGCGCTTTTATTCATGCATCGCCTTACCAAGGCTGATGCAGAATATGTTTTTTATCATGACGAAACGAACAACATTAAAAAGCTGCGTCTTGGTGTGCGGGGGTTCAATGTTACGGAGCTTGGTGTCTTTGTGCTGGGCGGCATTGTGCACGATAGTGCGCCCCGTAGATTGGACATAGAGTCTTTGCGCAATGCGATGCGCATTCAAAGGAGTGCAGACGAACTCAAGCTCAAGCATGTGGCTAAAGGTGATTTCCTCGATCTGCTGACATCAGACAAATTGACTGCCTTTCTACGGTGGATCTCCGATAACGGCCTGTTTGTCCACTATCATGCGCTCGATCCGCTTTTCTGGTCGTTCGTCGATATTATGGACTCAATACTTTACAGGCTCGGCGAGCCACGCCTGATGGCGTTTCATATTCAGCTAAAGGCGGACCTGACCGCACTTCTTCGGGCCAACCTACCCGAAACGACCAGGCTGTTATACCGCTATCAATATCCAAACCTGGCTCCTGAAGACCGCAAGCCCTTTCTGAATGAACTCATCTCAATACTTGAGCAGACTCACGATGTGCTGCCGGAATTTAATTCGAAGATGCTCAAGGGCATGTTGCAGGCCGGACACGATCTTCCTAGCCTCGATTTCATTGAAGAGTGCACACCGCACCTTCTAATACAGAGCTTCACCCACTTCTATCTGAATCGGATCGCGCTGTTCAAATATTCTAGCCACATCCTTGATATGGAAGATTCCATTCGCGATGATTTGGAATCTATGACGCTGGTATCAGGTGGACAGCCAGTAAAGAATTTCCGGTTTGCCGACTCCAGATCCGAGCCGGGCATACAGGTATCAGACATCGTGGTCGGACTAATCGGCAAAATGTACAGCTACTTTGCAGGAACCACGCATGATAAGGTTTCTGCCGCGCGCGCATCTTTGATCGGCACCAGCCTGAAAAATGCGGAACTGATACGCGATCTCATCGACGCTTCACATGAGGCCAATATTGCGTTCCTCCATCACGTTACCAGCAACAATGAAATAGACAAGATGAACGTATTTCTTCGCCTTCGCGGAAGCGCATATGAATAACAAGGCAGGTCGGGGTTTATTGAGACTAAGGCGAAATCGGTGATGCGTGGTGCAAGGACGCATTCCAGCATGATTTCTTGCCGTGTCTCATACTGTGGCTATCTTCACGGCTCGCAGCAGATGGTCTTGTTCTGAATAAATAAGTCACCTCAAGCGTCTGGTGATAACCACGTTGACTGCTCGATTTGCTCCGTCGGAAACGCACGTGTCTTTTCTCGGCGATTGAGGGCCGCTTGTGCGTATCATGATGCTCGGTAAGTCCGCTGGATGGACGAGACACACGGAACTCAACGGGCCTGTCCGATGACGGGCGTTATTTCTTTCCGAGGATGGCGTCTTTCGCGGCCTTGACGACTCTGAATTTGACCACGCGTTTCGCAGGGATTTTTATTTCTTTGCCCGTTTGAGGATTGCGGCCGATGCGCGCTTTGCGGTTGGCGAGCTTGAGTTTTCCGAGACCGGGGAGAGTAAAGACGTTTTTCGCCTCGCGATAGGCCAAGGCGGCGAGCTCGTCGAGAAACTGCACCATCGCTTTTTTAGTGAGTCCAGATTTCTCAGCGAGTTGCTCGGCGATCTGTGCCTTGGTGAGGGGTTTTCCCATGGAATGCTCCTTTCCGTGTACACAGTGAGCGATGGTTGTAGCGAGATGCGACAAGAGTGTCAAGACACGTTGCATGCAGGGGTGGGAGCGGACACTCCTCTATAGGGTCGCGCCAGATCTGACGAGACCGCACGCCAGTTACCGTACCGTCCACCTCTATCTTCATCCTGGTGTACTCAACTGCCCCGCGCGGGGCACTCGGCATACTCCCGCATGCAGCACCCGACTCGCCTCGATTCAGTCACGTAGCGATCGATGACTCACTCGCCTCACGTCCACCTCGAAGCTGATCGTTCGACTATCTACCCTGTGACGGGCCTGAGTCGGTGTGTTACTCCAGGAGCACGAACACAGTGTCCTGATTGTCCTCGTTTTCGTGAACACTCCTCCACCAGGCCTCGTCAAGAGCTAACATCCGTCGCCTGTCTATTCTTGGAGTCGCATCCTGCAGTGGGTCCACTCATCGCTGACAGGCACTTTTTCCTGCCAATGGTACGGGACTCCCCGGCCGAGGGCCAGTCAACCATTGGAGACGGCCACCGTCCGATTCGTTTCTGTGTTCACTCACGTATCCGATGACGACCCTGACCGCGCACGGCTATGCTGAACTGATCGACTACCACGCACCATCGTGTGCGAGAGGGTGACAAATGCGCTCGTCGCTTGCGCCACTTCTCCCCCTGGTGTCCTCGACCTGTTCGCGTGCTGCCCCCGTGAGACCGGCATG
>DCZN01000002.1:4431-4700 GCA_002331625.1 Nitrospira sp. UBA2083 | reverse complement strand
GACGATGTCTCACAATGATCGAATCAATCACATCGCCGCATTGGACACATCGGCTTGCCTTGCACTCAGGCTCGCCCACGCTACTCCAGAGATCGATACAGATCTCAGTCACCATGAGGCCTCCGCATCTGGTACAGGGCGATTGATGCCCACCGGCAATAAAATTCGTGGAGCCTTGGCTTCTCTCAGGATCAGGTGATTTTTGTAGTCGTCTCATGATGGCCTCCATACTGATCAATCATATTGTCCAAACATTGTAATATGTATGT
>DCZN01000002.1:0-4331 GCA_002331625.1 Nitrospira sp. UBA2083 | reverse complement strand
ATAGAATTCATAGGGTTGCAAAACTCACCGGCCTATCAAAGGATGTGATACGGGTTTGGGAACGTCGATTTGGTCTCTTGAGGCCGACCAGGGGTGCCAATCGATATCGAAACTATTCAGATGAAGACGTGACGCTGCTCAGATATCTCAAGGAGCAGCTTGATGCAGGAGGGTCTATCGGAGAGCTATCGAAATTGGGGCGTGAAGAGCTGTTGACGCGTGCACGAGTCACGACGCCACGGGTAGCCGTTGTCGAGAACCTGTTCGTCAGGCTCCTACAGGAACTCGTCTCAACTCTTCATCCTTTGGATCGTGTGACGTTCGAAAAGCGGTTGAATGGAGCCGTGGCGGTTGTCCCTTTTGATGAAGCGCTGCATGGTATTTTGCTCCCGCTCCAAGAACAAGTTGGACGGCTCTGGCACGAGGGGCAATTGAGCATCGCAGTGGAGCATTACGTCACGAGTCAGATCCAACAGAAGATCTTCTCCGCGATGAACCAGCTGCCTGTGGCCGAGTACGGAGCCACCGTCGTTGTTGCTTGTCCACCAGGGGAGGAGCACGATATTGCTGCGTTAGCCGTCGCCTATCAATGCAGGGTTCGTGGGTGTCGGGTCTACTACCTGGGGGCCAACGTACCGATAGCAGCACTGGTCAAACTCTGCAGTGACGTCAAGCCAGACCTTACGATCCTTTCTCTTCCGATCGTGCGGCCAGAGGACAAGGTCACGGAGTTGATCCATGCCCTTGTACGTGATGTCCGTCCATTTACTGATTTGACCGTGGGTGGGCATGGCGCTATCGCTCTGCGGGAGCAATTCATGACTTCCCATATTCAGGTCCTCGACGACTTCAGCGATCTCGATAGTACGTTAGATCGATTGATGCGACGACCAGCCTTGCACCGGTGAAGAGGGAGGACTGTCCAGATGACGCCTTACCCACTCACGATATTCTTCGACGGAGCTTGTCCCGTTTGTGCTCGTGAGATTGCGCTCATGAAACGACTGGACAGGAAACAACGACTTACATGCTGTGATTTCTCACTTCCTGAATACGATGGGGAAAAGACGGGCTTTGCCGCAGCAGAGTTGGGGCAAGTCATTCATGCCCAATGGGCGGATGGACGGGTCATTCGGGGCGTCGAGGTATTTCAGGCTATGTGGGAGGCTGTCGGCTTGGGGGTGTTGGCAAAACTGAGTCGTATCTCATTCATCGAGCCACTGCTCTACAAAGCCTATGCGTGGTTTGCACGAAACCGTTTGTGGTTGACGGGGCGTAAGAAGGATTGTTTGGGAAACTCGTGTGTCGTGAGCCCGGCGAGTTCACGGAGTGCCAGGATTTAACGGTTTCCCTCACCAGCTGACTGACGCATTGGGCCGAAATCATGCTTGGGGCTTTCCTGTGCAAACCAACCGAGGATTCATATGTCCATGCTGTGAGGACATTTGCCTGTGAGCGCCAAGATTACCCGCTCTGGTCCCCGGTTGCCCCTCAATGTGCGTAGAGCACCATTCTCACTCAGCATCATGTCCAGCGTTCGTCCGCTCACTGAATTGAAGCAAAGATGGTTCGTGTGTCGGACGTCTTCAGCTTTCCAAGCGCGTCAGCCTCAATCTGACGGATACGCTCCCGACTGAGGTGTAACTGTGCCCCGACCTCTACGAGGGTCAGTGCGTGGTCGTATCCAATCCCAAATCGCATGCGGATGACTGTTGTCTCCCGTGGGGTCAACGAGCTCAACAGGTGATCCAGCTGCCGCTCGCGTTCTTGGCGGTGGACATACGCATCCGGGGGAGGAGTCTGTTGATCACGCAGGAATGATCCGAAATCACTGTCTCCATCACCGACCGGTGTCTCGAGTCGGACGGTCTCCTGAAAGGCTTGCACCACTTCACACACACGTTCAGTGCGGAGCCGCACGGCGTGAGCGATTTCTTCCATCCGAGGGCGACGCCCAAGTTGTTGCTGCAGTCGCGCCCTGACACGGGCAATGCGACTCGAGGCTTCGGATTGGTGAACCGGGACTCGAATGATTCTGGATTGTTCCGCACGTGCTCGGGTAATGCCTTGCCGTACCCACCAGGTCGCATAGGTGCTGAACTTAAATCCCTTACGGTATTGGTATCGCTCCGCAGCCCGCATCAAGCCGATATTGCCTTCTTGAATGAGATCAAGCAGTGTGAGTCCGTCGCTGGTGTAGCGTCTTGCGATGTCGACCACGAGCCGGAGATTTCTTCGTACGAGCTCTTCTTTGGCGTTTTCCAATAGGCGGCGAGTCTGCCGGATTTCGGTCAAGTGGATCTGCAGGTTGTGAGGAGCATCCGGTGCGATCGTCTGGCTTGGGACGACTGTTTCTAGGCAACTGGATATGAGGGCGTCGACTCGGTCTAATGCTACGGCAGAGAGGCCGCTCAAGCGTTTGATCGTGCCGAGCTCCTTGATCATTTCTCTGAGAGCGTCAGTCTGGTCGTATGATGCCAAGGTGATCATCGCCTGTTTCAGGACGAACCTGATGCGTCGAGAGGCATCATCGATTTGTTTCGCAAGAACTCGTTCCTCATTACGGGTCAAGAGAGGTGCGCCTCGGAAGGATTGAAAGTAGACAGATTCGAGGTGATAGGGATTCGTGGTGCTTCGTCCATCTGTACCGCACGAGTCTGAGGTTGAACCATATGCAATCCCGCTAATAAGTTCTCCGGCTGACCGTTGATCTAGGCCCGTTTGATCCATGTTAGGTGTCGTTCCCGGGAGGACTGCTATGCGTATGGTCTGCGGGTTAGGTCCCAACATAAGCCGCTCCTTTCATAAAATAGTATCTGAATGAATACATATCTATCATGAATGTCTAATGTTAGTCAAAAATAGCAATGGACAAACTATGAACATCATGCTATTGTTTGGCATAGCAATGAGACCAAGACCTGGAAAGGAGCTTCTCGCCATGTCGACCTATTCAAAACCTCTCGCTGTGTTCACTGGTCTCGTCTTGTTCGCACTGGGATTCCCTGCAGTTTCGAATGCAGAAGTGATTGCGAGGGAGAAGCAGCCTACTGTGCCATCCGTTGGTAGCTCAGTCGCACCTCTCTATGGGTTTCGGCTTCCGGATATTGATAGCCATCCAGTCGATCTCAAGAGGTTCAAAGGTAAAGTGCTCTTGATCGTGAATACCGCGAGTATGTGCGGCAACACACCTCAGTACGCCGGACTTCAGGAAATGTATGAACGGTATCGGGAGCGAGGATTCGAGGTCCTGGCGTTTCCGGCCAATGATTTTGGGCAGCAGGAGCCGGGGACTAATCAAGAAATCAAAGGATTTTGCTACACAAAATACAGTATCAGTTTCCCTCTGTTCTCCAAAATCAGTGTCGTCGGAAAGGAGAAGCATCCTCTCTATCGTTATCTAACGGAGCAGAGTGAGTTTCCTGGTCGTGTGACGTGGAATTTCCAGAAATACCTGGTGGATCGTTCCGGTCGCGTGATCGGGAAATACGATCCTGGGTTGGATCCTTTGTCGCCCACAATTTTGGCCGATCTGGAAAAAGCCTTGGCGGCGAGCTGAAAAGATATGTCGATGGCGACTCATATGCGCGTTGTAGAAGGAAGAAGGGGGTGAAGAGTGATGCTGACCCTGATGCTTGTCCTGGTTGCCCTAAGCGTCGTCGCTTGTGCGATGTACAGGGTAAGGTTGGGTGTCAGTCCTATCAGACCGACACCACGAACTCTCTTCCGTCGAGTGAACGGTTCGCTTTTGGTTCTGACCATTCTTTTACCGGTTATGGCGAACGCGCATGGCACCGTAGCGCTGGAAGACGATCCCTGCGTGCAGCGGGTGGGAGGGAATCTCGTCCACTTCAATGCCTACCAGCCGCAACACGAGCCCAAGGCTCAGTACTGCACCGACATTCCTGGGGAAGGCGACACGTTTCTCGTGGTGGATCTGGTCGATCCCACCCTCCGCAGCGTGCCCGTCGGCGTCCGTGTGATCCGAGGAATGAGCGAGACTGCTGAGGGGGAGACTGTAGCCACCTGGCCGCCTGCTCCTCATCCGGATGGCGTGCTTCGTGGCGAAGCCAAGCTCGCCAAGGGACTCTATCAGGTGATCATCACGCCAGAGGGGTTCAGCCCGTCGTCGTATCTGTTGCGCGTCCAGCAAATCAACTATTCGAACGTCGGCCGACAGGCCATTGGCCCGCTCACACTGCTCCTGCTCCTTGCATTGCTGGGGTATGAAGTCTCCAAATCTACGAGACTGCGGGAGTGGTGGGTGTCGGGTCGTACCTAGTGCTGAGTCAGTGCGGAGGGGTTTCTAACCAGGAGGTTTCATCATGGCA
>DCZN01000033.1:8027-8237 GCA_002331625.1 Nitrospira sp. UBA2083 | reverse complement strand
GCACTCCATGGTCTCTCAACGATCAATGCCATGCGAGATACGTGTCTCGCGGCAAAGGGTTACCGCTTAAATTAGCGGAAATCTGCCGACACCCAGATCGCTGAACGCCCTCATCATCTTCATTGACATCCCAACTCGGCGTTCCTAAGATACCCCGATTAAGTCCTTCGTCTTCACAACTCATGGTACTCACCCCTCTCCAAGAACTCG
>DCZN01000033.1:6201-7972 GCA_002331625.1 Nitrospira sp. UBA2083 | reverse complement strand
TGCAAACTGGCCAAGCTGGGACGGAGTCAAGTCGTCTTCGGCGTCGGAAATCCCCATGCCAGCATCATGTTTGTCGGAGAAGCGCCAGGGTTCAATGAAGACCAGAAGGGCGAGCCGTTTGTGGGCGCGGCGGGGAAACTCTTGAACGATCTGCTCGCCTCGGCAGGGTTGTCGCGCGACCAGATCTATATCGCCAACGTCATCAAGTGCCGACCGCCAAACAACCGAGACCCCGAGCAGGATGAAGTGGAAACCTGCAAGCCATTCCTCATGCAGCAGATTCAATTGATTCGTCCCAAACTCGTCTGCACCTTGGGCAACTGGGCCACCCAGACGTTATTGGAACGCAAAGTCGGCATCACCAAAGTGAAGGCCCAGCCCTTCTACATGAAGGACTTTGTGCTCTTCCCCCTCCTCCACCCAGCCGCCGCCCTGCACCAAGGCAACCTGCTCCCGACGCTCAAAGAGGACTTTAAGAAACTCAAGGAATTTCTCGACAAGAACACCAAACCAGCTGAGCCAACCAACACCGCGCCTACGCAAGCCGCCCCAGTCCTGAACATTGAATCCCTCCAGCCATCACAGATGGATCTCTTCGGTTAAGGATCACAGTTCACCTATCACCATTGGCAATTGAATCCGGCTTCCGCGTTGTCGGATGAGACGTCACATTTGCTTATGAGCATCAATGTGATTACAATGTAGATCCATCAGGAGGCTCACATGAAAGCGTATATCGTCAGAATCGGCAACTCCAAAGGCATCCGACTCCCCAAAACATTGCTTCAGGAAGCTCAGCTTGAGGATGAAGTAGAGCTTCAGGCTGAACCAGGACGAATCCTCATCTCGAAGCCGTCACACCCACGAGCCGGATGGGCTGACGCGGCCCGGCGCATGCGGGAGCACGATGACGATCAGCTTCTTGATCCCCCGACACCCACTCAGTTCGATACGGAAGAGTGGAAATGGTGATAGCGCCGACAACCCCTACCCGCGGTGATGTATATCTGATTGAACTCGATCCCACTCGAGGGAGTGAGATTAGAAAGACACGGCCCTGCCTTATTATCTCTCCTGATGAGCTCAATCAGCATTTGCGGACGGTCATCGTGGCACCCATGACCACAGGAGGTAAGGCCTATCTTTGGCGTGTTCGTTGTCGATTCCGTGATCGGAGTGGGTTTGTCGCAATAGACCAGATACGGACTGTTGATAGCGAGCGCCTGGTGAGAAGAGTTGGACGAATCGCTCCAAGCACCCTCACAGCCGTTCTTGCAATCTTACAGGAAATGTTCACACCATAGAAAACTCCCCGAGAACTTTCCTGCCGCTTCTACCAACAGCTCAAAGACCTCGAGAATACCAGCTTCGATCCACTCACCTAACGTAAAGCGACGCATGCGCGGGAACTTATCAAGCTGCGGAATCAGCCATAGCAGCAACTCGTGGCATGACTTTACAGCTTAGGGAACCGTTGGGAACATCACTCTGCGCCGTCATTTCGATAGGATGTGATTTGCCTGTCGGAGTCGGATGCAAAGGGTAAAAGGGCAAAAGAGTATAGGGTTAGGGAATGTCCTGAACGAGACGGAACCCCGCATGAAATTCCGCTGGTCCATCGTGAGCCCGATCCGGTAGGATACACGCAGTGATATTGGAGTGTAGATCCAGGCACCACCGCGCTGCACGCGCCGGCCGCAGTCGCCACTACCTGCATCGAGCCATGCCGATCCGTCCGTCGGTGCTTGCTCATAGGTCTGATGCCAGCAAT
>DCZN01000033.1:0-6135 GCA_002331625.1 Nitrospira sp. UBA2083 | reverse complement strand
CGCCGACAAGCGCCGTTTGCAGTGTCCCGAACACGGCAAAATCAGCGAGCTCCTTCTCATCCGAAGTCCCTGCCAAAATCTCATCTTTTCCCCTACTCCGCGCCGCATATTCCCATTCCGATTCAGTCGGCAGCCGATACTGCGTACCCGTTGCCTGGGACAGCCACTTCACGTAGGCCTTCGCATCCTCCCATGAGACATTGATCACAGGACGTTGCTCTCGCCCCCAGTTCTCATCGGAGGGGCGGCGGCCCCCGGTTAATTCAATATACTGGTCATACTCTGCAAAGGTGACTTCGTTTTGGCCCATTAGGAAAGGCTTGACGGTCACCTGGTGCACCGGTTGTTCGGCCTCACCCGAAGAGCCACCTTGTTGATAGGTTCCTCCAGAGAGCTTCACCATTTTGGGTTTATCGACCAGCCGAGTATGGAGTCGGCCCAGGATAATTGAGGTCGCATATTGAACCGTCACCCCTTCTTTCCACATCCATGCAACTGGCACACCGACCACAAGGAGAAGACGCATGGCCACGGTGGCGACAACTGACCGTCGCAGCCACTTGTGCCTGTAGCTGGCAATAACAAAGGCCCGTTCCTCCCGGGAAAACGACTCCGATTTCTTCTCCAGCCACTCGCACGCATCCCAGAGCGGCAATCCACGCAGAAACAGATCCGTGCTCCGTTGGCTCGCCTCCCATTCTTTCTTCATCGCGTTCAGTCGCTGCTGCCAGACCAAGAACTGCCGGTCGGCCTCGACCCAGCCCTTGAGCTTCGACCAGTGCCGAATCAACGCCTCATGCGAGACCTCTATCGTGTCCTCCTCGCCGCCGGTCACGCGCGAGGTGACGACTAGCCGCTCATCAGCCAGTGCTTTCACCAGGCGCTGCAGCTCAGAGCCCAACTCGCTCGACGTGGCACGCCGTCTCGTATCCGCCTCCCCTTCACCCGGCCGCACGAGACGGAGAAAGATCTGTTGCACTCGCCGTCTATCATCTGGACTCAAGCGATCATAAATCGAATCCGCCTTCGTCGCGATCGCCCCTTCGAGCTGGCCCATCGCACGATAGGCCTCGTGATGGAGTTCTCCACCGCGCCGTTGCTCCCACAGCTGTCGCAGCACAAATTCCAATAAGGGCAAATGACCCGGTCCGTCGTTGGCTTGTTCCAGCATGAGATCGACGAGACCCGCTTCAAACGTGAGTCCGACCTTCTTCGCCGGCTCCTCGATGGCTAAGCGCAATTCCTCCCGCTTCATCGGGCCAAGATTCACCTGGGCGCCTTGCACCCGATCAGATAATGGCCGGTAATCCGTAATGGCCCGACCGAAAAAATCGCCTCGTAGGGTGAGTACCGCGCTCAGCTTTGTGGCGGCCGTAGCCTCAAGGATATTGTCGATGAAGCAGCGCCTGGCCGCGTCGTCTTTGCATAGCGTGAACAGTTCTTCCCACTGATCGGCGATGAGAAGCAGGCGATCCGTACCCGGCTGCTTAGCGAGCACGCGGTCTACGATATCGCGAAGGGCCGTCTTCCAACTGAGCACATCCTCGGCTAACTGATTCATTTCCCTCAACCGAATGACTTCGCTCATATCCGGCTCAAGAAAGGGCATGAGCACTGCCGCCAGCGCATGGATGGGGCGATCGGTCTGGACCATCGTGACAACTTCCCATACACGATCGCGATTCTTCCGCAGCTCCGGCACGAGACCGGCCCTGACGACCGACGATTTGCCACTGCCTGACGCGCCAACCACTGCGACAAGATGGTGTTGCTGCACCGCACTATTGAGCTGCGCGATGGCCGCTTCACGCCCAAAGAAGAACAGCGCATCTTCTTCCCGAAAGTAGAGCAAGCCGCGGTAGGGACAGAGGCTGGCGAGCGTCTCGCGAATCGTTTCCTGGGCGTCTGGTCCTGGCGGCTGCCCATGAATGGCATGGACCAGGATGTGTAACCGAAGCGGATCGTCGACACGCACACAGAAATCGACCCAGGTTTGCTGACTCCAGAAGCCGAGCGGCGGTTCAGCGCCCGGCAGTAAGACGGGGATGACGGGAAACCTCTGCCCGTGCTGTTCGGCGGCTACCTGACGCTCCAACACCAAATATTGCTCGCGCTGCTGCCATGGCCCCAACTCCCCTTGCCAAGACAGACGGCTATCGCTCGACAATTCGCCAGTGTTGCCTCTAATGCCTTCGGCCAGGATTGCCCTGGAGTGAGATACCACCGGTCAAGAAAGACGGTGAGGTTTTGCTCGCGTAACTGACGCGCCAGCGCCTCGACGTACGCATGGTCTCGCCAGTGGTAGCTGAGAAAGACGTCGAACTGGTTCAGCACACGATCAACCATGCAGATCTCAACCCCTCGTACGGAATCTTAGGTAGCGCATTCTACCGTTTCGCCAAACAAAGGCAAGAACCCCAAGCGGCCTGTGGAAAGTCTTAGCTTAGATTCAGATGGGGACACACAGGCGTATTGCCTATCCAGAACGAGCAGTTACGTTTTCGATTTGACGGTCGACGAAAAATCTGAATTCTCAGGTTGGCGGGTTTCTTCTTCAGCAGGCTTTTCTTCCTCCGGCACGTCGAACCACTGGACCAGCATCTCTTTCCACCAGGCTGGCTACACGCTGATCAGCTCATGGATTCGCCAATATCCTCAGAATGCGTTTCGCAAGGTATTCGTTGATTTCGGTATGCCTCGGACTGGCTGGGAAATTTTCGTGACAGGGTTGTGATACCAATCGTGCTTTCCACCGTGCCGAGCGAGCACACACCCGCTGGCTTCAAGCTGACGAATAAGATCTTTGCGCTTCACCGAAGCGTCAACTCTGCGAGTTTACGTACGCCTGGTATTTCACCGCTGGTGAGATCGCAGAAGAGGTCCCGAAGATTGGCCTGGGAGGTCTTCTAGTGACTCCCCTTGTGTCCAATAATCAGGATAATCTTGCAGATAGCCAAGCCACTGATTGTTGTCCTGCCAGTAGATGTATTTTGTGGACTCCATAAACACTATTTATAGCGTCAGCTCCATGACTTGCAAGGGAAGCTGTCTATGCCTTCGTTTGCACCGTCGTTGAGGAGTCTGAATCCGAGGATTTCTCACTCTCTTCTTCGGCTGACTTCTCCTCTTCCGGCACATCGAACCACTGCACCAACATCTCCTCCCACCAGGCTTCGGTCACATCCTCTCCTGGATCAGTTCCCAGGAAGGCCACGTCCTCTTGCTTGATAGTGGCACCGACGAGCTGCGGCTGGAATTTGGCCCGATTGATGACTTCCTTCGTCGCATAGCCGCCGAGGATCCAGGAATCCGGATCGGCTCGGCGGGACTTGTAGGCTTTTAACCCGAGCTTGAGATACATGAAGATCTGCTGCTGGATCGGATCGGCGACGCCGAACTGGGGCAGGCTGAGTGTTTTCTCGATCGGCTTTCGCCAATGCCGATCATCGTAGCGCGACGTGATCAGCTGCAACATCTTCTTTCCCAGTTCGGCATCGAGCGGCATGATTGATGGTCTCGCTGGTCGTTACTTGCGGCTGTACAAGCCAGTGAACGACGCCTTGGCCAGGGCATTCTGCTGCAGATAGAACCCCACCATCGCCGCGGGAGTCGCAGGCTTCAACGATAACTGCTCTACCTTCAATGCGTAGACCGTAAAAATGTACCGATGCGGCTTGTGACCAGGAGGAGGACAGGGCCCACCGTACCCGGGCTCACCGAAATCCGTCATGCTTTGTACGCTGCGTTGCGGCGCACTGGGGCCGCCGGGCCTTCCGGCATCCGCAGCCAGCGCCGTAATGTCCTCAGGGATATTGTAGATGACCCAATGCCACCAGCCGCTGCCGGTCGGCGCATCGGGGTCATACACGGTCACGGCAAAACTCTTGGTGCCCTTGGGTGGATTGGCCCAACGCAATTCAGGGGACACGTTGTCGCCCGTGCAGCCAAATCCGTCGTAGATATGGGCCTTGCCGATGGTGCTCTTATTCTTGATGGTCGGACTGGTGAGTTGAAACTCGGATGCTCCACTGATACCAGGAATGAGTGCCATCGCGAACAGTATGCAGCTCCATCTCAATCTCATAGCATGTTCCTCTTTCTGGCAGGATGTTGAAATTGGGTTTCTTCGCTCCCATACACTCTCACCAAGGAGCGAGTCAGCCGAGATGTTGTTTAAAGAAGGCCTTGGTTCTGGCCCAGGCATCCTTTGCGGCGTCAGACCGGTACACCGCCGGATCGGTGTCTCTAAAAAATGCGTGCGGCGCACCGGGATAGGTTTTGATCTCACCGGGCTTCTGGTATTTTTTCAACGCGGCAGCCAGTCGCTGAACGTCCGCCTTGGTAATCCAGCCGTCGTCCTCACCATAGAGATATAGCAGCGGACATGCCAGCTGCTGAATCGGACTGTCGGGATTGGGCACTTGACCGTAGAAGGGAACCGCCGCTTTGATCTCTGGATTGATGCACGGCAACAGCAGGGCGTAGGAACCACCCATACAAAATCCGGTAACCCCAATCCTTGTGGTATCGACCTCCGGCACCGACTTGAGATAAGCCACCGTGGCATTCAGATCGGTGAGGCCATCCTCCTGCTTAAGTGTATTCATCAGCTTGCCGGCTTCGCTGGCATCTGTCGTGAGCGCATGACCGAGCCGTGAATAGAGATCCGGCGCAATCGCAACATAGCCTTCCACTGCATATCGCCGCGCGATATCTTTTATGTGGTCCGTGAGTCCCCACCATTCCTGAACGACAATCACGGTGGGACGTTTTCCATTGGTCTGCGGAGCTGCCACGAACGCACGCATCCCGACTGTTCCACTCTGGTACTGAACGGTCGTTTCTCGGATAGACTCCGCCATGGACCACCTCCGCACCCGCAAGTTGTAAGTTCTCAGTTTTGAGTTATTAGTTCAATTCGGACCCAACTCACCACTCAAAACTCACAACTCCACACTGCTCCGAACGGCGCGACTAGTTGCCTGCCACCATCATTTCTGAAATCTTCAGCGTCGGGCTCGCAATTCGTCCACGGAACACCAGGTCGCTTCCGACCACGTCGATATCTTTCAACATCTGCTTGAGATTCCCGGCAATCGTGATCTCTTCAACCGGATACGCTAATTCCCCGTTTTCGATCCAGAACCCGCTGGCTCCCCGCGAGTAATCCCCGGTCACCATGTTGATCCCGAACCCGATCAGCTCCGTCACATAGAGCCCGTCCTTCACCGATCCGATGATCTCCTGCGAGCTCTGTACACCAGGCACGAGATAAAAGTTCGTCGGACCGACGGACGGACTTTCGCCCACGCTCCGTGATGCATTGCCGGTCGAAGGCATCCCTAGTTTCTTTCCCGAATAGGTATCGAGCAGGTAGCTCTTCAGTACGCCGCGCTCCACGATCGTATTCTTCCGCGTGGCCAACCCTTCGCCGTCAAAGGGGCGCGACCCGAGCCCTCCCATCATCCGGCCGTCGTCATAGACCGTCATGAGATCGGAGGCGATCGCCTGTCCCAATTTATCGAGCAGAAACGAGGCGCGTTTGTACAGACCATAACCCGAAACGGCACTACACAAATTCGCCAGGAGACTTCCGGCCGTTTCCTGATCAAACACCACCGGCACGCGCTTCGTCGCGACCTTCCGTGCCCCTAGTCGGCGAATCGCACGACGCGCCGCTTCCTGTCCGATCGATTCCGCGGACGCCAACCGTGCAAACTTGCGTTGCACCTCATACCAGGCATCTCGCTGCATGGCGCCCGTGCCAGACTCGGTCGCAATCGGAGACACGGACAGCGAAAAGTTTGAACTCTTGTAGGACCCGACAAATCCGTGACTGTTCGCCAATACCACTCGCCCCGACGATGAATCGAACTCCGCCCCTTCCGAGTTCGTGACGCGTGGATCGGTGGCAAACGCGGCGGCTTCTCCCCGCTTGGCCCAATCGATCTGTGTTTCAGTGTCAAGGACGGTCTCATCATAGAGATCGAGACTCGGCTGATCCGTGGCCATCTGACCGGCCTCCGGCAACCCCGAGACCTCGTCCTCTACCACGGCACCGGCCAGTGTGCAGGTATCGGCCACGAGCCGTTCGAGCGACTCTTGAGAGAAATCGGAGGTGGAGGTCGCCGCCGA
>DCZN01000032.1:555-2851 GCA_002331625.1 Nitrospira sp. UBA2083 | reverse complement strand
TGTTCGGCGGCAAAGGAGGACAGTCCATGGACGGCATCGACGCTGTGATCGAGCGCTTCGTCTGTTGGTGTTGGGATGGAGTGGTTGGCCTGCCTGGCATTGTCATACTGTGTCGTAATGATCGAGCGGAGCTGCTCACGATTGGGTAAAGGATCGTCTAAGACAATGACGTCGTGACTGAGCTCGATCGGCAGCTTCAAATGGGGGGCGAGGAGCACGAGGGTCTTGCCTTCATTCTTGAAGGGGTCGCGGAGATGCCAGAGCGCTTGAAGCACTGCGGTGTCATGGAGAAAGCGATGTGAATTGTGGATGAAGAGGATGGTGTTTTGAGGGAGTTTGCGGGCATGCGTGAGGGCAAACGCGAGATTTTTCATGCCTGATGCAATAGTTTGTTCCTGAAGCAGCTTCGTCAGGACGTCCTTACTTGTGAGGGTTGGAGGCGGAGAATCGAGCTGTCCTTCAGCCGCGGTCACTGTCAGGCCGTCGATGACGTCCCACTGGAGGACGCCATATGGTTCATCCTGGATTTCTGCCGGACGAACGGTCAGAAGACTCGCGATCGTCATGGCAGGATCGGGGGTGGTGATGGCTACGAGGGGGACACTGGCTTGCAAGGCTTTGCGAAATTGATCGATGAAGGCTGATGGCATAGTCACTCCTTGGGCGAATGTAGAGCTAGGCTGCCGTGGCGGTGCGGCGGCTGTGTCGGTGGAATCGCGTAGCCGTGCGTGTGTCTTGGATAGAGTGAGACAACTAGGGAGCTTGCCGAGCGGCTTTCGGATTCGAGGCGTTAATTAAGTTTTGTAGCTGTCCTTGGAGTCGGAGAAACGTGGGTTCATCACCTTTGGTATAGGCCTCGTTGCAACGATCGACCATGGTGGCGATGAGCTTAAATCGAGGCTCGTCGGGAAGGATGCCGGTCGTCATCGTCGCAATGTCCTTCCAGTGGCGGTACCAAGGTGACATAGCAGGTTGCTTCGGTACGGTGGCCGGAAGGACTGTTGGAATCATGGTGTCGTCTCCTCGGAGAGTCATGGCCTTGGTAGACGATTTGACATCCTCCCCGCCCTGAAGGTCGGGGCTTCCGCGCCGGGCTGCAGGGGTGAAGTAATCCACCATGTACAGATCAGGAGTCCTGCAACGACAGGACTGAGTTGGTAGAGGAGTGTGCGAGCGAAGGCGTAGGCAATCTGGCCGGGTTGATCTAGTATGAGGAAGCATGGTCGCGTACTCCAGTAGCAGGCCATGTCAGGATCCAGGATCGAATGGATGACGTCGTTCATCAGGCGCCGCATGGTCAACGTGCTGGCTCCTTTTTATTTGATGTAGTACGCGATCGCGCGCCACTTCTGGTCCGATTCACGGGACATAATGACGGTCTCATTCATTTCTCCCTTTAGGGGAAAGGTCGTCCGATAGCCCTTGAGTTCGTAGGTGCCGGTGGGAATCCCCGGGATCTGATACTGAAATTCTTTCTTGACCATGGTCCTGGATGTGGGTCTTCCGAGCGGCAGCCGCTGATCGGTCAGCGTCTTGGCCCATTGGGCCTGGGTGATATGTTCCTTGAGAAACGCGGAGGATTCGTTCCAGCTTTGATCAAAGCGTTGTGTGTCGATGAGCGTGAGCCAGTTGACGGCGGTATCTTGTTCAGGCTTTGGAGCAGCAAAGACGGGAATAGCGAGTGTAAGGATCACAAGTCCGAACAGCAGGATGCGAGACATGGTGAGATACATGGGGACCTCCTGTGACACTCCGTCTTCTTGTACGGGCTAAGCGGAGCGCCGTAGACTTTAGAACAGGCCTGCGATGGTTTGGGCCAGTTGCGCAGACAATTCTGCGATCGATTTATCCGTATCGAGCCACATCTGTTGCTGCAGGGCCGCAAAACGTGCACGATGAATTCGCTCATTTCCGCGATGGGTCTCTTGGATCGTTTCACTTGATTGCCCGGCATGTGCGGGGCTGAGGGATTGTCCACCCCCAAAGAGACTGGCCAAGGGCTGACGATTCTCTGGGAGACCGGACGCTGGCGCAGCCTGTTTGGTGACGACCTGTTCAACCACTTCCTTCGTGCGTTCGATGATCTGGGCATCCGCGATGAGCCCAAATTGGGTATCTTCGGTGGCTTTACTTGCCAGAAAGCCGAGGCCTGCTCCGACCGCGGCGCCACCAGGAATAAAGCCGACTCCATGGCCGGATAGGGCTGTCACGGCGCCGACGCTGCCGCCGATCATGCCGCCAAATCCACCGGCAACCAAGGCATCGAGTGTGGTGCCCGGTTTGGCCTTGACGGCCG
>DCZN01000032.1:0-411 GCA_002331625.1 Nitrospira sp. UBA2083 | reverse complement strand
GTCCATCGTCGGTCGGAGGAAAAGGAAATTGCTCATGGAGGTCGTTTGCTGTTTGGTGAGCGTCAGGTGATTGGCACAGGCCGTGCTGAAGAGCGTGAGCGCGAGGACGGGGATCAGTAGGACACGAGTCATGGGTTTTCTCCTTGATGATGAATGCATGAAGAACACAGTGTGTGAATGGCGCGGCAAGTTATTCATAGCGATTCCAGCTCCTAGCTACAGCCTCCGCTGTTGGCGCCGCAGGAGACGCAGGTTTTACAGGTGCCTCGCTGGACTAACGTGAACCGCAGACATTCCGGGCAGGGGTCGCCGGTATAGCCTTTGGCGCGGGCCTGTTCGGCGAGCTCCCGATCGAGCATCGATGGAGGCGCTGTCTCATGGAGAGGATTCGTCTTGATATATGGTTTGACC
>DCZN01000067.1:759-6141 GCA_002331625.1 Nitrospira sp. UBA2083 | reverse complement strand
TTCCAACACATCTTCTCCCATTTGCTACGGCGAATGTCTTTGGAGAGGTGGCACGGAATGCCCGCCGCAGTGAACAGATCTCGGATGGCCAGTAGACGCTCACTTTCATAGCCCATTAATTCACCGATGGCGACCGCTCCTTTTTTATAATGGTCGATCACACCAGGCGCAGCGATCTTGGAATAGATATAGGCAACACCCCCGACAACGCAATCCCGCTGGAGTTGTGCAAGCAGACGGTCTTCGGTGTCGATCCCGTTCTGTAAGGTCAGCAGAACGGTTTGTTCTGTTAGGACCGGTTCAATCTGATTCAGGACTTCGTCGAGATCATAGGNNCTTCACACCGAGTACGATCAGATCGGGTCGAGGAAGCTCCCGTGGATCCGAGGCGGCCTGAGGCCTGATCGTAAAGGTTCCTTCCGCGCTTCGAATCGTCAGTCCGTTTTGTTGTACAGCCGCAAGCGTCTTGGCCCGCAACAAGAACGACACGTTGGAATGATGTTTGGCCAATCGCGCGCCGAAGAACCCGCCGACTGAACCAGCGCCGACCACCAAGATCTGTTTCATGTTCGCGTCCTCATGGTTGCGTACAAAAGGAGGGTACTATAGCATGCTGTTTTACAGAGACACAGCACCCACACACCCCATCTATCCCCATGGCACACGGATCAGCCCTCGGAGTCGTCAAAGAACAACTTGCCACCGCTCGTGTGATTACGGTGTTGACCGGGGCCGGCATTTCAGCCGACAGCGGTGTGCCGACGTTTCGCGGGACAGACGGGCTCTGGCGGAACTATCGTGCAGAAGATCTTGCAACGCCGGAAGCATTTGCACGAGATCCTCGTCTTGTATGGGAGTGGTACAACTGGCGTCGTGAGCTCATTGCCACGAAACAACCGAACGATGCGCACAAGACGATCGTCGAGCTCGAGCACCACTATCCAGAATTTTGGCTGATCACGCAGAATGTAGACGGGTTACATCGAGACGCCGGCTCACGGAAACTTTCGGAGATTCATGGCAACATCTGGAAAGTCCGGTGCACTGGATGCGGTGTGGTTGAAGACAACCGCGATGTCCCTATTGACCGTCTCCCATTCTGTCCCCACTGCACGGCATTGCTTCGCCCCCACATCGTCTGGTTCGGAGAATCCTTGCTGGCTGAAGATCTCACCCAGTGCTCCACAGCCCTACAACGCTGCGACATCTTGCTGGTCATCGGCACATCCGGCATCGTCTATCCGGCCGCGGGATTCGCCTCCGTTGCCAAAGCAGCCGGCGCATTCGTTGCCGAGATCAACCTTGCCCCCACCCCTCAGTCAGCCTTGGTCGATGTGTCGCTGCAAGGCCGTGCAAAAGATCTCGTCCCGTTACTGCTCGAACCGTCCTAGAAGTGGGAGCAGTCCTTCCAAACTTTGGATGGTCTGCATTCCGTGGCTCTGGTATTTCCCCTCACGGTCCAACAGCATCGCGTGCAACCCGGCCTTGCGTGCTCCCTCTACATCCTCTCGGAGACTATCCCCGACATGCAGCGCCTCCTCCGGATCAACAGCATGTTGTTCCAAGGCACGATAAAAAATCTGTGGAGCAGGCTTTGCCGCTTGGGCCAAGCTTGAAATCGTGACGGTATCGAAGGTGTCGGCAATGCCGAGTCCCCGCAGCACGGGAAACAGGCGGGAATCAAAATTTGAGATGATCCCCAATTCCAGACCCCGCGCTTTCAACTGAACCAGGGTTGAAACCGTCTCGGGAAACAAGCGCCAAGCACGATGGTCTTCAAATGTACGAAAAACCTGATCGAAGAAATCATCAAATCGCTCAAACATCCCTACGCGATAAAAGACGTTGTGGACGATATCGAACCACCACAGCCGTTCACTCTGTTTGATTCTGCCCGGTTCAGTCGCGGCAAAGACCGGCGGCGGGGCCTCGCGGAATGCTCGGCTGAACGCATGTGTGATCGCCATCAACGAATCTGGTTTGTGAGAAAAACCGAATTCAATCGCATGACGAAGATAAATCTCAGCGACCGACCCATGGACGTGAAAGAGGGTATCGGCGGCATCAAAAAACACGACTCGTATCGACGAACTCATGATGCGTCTCCCTAACCTCCATCCAGCTATCCGATTGGGTGCTGAAATCGCGCATGAATCCAATCACCTATCGATGGTTTTCTTGACAAAGCATACCCCCCTTGCTAGCTTCGAAGGAACTAAAAAATTGGGAGTGTTTTTCATGGCTTCGCCGATCTTTGTGGTGGACAGCAGCCCAGCAGTGAGACGGATGGTGGAACAAATCTCAACGCCGGAAGGATTTGAGGTCATCGGGTTTCAAGACGGACCAGCCGCTCTGGAGGCCGCTCGCCAAAACGCGCCATCACTGATCATCGCAGACTACCATCTTGACAACATGACCTTCTCAGGGTTCTGCAAGGAGATCAATAAGCTGGACAACCTAGCAGAAACCTCTCTCATTTCGCTGGTCAATCCGGCTGATCGTCCGGACGAAAATCATCTCCGTACGCTAGGCGTGAAAGCATTCCTCAAAAAACCATTTCAATCTGAGGATTTGCTCGGTGTGCTGAAGTCTCTTCAGCAGAAACAGACTGGGACGTCCAACGGAAAAGGCCTCAAGCGGCGTGCCTGGCCGCCAGACTCGACATCAACTGACTCCGATGAGGAGGAGACGATCGATCACGCGTCAGACGTCGATCGTCTGGAGGAGCCTATGAACCAGCCTGGCAACACACCCAGTACATTTCCCCCACCTCCGATAACCTCTGCGGCTCCTGAAGATGCCATGAAAGGCCTCTTCGACCAACTGTTCCAATCGATGACGAAACGGAGCGAGCAGAGCCTGTCTGACTTACTGCCAAACCTGGTTGAGGAGAAATTGGGAACCCATGTTCGACCAGTTGTCCAGAAAGAACTGCAAGCACAGTTAGGAAACATTCTGTCACAGGAGTATCTTGTAACGATCATTCAACCGCTGATCGCTCAGACATTGCCCGATCTTATCCGAAAAGAACTGGTGGTGAGTGAACCGATGATCCGGCAGGCTGTATCGGATTTGGTCAAACCTTCTATCGGAGAAAACGTCGATCGATTAATTCGGGAGCAGGTCGAATCCGGCATCCATCAATACTTACCTGCCGTCGTGCGGGAACAGGTGGGAACGATCGATCAGTTGGTCAAGGATGAGCTTCGGCAGGCAGTGTTAAAGCAGGCCCCGCTCCTGGCCGACGAGGCCGTGAGAGCCACGGTTGGCCACACCGTCGAGCAGGCCGTTCAGCGAATCGTCCCCGATGTCGCCGAGCAGCAGATCAAGGCGGAAATCAAACGCCTGATTGAGACCGAAGAAGCGCCGACCTCTGCGAAACGCTAACTCTTCTTCCCCCGCTTTCCTCGTCGGGCCTTTGCAAGGGCTTTCACTCGCTTCACATTCTTCCGATGTTTCTTTCGTGTTTTCCGATCTTTTTCACGACCTCGTGCCATGATCCTCCCTACGCCCTAATGTGGTTGACGTCATTGCTGCGCGCGATTGTATAGCACATGCTTGATACAGCCACAAGCCGAGACTCATTCCATGTCTTGCGCAGCATCAGCGCATTGCGTGGACAACAGTTCTCGGCGTCGTTCCTGTATGCGTTTCAAGCGTCGCAAACCCCGAGCGGCGGATCGGCGGTGGCAGAAGACACGCTCATGAATAATGCGTGTGAGACATGCTAAGATGCGGCCCTCATTCCTTGGACAGGACACCCATGGCGACATTTCAACTTGAAAAGTCTTATGACCCCAAAGCCGTCGAAACACGCTGGTCGCGTGAGTGGCTTGCTCGCGGCTATTTCCACGCGTCGCCTCAGCAACCAGGCCAGCCGTATTGCATTGTGATTCCCCCACCGAATGTGACGGGATCCCTCCATGTCGGCCATGCACTGAACCATTCGCTGCAAGACATCCTCATCCGGTGGAGGCGCATGCAGGGACGGAATACGCTCTGGCTCCCCGGTACCGACCATGCCGGCATTGCGACTCAAAACGTCGTCGAAAAGCAGCTCATGGCTGAGGGGCTTTCCCGGGAAGCACTTGGGCGCGACCGGTTCGTCGAACGCGTCTGGCAGTGGAAGGCGACATCGGGTAATACAATCGTCCAACAACAAAAGCAGCTCGGAGAATCCTGCGACTGGGACCGCCTGCGATTTACGATGGACGAAGGCTTGTCCAAAGCCGTGCTCGAAGTCTTCGTGCGACTCCATGAAGACGGGTTGATCTATCGTGGCGAGCGCCTCATCAATTGGTGCCCCCGATGCCTCACGGCACTCTCCGATATTGAAGTAGAACATGAAGATGTGAAGGGCACGCTCTACCAGATTCGATATCCATTAGCAGATGATCCGCACACCAGTTTGATCGTGGCGACGACCAGGCCCGAAACGATGTTGGGAGACACCGCCGTCGCCGTGCATCCGGACGATGTTCGATATCGCCATCTCATCGGAAAGACAATCCGCCTGCCGCTGACGTCGCGGGAGATCCCTATTGTCGGCGATGCGATCTTAGTCGATTTGGAATTCGGAACCGGTGCCGTCAAGATCACCCCGGCACATGACTTTAACGATTATGAAGCGGGCGAGAGACACGGGCTCCCGCGTTTATCTATTTTTGATCATGAAGCACGGCTGGATACTCTCGGACTTCTGAAGGCACAGGTTGATCCAGATCTAGGAAACACTCTGGCAACAAAATCTGTTCAACAGGCGAGAACTCTTGTGGTGCAAGCACTCCAAAACCTCGGACTTCTGATTAAGACTGAAGACCATAAGATGGCTATAGGTAAGTGTTATAGATGTAAAACCATTGTCGAACCCTACCTATCTCCGCAATGGTTTGTGAGCATCAAGCCGTTGGCTGAGCCAGCTATCAGGGCTGTGGAGGATGGACGTATCCGGATAGTTCCCGACGGCTGGAAGAACAATTATCTCGGTTGGATGCGCGAGATCAAAGATTGGTGTATTTCACGTCAGATCTGGTGGGGGCACCAAATTCCAGCGTGGTACTGCCGAGCCTGTAATAGCGAGGCGTTCACCGTTACTGGTTCTCGAAGCGGCGTTCGATCTTCATTTTCATTCATTTCTCCACATGCAAAAGCGATTGTCCAAAGGTCTCAGCCTAAAAACTGTCCAACCTGCAAAGGCACCGACTTAGTCCGCGATCCCGACGTACTCGATACCTGGTTTTCTTCCGCACTGTGGCCGTTCACCACACTAGGCTGGCCCGACCAGACCCCTGAACTCAAGACCTACTACCCGACCGCTACGCTCGTCACAGGCCTCGACATTCTGTTTTTCTGGGTGGCCCGCATGATCATGATGGGCCTGAA
>DCZN01000067.1:370-553 GCA_002331625.1 Nitrospira sp. UBA2083 | reverse complement strand
ATCGAGGGCTACCGCAATTTCGCCAATAAGATTTGGAACGCCGCGCGATTTGCCTTGATGTATCTTGACGGACCTCGCACCGCGCTCACTCCTGAGCAACGGACGTTCCCGGACCGATGGATCTTGAGCCGTCTCACCCACACAATCCGAACCGTCACGGCGGAGTTGGAGGCCTACCGATTC
>DCZN01000067.1:0-180 GCA_002331625.1 Nitrospira sp. UBA2083 | reverse complement strand
TTCATCACGGAAGAAATTTGGCAAACGATCCCTCATCAGGGAGAGAGTGTCGTCGTCCAGAACTATCCGGTTCCGAACGAAGCATGGGTTGCCCCTGACGCAGAACAACATTTTGCACTGCTGGAACAAACGGTCGGGCTCGTCAGAACCGGCCGCGTCCTCTTGAATTACTCACCGGGG
>DCZN01000007.1:49235-50742 GCA_002331625.1 Nitrospira sp. UBA2083 | reverse complement strand
AATTCCTTGCGAAGCAAGGAAATTCGCTGATCGCAGCGTTGGGCTTCCTCGTGGTCCTCGAAGAGAACCATCACCACTACGAAAAACTGGCTGGCTCCCTGGTTCGTTTTGAGCCCTGTGTCTCCCGCTTCATCGATGAAGGCAAGCATGCAGTTCCTAGCAAACTCACAGTTGGAGCGGTACTACCGCAGACCTTCTATGTCTGCAATATAGGTTTTTCATTTCCCCTTGGGAAGTATTCCCTTGCGCTCTAGTTCTTGAATCTTCGCTCCTGCTAGTTCTATCAGGAAATCCTTCACCGTCTGTCGCTTGTGGGCTGCTGTCAGTTTCACCTTGCGCTCCGTCAGGATTCTTCTCCCCGAGGTTGCTTCCTGAGCGACCAGAACAACGCGCCCACCCAGCCTATCACGGTCCATCCGAGCGAGAGATTCACGATCGCAAGCAGGAAGAAGTTGTGGTGGCCTCGTGCGAGGGCGAGAAAGGTTGGAAGGAAATACAAGAACGTCGCACCCAGGACATAGAGGACAGAGGGGAGATCATTCTCCATGGGGCGCTTCCTTCACGCGGGCGTAAGGTGTTCTCTATCTACTTCCCCTTCGGCAGCAGCCCCTTCTTTTCAAGTTCGGTGACGTGATGATTGATAATCCTCGTCACATACTCCTTCAAAGGTGCATGTTCTAGCGCTGCAGCTGCTTTGACCTTCGCGATCAAGTCCTTTGGCATCTCCCTAAGATTCAGCACGCTCAATTCAGCCTTACGGTCAAAATTTCTGAAAGCCAGGGTACTCAATCCACCGGTTTCAGTCAAACATCACTTGGCACCATATGTTACATAACGGCCGTCTGTACATATCGTGCACGTAGGTGAGGAGTTATCGATATGCAAATGCAACGGCTCAATATCCAGCTTCCTTCAGTCCTCAAATCCAAGCTCGACGTGACATAAATATGGGGTCAAGTCTTGTTTTGTGCATCGTTGTTCTCATAGCTATTCGCACTGCGCTGAATAGACGGCCCGGGGCCCGGCTGAAGGGGAGAGCCCCGCACATGCAACTCTCACCCGGAGGGGGAATTCATGTGATCGTTGACATGAACGAGCTGCGTGGGGGGCATGGCAGTCGGAAGTGTGGGTCTAGGTAGAGTATTAAGACATCAAAGTCTGACCTCATCAACTCATCAAACGATCTGGGACGACAGCTTGCCGATACGGTTGCAGAGCAGCTATGCTGCATCACTGGCATGACACGACCCGGCGTCCTATTTTATCCGTTCCATCTGTGCCACGAGCGCACCTTGCAGTGGCTGCTGGAGCGGTATCAGCAGGTGCATTTCCGAGACTATATGGCCATACAAGTCAGTCCGTTCTGCGGGACAACGGCCTTTCCCGAACGGATGGGCGATGCCTTCCCCGACCTCCTGGCCAGCAAGCGACTGATGCAGGGGTACAACGTCAGCGGACCGCTCACGCCGGACACCTGCATCGCTGTGGATCGTGATCTCACAGATTC
>DCZN01000007.1:37319-49088 GCA_002331625.1 Nitrospira sp. UBA2083 | reverse complement strand
ACGACTCCCTTTACGGTGGCCGGGATCCGGCAACTCAGCCGGCGACGGCTCATCGGCAGAGAAGCGGATCTCTTCGACTATGGTCTTGCCCTCCTGAAAACCTCCGCCTCACTGGTGTACACGATACAACTGGCGACGGCTGAACAGTTGGCCGTTGCGACTGACTCGCGCGCCCATTTCACATTACTCACTCGGCTGATAGAACGAATGGGCGTCACGATCGAGAATGGGTTGGTCGAACAAGGCCTGTCGTAACCCGTACCCCAGGTCTGCGAGCAGTGTATTGACAAACACATTCATGACACTGGCAACCCACAGCATTCGAGATCGCCAACGGAAATAGAATGGCCCGCAGGCTGTTCAGAAAGGCCGTCCAGCCAAGGCCGCAGCGAACGAAGAGGCGAAGCGTACTCTCTGCCGTACGTTGAGCCTCTGAGTGATGCGAGAACGCCGCTGGCGGGCTTTGTCAACAGCCTGCTAGAATCTCCGCCCATGCCTGCCCCCTCAACGCCCCAAACAATTCCGGATGTCACTGAAGACATTGAGACCGGCAGCAGCAGCGGATTGGGGACAAGCCGGGATAACGGAATATTCGATCAGATCAGGGCAAATGCCGCCGTGTGCTTCTGCTTTGGGTCGGAGACCGATGATCGAAGACGGCCACGAGCGGGAGTTCTGTGACGGGGTCATTGAAGGATGGGCGTCAGTGTGCTATTTCTTTGATGGACATAGCTTGTTTTGGTCGTCCCCGCATGTCTCCGGTTCATAGCCGGCCAACTTTCTCGCCGATTCCCTCAAGCAACGAAATAGGTCTCTGCCCCCCACTTTGTGACCAGTCGTGAGTCAAGCGGTTCCAAACCTGGATGAATAGCCGGGTCGCGACGTCCATGCTATGAGGGCTAACGCCCGAGCGCACCGCGAGCGGCCTGACCGCAGCCCTTCAGATTCATTCCTTCACGCCACAGGGCCTGCAATGCGGTGGCGCGCTGGGTTAGGCTGTCCCAAGGTCGCCAAGAACCCTCAAGCCGGATTTACTGATGCCGAAGCGATTCATGAAGTCAATCTCGTCTCGGATCATTTCTGCCATGACCGGCATTAATGCGGCGTTCGTGAAGTCAATTTGGTGATCGGTACGAACATCCGCAGGGTCGAGAACCAGCTTGAAATACTCGTTCAAGTTCGCGTGAGCAATATCCAGACGACAGGCCGAGCATACATGGTCCAAGAATGTTCCAACTTTCTTGCCGACATACGTCGGGAAGTAGCACCGAGTCAATTCGTTGTCAGGAAGCAGACGAGTAGCCCTCTCAGGCTTAACACCACTCGAGAGAACCTCGCTGTCGTTTTGATGGCATATCGATTTTAATACTTCGCGCACTCGATAGAGGCAAAGAAGCCGATAATGAGGCCTGCTTGAGCTCAAACCTTCGCGGAACAGGCGAAGAGCCGGCTTCAAGCGCGGAGGAATCGTTGCGGCTTCTGTGAGGTCGTCAGCCGTGAACCTACGCAATCCGTACGGCAAAGTAACGTACCGCCGCTGGTATTTGCGTCCGATTGCGTGAACTTCGATGTGTCGAACGGAAATCGGTATACGCTTGGCGAACGCAATTGCGTCGAGAAGATCCGCGACAATCTGGGTTGTGTGCTTGATCGCGCTCTCAAGGTCACTTTCTGACGTTTCCACGATCAGCCTTTGAACAACGTTACTTGAACCCTTAACAGAGAGAGTGGCTTCCCGTAGCACGTCGGGGAACTTTGTATCAACGTACTTGAGTGTAACTTCAAGCCGCGTTAGGTCCGAAACCATCATCAAGTGAGAGAATCCTTCTTCAAATTCAAATGAGGGTAACTTGCTCTCGTGGATAACGAATTCACTGCCGAGTACGTACTCTATGCGAAATGGCCCCGTTGGGTCAGGTTCGGAACCCGTTTCGCTTAGATCCACAGCGAAGGTATGCCCTTGCATCGATGCTTCAACGTTGAAACGAGCCACCGGCTTTCCATCGACCTCTTCGATTTTTATAGCGCGTTGCTGTGATACTACAAGCTCGCGATCTAATGAATCGTCACGTCCATCCGTTGATATCCTAGAATCCTCATCGGCTGACATCCTAAAATCACCGTCTTTCCAACACAGGCCGTTCGGGGGACGCGAAGCGTGGCCTGAACAATGTTTAGACCAATCCGCATAAGAACCGGCTCGGCCAGTTCTTGTCCGTATAACACGCCACAACAGTTCGTAAAGATTACGCCATGCTCGTTGTCGTTTCAATGAGTTGCGACGGTGGGACCATGTGTCGCAGGTTCTTATGCAGATCGGTGTAAGCCCTCTTCTGATAGCGGTCAGTCGTGGACTTCAGCTTTGGGTAGAGAGCCGACGCTGGCTGCCAGCTTGCACCTGAAGGACTCCACCTCTTTCGTCTTTCTCCCAGCATGGTCTTTTTGCTGTGCTTCACGTATCGTACGTGTCGATGTTTCGCTTGAATCGGCACGATCTTCGCTTTCCCCCGGTTGACCGTGCCTCGCCTGAAGGCCTACTTGCCGTCGGTGGCGACCTCCGCCCTGAGCGCTTACTCGAAGCCTATCGACATGGGATTTTCCCCTGGTACAACGACGACCAACCGATTCTCTGGTGGTCGCCGGATCCGCGTGCGGTGTTGTTTCCCGAGAAGCTTCATGTCCCACGTACCCTGCACCGGACCATGCGTCGCGGTCTCTTTACCGTCACGCTCGATACCTGCTTTCGACAAGTGATGCAGCAGTGCGCAGGACCACGCCCGCAATATCCCGAGGGAGGCACCTGGATCACAGCTGACATGCTGGATGCCTACACACACTTGCATGAACTTGGCTACGCCCATTCTGTTGAAACGTGGCAAGAGGGCCGGCTAGTCGGTGGACTGTATGGAGTAGCGATCGGCGGTGCCTTCTTTGCCGAATCGATGTTTACACGAATCGATGATGCATCCAAAGTGGCACTTGTGACGCTCTTCAGGCAACTTGAGGCCTGGGGCTTTCGCGTCATCGACTGCCAACAATCCTCACCTCATGTCAAACGGTTCGGCGCTGAGGAAATTTCACGACGAAATTTCATCACCTTCCTCACGGAGGCAGTTACGCTTCCGGACCGGAAGGGGCGTTGGGCGTTCGATGCGACAGATGAAACGGAACGATCGCAGCAGTCTGGCCCACCAGGGGGCGAACCGTAATTGACAGTCTTTTCCTCGGTCGCTTATGATTTACATTGGCGAGTAGGAGGACATCATATGAGCTTTGTCATTACACCGAAAGAACTGAAGGATCGAATCGATAAAGGGGATAAGCTGGTACTCTTGGATGTGCGTGAACCGTGGGAAAACCAGTTGGCCAAACTGGATAACTCCCTGCTGATCCCTCTTGGCACTCTGCCCCAGTCGCTCTCAAAGTTAGATAAGAACACCGAGATTATCGCCTACTGCCACCATGGGATGCGGAGCGGCGATGCGACGGGGTTTCTGCTGCAGCAGGGATTTTCGAACGTCAAGAATTTGATCGGCGGGATTGATGCCTGGTCGGTTCAAATCGATGGAAGCGTTCCTCGATATTGATCGGACAGGATCCAACGGCGTCGACCCGTAGAACCGATTGGTTCCCAGGCACTGGCACCAGGTTCGATCTGCCCGCAGAGGGTTGGACCGTCGCTATCGGTTCTTCCCCTGAAAAAATTCCACCGTTTGTTTGAGCCCTTCGGCAAGATCCACTTTGGCCTCCCATCCAAGTTCTTGCTTGATCCTGGAGGGATCAACCACGCTCCGAATCTGTTCTCCGGCTTTGGCCGGCCCGTGGACTTCCTTGGCACCGGAACCCGTCAGGCCAGCCAGCATGCGGAACAATTCGTTCACGGATGTCTCGGTCCCTGTTCCGACATTATAGACGCCATGAGCATCCTGACTCATGGCGGCGAGATTGGCTTCGGCCACATCATCGACAAACACGAAGTCACGTGTCTGGCGCCCGTTTCCGTTGATGATCGGCTGCTCACTATTCAACATCTTTTGAATAAAGATCGCAACGACCCCGGCTTCTCCTTCGGGATCCTGCCTCGGTCCATACACATTGGCGTAACGGAGGCTGACGACCGGAATCCCGCTGACCCGCTGAAAGTACGACAAGTAATGTTCACCGCACAGCTTGCTGATCCCATAGGGTGACAAGGGGTTGGTGACATGCGATTCAGTTGCCGGTACGGTCTCCTGTTCACCATAGATGGCTCCACCGGACGAGGAGAAAACGACTTTTCGACAACCGTATCGAACCGCGAGTTGCAACACGTGCATGGTCCCCAACACGTTGACCTGCGCATCAAACACCGGGTCGTCCACAGAACGGCGGACGCTGATTTGGGCCGCGAGGTGCAGGACGATGTTGGGTCGTTCGTTGCGAAAGATCCGTTCAAGACGCCACCCGGTAATGTCGGTTTTGTAGAGACTCGCCGCACGGTTGACGTTCTTTCGCTTCCCGGTGGCCAAATTGTCGACCACGACGACTTGATGCCCTTCTTCAACAAGCCGGTCCACCACATGAGACCCGATAAACCCTGCACCACCCGTCACGAGTACCTTCATTGGCCCTCCTGAATGAACTCTCTATGATATTCCTTACATATCATGAAACGGGGTGTAGTACTCGAAGATTGCTAATATTTCCTGGTTACCTTTCTTCCCCTTTATGGGTGATGGAACCGTGCTCACGAGTCGCATTCCCATGTCTTCCGCGAACCGTATCACTCGCTGGGCAGCCTCCTCTCGCTGGGCGTCGTCTCGCACGACGCCACCCCGACCGACCTGGCCTTTGCCCACTTCAAACTGGGGCTTGATCAACGCGATGATGCGCGCGTGAGGCCGGAGAAACTGCGTGATTGGAGGAAGAACTTTCGTCAAGGAAATAAACGAGACATCGATGACGACGAGATGAATCGGTTCCGGGATCGCGGAACGCTCGATATAGCGAATGTTGGTCCGCTCAATCAGCACGACACGCGGGTCTTGTCGAAGCTGCCAATCGAATTGCCCATAGCCCACATCAACCGCGTAGACCTTGGCCGCGCCTTTTTGGAGCAAACAGTCTGTAAACCCTCCTGTCGAACAACCGACATCGAGACAGATCAATCCATGAGGGTCGATCGACCCGGCTTCCAGGGCCGCCGCCAATTTCTCACCGCCTCGACTGACAAACGGCCGGCTGTCTCCGGTGATGTCAACGACTGCATCGATGGGAATCAATCTGGACGGCTTGTCGACGATCTCCCCGTTGCATGCCACCTTGCCCGCAAGAATCAAGCGTACCGCGGCATCTCGGCTCGGGACCAACCCCTGAGCCATCAACACGTGGTCACAACGATCCTTTTCGCGTCGTACTTTCGTACCCATGGGCATGGCCGTGAGGAGGGGATGAGAACAGTGCGGGGGGTCAAACGAAACGCAATTAGGCGCCTTCCACCGAGTCTGCTAGATGAATGTCATCTGACGTAAAGGCGCGGAGCTGCTTTTTCCCATTCTTATCGTGCACGAGCACTTCGACTTTTCGTTCGGCCTCTTCCAATACTTTCAAGCAATTTTTCGACAACCGAATGCCTTCCTCGAATATTTTTAACGACTCATCGAGCGGCAGATCGCCTTTTTCCAATTCGCCCACGATGGCTTCCAATCTGGCCATCGCTTGTTCAAATTTTACCCCGGCCACAGCGTTCCCCCCTCTCAACAAGGTCTTCCATTATAACGAAGTCTCCCCAAACTTTTAAACTGACGAATCACGCCTCACCTCGTCCACCGTACAGCGGAGGCGACCTCTTGCCACACGCGCCAGAACCTCCTCGCCAACCGACACCTGCGCAACATCGCGAATAACCTGGCCTCCGGGTATCGTCTCAAGAATTCCGTATCCTCGATCCAGAATCGCGAGCGGGCTCAGGCCATGCAATCGGCCCATATAGGCCTGCGTATGCTGCATGCTCCGCGTGAGACTGTGGCTGACCGCGGTGATCAAACGCGAGCGCAGCTGGGGAACCATGACCAGATCGCGACGCACATGGACCGCCGGGCTCTTCGCCATCAGCACGTGGGTCCATGCATGGATGTTCATCATCGCCTGTTTCAGCTGTGCACGGACGGCTTCTCGCATGCCCGCCACCGCGGCATCCACTCGCTGAGCTTCTTCGAGAATTCTAAACCGGATCGTGTCTAGACGGGCCAGGAGCAGATCGAGCCGCTGCTGGTGCTCAAGACAGTGCGAACTCATGGCTTGCTGACAGCGGGCGGTGAGCATCCCCAATCGCTCAACCATCTCCGCTAAGACCGGGGCAACCATTTCCGCAGCCGCGGACGGTGTGGGAGCCCTGACGTCTGCCGCAAAGTCGGCCAAGGTCACATCCGTCTCATGCCCAACGGCTGATACGACAGGGACTCCTGACGCGGCGATGGCTCGCACGACGATTTCCTCATTGAAGCTCCAGAGATCTTCCAACGATCCCCCGCCCCGTCCGACTATCATCACATCGACCGATCCCACCGTATTGAGTGCACGAATGGCAGAGGCAATCTGTTCGGCCGATCCTGCCCCTTGCACCGGCACAGGGGCGATGATGATGCGCAAAATAGGGCACCGACGGTGGAGCACGGTCAACAGGTCTCGAACCGCCGCGCCAGTCAGAGAGGTGACGATCCCAACGGTTCGGGGAAACACCGGGAGTGATCGCTTACGTTGCTCATCGAAGAGCCCATCAGCCTCGAGACGACGTTTCACCTGCTCAAACGCCAATTGAAGTGCACCTCGGCCTTTCGGCTCAAGGTGGTCCAGAATAAGCTGATACTCTCCTCGAGGCTCATAGACCGAGAGCCGGCCGCGGACAATGACCTGAAGTCCGTCCTCTAACCCAAATCGTAACCGAAGAGCCGCCGAACGAAAGATGACCGCTCGAATCTGACTCGACTGGTCTTTCAGGGTGCAATACAGATGACCGGATCCCGGGGCACGCAGATTGGAGATTTCCCCTTCAAGCCAGACCTCAGCAAAGTCGGTTTCGAGGGAGGCCCGAACCATCGCGGTAAGCTCTGAAACGGTCAGCACCCGTCTCGATGTGACATCGAGCAAGGAGGGAGACGGATGAGTATGGAGTTTCGTGAGTCGCCTCCTTCTGCTTGAAGCCCGTCGCTACGTCAGGATTGCGACAACTTGCTGTGGACGACCGTTTGCGGCGTGCCGCCTAGTCAACGAGGCGAATCCGTTCGAATGCGACGGCCTTGCCCAAGCGCGCATCAAGCTCGAGCAAGACCGCACAAAACACCGAAGGGCCTGAGGCCACTTCAAACCGCCTCGGCATACCGGTCAAGAATTTTTCGATCGCGAGTTCTTTTTTGACTCCAATCACGGAATGGAGCGGCCCTGTCATACCGATATCCGTAACGTAGGCCGTGCCTTTTGGAAGAATCTGCTCATCCGCAGTTTGGACATGGGTATGGGTACCGACCACAGCCGTGACCTCTCCATCCAAAAAATGCCCCATGGCCATTTTTTCAGACGAAGCCTCCGCATGCATATCGACGACGATCGCCGAGGTTTCCCGTTTCAACCTCGACAACTCTCGCCGTGCCGCCTGAAACGGGCAATCGATCGTCGGCATGTAGACCCGGCCCATGAGCTGCAAGACGGCCAGCCGCTCCCCCCCTGGAGTCTCAACGACCACGCTCCCGTTTCCTGGCACTCCTGCCGGATAGTTTGCCGGACGGAGTAAACGAGGCTCACGAGAAAAATACTCGACAGCTTCTTTCTTGTCCCAGGCATGATTGCCGGTGGTGATCACCGAGACGCCGGTTTCGAACAGCTCTTCTGCCAACTCCCGCGTAACCCCAAAGCCTCCGGCAAGATTTTCACCGTTGGCAATGACGGCATCAATCTGATGCTGGGCAACCAGCCGAGGCACCGTGCGTGAAATCGCTCGGCGGCCCGGCTCTCCCATGATATCGCCGATACAGAGCACCTTCATTTAGCGTATTCCACGTACCGGCTTTCCCGAATGACGGTGACCTTGATCTGTCCCGGATAGGTCAACTCCTGTTCGATCTTCTTGGCCAGCTCACGAGACAGCTGGAACGACTCGGCATCGGTGATGTCTTCTTGCCGCACGATCACACGAATTTCGCGCCCGGCTTGAATGGCGTAGGCTTTTTGTACGGCCTTATGTCCGGTCGCCAGCGATTCCAGTTTCTCCAGCCGCTTCACGTAGGATTCCAGCGCTTCCCGGCGCGCGCCCGGACGGGCGGCCGACAGTGCCTCCGCCGCCGCCACTAAGACGCTCTCCGGACAAATCGGATCCACCTGCTCGTGATGCGCGGCGATCGCATTGACGATCTGCGGAGATTCGCCGTACTTCTTAGCGATCTCGGCTCCCAACATGGCGTGAGGTCCTTCTTCCTCGTGACTGACCGCCTTGCCGATGTCATGAAGCAGAGCCCCTCGCCGAGCCAACCGGACATCGAGCCCCAACTCAGACGCCATAATGCCGCAAATATACGAGGCTTCGCGGGCATGATACAGGTTGTTCTGCCCGTAGCTCGTTCGATACTTCAGCCGGCCCAGGACCTTGATCAACTCTGGGTGAAAATCCGAGAGGCCCAATTCAAAGATGATCTTCTCAGCCTCTTCATACATCAACTTATCGATGTCGACCTTCACCTTTTCGACGATCTCTTCGATGCGTGTGGGATGGATACGCCCATCGTGCATCAGACGTTCCAGAGATACTTTCGCAATCTCTCGTCGCAGCGGATCGAACCCGGAAATAATCACCGCTTCCGGAGTTTCATCGATGATAAGATCGATGCCTGTTGCGGCTTCCAGCGCGCGGATATTGCGTCCTTCTCGGCCGATGATGCGCCCCTTCATGGCATCGTTCGGAATGGGCACCACCGAAATGGTCGACTCCGAGACATAATCGCGGACCACACGTTGAATCGAGGAGGTAATAATTTCCCTGGCCTCGCGTTCAGCGTTCTCGCGTGCCTCTTCAATGGTTCGCTTGGCAATCCCCACGGCATCCAATCTCGCCTGCGACTCCATCTCAACGATCAGCTGCTTCTTGGCTTCTTCAGCCGTCATCCCCGCCACTCGTTCCAACGCTTCGCGATGCTCTCGCTCGGCCTTCGCACAAGCAGACTCTTTCGCCGCAAGCCCTTCCTCTCGTTTCGTGAAATCCGATTCCCGTTTCCGAGCTTCGTGTTCACGTTTTTCTATGGCAGTCAGCTTCCCTTCCAGCGCGCCCTCCCGCTGGATCAGACGCTTTTCCAGTGCCGAGAGTTCACCGCGTTTGGCCTTCTCCTCTTGCTCGAATTCGGACTTTGCCTTAAACGCAAGGTCCTTGGCTTCGAATCTGGCCTCCTTGAGCACGTTCTCGGCTTCTCGTTGTGCATTCTGCACAACTTGTTTGGCCAATTCCTCCGCCTCTGCCTGCTTAGCGCCCGTCATGCGGCGCCGCAGCAATTCAAATATCCCTGCGCCGACCACGGCGCCGAAGATCACCGACAGCACGATGTAGATAACGATTGCAGTAGAAATGGGAGTCACCCCTTTCTTTGAAAAATGCCGAGCCAAAGCCGGTCCACTCGGCGGCACACGTTACAAGCCACGGAAACAAACACGAATCGTAAATGGGGGTGAAGAAAAGGGGGGCGTTAGGAAACCGTGAGTCGTTGCCTTCGGAAACACAAGAGATCGTCAGGATACAACCATTCCATACCTACAAACACCCTTTGTCGCTCATCCGTGGCACTCGATATTGAGGCATCACGCATTGGAGTGAGCGAATGGTCACTGTAGACATGGAGAGTGGATACTCACCCCGTCCAGCGGGCATCAACCGAGACTCTGCAACCGTAGGATCTAAAACCGGTCGTTGCAAAGCAGATTGAATCCGCTGAGCAAACACACCCCACAACGTGAGCATCCATTGAACCAACACTTCGTATCCCTTCAGACCAACGTTCTCTGTTGTTGTCTTCTCTCTGGTTTCCAAGTCGTCAACGATTTAACGATGTTGCCCTTCTTCTCTCACCATCATACACATATCTACACGATAACAAAGGGACTCTTCGAAAGCAAGGCGAATTACCTCATCGAAAAAGCGACGTCGGCATCTGCTCCTCGATCGACTCCATTAGGTTTACCATTCGCCGTTCGACATCCGCCTCTCCTTGTACCCGCTTCTTCTCGGATTCAAACAGCTGATGGGCAAGATTGATCGCCGTCAGCACCGCCAATTTCGAGGGAGTCGTCGTCTTCATGCCTTCCGCCAGATGTTTCATATGATCATCGACAAAATGAGCCAGCCGCCGGACATAGGCATCATCACAATCGCCTGTGACTGCATACCGTTGACCATAAATTTCCACATCAATGGTCTTAGTCAATGGCCACCTCCTTCGGGTCCTCAATGCACTCAAGCAGCTCAATCTCATTCATGACTTTTTCAATTCGTGATTTGATGTCAACCCGTTCCATTTCCCATTTTCGATTCATATCATCTTGTGCGGCCAAACGCTGGCGAGCCGTCTTGAGCTCCTCTTCCAACAATGCATTCTTTCGTTTGAGCTCTTGGACAAGTTTGACTAAGTCACGAATCCGAGTTTCCAGCGCATCGAGTCGATCCAACGACATAAATGTCCTCTCTTCGTTATGACCCCCACAGATTGTGGTGCACTATAGAAACTCCGCAAGATCCTGTCAAGAAACGGTTTTTTGCACTTCAGCGAGACGCCGATATTCCTTGTAACTACGAAGCACTCGCTTCACGTATTGCCGAGTCTCTTGATACTGGATCAACTCGACGAACTCATCCTCGCTCCGCCCGCGATAGGTGGCCGCCCAGGTTCCGACCACCACCGGACCAGCATTATAGGCGGCGATCGTCTGTACCACATTGCCGGAAAACTGCGTCAAGAGTTGCTCGACATAGCGGACACCGATTCTGATGTTTACTTCTTGATCAAACAGGTCGTCTCGGGAGAGGCTCGGCAAGCGATGCTGTTGCGCCACCGCATTGGCTGTGGTCGGCATGACCTGCATCAATCCGATGGCTCCGACACGAGAGACGGCTCGCCAATCATACTGACTTTCTTCTCGAATGATCGCGGCGATCAGAAACGGATCCACCCCGTTGACTGCGGAGAGTTTGATGGTGGGAATCAAGCCGGTTGGGTACGCGACATTCCATAAGCCGTCGACAATGGCTCCCCCGGTACGTTCCAATTTCTCCCGGAATCGTGACCGAACGAGGCGTAATGCATGATGATAGGCGCCGACCTCGTTCAACATCATCGATAGCGCCGCCAACGCCTCCGGGTCACGACTGTACCGATCCGTCAAGGCCCCGAGCTCTCTCGCGGCATCCTGTTCTCGGCCGAGCGTTCTCAGTTCAACCGCTCGCCTGAATGCCAACTGTTGCTCAATCTGCATTCGATTGGCGGCCTGGCTGTCTTGTGCTGAGACCTGAGTGACCTCGGTATTGGGCTGAGAGGACGAGACAGATGCCACGGTTGCCTCTGATTCCGTTCGAGGCAGTATCGACATGCCGGCTTGCTCACGTGCCAACTGGCAATAGTATGTGTACGGGAATCGCTGACAGAGTTGGGTGAAGACGTCTTTGGACTTCGACTCCTCAAGTCGTCCGTAAGAACGCGCGATCCAGTAGAGCGCCTGCGGCTCAAGGTCACTGTCCTTTTGGTCGACAATCTGCTGCCA
>DCZN01000007.1:10065-37303 GCA_002331625.1 Nitrospira sp. UBA2083 | reverse complement strand
ACTCGATCCGATACAGCACCCATCCTTCCCGCCACTGCGCCTCGGTCCGTTGCGAGATCGGTTCACCGGACTTGGCGACTTGGCGATACCGTTCGATCGCTTCTTCGAACCGCGCTTGATCCTCCAACCACATTCCGGCGAACAAATTGATTTGCCCCTTCTGTTCCGGAGTCAGTGTCCGCCTCGGCAGTGTGCGACAGAGATCCAACAGCTTGTCTCCCCATCCCAACCGCAGATATACCCTCCCCAACCAGACCGTCGCTTCATCGGCCCGAGGCCCTTGCTCCTCAGTTAATGCAGAGAATGTTTCCCGCGCGTGATCGTACGTCTTGAGCCGAACCTGCGCGATCCCCAACTTCAGCTTGGCGTCCCAACGATGTGGAGAAGCAGGGCCTTGAGCGAGGAACTTCTTCAACTCAACAGTCGCTTCCGGATGGAGTGACTGCGCGAGAAAGGCCTGCGCACGTTCATAATGCAGATCAGGTGGTGCCGTCCAGGGCGCGCCTCCAAGATTGGTCGCAAGCAGCGTCTCGGCCTGCTTGGCCTCCTTTGCCTGCGGAAACTTCACCCAAAGCTGTTTCAACGTTTCCCGTGCTTCGGACATCTGGTTTTCGCGAAGATAGCACGAAGCCAACCGAAACCATGCTTGCGAGATCTGAGGATCCTTATCGTTGAGATTGACCGCCTTCACGAACCACGCGATCGCTTCAGGACAGCTGGAGGCTTGGTACCACGCTTCACCGGCACGGAGCGCCACCAGGTTGAGCAGGCTGGATTCCGGAACCGCTTGAGGCACGCTCTCAAAGGCGGCCGCTGCCTCCTTCGGATCCCCCAAGCGCAAATAGGCCTCTCCAGTCCAGAATCGAATGTAATCGTCGAGTACTGGGAAATCCCGCTGGGCGGTTCGAAGGTACGGAAGAGCAGCCGTAGGATTGCGATCAATGAGGATCACGCCGGAGAGCAACCCCGCCCGCTTCGCCCAGAGTGACCCCGGAAACCCTTCCATGACCCTGCGGAGACGTTCAAGCTTGAGCGCCGCCACTTGATCTTTCGTCAAGGTATTTCCCAGTCGCTCCTTGGGCCAGACCGCCGCATGAAAACAGTCTTCCGCAGAGGCACAGTTCTCAGTACTCCCCTGTTCGGACGCAGCCACCTGTGCGCCCTGTGCATCGGGGACGCTCACGCGAGCCAACGCCAGAACGAGCGTGAAAACCACCATCGATACGACGATCGTGTCCAAAGACACGTTAGGCTTCTTCATGACCACTCATTATATCCGGAGCCGCCCCCAATGGAAAAAGAATTGAGGCTCGGTGACTGCCATGCTCATAGGCGGGTGAACTCCCGCTGTGATAGGCTCTTCGGTTATTGAGGATACCATGACTGACTTATCGACGCGTCATCCGAACCCAGCAGTCAATCTCTTAGCATTCACTGAACCTCAGATGACAAGGTTCGTCCAGACACAACGCTGGCCGGCGTATCGGGCAAAGCAAATCTTACGTTGGCTCCATCAACGGCGTATCCGGACGATCACCGACATGACCGATCTCTCGATGCACGATCGACTGATATTATCCCGATCGGCCTTCATCGGCCGATCGGCGGACGTGACCGTCTTCCGGTCTCAGGACGGAACGCGCAAATTCCTGTTGAAACTCGACGATGACATGACGATCGAATCCGTCCTGATCCCGGATGAAGATCGGTTGACACTCTGCGTATCGACTCAGGTGGGATGCATGTTGGATTGCGGATTCTGCCTCACTGGACAAATGGGACTGAAGCGCAACCTCAAGCTCAACGAAATCATGGATCAAGTCCTGACCGCACAAGACCTCCTCACTCCCGAGGAGCGCATGACGAATCTGGTGTTCATGGGAATGGGTGAACCCTTAGCCAATCTAGACGTCCTCAAGGCGGCCGTGGCGGCCATCACGAATAGCCCGTGGGGCCTGGGGTGGTCCCGCAGACGCATCACGGTTTCCACAGCGGGACTGGCCTCCCGCCTCTCAGAGGTTGCCGCGATGGGAGTGAACCTTGCGATCTCTCTCAATGCCACCACCGAGGAACAGCGGCGAGAGCTGATGCCGGCCGCCGCTGAGATCGCTTCGCTGAAATCCCTCCTGGCCGCTTGTCGCCGTTATCCCCTTCCCCCACATCGACGATTGACGTTTGAATATGTCCTGCTCGCAGGGGTGAATGATCACCCGACAGATGCCCGTCGCCTGGTACAGCTCCTCAGGCCCATACAATGCAAGGTCAATCTGATCCCCTTCAATGAGTTTCCGGGAAGCCGTTTCCGTCGTCCATCCGAACACGACGTGCTCCGTTTTCAATCCGCCCTCCGCAACGCCGGCCTTGATGCGTTCGTTCGCAAGAGTCGAGGGCGGGATGTCTTCGGTGCCTGCGGCCAGCTCGGCGAAATCTCCGGCGACCGTTCTCCCATTACCTTGACAGCTATCGAAACTCGTTGCTAGCATGCTTCATCCGACGCTCAGCATGATGAAGCCGATGACCATACAGCCTTGGTTTGCCTGCCTCTTAGGAATACTCTTCTTTTTTAGTAACCACGCCTGGTCACGCGCGGCCGAACCGAACGAGTCTGTCCTCTCAAACGGGATGAAAGTGTTGCTGATCGAAGTTCCCAAGGCTCCGGTGGCCACGGTCCAGGTGTGGTACAAAGTGGGTTCCCGCAACGAAGTGATGGGGCGGGCGGGGCTTTCGCACATGCTCGAACACATGATGTTCAAAGGGACGGCAAGATATCCGAAAGGTTCCTTTTCCCGTATTGTCCGAAAGAACGGCGGGATCGACAACGCATTTACCAGCCAGGATTTCACGGCCTACTTCGAGAATGTGGCGGCCGATCGCGTCGGATTGGCGTTGGAATTGGAAGCCGACCGCATGCAGGGTCTGCTTCTCGACAATAGCGAGTTCCAGACCGAACGCGAAGTCGTCAAGGAAGAACGCCGGCTGAGATCCGAGGACGACCCACAAGGCGCGCTGGTCGAAGCCCTGTTCGCTCAAGCATACTTAAGCCATCCCTATCACTGGCCGGTCATCGGCTGGTTTGCGGACCTCGATGCGATGGCGCTCGAAGACCTGCAGCGCCACTATGACACCTTTTACTCCCCCAACAATGCCACCCTGATCGTCATCGGCGATATCAAGGCTGACGCACTCCTGCCCATCATCAAGCGGCTATTTGAGCCAATCCCCCGAGGCCCATCACCGAAGCAGGTGCTGCCTCCTGAGCCGGAACAACGTGGCGAACGCCGTTTCTTGCTCAAGCGAGAGGCCCAGGTCCCGTTTGTGATGATGGGCTTTCGCGTCCCCAACTATTCGAGTGATGACAGCTATGCCCTGGATATTCTCGAATCGATTCTTTCTCATGGAAAAAGTTCCCGGCTCTACCAGAGTTTGGTCTATGACCAGAAAAACTCGCTGGCCGTCGGTGCCGAGTACAGCGTGCTGCAGACAGATCCCGGCCTGTTTTACTTCTACTCGCTGGTGAATCCCGGAGCGAAAGTCGAGGCCGTGGAAGAAGCGCTTCAGCGTGAAATCACTCGTCTTCAGAATGAGCCACCGTCCGACCTGGAATTGCAGCGGGCCAAGAACCAGGTCGAGGCATCACGGATTTTTGAGCAAGATTCGAATTTTCGCCATGCCATGCTCCTCGGGCAGGCGGAATCGGTCGGAGCCGGGTGGCGGCGAATCGATCAGTTCGTCGACCGCATACGCGCGGTCACCGCCAAAGATATTCAACGCGTCGCGAAACAGTATCTTACCCATGACAATCGGACTGTCGGGATTCTTGTCCCCTTGCCTCCCAAGATGCCTGATTCACCCTCCACCGCAGGCCACGAAGGGAAGTCCTAGGCGGCCATGAATCACACCGCGAGAGCCAACGAACGCTTCCGTTCAAGACCGCGAATCATTCGGCAGGGGGTCTTCGCTCGTAAATTGGGCTGGGTTCTGAGTGCGGCGTTGTCGGTTGGTCTCAGCACGACGGCGATGGCAGCGGACATTGTCCCCACGAAATTCACGACTCCAAATGGCATCACGGTGTTGGTGCTGGAGCAACATTTCCTTCCTATCGTCGAAATTCATGCTCTGGTGAAGGCCGGTTCTGCGCAAGATCCACCAGAGAAAGCGGGCTTAGCGAATCTGGTGGCCAGCCTTTTGGATGAAGGCACCACATCGCGAACATCCAAGCAGCTTGCCGAACAGATCGACTTTGTCGGCGGGTCGCTGTCCGCCCAAGCCGGCGAAGACTTCACGACTGTCTCCGCGCGCGTCATCAAGAAGGATCTCGATCTCGGGTTTACCCTCCTCGCCGATATTCTCCAACGCCCGGCATTTCCCAAACAGGAGTTTGAGCGGGTCCGTTCGCAAATCATCGGAGAGATCGCGAGCGACAACGACGACCCAGGTCACGTCGCCATGAAAGCCTTCAATCACATGGTCTTCCAGAATCATCCGTATCGTTGGCCGGTGAACGGCACCGAGGAGACACTGAGCAAGATTACCTTGGCTGACGTACAGACCTTCTACGCCAGAGAGTACCTCCCGAATCAAGTCATCCTCACCATCGTCGGCGACGTGACATTGGAGCAGGCGACGGCACTCGTTCAGACGCATTTGGGGTCCTGGAAGAAGGGAGTCGTTCAACCCAGAACGGCCAGAAAGCCGGTTTCCATCGATAAGAAAACCGTGCAGCTCATTGAAAAGGACTTAACACAATCAACCATCGTCTTGGGTCATCCTGGGATCAGTCGGACCAACCCGGACTTCTATGCCGTCACGGTCATGAACCATGTCTTAGGCGCCGGAGGGTTTTCGTCACGACTCATGGATTCCATTCGTGACAAGCAAGGGCTTGCTTACGGCATTATGAGTCACTACGACGCCCGGGCGATGCCGGGCTCATTCTGGATCAACCTCCAAACTCGGTCAGAGACGACCAACCAGGCCATCAGCGGAGTGTTGGCAGAAATGAAAGCCATTCGAGAAGCCCCGGTCACTGATCAGGAATTGGCCGACGCCAAGGCGTTCTTGATGGGCAGTTTCCCCCTGCGGTTAGATACCACAGGAAAACTCGCACAGGTGTTGGCCCAAGTGGAGTTTTTTGGGTTAGGTTTTGACTACTTCACCCAATACCCCCGGTGGATCGAACGGGTCACAAAGGAAGACGTCCAGCGCGTGGCGAAGCAATACCTGGACCCTCAGCACTATGCCCTTGTGGTCGTCGGAAATATCGTGAAGGCCAAAGTTCGCCAGTGAATGAGTACGAGAGCCGCTATGGTCCCCTCCCTTATCCAGCACAAGCTTGATCGGCTTCGAGGGCTCCTGACAGAAATGGGCTCCGTCGTGGTGGCATATTCCGGCGGAATCGACAGCACGTTTGTGCTCAAAGTCGCTCATGATCAACTGCAAGAGAACGCCGTCGGGATCACGGCCGTCTCGCCAACATTCCCGTCGATTGAATTGGACGCGGCCGAGCGGGTTGCTCGGGAGATCGGTGCACGATTTGAAACGGTGCAGACGGATCAGCTCGCCATCGACGACTTCGTCAAGAACGACGCGAATCGATGTTTTCATTGTAAAACCGATCTGTATCAGCTGCTTGGACAGGTCCGGCGGTCGAAGGCCGCAGCATTTGTCGTCGATGGAACCAACCTGGATGATCTTGGTGACGACCGACCCGGGATCAAAGCCGCACGAGAATGGGGCGTGCGTAGTCCCCTCGTTGAGGTCGAACTCTCCAAGGCGGATATTCGGGCACTCGCCAAAGACCTTGGGCTCTCGAATTGGGATAAACCAGCCGCAGCCTGCCTGTCGTCACGCATCCCACGCGGAATACCAATTACGGTTGAGAAACTCAGTTGGATCGAAGAGGCCGAGGCTATCCTCCAGCGTGAAGGATTCCGTCACGTCAGAGTTCGGAACCACGGCGAGATCGCCAGAATCGAAGTGGCCAAGACCGAACTGCCGCGGCTGATGGACTCGGAGCGATCGGCAAGAATCAGTGCCCACCTCAAAGAACTGGGGTTTAAATTCGTGACGGTAGATCTGGACGGGTATCGCCCTGGTGGAATCAGCGTGAGCTGACTCCACCCGTAATCACGAGAGGCTAACGTTGATGTGATCGGGAGAGGGCTTCGAGCGCTTCGTCGGCAAACTTCCGCTGATCGGCTTCCGTTAAACTACGCTGCACCACTTTTTCCGCAACCATCAGGGCAAGTTCCGTTGTCTGAGTTCGAATATCTTGAAGGGCTTTCCGCCGTTCTTGCTCGATTTCCCTAGTTGTATCTCCCTTGATCCGCTCTGCTTCAGCGATCAACCGTTGCTCGTTTTCATCGAGAAGTCGCTGGGCTCGTTCCTTGGCCGCCGCAAGGATGGCCTCCGCTTCTTTACCAGCCGCGCTGAGCTTCGCTTCATATTCCTTCAGTCGGTTCTCAGCCTCTGATCGATGACGCTCAGCCTGGTCAAGACTGTCCTTGATTTTCTTTTCCCGCTCCTCAAGAACGCTCAAGATGCCGGGGAACGCATACTTATAGAGGATGAACAACAGAATCCCGAACGACACAATCTCCCAGAAAATCAGCGAAGAAAAAAAATGCGATTCAAACTGTGGCATCGTTTCCTCAGGAAGGTTGAGGTTCAGGCTGAGGGTATGATGAACTATTCCCCCGGCCTTGACCTAAACCTGTGCCTGCTCCTAACCCTTGCGGAAACCCATGATGATGAAGGCAATGACCAGGCCGTAGAGTGCGATGGCTTCCACCAGCGCGAACCCGATCCACATGTACTTTGTAACACGCGCTTCTGCTTCAGGCTGACGTGCTACAACCTCGATCATCTTTCCGAAGATAAATCCGATTCCGACTCCGGCTCCGGCAAACCCTGCCGCAGCACATCCCATACCGATCAACCCTGCTGCTGCTGAATCCATTATGTCTCACTCCTCTCTTGTCTAAACGTGCATGCTAGTGCGCATGCTCTTCATGGCCATGCAAATGAAACGCGTCTCCCAAATAGACACAGGTCAAGATACTGAAAATATAGGCTTGAATGAATGCGATACCAAATTCGAGGCCGTAGATTGCCACCGTAAAGGCGAAGGGTAACCATCCGATCAACAACCCACCGCCGATCGTGAGGCTAAACAGCACTGCAAGCATCACATGGCCCGCCGTCATATTCGCGAAGAGCCGAACGGCCAGCGACACAGGCCGGGCCACCTGACTGATGATTTCAATCGGGATCATCAAAGGAACAAGCCATCCCGGTGTCCCAGGCGGAACCAGGATGCCCAGAAACTTTACGCCATGTAACATAAACCCGATGACCAGGCTCAACCCGTACACCACAAATGAGAAGACAGCCGTGACGATAATCTGGCTGGTCACCGTGTAGCTACCAGGGATGAGCCCGATAAGATTACTGAACAGAATAAACAGGAATAGAGTGGCAATGAGAGGAAAGAACCGCATGCCCTCCTTTCCCATCGTGTCCAAAATCATGCTGCGGATGAAATCCACCATCATCTCCGCCAAGCTCTGCAGTTTGCCCGGCACCAGTTTACGCGACGATCCGGCCATCACCATGAGCGCCGCCGCGACGGCGATGACAATCCACATAAAGATGACGGCTTTATTGATGGAAATATCGAGACCACCAATCGAAATTGGGACCCAGTTCTGAAGCTCAAATTGATGAAGCGGACTTTCTTCCATGACTACCCTTGTTTATTCACATCGTCTGGCGGGCTTTGCCACCGCTGCGCAGATCGATACGCATTCCTCATCCCGGCCCCCAGGCCGAAGACTAACCCGATGACGAGCCCCCACGGAGTTGTTCCGAAGAGGTATGTATCGGTGACCCATCCAAGCCCACCCCCGACGATCAGCGCAGCGAGCAGTTCCGTTCCGATTCGAACAGCCTGACCGAGCCCCGCGTATAAGGGATCTTGTGGAGGGGCCATCCAAAACCCACGGAAGGCGAGAGCACATGAGCAGAACTCTGCCCGATGGGGTTCACAATTTAAGCAAAACCATGCTTGGAATGTCAAGCCGTTAGAGGTCTATGCGGACAGAAATCGCTGCGGTATAGTGAGTCCTCACACCATTGTCGAGTCAGAAGTCGCCAACCATGCACCATACTCCATCAGCATCGTCGTTTTTGCATGGCCCCCCATCCCCTCTGATCGTGAGACGCCCCTGCCCATCACTCAGCCCCTTCGAACTGTACACGAACATCGCCTCCACTCGGCATCCATCCTTTCTTCTTGAGAGCGGCGGCAGTGGACGCCCCATGGGACGCTACTCCTATTTTGCCTCCGACCCCTATGGCACCTTGTCGGGAATGGACGACCAGGTCGAGGAACGTTCGACATCTGGCCACTTGACGTCAGGACGGAACCCCTTTCAACGGCTGGCTCATCATTTTGTCGACCAACAGATCGGTCGCCCGGCCGACGCTCCCCCATTTTTCGGAGGGGCCGTGGGGTACTTCAGCTATGATCTCATCCGCCAATTCGAAACGTTGCCCACCCTGGCTACACCCGATCCTGCCGTCCCCATTTTGGAATTTGCGTTTTTTGATCTGGTTGCAGCAGTCGACCATGACCAGAACCATCTCGTGCTGATGTTCTGTCCACCGCTGGAACGATTTCTAGGGGAGTCTCGGGACAAGCTCTATCGTGAGGGAAGAGACCGCTTGGCCACGTTCGAGGCGCTGTTATCGAAATCAGATATGCGCAGTGCTCCTCATCACGAGGATCTGGAACACCTCACCTTTACACCGGAACAACAGCCTTCGGCCTATATCCAGAGTGTCCGTTGTTGCCAGGACTACATCGCTGCCGGTGACATTTACCAAGCCAACCTCTCACACCGGTTCAGGGTGAACTGCGACGCCCTCAGCACGGGAACCCTACAGGCCGATGTGTCGGCGTATCGTCGCCTGCGGGCATTAAACCCTTCTCCTTTTTCGGGATTACTTCGGTTCAATACGGTTCGTCTCATCAGCTCATCACCCGAGCGCCTCGTCCGTCTTGATGGTCGTCGAGCCGACACCAGACCAATCGCAGGTACCAGACCAAGGGGACACACCATCCGCGATGATCAGCGACTTGTCGAGGAGCTACACGCCAATGAGAAGGAGTGCGCCGAACATGTCATGTTAGTCGATCTTGAACGAAACGATCTGGGGCGCGTCTGTCGATTTGGAAGCGTCCTTGTAGACGAGTTAATGACGTTGGAGCAGTATTCGCACGTCAGCCACTTGGTGTCTCATGTTACCGGCACCCTCACAGACCACGCGACTGGATTCGACCTGCTCAAAGCCATGTTTCCAGGAGGCACCATTACCGGCGTTCCGAAGATTCGTTGTATGGAGATCATCGAGGAGTTGGAGCCGGTCCGCCGTGGCCCCTATACAGGCTCGATGGGATACCTCAGCTGGAGCGGAGACCTCGATTTCAATATTCTGATTCGTACGCTCATGATCATGAACGGCACAGGGTATCTTCAGGTCGGTGCCGGCATCGTCACCGATTCCGACCCGGCGCGCGAATACGAGGAAACGATTCACAAAGCCCAGGCCTTTTTCAGCGCCTTTTCTTAGCCCATGTGGATATACCTGAACAACAAGTTCGTCAGAGACAAAGACGCCGTCATTTCCGTCTTCGACCATGGGTTCCTCTACGGAGATGGAGTCTATGAAACGATTCGTTCGTATGGGCCCCGCATCTTCATGCGAGACCAACATCTGTCACGGTTGCTTCGGTCTGCTGAGGCGATCGGCTTGACAATCCCTATTTCCATGAAGGATTGGCCGGACATTCTGCACGAGGCGATGACCCGTAATGGGGTCGGCAATGATCAGCGGGATGCCTACCTGAGAATCACTGTTTCCCGAGGGGCCGGAGACATCGGCCTCGACCCAGCATTGTGTTCATCACCGACCGTCGTTGTGATGACCAAACCGCTTGTGCCTCCAGCGTCCCAGCTCTATGAGCGCGGCGTCAACGTGATCGTGGCGTCCACGAAACGCAATCTGCCGAGTGCCTTGTCGCCACAGATTAAGGCCATCAACTTCCTGAACAATATCCTGGCCAAACGCGAAGCCATCGCCGCCGGTGCATTCGATAGCCTCCTACTCAATTGGGAACACCATCTCACGGAATGCACCATCAGCAATCTGTTTTTTGTGGTAGACGGCATGCTACGAACGCCGGCCCTAGAATGCGGCTTACTTGACGGCATCACGCGAGGGATCGTCATTGAGTTGGCTCGCGAACTCCACATCCCCGTCGAAGCAGGACGCTATACCATTGACCAGTTGTGCCAGGCAGACGAGTGTTTTCTGACGAACACCAGCATGGAACTCATGCCGGTGGTCTTGATCGACAACCAGCCTGTTGGAGAAGGAAAGCCGGGGCCAGTGACCCGGAAGCTAAGGGCTCGATTTATCGAGGCCCGGGAGCGTTTTCTGGAACCATCCGCTTCGTGCTGATTCCACTTTCTTGTTGTGTGTCCTCCCAGTCATCAGGCAGCCAGATCGCATTTTCTTGACAGTCTGCTACAGACTGCTATCGTGTGAGGATGCTGAATCACACATTCCCGATACCCTCGGCTCACAGATCTACCGGACTGGCGATGTCCATTTTTCTTTGTAGTGCTCTCCTGGACACAAGTCCAGTGCTCCACGCGGAGATATACCAATACATTGATGCCAAAGGGACCATTTCTCTCACCAATGTTCCCTCTGACAGTCGGTACCGCCGAATCGACGTTCGCCCAAATCGGTTGCACCCCGTCATCTCAGAGAAAGAGCTGGAACCGATGATCAGTCGATTCTCGCGGGAACATCAATTGCACCCCGCCCTGATCCGCGCCGTCATCAAAGCCGAATCTGATTTTGACCCCTTGGCGGTATCACGGTCCGGGGCGATTGGGCTCATGCAATTGATGCCGCAGACCGCGGTGCGGTTGGATGTTCGAGACCTCTACGATCCGGAAGATAATATCGGTGGAGGCACCAAGTACCTGCGACAACTCCTGGATCGATTCCGGGGGAATCTCCCTCTTGCACTGGCTGCGTACAATGCCGGGGAACATGTCGTCGATCGTTACCGAACGCTTCCGCCGATCGACGAAACGCGTCAATATGTCCGCAAGGTTTTACGGTACTATCGAACCTTTCTCGCGCGCGACCTCGCCTCGACGGGTCACGTCATCCCGTCTTCGGACTACGCCATGACCTCGCCTTCGCCTTCCCTTGCCCCTGCTTCCTCAACCCCACCTGCTCAGTAGCACGTTCGGTCAAACGCAGGTGACTATGCTGTTTCCAGCCAGGCCGTCGAGTGTCTGGGAAGTCAGCGCGATAATGGGCGCCGACGCTATTTTCTCTCCACAGTGCAGCTTCGGCCACACAGTGCGCCACCTGGACCATGTTCTTGACCTCCAGATCGGCTCTCGTGGCAAATGATCGCGAGACCATGTGTACCCATCGTGCCAGTTGAGCCGTCGCCCGAACGAGCGACTCCCGGGACCTGATCAACCCGACCTGCCCCCACATGATCCGGCGCAACGAGCTTCGTACCTTTTCCGCGTCCTCGAGTCGCTCGACTTGACCACGAGTTACACGCTCACGGTGCTGGGACAGATCCGGGATTGAACAGCGAGCAGCCGACGCGACAGCGGCCACACCAGCCCGCATCCCGAATACCAGCCCTTCCAACAACGAGTTGCTGGCCAGCCGGTTGGCTCCATGCACACCACTACAGGCCACTTCGCCGGCGGCAAACAGGCCCGGGATGGTCGTGGCCCCATTCAGATCGGTCGTGACCCCTCCCATCATGTAATGGGCGCTCGGAGAAACTGGAATCCACTCTTCCGTGATATCGATATCGTGGCGAAGACAGGTTGCATAGATCGTCGGGAAGCGACGTTTCACAAAACTCGAACCGAGGTGGGTAACATCGAGATAGACATGTCGCGCGCGCGTGGCCGCCATTTCTGCCCAGATGGCACGCGCCACGATATCTCTCGGGGCTAAGACACCGAGCGGATGGTACCGCTGCATAAACGCCTCGCCCTTGTTGTTGCGCAGCTGACCTCCTTCACCCCGCATCGCTTCCGACAAGAGGAACGGCGGACTGGACGGGAGATATAGCGACGTCGGATGAAACTGGACGAATTCCATATCTTGCAGTTCCGCTCCTGCCCGAAACGCCATGGCCATTCCGTCACCCGTGGCGTTCGGAGGGTTGGTCGTCCGGGCGAAAATCTGGCCGGCGCCGCCAGTCGAAAGGACGACGGCTTTGGCCGGAATGATGAATTGCGCTCCGGAAGTTTCGTCGAGGACCACCGCACCGGAACATCGACCTCCTTCGATGACAAGATCGACCGTAAAATGGTAATCCAGCCTCGTGATCCGAGGTTGTCGGGCGGCCTGCGCGATGAGGGCACGAACCATTTCGTTCCCCGTCGCATCGCCGCGCGCACGAAGAATTCGACTTCGGCTGTGTGCCGCTTCCCGGGCGAAGGCGAATTTTCCGCCGGTTTTGTCGAACTTCGCGCCCCACTGAATCAACTCTTGAATCCGACCCGGTCCTTCTTCGACCAGCACACGAACCGCCTCTCGGCGACACAATCCATGGCCGGCCTTCACCGTATCCGTCAAATGGATGGAGACATCGTCCTCCTCACTCATCGCCACCGCGACTCCACCTTGGGCAAAGATAGAATTGCTCTGGAGGGGATGGCCTTTGGTCAGCACGATCACGCGACCGGCTCGGCAGAGCTCCAATGCCGCGCGAAGTCCGGCGACTCCGCTGCCGATCACGAGAAAATCTGCGTCCGGCACCCGTTGTGACATCGTTATCGTGGCGGGGAGGAAGGCTCGGCCAGCATCAGTTTCGTTTTCATTCCAAACGGCAAATCTCCCTGCGCGCTGCGCAGGAGAATCGATTGTGTTCCGACCCATTGGAATCGGGCATGGCCGCGCTGCCGCATGCCCGTGTCATTGGCATCTTTTCTCCAGATCCCCTGCCAATTGACGAGCACATCGAGATCGTCCTTTGCAAGCATGACTCGCTCGATCTTGAACTCAAGCGTGATCGCATCAAACGCTTCAAAGTCCGTCTCGGCTTGACGTTGAAGCTCCTCCAGCTGATCCCCTGGCAACAGCATGGCCTGAAAACCCGCCCGATCCTTACGTTGATAGGCGCTTCGGAGGGATTCCAACGCCTGATCAAGGCGAAGCAGACGCTCATGTTCGGCCGGGTATTGAATCGTTTTAGCAGGGCACCCCGCGACGGCAAGCGTCAGCAGCAGGAGCCACCCGAGGAGTGAGGGCTGTGAGGAACAGACTCTCCAGGCAACCATAAGATTGCCAGTATAGCACAGGAGAAAAGAGTGCGCTGTGCTTGCATTTTCACATGAAAGCTTTTAGACTCCCCGCTCCTAGGAGATCTGAAACATGTCCAGCGTCCTGAAAAAACGCCGAAAAAAAATGCGCAAGCACAAATACAAGAAGCTGCGCCAACGTCAAAAATTCCTTCGCCGGAAAAGCTAAGCTCAGTCTGGGTGGCTGGAGAAAAGAGCCGTGGCCGAGGGCAAGAAGGTTCGCATCCGCGTACGGACGGTCAATTGTACCTACGTGGGAGACTTCCTGGTTCCTCCGATGCGCAATCGCGTGTCCGACGCGATCAATGAAGAAACACGCCTGTTCATCAGTCTCACCGACGTGGTCATCAACGATAAGGACCGGTCTGATTTTGTCGCGATCAACAAGAATCTGATCGAGTCGATCGCTCAACTCTAGCCCATTTACCTCTTCCCCATCACGCTCGATCCTGAGACAATGCCGTGGACACGCAACGCCATATCGCGCTGACTTAACTGCTGATCTGCGATGACCATCTTCAAGCGATTTCTGCCCTTTGTTCAACCGTATTTGCCGCACTTGTTGCTGGCCGGGCTTCTCGTGACGGCCGTGGCACTGATTAACCTCACGTTGGTCCGGCTGGCCGGCACCCTATGGGATATTATCACTGTCCAACAGGATGCCGACAAGATGACACGAACCATCGGCCTGTTCCTGAGCCTGGTGATTCTTCAGGGGCTCTGCTCGATGGGCCATACTTATCTCACGGCCTGGGTGTCCCAGACTATCATTGCCGATTTTCGCAAACACCTCTTCGGGCACCTGCACACGCTGACCGTCAGCTTTTTCGCTCGCCGACGCACGGGGGAATTACTCTCTCGGTTGATGTCCGACGTCACCGTCATCCAGTCCCTCGTCACAGAAACCCCTATCGACGGGGTGAAACAACTGGTGACATTCGTCGGTGGCATCACGTTCCTGCTCTTGATGAATTGGCAGCTCTGCCTCTTGATCCTAATTCTGCTCCCGCTCTTGGTCCTGGTTTCCAAGCTGTTCGGCCGCCGCCTCAAATCCCTGTCCACCTCAATTCAAGATCACACTGCTGCACTCAGTACCCTAACGGAAGAAGTCATTTCGGGTATTCGCATCGTCAAATCGTTTGTCCAGAGCCAACGGGAAGAGGCTCGCTTCGCCGACCAGGTCGATCAGATGCTCCGCCTGACACTCCGGCGTGCTGGAATTATGGCCATTTTCATCCCGGTGATTAGCCTGATGACGTTCTCCTCGGCAACCGCGGTGCTGTGGTACGGAGGCCACCAAGTCATCGAGGGAGTAGTGACACCGGGCGATCTCTTCGCCTTTGTCTTGTTTGCCGGCATCTTGATCGGTCCCTTCAGTTCGGCGGCCCGCGTCTTTACCCAGATCAAGGAGGCCCAAGGAGCCACGCAGCGTGTCTTTGAGATCCTGGATGCCAAGCCGAATATCTCCGATCGACCGGATGCGCAGCCGCTTATCACCGTCGAGGGCCACGTACGAATGGAAGAGGTGAGCTTCAGCTATGACGCCCGCCAGCCGGTGCTCTCACACCTGTCGTTTGAGGCCAAACCCGGCGAACTGGTCGCCTTTGTCGGACCAACCGGCGCCGGGAAGACCACAGTGATCAACCTGCTGCACCGGTTCTACGATCCGACCGAAGGGCGCCTCACCATCGATGGTCGAGATCTGCGGGACATCACCTTGGAAAGTTGGTACCGACAGATTGCGCTGGTGCCGCAAGAAACCATCCTCTTTGGAGGAACCATCCTCGACAACATTCGCTACGGAAATCGAGACGCAGGGGAAGCCGCCATTGTGGGCGCCAGCAAAGCGGCTCATGCCCATGACTTCATCACGGGCTTCCCGGATGGATACCAAACCTTGGTCGGCGAAAAGGGAGTCAACCTGTCAGGCGGCCAACGACAACGCATCGCCATCGCTCGAGCCATCCTAAAAAATCCTCGCATCCTGCTATTGGACGAAGCCACATCCTCGCTGGACACTGAATCAGAGAGGCTGGTGCAGGAAGCCCTCCAACGCCTCATGGAAGGCCGCACGACCTTCGTCGTCGCCCATCGATTGTCGACCATCCAGCGTGCCGACCGTATTCTGGTCTTGGATAAGGGGAAGTTGGTCGAAGAGGGCACCCATGCACAACTCATGGAACGCAACGGGCTGTACCACTACCTCTACACCATTCGTCTGAACGAACCGACCGCCTAACAGGTCGCTCCAGCCGCACCTCAGCGCCCATCACAGTGACACCAAAATCGCTCCCCAAGGTAGGATACAATCATCGTGCCATGGTTCTCTTTCACCAATGCACGCGCCGATGGGCGCTCGTGCCACTGATGTGTTCATCATGGCTCACCATGGCACAGGCCACGGAAGTGGGGACCGAGGTAACGCTGTGGTTCGAATCAGGGATGGCTGTCGCGAGCAGTCAACTGAGCGGTCGGAGAGAACTCCCGTTGGGTGCTCAGGAAGTGGTGGTCGGTTCCGGTGTGAGCGGAATCAACGGCATCGTGGTGACATCTCGTCGACTCTTGGGGTTTTCCAGCCGTGCCCTGACCTGGACCAAGAAAGAACTGGACGTGAACGAAAAAATCCTCGAACGGAAAATCCTCCCCACCTTCAGCCTCGTCAGGACGGATCGGCACCTGTACGGCTTTCGCGGCGTCAATGGCCTGTGGCTTGAAGACGCGTTGGGCGTGCGGGAAAAAGTGCAACGCTTTCACAGCAACGACTATGGAGCCGTCTTCATCACCAATGAACGATTGGTCGGATTCAACCCGCTGCTCGGCGGCTTCGCATCAAAACCCCTCGATGTGCACGAGCAAATCGTGGGGGTGGACAACGACAATGGCCTCATCCTGGTATCAACCACCAAACGCACGCTGGTCTTTGGGAGCCGTTTGAGCGGGTGGGAAGAGTTTGAATGAATCAGGATGCTGCCCTCGAAGCCTGCCCAGATACTCGTCGCTTCCACCTTTGAAATTTTACCTCGCCGTAACGTCCCGCTAACGCGACTGCAACAGGTCGCTGGTAGCCTGCACTCACTATCAAAACTATAAAGAGGAGGATGAGATGGTCACAGTTGGAAACTTGATGCAAACAGAACCGGTGACAGTGGAAACAGGCACATCAGTCGTCGAGGCGGCACGATTGATGCGGGCCTACAATGTCGAGAGTGTGCTCATCACCTACCAAGCGCAGGTGATTGGCATCGTGACCGAATCGGATATCGTCAAGAAGTTTGTCGGATCCGAAAAAACGCCCTACTTTGTGCCGGTGGAAGAGATCATGAGTAGTCCGGTGCCCGGCATCGAAGAGCGACGGCCATTGACCGAAGCCGCCGACCTAATGGACAAGCATCGCACCCTCCACCTCGGCGTGACCAAAGGCGGGGCGCTCGTCGGCCTGGTGTCGGTGCGGGATTTTCTCCGACCAGTCTCCATCGACGAGTTCTAGCGCGCTGCGTCACACGAACGTCGGCCTCACCGCCGTAGGCGGTAGCCAGCCTCTTCCCATTGCTGCCCTGTCACCGGCTCTCTCTTCTCGATGTCTTCCCATCAGATGTACTTCCCTCCCCTGGGCCCACCCCGTCCAGGCATCACTGCTCGTTTATGGACACCATGAATACGTGGGCCTCGCCAGCTTGGCCATCTACTTGTGGTGCAACGTAGCAGGATGTTCCGTGTGTGAATACAAGACGCGACCCCATTGATGTTCACCACAGGAGGGGGGTTCACGGTCCCCGTATCGGTCTCAGCCGGACGCCCCTCGATGGGGGCTCGGCTGAGAGACACGCGGCTTACAGGAGGATGTCGCTACCAGGATGCCCCGCCTGGACGAAGAGCGGCGGAGGCCCGAAGGGATCGAGATCGCCCTGTATCAGCTGAAGCTCGAACTCCGCCGCCGTGTCCGCATCAGTGCTGCCCTGCAGGAGCCCGGTCGTCGTGTTGTATCGGAGCTGGCCCGCCGCCGTAAATGTATTGCTGCCTATGTAGGTGAAGGCTTGATTGCCGCCCACCAAGACATTGGCATCGATATCCTTCAGATCGATCCGGTCGCCAATCCCCGCGCCCTCCCCATCAAACCCCTCGATCGTATCCCGGCCCGCTCCAGCGAGGCTGTCACTGACCAGAGTGTAATCGAAGGTCACGATCGGGTTGGCGGCCAGGATGGTCCCACGATAGTCCATCAGCATGTCGGCCCCGGCCCCACCGTTCATCGTGACCACGCCGCCATGGCTATCGGCAATTAGCCTGTCATTGCCGGCCCCGCCATTGAGCGTGTAGTCGTCATCCCCAACCCTCAGCACGTCATTGCCGGTTCCGCCGTTCAGCGTGCCGCTTCCTTGCTCAGCAGTCAGACTGTCATTACCGTCATCGCCGTTCAGCGTGACGCTGCCGAATGGAAGGCCAACCAGCGTGTCATTGCCAGCCCCGCCGTTGAGCGTGTTGTTGCCAAAGAAGGAACCGGTAAGCGTGTCGTTGAAATTCGAGCCGGTGACGTTTTCAATGCTCACGAGCTGGTCGCTCCCGGCCCCGCCGGTGTTCTGCGCGCCCAACAGATCGAGGTCGACCGTGACGCCCGCCGTTGCCGTGGTGTAGGAGGCGGTGTCGCTCCCGGCCCCCCCGTTTAACGTATCATTGCCGCTGTCGCCCTGGAGCGTGTCGTTGCCGAGGCCGCCGTTGAGCGTGTCGTTGCCAGCCAGGCCCGAGAGCACGTTGTTGGCGTTATTGCCGGTGAGGACATTGGCATTCCCATTGCCCGTCCCATTGATGGCGGCCGCGCCGTTCAGGGTGAGGTTCTCGAGCCCGAAGCCCAGAGTATGGGTAATGGATGACTGCACGGTGTCCACCCCACCCAGCGCCGTGTTCACGGCCTCTGTCGTCACATCGCCCACGTGGTCCACCACATAGAAATCGTTCCCGTTGCCGCCGTACATGATGTCGGCCCCGGTTCCACCGTTCAGCAGGTCGGCCCCGTCCCCGCCAATCAGCGTATCATTGCCATTGCCGCCGAAGAGTCGGTCGTCGCCGGCCTCACCCAACAGAATGTCATTGCCCTCGCCGCTGCTGACCGTATCATTCCCCTCCAGCGCAAACACCCAATCGGCTCCCGCGGTGCCGTTCAGCGTGTTATTCAAGGGTGTGCCGATGATGATCGCCATAACAACCTCCTTATGATGGTTTGTCCTAAATGCCGCATCTACCTGTCCAGGGTGGATGAGGGGGAACCGTTCCCTTGAAGGCCTCACCCTCCCTCATGATATCTACCCAGTTCACGGCGCTTTCCGTCTCTTCCTCCGCACCTCGGCTTCCGACCTCTTTTCTTTCCATGCCGAGGAGTTACTCATGTGGCGCACACACCCAACCCCTGACATCTCTTGAATCACCGAGCTGGCGTACGCCCTATCAGGCTGCCGCAACCTGGCTGGTCGCAACGCATTCATGAGTGGTAAGAGGCATATACATGATTTGAGCAAATTCGATGCCGACCTGGGGCAAGCACACCGAGGACCACGGGCGGTGTTCCGATAGTACGTACTTTCAACAGTATAGAACCTGCCTATCGAGTTGTACGTATACCAACACCCTCCTGCTGATCACAGATGGGCGTCTCGGAAAGGGACACCACGAAATACTAATGTGTAGCGTTTCGACTCTTCAGGAAATGGGGTGGGTGAGTGACTCCCACTTGCACCATACTCGGGGCCATCACCGGATGTGCCGGGCGATGCGAGACCAATAAGAAGGTTCCAATGAGGGTCATGTCTTACATCGTGCATTACCTACTCTGCGTATCAGCTGGTCGCTGAGCCACCACATCAGGCTCTGTAAGATAGCCGTCTAGTCAGACCTCAAGATCTCACAGACCTAACTTATTGTTTGGGTGTAGCACTCATGACACTACCAGCACGTATCGCGGGTTTCTAAATTAAGTTTACGAGAACGGAGAACGATATGACTCACTTCACTTTGGAGAACTCGGCAGGGATTCTGATCTCTTTGCCATCTTGCAGGTTCACGACGAAGACCGATGAGGCGTTGGGGTCGAACTGTTCGTAGGCAAACACGGCAGTGAACCGAGATCGGAATGCTGGACCGTTCGTTTCGTTCTTGCGCCCCCGTTCGGCCTTCCCTGTGTCGATGGGCTTGATGCGCTTCGATCCTTGCTGCAACTCAATCACGGAACCCTCGGCGAAATACTCATCATCGCCGCACAACTGGACCTCGATCTCCATGTTGGGCATGTCCATCACTTTCTGGATGAACTCTTCGGGCATGCGCACATCCGTCTTCCGCTTCTTCGATTCTGCCGCCTCTTGGCGACCGAAGGCTTCCAGCCGGTAGCGCTTGGTCCTGAGCACGGCGCTTGCCCCGCAGGGATCTGTTTCGGGATCGGCGCCGACACGAGTCACGAGCGACGCCTGCTGGAGGACTTTTTTTACCTCTTCTTGGGAATTGGCTTTTTCAATCGGGACGCGTCCGGTTTCGAGCGCTTTGTGGGCTTCTTCCGATGACAAATTGACATCGATCGCCCACACGGCACTGCTCCCTAATACTAGGCTTCCAGTGAGTCCAAGCACCGCCGCAGCTGTGCGCTTTCCCCAGACAACCATGAGTTCTCTATGCTCCAACCGGCAGGAAACCGATGATCCGCGCGTCATTGTAGGGAATCCGTGAGGCCTTTGCAATCACGGAACAAAGCGACTCCAGTTCGCATAGGGCTTGCGCTTGTACAGGTCGTCGACATCGAAGGGAATGGGATACCCGACGGATTGCAGCAGGTGAGCCACCAGCTTCAGCGGTAATCCCACCACGGTGGTGTAGTCGCCCTCGATCCGTTCCACCAGATCTCCACCACGTCCCTGAATCGCGTAGGCACCGGCCTTGCCCAGCGATTCTTTTGACGCAAGGTACCGATCATACGCACCCTCGACATCAGCTCTCATGACCACGAGCGTCGTGGCGACGTCTACCTCGTCGATCCCCCGCTCATGATGACGGAGCGCCACAGCCGTGTGGACGCGATGGCCTCGTCCGGCCAGGCGAGTCAGCATGATGCGTGCGTCCGACAGATCAAGCGGCTTTCCCAACAGCCGGCCGTCGAGCTCTATCACAGTATCGCTGCCGAGAATGATATCGTGTGGTCGAGCTTGGGCGACACATCGCGCCTTCTCAAGTGCGAAGTGCTTGACCTGTTCAAGCGGTGAGAGTCCGTTCGTTGGAAGCTCGTCAAACTCCGACGGATACACCTCAAAGGACAGTCCGAGCAATTCAAGCAGTTCTTTGCGGCGTGGCGAACTCGACGCCAGCACTAGCTGCATCGTGACGCCAGCATGCTGGCCTCATCAGCTGCTTCATCATAATGAAGCTCTACCGTAGTCTGCGGTCGCGTCTGAAACGAGTCGAGAATGGATTGGAGTTCTTCGACAGACGAGACACGCACCATCTGAGCGCGAAGCGAAGCAGCATGCGGGAAGCCCTTGCAATACCAACCGAGATGTTTCCGCATCCGATAGAACTGCTTCTGGCCGAAGAGCTCTGCGAACTGTTTAGCATGGTCGAGGAGGACTGAAAACCGTTCGTGTAGCGAAACGTCGCTGGGATGCACTCCGGGCTCAGGGGCGATCCCGCCACCGACTTGCCCCCGAGCTAGCTCCTTAGCACGAAAGAACCACGGTGCACCCAGCACTCCCCGCCCAACGAGGGCACCATCGACTCCCGTTTCTCGAACCCGCGCTGAAAGGTCGTCGAGACTCTGGATATCTCCGTTCCCCAGGAGCAACGTCCCGGTTCCTTTGACCAACTCAGCTGCTCGCGCAATGGCCGACCAGTCCGCCGAACCTCGGTACATCTGTTTCAGTGTCCGGCCATGAAGTGAAATGGCTGTCGGCTGTTCCAGCATGAGCTGTTCGATCCACTCTTCCACCATCACGGACTCATAGCCGAGCCTGGTCTTCACGGAAAGGGGCAGCAGCTCTCGTTGACTCACCGTCGCACTGCCGCGCTGACGATTCATCCGTTCAAAGATCTCGACCCGCGCGGACTTGAACCCTGCTTGTTCAAGGGTCTGCCCAGCTGCCCAATCCGTGATGCCACGTTTGGCCGCCTGCATGATCCTGCGGGCCAGTTCAGGGGTGCGGATCAGCCCCGCCCCGGACCCGGACGATGAGACGCTCTTCGATGGGCAGCCCATGTTGATATCCAGCCCATCAAATCCCAATTCGCAGACGGCTTGGGCGGCCAGATAGAACAGATCGGGGTCGTTCCCATAGAGCTGTGCAACGATCGGCCGCTCGATTTCGCTGTACAGAAGTGTCTCTAAATGAACCTCCGGCCCGCGGCAGACATCATGAACATGCGTAAACTCCGTGAATGTCACGTCCGGCCTACCCTGGCGAGCGATGACGGAGCGGAAACAGGCGTCGGTCACGCCATCCATCGGCGACAGTCCGATGATCGGTCGGGGAAGGTGCTGCCAGAAATTCATATCAACTCACTTGCAGTGAAGGCGTCGGTTCGTTCACAAGGCAGTAGGCCTGCCGAAGCCCCTCGGCCTCGCTTTCGGCCAGCGCTTCCAAATCAGGAGCAACCTCACGGATAAAATCCACGAACCGTTCCACTTTCAGTAAAAAGAAATCGTAGGGTTCGACGAGCGGCAGAGGGTCGCGGAACCAGAAGGCCACAAATCCTTCAAGTGATATCCCTCGTTCGCGAAGCCGGCGATGGGATGCCACGAACATGTCTGCGAGGTCTCCTCCCCAATGAAGAATTTCGTATGGAAGATACACGAACCGATAGAGATCCAAGTCTTGGGCGCAGCCTGGGTTTTGGCTCCATTCCAAGCCCGTTGGCTCGGCTTTCCCCAGCACGACACGAACATAGCGGTCGTAAGCCTCTTCCAACGATTCCGTTGCCGAAGCAGCATGCACCGGCTCCTGAACCGGACTCTCTATGGATCCACATCCCATCGTCTCACTCCCACTAATCCGTGGGAATACCGACGCATAGCGCTGGGAGAAAGCCGCAAATTCCTCCACGATTAATTCGGTTGGCTTGGCGTCCACTTCTAAGGCCATCCCCCTGAGGCTGGTCAGTTGCGGATGGCTCAGAATTTGATCGAGCATCTCGAACAAGACCGGTGGAATGGGGACAGCATGCGCATCCGTCCATGCAGGAAGCGCAGTCCCATCTGTTTGGCCTACCAGCTGAGTCGTACGCGCTCGGTGTGATGGATGGATGTCCAGACCCGCGACGTGAATCTCCACGACGCGATCCATCGGGAATGCATTGAGAAATGCCTCGACAAACTGAGGGAGAGTCAGAACCCGATATGCACCGGTATAGCGAAACACCGTCCAGAGGTGGCCGACATCGAGCACGAGACCGCAGGGTGACTGGTCGCAGACAACCTGATAAAAGGTTGGGATGGATACTGTCCCCGCGACAAAGTACGTGAGTGGCGGCATTTCGAGTAGGACCAACGGCGTGCTCCCATTCGCCGTACGACATTGGTCATCAAGCAAACGTTGGAGCACCGTTGTATTGTCAGCGATGACTTCCGCGCTTTGGCGAGTATACAAGGGAGGCAGGTAGGTGCCGTAGTAATACCCTGCCAGAAACTTCGCGGCACATTCGTGGTTGAGCCAGGCACTCTGCAAGATCTGGAGATGTTCGCCCGCTTCATGAACGGCCCGTTGAAAGGATTGAGACTCCGCCACGCCGGGGTGCGTAATCCAGAGCCCCTCGCCATGATAAGTCAGGAGGCCTTCTCCGGCCTCTTTTCTTACAGACTCCAAGGCTTTCGCCGTACTACAAAAAACTTCAAAGTAGGCCGGCGGTACTTGACGTTCTAGTAGATTTCGCCGCAAGCTAGCAAAATCCGGAGCGTGGACGTCCACGGACAACCCCACACCATGTATGGGAATGGCCCCAAGCCGACGAAGGAACTCTTGATGAACGGACTCTCCACGACCCATTATCCTGTGCTCCAAAACGGTCACAATTTGTCTCTAGTGTATGCCGTCAAACCATTGAATGACAAGGCTTTTGACTCATCATGGCTCCCAAGAGGCTTCTGCTATACTTGCCATACATTACGGCGGCCAGGAGGGCAAATTTGTGACAACAGAGGACCTGGCTGACAGATGCTCGACAAGAACGATCAACAGGCAAAGGGAGCCGATCCACAGACTATCCTGGTTGCGCACATGATGACACCCGGCGTAGTCCAGATTCCCGGCGATGTATCGGTCACCGAAGCGGCATCCCTCTTAGAACGCGAACGGATGCCTTGCCTCCTCGTGAAGGACTCCGAGTCACGCTTTGGACTCATGACTCCCACCGACATCGTAAAGAAAGTCGTGGCTCAGGGGCTCGAACCTGATGACATTGAAGTCCGGACGATCATGACACGGCCGGTCCAATTCATCGAATATGATCGAGCGATGGAGGAAGCTTCGACGCTGATGATGTCCACCGGCACGCCGATTCTCATCGTCACCAAGCAAGAGCAACCCGTGGGGGTCCTGACCGCTCGAGACCTTGTGCTATCACCAAAGCGATGTGCGGCAAACATTTCGGCGACCATCAGTGTGATGGATGGAGAGGGAGTGGGAGCGGACCACCAGGTCGCCATTACCCAACTCAGCCATGCCGGCGCATCGGTGGCGTCTCCCGCGTTATTGTTGCCTGGAACCAAAGTCATCTTGAGCTTCTCCCTTACAGAAGCAATGAGTCCGCTCACGATACGGGGAACGGTGTTGAATAATGCCAGAATTGAGGCCGTGTCAGGCGCGACGCCCTCCATCCTGTCTACCCCTCCCGGCGTCGAGGTCCAATTTCTTGACCTTTCTCCGGCCGATCAATCCCGAATCAAAGCGTGGGTGCTGTCGAATCTCCCTCCGTCATTCAGCTCATCCTAGACTGCTCAGGTTTTCATCAATCTTTGACCAAGGCCCGATCAGTTGATAGAATTTTCGTCTCATACGCTCAAAAGGACACCTATGAATACGGCCGGTAAGCTTGCGTCGACTCGACCCCGTTCCTCCTTGTCGCGAGAGGACATTCTCCAGCAGATCAGCACCCTGCTGAATAGTCCCGAAGACGACCTCCATGCTGCACTGATGAAAGAGCTGCTGACGGGACTGTTAAAGCTTCATGATGCCCAGCTGGATCTTCTGGATGTGAAGATCGTGAACCGCGCGGTCAAAGAACTCCGTCATGCATTTGGTGTGTTCCACGGCTATCGTAATCGGCAGAAAGTCAGCATCTTCGGTTCGGCGCGGACCCCTTCCGACGATCCCAATTATCAGTTGGCCCACCAGTTCGCCCAAGCCATCGTCCGAGAGGGTTTCATGGTCATCACGGGAGGCGCGGATGGAATCATGCGTGCGTCGCAAGAGGGTGCAGGACGGGAGAACAGCTTCGGCGTCAATATCATGTTGCCGTTCGAACAAGGTCCCAATTCAACCATCGCCGACGACCCGAAGTTGATCACCTTCAAGTACTTTTTCACCCGCAAGTTGATGTTCCAAAAGGAAGCGAACGCCATCGCGCTGTTCCCCGGAGGATTCGGCACACATGACGAAGGCTTTGAAATCCTCACGCTGGCCCAGACCGGCAAGAGTGATCCTCAACCGATTGTTTGCCTTCAAGCGCCCGGCTGCGATTATTGGGACGATTGGGCGGCCTTCATTACGCGACAACTCTTGAAGCGCAAACTGATCAACGAAGAAGATATGAATCTCTTCGCCATTGTGGACTCGGCAGACGCCGCAGTACGCTATATTCTCCGATTCTACCGCCGTTATCATTCAATGCGGTTTGTGGGACGTCTGCTGGCCATGCGACTGAAACGAACTATGTCTTTGGAACAACTCGAGCAGGTCCGAGCGCAATTCTCCGATCTGCTCTCCGAGGGTACATTTGAACTGCGAGGCCCGCTTGAAGAGGAAGTCGACGAACCAACCCTCCGGGAACTGCCTCGACTCGTGTTCAATTTTAACCGCCGCAGTGCCGGACGACTTCGCCAACTGATCGGTCATCTGAACGACTTGTAGTCCTTTCTGTTTCTGCACCCAGACGCGAGGGACGTCTTTCAGTCCTTCGCCAAGCATGGTAATCTCTCCCAACTCTATGGCCCCGGTATCCTCGGCTTCACCATTTCATGGTTCCCCGGATGTTGTCCTGTATCATGCGGACTGTTCCGACGGGTTTGGAGCCGCGTGGGCGCTGTGGAAGAAGTTTCCGAGTGCCAGCTTTTTACCCGTCAAGCATGGCCAACCTCCACCGGCTGATCTCAAAGATCGGCGAGTGGTGATCGTCGACTTCAGCTATGCCAGGCCTATTTTGGAAGCCATGGCCGCTGAAACAAAAGAATTGCTCATCCTCGACCACCATATCACCGCCGAAAGAATTCTAGACGGGTTTCCGAATGCCTATTTTGACCAAACAAAATCCGGGGCCGTCCTCGGTTGGGAATGGGCCCATCGGTCGGCAGCCCCTTGGCTGCTTCAGTACATTCAAGACAAGGATCTCTGGACCTGGGCCTTGCCCGGAAGCCGCGAAATTAATGCGGCGTTGGCCTCGTATCCGTTCGATTTCACGTTATGGGATGGATTTTCGCAGTCGGTGCTGGAGCAGGAAGGTCGCGCCATCCTTCGTTATGAGCAGGAACTGGTCGGGAAACTTGCGGCACAAGCAGCGCTGGTTGAATTTCAGGGGGTCGTCGTTCCCTCCGTCCACAGTGCGGTCCTGACCAGCCAAATCGGTGAGCGGCTTTCGCCGCGATATCCCTTTTGTCTGATCTGGCATGATCGCGATGGCCGTCGCTACTTCAGCATGCGCTCCCGCGCCGATGGAACGGATGTCGGCACGATCGCTGCCTCCTTTGGAGGCGGGGGTCATACCCATGCCGCGGGATTTTCCGTTCCCCTGAACCCCGACGGAACCCTCCCGGCCGATCCTCGATTGCCCCGTATCATCGCCGATCAACGACGGCTACTCAACGGATAACAGTTGTGATTCCGCTTCAAGACGATAATCCAACCAGGCTGACCCCCATCGTCACGATGACGTTCATCGCCATCTGTGCCATCATCTTTCTCTACCAAGCAAATCTCCCGCCAGAAGCGGCTGAACTCTTTGCCTTTCAATACGGTGCCATCCCGTCCGTCGTCTTTGGCCACGCCTCACTCCCAGCGGAAGCTGACGTCGCGTTTCCCGCTGCCCTGACCCTCATCACCAGCATGTTTCTGCACGGAGGGTGGATGCATTTGTTGGGCAACATGCTGTACCTCTGGATTTTCGGGAACAATATCGAAGACGTTATGGGTCATGCGAAATTCGTCATTTTTTATATCGTGTCCGGGATTCTCGCCGCGCTGAGCCATGCGCTCACGGATCCTTCCTCCCAAATCCCGATGGTTGGAGCCAGCGGAGCCATTTCTGCCGTGCTCGGTGCCTATCTCCTCCTCTTTCCACGTGCACACGTCTTGGTGTTGCTCCCGGCAATAGGTATGACCCGGGTCCCAGCGGGCATCGTCCTAGGGATGTGGTTCATTACACAACTGGTCAGCGGAGGCATGAGTGTTGGGTCTACGGGCGGTGGGGTCGCTTTCTTCGCGCATATCGGTGGATTCGTAGCGGGGATGGCTCTGATCGGCTTCTTTAAGCGGAAAGAGGTACAGTTCTTTTCCCCGGGTCGCTCGACCTGGGATCAATAACCGATTGTTCGAACCAGCCAAGAGCTTCAGGCCGCGTCCAACATTTCCCTCACTTTTTCA
>DCZN01000007.1:396-10060 GCA_002331625.1 Nitrospira sp. UBA2083 | reverse complement strand
GATTGGCGGTACGGCTGCTGTAAGACAAACCGCTGGTTGATCCGGTGATGCCTGATGGTTTCATCATCATAGCTCGAAATAAACAGCGCCTTCATCATCGGATGTTGGTGCAGGAGTCGACTGGCCAGCTCCCGTCCACCGATTTCAGACATCACCAATGGGCTCACTGTGAGATGGAGGACACCATTGTACTGTTGCATCAGCATCAGTGCCTCGACTGACGACGCAGCCTCGAGTACACGGTAACGATGCTGCTGCAACGCCGATAGCGCCAGTTTCCGTTCAATTTCGTTTTCTTCCACCAGTAGGATCGTCTCGTCACCTTTTGCCACCATGGCCTTGTGAACCAATTCCTTTTCTCCGTCCGGAGCGGGTACGGCAGGGAAACAGACGCGGACCACCGTCCCTTGCCCCGGCCGGCTGTCCACGTTGAGCGTGCCTCCGTTCTGTTTGACGATTCCAAAGACGGCGGTGAGACCGAGACCGATGTTCGTTTCCTTCGTTGAAAACAATGGTTCGAACATGTGGGCTTGGGTATCCAGGTTCATCCCGGTTCCAGTATCGCTGATCGTGATCTGGACATGGGAAGCTGCTCTACCGATCGAACCTGGCCTGGACGATTTGGCCGGTTCATCGATCGTCTTGACCCCGATCGTGAGGCGGCCCCCATTGGTCATCGCGTCCCGTGCATTGACGACTAACTGAAAGAGAGTGGTTTCCAATCCTTCCCGATCCACATCCACATAAGCCACTTGCTTATCCAACTGCATGGTTAGGTCGATGTGATCGGAGAGTAGATCAGCAATCATACGATGGACATCGGCCAATACTGCATGGACAGATACCGTGTTTCGGATCGGTCGCCCATCCAGATTAAGTGCGATGAGTTGTGCCGTGAGCGTGGCCGCCTTTTCTCCCACCTTAAAGAGTTCATCGACCGAGGCTCTGAGGGGATCATCCTGCTGCAGCCGTCCCAACATGACGCCGGTTTGCTTCCCGATCGCGGAAAACAACGTTTCAAATTCGGTCGCAATTCTCGCCGCGACTCGTCCGACTGCTTCAATTTTATGGGCTTCCTGAAGTTGGCGTTCCAACCCTTGACGAGCAATTTGCCCTTCACGAAGATCGGTATTGGCCCTTGTGAGATCGGCTTTCAGGGAGGCGAGCCTGGCTTCTAACTCCGCCTTGGCTGTCACCAGTCCTTCTTCAGTCTTTTTCAATTCCTCGACGTCTTTCTGTAACGAAGCCGTTTCTTTCTGGGCTACTGCCGTACTTTCAAGCGCAACCCCGTAGAAGACCGCCATCACCAGCAAGACTGGAATGCCCAACAGCTGTCCGGTGGCCATGACACCGGTTTGCAGAACGCCTTCATACAACACCACCGCATATCCCGCGCTCAAGAGCAGGGACAGGCCGAGCAGATGGGACAGGCGTCGGACCGAGGCCGCGAGGAGCATCAGCACAAAATAGCTGATATAGAGATCCGACCGGGCATTTCCCGACAGATAGATGCCAGCGGTCACGAAGAGCGTGTCGAGAGCAACGAGTCCTGTCCCGAACCATGCGGCTCCAATGATTGTCTGAGGCAACATCGCCATCGCGACGGTGCCGAGCCATAGTCCCATGACAAGGGTATTGCTCATCACTCGGCTAATAATAGGATCGGTGCCGAATAGTAACTCGTAGGACAAGATGATGGTCACGAGCCCCTGGAGTACCAGGTAGCGTGAACCTGGTTCTAAGAGCATTCGATAGAGGCGATCCGATGCTGGGTGGTGGCTGATGGCTGCCGAATTTTGTCCCATAACTATTTCAACCTCCCGAGGCGATGGCAGGAGGTTGGCAGCAAGTTATATGCCTCCGGAGGTTATTGCGAGTTACAGCCATTTCTGTGCTTTTTTCCTCTCGTCTGGTCGCTTCCGAACCACATGATGACAAAATAGAACGGTGGAAAATTGGCTGCTGTAAACCGTGGGAGAGGAGTGGATACCAGCTCCCTAGTAGGAAGCTTGAAGAATCAATCCTGCAGCGGTCTTGCCATAATCTCATTGCAAGAGGCTGCTAGGTGTGAGGGGAGGGGATGGACAGGGTTGACTTTTTTATACGTGCCAGGAACTGCTGAGCCAAGCTAACGGCTGTATCAGCCTCTGGTGCAGTGAACGTCACATGGCCCATTTTTCTGCGAGGGCGAATGACCTGCTTCCCGTAGACATGAACGACAGCTCCAGGAATAGAATAAACCGCTTGGCTTCCCTCTCGAGACAGCACTGCGGTCACCTCGTCACCAATCAGATTCACCATGACCGCAGGGCTCAGCAGTCGCACCTCTCCCAGCGGGAGACCGCACGTCACACGAACTTGTTGTTCGAATTGGGAGACGGTACAGGCATCCAACGTATAATGACCGGAGTTATGGGGGCGCGGTGCGATTTCATTGATGAGCAGTCGGCCGTCTTGAGCCTGGAAGAGCTCGACACAAAAGACCCCGACTCCCTGTAGTGCAGTCACCGCTCTGAGGGAGAGCTCCCTCGCCGCCTCAGCCTCATCTGGAGAAATGGGCGCAGGCACACGGCTGTCGCGCAAGATTCCTTGTTCATGTCTATTCTCTACGACTGGATAGACGCAGCAGTCGCCACGTTCATTTCGCACCACAAGAACCGAGAGCTCGCGGACAAACGTGATGAACTGTTCGACAATCCATCGCCTCACCGACGGGGTGACTGCGAGATCCTGTTCGATTTGGGCAAGATCGGAATGTTGTCTGACCAGCCATTGTCCTTTTCCGTCGTAGCCGCTCCTTGCTGTTTTGCATACAACGGGAAGACCAAGACGATTAATGGCTTCATTCAACTGGGGACCAGATTCCGCTTCGGCAAAATCTGGAACGGGAAGTGCCCGTGAGGACAGAAACTGTTTCTGCGCGACACGGTCCTGGATAGTCCTCAGAACGGCACTGGCGGGGCGTACCGAGCGGCGCTGTTCCAGCCATTCGCAGAGTTCAGCCGGGATATTCTCCCATTCCAGAGTAATGGCCTGAGTCGCGTGAACAAACTGCTCTCTGGTGGCGTGGTCGGAAAATGGTGCGATGAATGATCGGTTGGCCACTTGATGTGCAGGCACGTCTGCATCAGGATCCCAAACGGCCACCCGATAGCCCATGCGACGGGCCATTCCGGTGAACATGGCGCCTAATTGTCCACCTCCGAGCACACCGACAGTGGCGCCTGGCTCAATCTGGGCCTGAGTCACGATCGACGTCTCGCCCTGAGAGTATTCGTCACACTCCCACTCTTGCCATTGGCCTCTGGAGAACTTAAGACCTTCTCGGTTTGGGTACGACGAAAATCCTTGATACGCTCCGTGATTTCGGGGTGCCACCCGGCAAGGATCTGTGCTGCAAGCAGTCCTGCATTTTCAGCACCACCGATCGCCACTGTGGCAACGGGAATTCCTTTGGGCATCTGGACAATGGACAGCAAAGAATCAAGGCCTCGGAGATGTTCAGTTGGGATCGGAACGCCGATCACAGGAAGATGGGTCTTGGCTGCAACCATACCAGGAAGGTGAGCCGCCCCTCCTGCCCCGGCAATAATCACGCTGACGCCTCGATCTGACGCCGTTTCGGCATACTCAAACAGTCGGTCAGGCGTACGATGGGCAGACACGACGAGGAGCTCATACGGAATACCCAATTGAGCTAAGATCGCACCCGCTTTTTCCAATACGGGAAAGTCCGACTTACTCCCCCCCAACACTCCGACAATAGGGCTGTTTTTCATCTTCTTCAAACTCCCGTGGTGCGGAGATTGGCTCGAGGTCTGCTTGGTCTTGCCCATGCCGCTCTGTCTCCTTCCATTTGAGTCAATTGACACTGCACAACCAGCCAGATATCCGGACAATAGCGAGTCTCACCAATGTGGTCAAGGCGGTCCGAGTTGGAAGAGCCGCTTAGAATTTCAACTCTGATGTTGTGCTCTAGAAGGGAAGCGACATGATGAAACCAAACCATCAGACGCTGATCAAACAGCAAGGCATTTGTTCCTCACAGCCTGTAGGTAGGTGCCAGAAATAACGATGGCCCAGGGATCACCTGGGCCATCGTCCTGACAAAAGAGGCGCCGCACGAAGCGTGCGGCGCGAATCGATTACTTGCCGCCCGGTGCTGCCACCTTGGGCGCAAACATTTCAAACACACTGGGTGACCGCTCGAGGTAATCCGGCGGGAAGAAGTTAAACCGCCGCCACAGTTCGTACCAGAGCGGAACACGATTCATAATCACCCAGCCCAGCACCTTCGTACCTTGTCTCACCTGTGCCTGTTCAGGCCATGGTTGAGGATCATCTGGATCAGGAACCACCCAAAACCGGTAGTTGCCTTTCCCATCGTCGATCTGGTCCACCACCTTGATGACGCCACCACGGGTGCCCGCCATCAACCCAGGCCACGCCGGCAAGGGAATAGCCGGTACACCAAAGAACAGGATCCGGACTTTGCGACCTGGTTTCAGCAATGGGGAATCCAATCCCTCAGCGACCATCTCGATAGCAGGATCGGCAGCGAGTGGAGAAATGGTCACCAAATTTTCTCCCTGCTTCACTGTCTCATTGATACCGACTTTCGCCATCTTGACGACCGTACCATCCATCGGAGCGTACAGCTTCGCGGCCTCAATTCGTTGCTGAACTCCCTGTTGCCGGTAGGAGATATCTGCCAATGATTCAGTAGCCTTTGCAGCTTCGGCGACCGCTGAATCACGAGACGCTATTGCATCCATCAGCTTCTGGTTGACATCTGCGGAGATCTGATCACGACCGAAACTCAATGATGACCTAGCCTGCTCCGCCGCCAGGAGACTCGCCTGCGCTGCCTGCAGACCGGCCTTGGTCCCAATTTCAGTTTGAATCGTCAACTCAAGTTCTCGTTGAGAAACCAACCCGTCCCTGACCAGTTGGCGGTGACGATCAACATTGAGTTGCGCTGTGTGCACATCGATCTTCAGCTGCTCGACCTTTTGTTGTGCTTCTCGCACCTTATTGTCAGCTTCCACTACTCTGGCTTCTGCCGATGGAACGGCAGCCTGAACCAGTTTCCTCATTTCACCGATTCGACGATTCAGCTGATCAGCTCTCGCCAACGCAGCCTGGCGTGTTTGTTCCAAGGCAACCTTCCGTTGTTCGAAGAGGGGAAGGATTTCTGGCGCCATGAATGTCGGATCGTAATCCTCGAGCTCACCGACGAGGTCGCCTTTCTTGACCTTGACGCCTTCATAAATATGCCAAGACTTAACCCGCCCCGTAATCCGCGATTCAATCTGCTGGGGTCGATCATACGGAGTGTAAGCCGAGACCTTCCCTGTTGCGCTGATTGTCTGCGTCCAGGGCACGAATTCGAGAATGATGAGAAATAAGAGAAGAATCGTGAGGATCGCACGTGAAGCCGTGAACATCCCCTTCGGGATTTGTACGGCTTGCCAGCAGGGTAACTTTGCCAGCGCAGGGCCCTGTTCAATGGTGATCGCCTCCAAGCCGACCCCTCGCTGAACTAGCGCACGTTCCCCACTGTTTTCGAGACCGCGACCTAGGCTAGCCATGGAGCCTCCATAATAAATGTAGCTAGATGAATTGGCCGTTCTGCCGCTTTATGCATGAGCATGATGCAACATAATACGACGATCCGCATGATCCGTGAGATTCGGATCGGTCGACACAAAGATCACCGACCAGGCTTCGTCCTTCGAGCACAACCGACGTAGAATCCGTTCCCGCAACGATGGCTCAAGCGAGTGAATCAAGCCATCAAATATGAGCACTTGCGGACGCCCAAGAATGGCGCGGGCCAAGAGGATCTGCACGATGTGGGTCGGAGATAGAGATTCTCCGAGCGCGGAGATATCGGACTTCACGCCGCGTGAAAGTCCTTCGACATCTTCTTCAAGCTCGGTGAACCGCAGTGCCCAGTTGAGGTCATCATAGGTGACGTAGGAACGACCCATCACAATATTTTCCTCGATTGTTCCCTTCACCAGAGACAACTGAGAATCAATCATCACGCTGCGACATTGGTTAATGGCATTCCCTTCGATGTAACGAAGATCGACGCCATTGTACTGAACCACACCTCCGGTCGGTGTTTCGAGACCGCCCAGCACTCTGGCCAACGCCGTCTTGGCCGCCGTAGTCCTGGCATAAATTCCGAGCTTCTCCCCAGGCGCAACATCCAGGTTGAAGCCGTCGAACACCGACACGCCGCCGTGGATAAGGCTGACCCCTTTACAGGTCACCCGAACTCCTTGTCCCAAATGCTTCGGCAACGCCACCGCCGATTCGGTCGAGACGACATCTTGTTCCTGCCTGAAGACCTCATCCAGGTGAGTCAGGGACGCAAAGAAATAGTACACGAACCCCATGTTCTTGATCAGTGAGTCGAAGTTGATGACCAAGGCACTGACCACGGCCTGAACCGCGACCAACTGCCCGAGGGTCAACTGTCCTGATGCCAAGAGTGAGCCTGAGATGCCGAGAGCACCAGCCTGGGCAATCGCCTGCCCTCCGACGGAACCGATATACTGTCGCACCAGCACGGCAAACCGTGCCTTTCGAGTTTCCACGTATCGACTGACGAGTGCGTCGGTTTTCTGGATGAGAAACGGTCGGCTATCAGTCGCCTTCAACTGCAATGCATTCTGAGAAACCTCTTGGATAAAGTTGAAGACGTCGTATTTGGCATGGGACATCGCAAGGGTCGTCTTCAGTGCACCACGAGAGAGCACAAAAAACGTAATTGCGAACCCTGCCATGAGCAGGAGGTTATACACAAGGAAATAGGGATGGTAGACGACCAACATGATCATGCCGACCGATCCACCCACCACCACATTCAAGAGATCGACGAGCAGCGTCGACAAGGCCCGCTGCATGAACACCGTTTCGATAAAATAGTTTGCCAGTTCGGGCCGCGCCCCTTTAAATCGATTCCGGGGCAGCTGTTCGACCATCGCCACAGCGACTCGCGCAAAGACACGCCGCTGAATGACATCCACCGCATAAAAGTGGAAGGTCTTGAATAGACCGACGAACAACAACACCGAGAACATGATACCGGTCAAGGTCCAAATCATGACCGGCTGAATGGCGTAAGAAAAGGTGCTGACCAATTCCTGCACCGTCAACGGAATGATAAGTGAGAAGAAGCCGACAGCCAGGGCGTAAGAAAAAAGCAAACTCATGATCTTTTTCTCAGCCCGCATGGCCACGGACAGCTGCCTCATCAATGCTTCGAACAGGCCCTGGTTACCTTCGCCCTGAGGTTCTTTCATGAGCACCCCCAGTAATATGTCAGAATGTGAATCATCGGCCCCCTACCACTTTGTATACAACGGAACTTAATTCATTCCCGTATCAACATCCAAGCCCACCAAACGAACTATGCATTAACACGGATCATCTAGTCTGTGCGGTCACCACCTCAATCACGGCCCGGTAGCTTGCGTCCCGATGAACCGGCTGCGTACAGTGAATTCCCATACTTAGCTAACTCAGTTTCTGGCCAGGGCTTCGACAATGCGCCCCTTGCCCAGAGCATCCCACCTCGAGCCACTGCATAGTCGGCTTGCGAGCGGTACAGTTCGTAGGCTGCTTCGACCACTGCACGCTCGCGCAGGTTGACGAAGAGGACACTCGTGGCTCCCATATTGAACCGAGCTCGCTCGCCTTCCTCTAAGGTCTTGGCCAATCGAAGAGCCTCGGTCGAGGCCTTCACTCGATCTCGAGCTCGCACAATGGCTGAAAGCCAGTTGTCCACGTCGATCTGGACCTGACGTTCAGTGTAGGCCTGCTTATACGCCAATCGTTCCTGCTCCGCCTCTGCGTGGAGGACCTTTCCTCGGGCACCTCGATTGAACAGCGGCATACTGAAGAGAGTTGCCATTCGGTAGCCTACGCCGCCGACCCAATAGATAGAACCGATCGCCGGCCCCCCCTCAACGATTAATTTTGGAAGCAGACTGTTCTTCGCCAGTTTTATTTCGATATTGTTCAATTTGGCTTCAACGTAGAGATCTCGCACTTCCGGCCGATCTTCCGTCGCTTCTACTTTGTAGGCTGCTACGTCCTCCTCACTCGGCAGCGGCGTTTCTCCTTGAAACTCCGGTGCCCACTCCGGTCGAGGCGTCACTGGTTCGCCGTTCTCCCAGAGAAAGAGGGCCAGCTTATATTGCTCATATTCCACCTTCCGTTGTGCTGCGATGGCTGCTTCTCGACGGCGCTGAACTTCCTCTCGAGCTTCGACCACGTCGATGGGAGCGACCGCGCCTGATTTGGCCCTACCCTCAACCATGCGGTAGCGCTCTTCGGCAACAGCCAGCGCACGCTTCACCACATCGGCTTGCTTAACGGCGACCTGCCAATCCCAGTATTGCACGGCCCCGGCCAGGTAGAGATCTTGCCGTTTTTGCGCCACCTTGATCTCTGCTTGCGGCCCCGCGAGCTCCGCCTGTTGGAATTGGGCAAACTCTTCGTTGACCATGAATCCCCGCAGAAGATTCAGCCTTCCGCCGATGAGGGCCATTTGTTGGGGATAAAACAGTTGTAAGTCTTGGGGAATCCCCACCCCGGGACTTTGCACATTACGTTCGAGGTTAAGGGAGCTCACCCCGCTGAGGGTCGCAAAATCTCCAAAGACGTTTCGGATCCCACCGAAAAACTCCCACCCCCAGGGGTGCCCGACCTTAAGAAAGAGATCGTTATAGCCAGAACTTAAATGATTTGGTGCACCACTGACGTTGGTCAGATTGAACGTTTGATACCGATCGAATTCGACCTCGTTTCGAACCTTCGGTTCCCAAGCGCTCAATGCTTTCAGGACTTTCGCCCGAGCCTGTACACGCTCCAGTCCAGTCGCCCGGAGCAGCGGATGCGTCAATTCAATACGGGCGAGCACTTCGCTGATGGTCAGTGCTTCGGTGCGGACGGACTGGGCCTTCAACACACTGGAATCGTGCACCGGCTGCGCCAGTGCAGTTGCCGACATCGCCATCAAGGAGAACAACAGCAGAAGGATCAAGGAAGGATGCTCCTTTGTTGCCGAATTAATCGCGCCCCGGTCGTTTGAAGCCGTTCATACCTGCCGCCGTCACCGGGTTCCCGTACTTCGCCAACTCGCTTTCGGCCCACGGCTTCGCCAACACACCCCTGGCCCACAGCATGCCTCCACGCGATACGGCGTAGTCGGCCTGCGCCCGATACAGTTGGTACGCCTGTTCCACCACGTTGCGCTCACGAATGTTCACAAAGAGGACGGTACTCGCGCCCATATTGAATCGGGTGCGTTCGCCCTCCTCCAGCGTCTTCGCCAACCGCAGCGCTTCCGTTGCCGCCTTCACCCGGTCTCTGGCCCGAACTTGTGCCGAGAGCCAGTTGTCCACGTCAATGCTGACTTGCTGCTCGGTGTACAGCTGTTTCAAGGCCAGTTGTTGCTGGTCGGCTTCCGCATACAGAACCTTCCCACGCCCTTCCCGCTGGAATACCGGCATCGCAAACCACGATTCCGTCCGATACCCAACTCCCACTGTCCAGTCCGCGCCGACATCCATTTGTCCCCCTTTAAAATCGAACTTGGGGAGCAGATAATTCTTGGCGAGCTGGATGTCGATATTGTTCATCTTGG
>DCZN01000007.1:0-203 GCA_002331625.1 Nitrospira sp. UBA2083 | reverse complement strand
TACTCCACCTTCCGCTGGGCCGCGATGGCGGCCTCTCGCCGATTCTGCACCTCTTTGTTGGCCTCAACGACATCAAGCGGCGAGGCGAGTCCGCGCTTGGCCTGCCCTTCAACCTGCGCAAATCGCTCTTCGGCCACCGCCAAGGTCCGCTTCTGCACCTCCGCCTGTTTTACCGCTACTTGCCAATCCCAGTACTGCACCGC
>DCZN01000120.1:117756-118867 GCA_002331625.1 Nitrospira sp. UBA2083 | reverse complement strand
TCGCCTTGCAGCTGCAGTACTAACTTGGAGGGTATGGCCCCGACGGAGAGTTGACACGTGCGCGTGCCAGCCTCGAACAGGGCGCTAGCCCAGCACTTTTCAGCGGGGGCCCCAGGTCTTCCTGGGATCCCCGCTCCGCTCTCCCTCACAACCAGCCAGGATTAGGGAAGGACCCATCCCAGGGTTATGAGTTCTTCCTAAATATCCGGTACATTCACGCAATCTCCTCAGGGATGTCCATCCCTGGATTCAGGGTATTCCCGATGGGCCCCTACCCTTCCCTTTATTATGCTGCAGATCATGCGGAAAGTAGTAAGGAACTATGCTTGATGAGTGCGTAGAATGTTGCAAATTCATATTCGACTCGGCTTTGTGAGAAGGGGAAGTGATATCGGCTGGGAGACACCTCTGAAAAGGAGGTCGGATCATCATGAATGTGAAAGGGTTCATTATCGAAGATGATCAGGGACGAGAGGTTGTACTGACGTGCGAGCGGCTTCTGGGTCGATCAGGAAGCGCGTTTATAATCCGAGGCTGGCAGCGACGGCGCCTGGTTCCGCTACAGCATACAGAGCGAGAGCTTCGCCAAATCGTTGGGCAGGTATGGGCGACGCTCGATGAATTATTTCGCTCTCTTCCTCGCGTGGTTGATAAAACGGATGACGATGGTGAGCGTCATGCCGGAGCTGAGATCCCTTGCGTGAAGAAGGTACGGGGCTTGAGGAAGGTGCACAGTGGAGCGTGTGAAGACAGCCGAGAGGAGTGGCCCTGATACACCGCTATTTGCCTGAGATTTCCGTAAAGAACGGCATGAACTCCTGAAGAGTTCACGTTGCTCTGCTGAGAATGCGTGTTTTGACTGATCTGCTTCCATCCCGCCATACATCGTACTGGTTCCCTCTGTTAGCTAAGATGGTACCCCTCATACCTCACGAGCGCGAGATGTAACGAGAACGAGCTGCCCCCCAGCAGACTCTTTGCTCATATCACGGTGGCATCGGAAAGAAATGTCCTCGCCGTTATTCATGCTGTTGCAGTATGATACAACGGTTCCCCACATTGAGAGGCGTGATGTGTTGAAGGAACGTATCGAAGCCGTGACCAAGGCCAA
>DCZN01000120.1:113063-117742 GCA_002331625.1 Nitrospira sp. UBA2083 | reverse complement strand
CAGAAATTCTACGACGCGTTTGAAAGTCTGGATATCGTCCGGATGGACGAGGTCTGGACGCATCAAGAATACGTGACCTGTATTCACCCTGGTTGGACAATTCGTTCCGGGTGGCCCTCGGTTCGTGACTCCTGGGTACTGATCTTTAACAACACCTTCTCCATGAAATTTGAGCTTACCGACGTCATGGTCCAGGTCGCGGGGGAGATGGCCTGGGTCATCTGCGTGGAAAACCTCCTGACTCAACAGTCCGATGAACCACAACAGGCCAAAGTACTCGCGACAAACCTCTACGAACTCATCGGCGATGAGTGGCTGATGATTCATCACCATGGGTCGCCGGTAATGGGATGAGGGGAGGTTCGGGTAGCCTGGTAGTCTCCTGTGCTCGCCCAACGCGCGGCCTGAGAAGGCCCTCGCCTGGGTTCATGGCACGTCTTGGCGTGTCAGTGGGTGGGCGGGTAAAAAATTGCGCGCAGTCAGGCTGCCTGCGAAAGATGAAAAAGTAACCTGCCTGAGTTGTAATAGGCTCCAGTCTTCTGGTGATGTTGCCCTGCGCTATGGCTAGTCCACGAGGAAAGGGGAGGAGGGGGAAAGAAGAACCATGCTCAATGAACGTGTACAGAAGAGGTAAGGTGGGTGGATGAAAGCTCTTGTTATTGGAAACCCGCTCCAATTCGGAGACTTATGGGAGATCGCAGCCATTAATTATGGGTCTGACGGGTTAGTAATTGCTATCAGAGATCCTGGTGCTGATAAGAAAGCTACCGTGTTGTTTGAAACGATCTTAGGATTTCGTGTTCTTGATGAGGGTGATCTATTGGAGTTTTGGCCCGAATGTTCGCTTAGCAACGGATGGATATTTCAGATACAGGATGGCGGATGGTATGCCCAAGAGTGTCAGCGCCCCGGATTCTTGGCACGTGATACGAACAAAGGAGTTAGTGAATACTTAATCACGAGCTGCAACGAATGTGTCAATGTTCTTTCATGGTCGCAACCAGTGATTGATGTGAGACAATAAGTTGAGGTGTGTTGGTGCCCTGTGACTGCCTAGCGTTGTGTCCACCAAGATATCCATGGCTGCCACTATTCGCCAAGCAACATCAGAGGATCTCGATTACCTCGCTCTACTCTTTGATGCCTACCGCCAGTTCTATGGCCAGTCGTCAGATGTCAATCGTGCACGGCAGTTCTTAAGCGATCGCATTAGTCGTGGTGAATCCATCGTGCTGATCGCAGAGGATCAAGCTCGGACAGCGATTGGATTCGTACAACTCTATCCATCCTTCTCCTCCATCCTTGCTGCGCCGATGCATGTACTCAGTGACCTATTTGTTATCCCTGAGGCAAGGCGAAGAGGTGTAGGGACCTCGCTACTCCAGTCTGCGGTTGAGACGGCTCGTGCCGCAGGCGTCGCTCGCGTAGAACTTGCGACAGCTATGAGCAATGTCCCTGCACAACGCCTCTACGAAAAACTAGGGTGGTAGCGGGACGAATTCTACCTGTATGGTTTCTCGATCTAGTCGTGGACTATGGCTGGCACAGCTTGGGTGCAGGGGTGGGCACATCATCCACGCGAAGGGTTTTGATCCATTCGGCGGCGATGGCATCGCGTTCGGCCATCGACATTCCGGCATAGGTGTGGAACATCTGAGGGCCCCGACGACGACGCCAGGTGAGAAAACTCAGGAAATGGTCCTTGCAGACGGAGCGTGTTCCCGCTGGAGCGTAGGGTTTTGCGAGGCAGTTTGTGACATGGCAGTTCGTGTCGTGCACAATGTCTCCTTCAATGAGGGTCAGTATGCCGGGCGGCCTTGCCGATTTTCAAGGATGATGTTTGGGCCCTATGTCTTGATCTCTCGGGCTGCATGGGATAGGAGATCCTGAATGAGGAGATCCTCTCGATTCCTGGGTTGGTTCATGCTGAGTTCCTTCTTGTTTGGCTGCACGGCCTTGTTCAGTGAGAGCGGCGGAGTACGCAGCTCTTCTCCAGTATCCGGTTCAGATCTTCTCCCCCAAGGGGTCGCGGTTGGTGATGTCAGTTCACAGAGGGCCATCCTATGGCTGCGCACCGATGGGCCTGCCGTGGTGCAAGTGGAGTGGGCGCCTCTGTCGGTGTGGGAACGAGCCTCACAACTCACCACGGTCGTGGTTCCAGTATCGAGCACGGCATCGATGACGACGACTGCGGAGACGGACTATACGTTGTCGATTCCACTTGAAGGGCTGACTCCTGCGACTCGCTATCGGTATCAGGTGCGGGTCAGCGCATTGGAACACACTCAGGGACAGCCTGCTGCGGTTCCAGCAATTAAGGGGGAATTCCGTACCGTACCGGATGACAAGACCTCGGCTGCGGTGACGTTTGCCTGGAGCGGGGACTTGGGAGGTCAGAAACGATGCCGTCAGGGAGCCGGCGGGTATCCCATCTTTGACGTGATCCGTCGAGAACATCCCGACTTTTTCCTCTTTCTCGGCGATACGATTTACGGTGATGATGTGTGTCCGTCTCCTCCGAACGAACCAGGTGCAGATTTCAAAGCCACGACGTTGGAAACCTATCGATTGCGTCATCGCTATCAACGAGGCGCCGAAGCCCTGCGCCGGTTTTTGGAGACGACCCCGGTCTATGTGATCTGGGATGATCATGAAGTCCAGAACAATTTTGCCGGTCCGTATGATGGCCAGATGCCGGCTGCTCGGCAGGCGCTGAGGGAGTACTGGCCGATCTTTTCTCCGCAGGACGATCCGCATCGTCTGTATCGACGTGTACGATATGGCGCAGACCTCGACCTTTTTATTCTGGATACCAGGCAATATCGTAGTCGTAACTCGGATCCAGATGGTCCAGATAAGACTATGCTGGGATCAGCCCAACTGACGTGGTTGCTCGACGGCCTTCGCACGTCAACGGCGACCTGGAAAGTGATTGTGACATCTGTCCCACTCTCGATTCCAAAGGGCGATAGTCGTCTCCCAGGCAACGATGGATGGGCCGGCGGGCCGGACGGCACCGGCTTTGAACGGGAACGGCAAGTCATCGTCGATACCCTTCTCCATCACAACATGAAAAACGTCGTGTTTCTAGGGGGCGATGTCCATTTAGTCCAGGTCAGTGCCTATGATCCCGATCGGGATGGGATCACCGATTTCCATGAATATGTCGTTGGACCGTTGTCGGCTCGTCCAGGGATCCTCATGGCAACGGAGGAAGGGCTGAATCCTACCAGGCTGTTTAACGACTCCAATTACTACAACTTTGGCCTCGTTCGGGTCACCAAAGATGAATTCGAAGTGGCCGTCGTCGACGAGACCGGCAGCCGACGATTTTCTCACGTGGTCGCAGCTCAACCGTAGGCCGCTCTCACCCCGCAAGCCCCTTGCAATTCTTGCATGCAGCCGGGTACCGTACAGCCCCAACATCATTTACGGGATCCACTTCAACAGGGAGAGAGGGAGAGCACGTCATGTCAGGATTGATGTCCGCCGAAGAGATTTTTGCCAAAGCGGAAGCGGCGGCCGTAGCAGCAACCGGGCCGGATGAAAAAGCCCTGCAGATTGATTATGCCGCGTTACAGGAGAAATTTCGGAAGGCATTGGGCGACCGTAAGGTGGCCCTGTGTCATGTGAATAGGTTTTTGCCGGAAGGGTACGAGGATCAAGGTCGGTTCAATCTTGTACTGCTGACGGCGGGCAACGTGGTATTCGACATCGTCATCGGCGATTCCTACTTTCGATACGACGTTGTATCGGTGGGGCAATTGGATAAGGTGCAGCTGATCGACGCGATGTGGGACAACCGAGAAAAGCGTCGAGAAGAGCCGTTCCTGAGCCTGCGCTTGATGCACGGCGAGGAAGCGCATCTGCTGTTGGCCTTGGACGATGAAGAACGGGCCAGCCTTCTGAAGTTTGCCTCAGCGGTCACGTCGGCACGCAATCCGGAACGCTAAGTGTTCGCGATGCGTTCAGCATGCCTGTGTTCTGATGCTGGGCTATCGCTTGCGCTTCCCTGGATGTTTTAATCCGCCTCGTTCCATCTCTCACAAGGGCTCAGATTATCTTGGGATGTATCTCGCCAGATCAGGCATAGCGTCGTTTGATGGGGTTTGCCGAAGGTATCAACGTACGACATGATTCCAAGTATCACGATGAACCAATCTTTGCGCTCCAAGTGCATTCCCTGCACGTCGGTCAGCGGCATGATCAAGGAAATGGTCCGGGACACAACTGATCCTGGATTGATCTCACCAAAGTCGTGAACATCAGCACCCAGTTTCAACGGCATGTCCCAAGCAGGAAATGTGTCGGCAGTCCAGACGGTCATCACCAGTCGGGCTTTGGTCATGAGCGCAGGGGACTGACCGCTATTCTTCAAGAATACGGTAGCTGTTGGGATATTGTGTTGGACGAGCGGGCCGACAATCGTGGTCTGCTGGACTGTCACTCGCGGTCGGTCTGCCGGTTGAGGGGCATTTCCTCGTATCCACACAACGGCAGACAGTGCGACGAAGCCCACAATCAGCGCGATCCAACGATACCGGTGCCTGTCCAAGAAACCCTTCGAGCTTGATTGCTCGAAAGAGGCTTCTTTGCCAGGGGTAGACTCTGGCTTAATAGGGCTGGTCATTCATCGGCTGGGACCTCCGCCTCTGCGTGAGAAGCCGTCCTCCCTTCGT
>DCZN01000120.1:107517-113032 GCA_002331625.1 Nitrospira sp. UBA2083 | reverse complement strand
CCCTTCGCAGTCAAGGTGGGATTACTTTGCCGCGCTCGATGTGGCCTGGCTGTTGATGAGCAGATTCGGAGGCGGTCCGATCGGCTCAAAATTCTTCAACAGCGGAACGTCGTCTTTCTTTACCCACATGATGTCGTGATTATACGAATCACGAGGGCCNNTAAAGGTCCAACACATATCTTCGCCGGTCGTGTTGATGGTGTCACCCAGGTTCAGCGGTTCTTGCCATTCGCCTTTGGGGTTCTGGTAGGCAATCCACATGTCATGTCCCCCGCGCGAGCCCATGTCCGGACGGGTACTGGTGAGGATGAGGCTCTTCCCATCCTTCGACAGACCGGTCCAGTGCATATGGTCGCGATAGGGCGAATTGATACGTGGTCCTAAGCTTTCTGGTTTCTGCCAGACCCCGTCTTTCCGCTCGACTTTCCAGATGTCGCTGTCCTGGGTGATGCCCGGCTGCTGATAGTTGAAGTAGATCAGGCTGTCGGAGGCAATAATTGGGCAATGTTCCTCGCCGGTCGGCGTATTGATATGGGGGAGTTCGGGAACCTCGTTCCAATTTCTGGCTGGTTGCCACACGCCGTTGATCTTTTGGGTCACATAGAGATCACCAGTCGAGAGATTGTCTGGCTGGTACCTTGTGAAATAAATGACGTTCCCATCATCAGATAGGCTCGGTTCTAACTCCCAGGCTGACGTATTGATGTTCGGCCCCACTGTGGGATCTATGCCTGGTCCCAAGTGAATCGGGGCTTGCCATTCACCGCCCACATTGTGGGACATCCAGACGTCGAAATTGTAAGGAACGCCTGGCGAGGGGATGCTGCCCTTACGTCCAGAGGCAAAGATGGCGGTCTTCCCGTCTGCGCTATAGGTGATTTCGATCTCGGCTTCTGACGAATTGATCGGCTCGCCGATATTTTGCGATAGAGAGGACGTCGCTTTCCCATGTCCTCCGTGTGGCATCTCCATGCCTGACATTGCATACGTTAGAGAAGGAGCCAATAACAGAGTGAATACTGTCAAGTAGAGATGTGGTCGAAAGACATGTGCTTCCATGTGATCTCCTGTGGATAGAGACGTGTACAAATAGTGCGCGTGTTGAACACGGCAACTTGAATACTACTCTGGTGGTGTGGGGCTGATCAATTGAGCTGGAAGGACTACGTTCTAAATTGGCTGCGAGGCGCTCCGGTCGACTGGCTCGTGGTTGAGGGTCGCCTTGACCGAGGATTAGGCATCAGCCTTCTTTCACCCGTAGTTGTTGTTGGTTGGGTCTTTTTTGATGGGGTGCTATGGAGTTGCAGCTAGTCTCTCTAGAACATTGCTATGGCTCTACGGCTGGGATACCTGGCTTACCATCTGCGCATTTTCCATGAAAATCCGTGTAAGTCACTTTCATGGCTATCTCGGTCGAAGACCCATAGTCAACGCGGCCTGCATGTCCTGCGGTAGTGAAGCCACGCCTTTGATAATGCCAGGTCCGCCATTCTGCCAGTGAACGGTGAAGGTTCGGATGGCAGCCTCGGCGGGGGGAATATATTCGGCAACTTGGAGCACGACTTCTGTTCCACCCTCGATGAGCGCAAGAGAGGAGAGCAGCTTCACCACCGGTCCAAGCTCCCGAAGTGTAATGGCAACCACCTTGTCCCACTGTCCATTCGCCGAAGCGACTTCTGAGGCAACCACGGTCGGAGTCATATTTGACATGCGGCGAAGCTCAGAGTTTTTGAAACAACCAGAGGTTTGCAGGAACTCTTTCAACCCGGCCTCTGCGGCAGCCTCTCGTTTTGGCACGTCCTTCTGTTCTTGGCGCCACTGGGGCGCCCAGAGAACAAGTGCGGATACCGCACTGTCACACACCGGAGTCTGGAGCGATGGCGTGACATTCACTGTGGTCGTCGCACAACCGCAGAGGACAGCCCATGCCACCACCGCTGTCCAAAAATTGGTCAAGGTTAACGGGCAACGCATTTCCGATTTTCACCGTTTATCATAGATGGTGTGGATGGTATGGGAAAACAGATGGGGGGAGCGGTCTCGGCTAGCCTCTGTCTTATTCAGAACCCTTCCGAAACTTTCTGCGGAGATCGGCGAACGATTTTGTCAGAGAGCTATCGGAGGACGTTCTCGCGGTATGGTGCGAGGACTTGTCAGTGGTACAAAACCGGTTTACGTCGATCCAGGCTTCGCAACCGATCGAGATCGGTTCCGTTTGGAGTGAGAGGGAGAGTTTTTGCTTTGTGGGGTTGTGAAAAGGGAAACTCATCTTTTGACGTCCTCTGTAACTAGTGGCAACCATACCGCGTCACTTCTCTTGCGCCTATTCCTCTCTCGTAGGTCCCTCTCTTCCAGTGCTTCCTGGATGCTCGCCTGAATCACATGACGCCCGGTATGCGACCTGTGCTTCGGGGATCCAGTTGGGTGTTGCCTCTATGTCATCAGCAAGGAGAGTGCCACGTGAGCCGGGTGGCAGAGTGCGTGGAGTTTTTCGTTTACGTTGTTGATTTTGAAGGGGACTAGCCGATCAGGAGAATCTTGTGATGTTCGTGCTCTGTATCCAGAAGGATCCAGGCATGTATCTCAACGTGCAGAGAGGTAGCCCGCTGGGGCACAGAACACCTTTATAGGTGAGTGAGGGGAGGGTCCTAGGACTCTCCGGCGTTGACTGCGCGGACCCGTTCAGCTGGGATACTCAGCGCAGCCAAGAGGTAGTCTTTCAACTCGTTACTGTAGGGCTGAGCCTCAAGGGCTCGCTGCATGCAGAGGAGCCAGGCATCGCGTTCCTCGTATCCGATCGGGAATCGCTTGTGCGCGCCTGGAATGCTGATCGGACCATAGTGTTGTTGGAAGAGTCTTGGACCGCCGAGCCAGCCGCACAGGAAATAGGTCAGTTTGCGGCGTGATTCCGTGAGATCCGGTGGGTGCATGTTTCTGATGGTTTTGGCTTCAGGCAGCGTATCCATGTTGACGTAAAATTCGTCTACCAAACGAGTGATTCCTGCCAGTTCACCGGCCGCCTGGTAGGGGGTGACCTGGACATTGTCTTCCTGTTCATCCGTGGACATCGGTGTTCATGCCTGTCGGTGGGGGAGAGGGTTACGGCTTTTCGTAGAAGGGCAAGGAATGGATCGTCACCGCGTGTTTACGTCCCTCGCATTCCACGGTCAGTTCTGTCCCTGGTTTGCTGAAGTCGCGCAGGGGGAAGCCAAGGGCAATGACCTTGTTGAGATGGGGAGAGAGGACGGCGCTGCTGATCCAACCCACTTCACGATCGCCGCTAGACAGTTTGGCTCCATGCGGGGGGACGACTGAATCCTTGAGGACTAACCCGACCAGTTTGCGGCGCACGTTGCCGTAGGTATCCATGCGTGCGACCACTTCCTGCCCCGGATAGCAGCCTTTGTTCAGGCTGAAGGCCTTTCCCTCAAGATTCGCTTCAGGTGGGACAATCTCCTCGTTCAAATCCGGCCCGGCCTTCGGGATTCCGGCCTCAATACGCAAGGCCTCTCTGGCATGGGTTCCGATAGGCTTCACGCCGAACTTGGCGCCGGCTTGCATGGCGCTGGTCCATGCGGCAACCAGGCTGTCGGCTGGAAGGAGCACCTCGATATCAATCTCGCCAGTCTCTTCGGTGCGTACGACGAGAGCTTGATGCCCACCGATCTGCGCGGTGATGAAATCGATTGGCCTCAAGTCCGTCGCGTCCACGCCGAACGCGGACTGCACAACGTGAACGGCTTTTGGCCCACTGATCAACAGGAGTCCCCAGCTCTCGCCACAGTTCTCCATCTTCGCCTTGGTCCCGTAGAGCAGGAATTTGCGGAGGGCTTGGAATGTGGCGTCACCAATCTCACCGACGTCTTCCACCATGACGGTGTCGTTGTGCATGTACAGGCGGAAATACGTGAGCATCTTGCCTTTGTGCGTCAGAAAGCTGGAATAGCGACCTTGCCCAGGTTGGAGGGGAAGGATATCGTTGCTGATGACGCCTTGCAGCCACTTCACGCGATCCTCACCCGTAACGCGGAGCTTGCCGCGATGGGAAAGGTCGGCTATCCCCACGGCTTGGCGGACGGTACGATGCTCAGCTGTGACATCGCCATAGTGCGCCGGTATGTCCCAGCCGGTCACCTCCTCAAACGTGGCTCCGAGTTGAGCATGGTGACTGTGGAGTCGAGATTGTTTCATATTCAGTTGGAAAGTCCAAAAATCGTCAAGTTGAACGTCACGGAACGTGATTGCTTTGTGCCCTTATGACTTCATGACATGGTTGTCGATAAGTTCTTCCACCAGTTCCCGCGTGCGAGCGGAAAACTCATTGCGAGACACAATCTTGGTCACGCCAAGCGCTTTCGCACGGTTCCAGGTTTCCACTTCTTCATGATTCGCAAAGGCCAACGTCGGAATATTTTTCAATCGTGGATCGGTTTTCAGCAGTTCCAATGCCTGAAAGGCATCGAGCGTCAGATCGTTCATGTTGAAAATAATCACGCTCGGGCTGGTTGAAATACATTTGTCGACAATATCCTGCTGCATCCTGGCTTTCTCAAGCTGATAGTCAGGCTGCCGCAGGGCATCCCGGACTTTGGTGTAGAAGAACAGATCGGTAATGGCGACAAGAATGGTCTTTTTGTCTATTCGGTCTGTCTTGTCTGTCAGGTTGGAATGAGTTGTCATAGGTTTAACGATAGACCAGATAGACCAATCAGTTCAAAGAGCTCACCAGCCGTCCGAGCGCCTTTCTCGCCATTGCATAGTTTGGGTCTAAGGCGAGCGCTTGTTTATAGGATTCAATGGCCTCCGTCCAGTTGCCCTTTCGCTCATACACACGACCGAGATTGAGGTGCGGATAGGCCGGACTCTCGTAACGCTTAGCCTGGATCGCTTTCTGAAACCAAGGGATGGCCTCGTCGAATTCACCCTTCTCAATCAGATAGGCGCCGATATCATTGTAAGGATTGCCGAAGTCCGGGTCCTGCGCGATGGCCTTGTGGCATTCCATGATTGCATCGTCGAGCCGGCCCATGAAACTGTAGGTCCACCCGAGAAAGGTATAGGCCTCCGCCGTCGGATGCACGTNNCGCCCCATCCAGCTATAGGTCCACCCCAAGAACGTATGGGCTTCAGCCGTAGGATGGGTGGCCAGCGATTGTTTGTACAGGTTGATAGCCTCTTCCAGCTCACGTTTCATCTGTTGCTCATAGGCCTGCTGAAAGAGATTCCATGCCTGGCGCTTATCGTCCTCGCGCCCTTCGCCTTGTAGTAAAAAGTCTTGGACGTCCATACGGATTAGCTGAGAGCCATCAGCGTTCAGCTATTCGCTTCCATCTGAAGCTGAGGGCTATTCATTTTTCAGCTTCTTTCTAACCAATTCCGCTCCATACCGGCCGGACAGCAACATGGAGCCGAAGGCAGGCCCCATTCTTGGCGTGCCATAGACGGCGGCCACGGCTAATCCGATGACAAAGCAATTCGGATACACCTCTCCCGTCCGGTCCATCACTTCTTCCTC
>DCZN01000120.1:105393-107344 GCA_002331625.1 Nitrospira sp. UBA2083 | reverse complement strand
TCGGCGGTGGTGTTGTTGACGACGACTCCTTCCAGTAGGCCGTTCTGCCGCAGAATCAAATCCACCACCCGCGTAAGGTTCATGATCTTCGCACCGGCCTTGCAGGCGGCTGCGATCAACGCTCCGGTCGCGTGGGGAGGATCGACCATGTACATCCCTGCGCACTCTTTGATGTTCTTGCAAGGTACACCGATCTCTTCGAGAATCTCATTCGCCGGCTCGCAGATGGTGGCCTTGTTCATGAGATAGCCGCCCGACCAGAAGCCACCCCCAAGGGCCAGACTTTGCTCGATCAGAAGCGTACGAAATCCCATCGCCGCCAAGTCATGCGCGCAAATCAGCCCGGACGGACCGGCGCCGACGATGATCACGTCGCTCTCGATCAGCTGATCAAACTCTTTATAGTATTCTCGCGCAATCTGCCTCGTGATATCTCGCTCACGTAGCGGCGCGGGTCTTGGTTTCTCCATACTAATCCTTCGAGTGTTGAGTTTTTAGTTGTGAGTGTTTAGTTTTCAGTGCCATACCGTTCTGGCTTGTCTTCACGATCGAAGTCAGAATACGAAGTAATTCGTCAGCATCATTCAGCATCGGCGATATCATGCTTGGACCGAGGACCTTGGAATCCTGAATCAACCTCAGCCAGTAGTGCGTTTCGCGTGCTTCTTTCGATGCGATACTCATTTTTGCAATAAAATTTCGTCTACTGAAGCCGGCTAATGCTTCCTCTATATTTGCCCCAATGCTCGTGCCCGCTCTCATAAGTTGCTTCGACAACTCAAACTCCTTGCGCTGCCGAAGTGCTCGAGTTAGACGAAGAATGTTTACAGCAAACGTATAACTCTTCTCCCGAACGATACTGCTTTTCACGGTAACTCAACACTCAAAATTCAACACTCAAAATTTATCTATAGATTTCGGAACCGGCCTTTTTAAACTCTTCGGATTTCTCTTTCATGCCGATTTGGATGGCCTGCTGCTCATCGATCTTCAGCTGCGCGGCGTAATCTCGGACGTCTTGCGTGATTTTCATGGAGCAGAAGTGCGGGCCGCACATCGAGCAGAAATGTGAGACCTTGGCCGCGTTGTCTGGAAGCGTTTCGTCGTGGAACGCCTGCGCGGTTTCCGGATCGAGTGACAGATTAAAGTGGTCTTCCCAGCGGAACTCAAAGCGCGCCTTTGACAGCGCATTATCACGTGCTTGTGCACCGGGATGGCCTTTGGCCAGATCGGCTGCATGGGCGGCAATTTTATACGTGATAACACCCGTCTTCACGTCCTCTCGGGTCGGCAAGCCCAAATGTTCCTTGGGAGTGACATAGCAGAGCATCGCGCACCCGTACCACCCGATCATGGCCGCACCGATGCCCGAGGTGATGTGGTCGTAGCCTGGGGCGATGTCGGTGGTGAGAGGGCCCAGCGTATAGAAGGGTGCTTCATGACAGGCTTCGAGCTGCTTTGCCATGTTGGCCTGAATCATGTGCATGGGCACGTGACCTGGTCCTTCGATCATGACCTGCACATCATGCTTCCAGGCAATCTTGGTCAGTTCGCCCAAGGTGTCGAGTTCAGCGAACTGCGCCTCGTCGTTGGCATCTGCGATCGAGCCTGGCCGGAGCCCGTCACCGAGACTGAAGGCCACGTCGTAGGCTTTCATGATCTCACAGATTTCTTCGAAGTGCGTATGCGCGAAGTTTTCCTGGTGGTGGGCCAGGCACCATTTTGCATGAATTGACCCGCCGCGCGACACGATCCCCGTCATGCGGTTTGCGGTCATCGGCACGTAGGCGAGGCGCACGCCGGCATGAATCGTGAAGTAGTCGACGCCCTGTTCTGCCTGTTCGATCAGCGTGTCGCGGAATATTTCCCAGGTGAGGTCTTCTGCCTTGCCATTGACCTTTTCGAGCGCTTGATAGATCGGCACCGTTCCGATCGGCACCGGCGAATTGCG
>DCZN01000120.1:104386-105214 GCA_002331625.1 Nitrospira sp. UBA2083 | reverse complement strand
CTTTCCGGATGGTTGATGTTCGAGGGGATGATGGCTCGACCCCGTGCGACCTCGTCACGTACGAACTCGGCTGTGATGACCCGAGGAATGTTGGCGCCCCAGGCAAATCCCGCATGCTGCGTCACCCCACCGCCGTGACCATTCCGCCCGCTGAGGTCTACGGCTCGTTCACGTGATTGGTTCTCACGGATGGCGATAAACTCCATCTCCGGTGTGATGATGCCTTTTCGCGCGTAGTGGAGCTGGGAGACGTTTCGACCGGGTTTGGCCCGTAGTGGTTTGCGGATATGCTGAAAACGAAGCTCGGCCAACTTTGGATCGGCGGCTTGCTTGCGGCCGTACGCGGACGTGACTTCTGGGAGTTCCTCGACGTCTTGTCGGCTGAGCACCCAGGATCGTCTCAATGGTGGCAGGCCTTTGCGGACATCAATCGCCATAGAGGGATCGGTATAGGGACCCGAGGTGTCGTAGACAACGACAGAAGCGTTCTGAGCATGTGTCCCATTGGCCCCTTTCGTGGGCGTCAGGCCGATTTCTCGCATCGGCACGCGGACATCGGGTTGAGTACCGGCTACGTAAATCTTGCGCGACGCGGGGAACGGGGTGGTCGACAATGGCGAAGACGCAACGGCGACTCCGTTGTTTTTCACGGAACCGTTTGTATCGGCCTGGATGCTCATCGTGAGCTCCTTTCATCGTAAGCTGAGTAAAAATGGAGATGAGGACTGGTCGTGCGTTGTCGCAATAAAAAAGCCGCTTCCCTGAAACAGGGAACGCGGCTGACTCCTCACAAGGTCCGCTGTGATCCGGCTTCCCTACGCTGGTATT
>DCZN01000120.1:99562-104360 GCA_002331625.1 Nitrospira sp. UBA2083 | reverse complement strand
TCCGATCGTTCGGACTCTCAGCCTCAAGGCTCCCCTAGCTATTGGGTGTGATCGTAGTCCTCCATGGTCGCGAAGTCAATCGGGCTATTAGGCCCATGATGGGGCTCATTCCTTTGGGGCCGTCACTAGGACTTTTCCGCATTGGGCAATTCATTGATTGTGAGAGAGGCCTATCGTAGAATGACTTTCCCTTACATGCGGGAGGAACTGTGAGTGCCATAGCCACGCTACCACGGCCGGTCACCGACTACCAGTCATTGTCCGCAGATGAACTCTTCCACAGAACAGTGGCCGCGAAGCGGACGCTTGGGGAGCGAGTCATGGTCCTTGGCCATAACTATCAGCGGGACGAGGTCATTCAGCATGCCGATTTTCGGGGCGATTCGCTGTTACTGGCGAAATTGGCCGCTGAACGGTCCGAACGTCCACATATCGTGTTTTGTGGCGTCCATTTTATGGCGGAGACGGCAGATATTCTCAGCCGCTCCCAACAAACCGTGATCTTGCCCGATATGGCCGCCGGGTGTTCCATGGCCGATATGGCTGCCATCGAGCAGGTCGATCAGTGTTGGGAATCGCTTGGACGTGTGATCCCGGTTGAAGAGACGGTAATGCCGGCGGTCTATGTGAATTCGGCGGCGGTGCTCAAGGCGTTTTGTGGCGAGCATGGGGGGATTACGTGCACGTCGTCTAATGCCAAGGCCGTGATTGAATGGTGTTGGGCCAGACGTGAAAAGATTCTTTTTTTTCCCGACGAACACTTGGGCCGAAACACGGCCAACAAGATGGGGATCCCTCGTGAACAGATGATCGTCTGGGACCCCTATCAGCCCAACGGCGGGAATACCAAGGATGCCATCAAACGGGCCAAACTGATTCTCTGGAAGGGACACTGCAGCGTCCATCAAATGTTCCAATCGGTCCATGTCGATCATTTCCGCAAGCAGTATCCGGGAGGCAAGGTCATCGTCCATCCGGAGTGTCATGAAGATGTGGTGAATAGGGCCGACCTCGTTGGATCAACGGAATTCATTATTCGCACCGTCACGGCTGCACCAGCCGGGACGATTTGGGCCGTTGGGACTGAATTGAATCTCGTCAACCGGCTGAAGCAAGAACTCACCGACAAGAAAGTCTTCTTCTTGTCATCGACCGTCTGTCAGTGCGCCACGATGTTCCGGATCGATGCGGCCCATCTCTGCTGGGCGATGGAGAATCTCGCCGAAGGTTATGTCGTCAATCGGATCGTTGTGCCAGATGATGACAAGCACTGGGCGAAGGTGGCACTCGACCGCATGATGGCTGTGAGCTAGCTCTCGCTGGCAGTTTTGAGTTATAAGTTGTGAGTGTTGAGTTAACCCAAGGCACTGACAACTAACGACTCTGAACTAAACACTCTATCCTTCCATCCCCAGACTATGGATTACAAAGCGACGCTCAATCTTCCCAAAACCGACTTTCCCATGAAGGCCAATTTGCCTCAGCGGGAACCGGACATGCTGGCTTGGTGGGAACAGCAGAAGCTCTACGATCAAATCCAAGCGATGGGAAAGGGACGGCCTCGGTATGTGCTGCACGACGGTCCTCCCTATGCCAATGGTCGAATCCACATCGGCCATGCTTTGAACAAGGTGCTGAAGGACATCATCGTCAAGTCGAAGACCATGGCCGGCTTCCACTCTCCCTATGTCCCGGGGTGGGATTGTCATGGCTTGCCGATCGAGCATCAAGTCATGAAGGAACTGGGGGACAAAAAGAAAGACTTGGATGTGTCGGCGATTCGGAAGCTCTGCCGTGAGTATGCCGAGCGGTTTGTCAATCAGCAGCGAGAGGAGTTCAAGCGGTTAGGGGTCTTGGGGGAATGGGACCATCCATATCTGACGATGACTCCTGACTATGAAGCGACGATTATTCGGGAGTTTGGAAAATTCGTCGAACGCGGTGGGGTCTATAAAGGGCTGAAGCCGGTGCTCTGGTGTACGCACGATCAAACGGCATTGGCCGAAGCAGAAGTTGAGTACGATAATCACACATCTCCGTCGATCTATGTCAAATTCCCAGTTATCACCTCACCATCCGTGCTGAGAAAGACCTTCCCAGGAGTCTCCTTCCCTGAAGGAATGAAGTTGGTCTCTGTCGTGATCTGGACGACGACGCCCTGGACCTTGCCGGCCAATCAGGCTGTCTGCCTGCACCGTGATTTCGACTACGCGTTTGTCCAGGCGGGAGATGAACTGCTGATCCTGGCTGAAAAACTCCTCGACAACGTCGCCAAGGCCTGCAACCTCGAACACTATCGCGTGGTGGGCGTCAAAAAAGGCGGTGAAGGGTTTGAAGGGTTGGAGACCCAACGCCCGTTATCGACCGGGCTGTCGCCGATTGTGCTCGGCGATTTTGTGACGCTTGACCAGGGGACTGGGTGTGTCCATATCGCTCCGGGGCACGGGATGGAGGACTATCTGCTGGTGTTGGAGCACAATGCCAAAGCGTCGCCGGGTGAGCGGCTTGAAATTCTGGCGCCGGTCGACAACGGTGGGCGGTTCACGCCCATTGTATCGGAATTTGCCGGGCAGCATGTGTTCAAAGCGAACCCGAAGATTGTGGACTATCTCCAATCGAATGGCCGGTTGCTTGGGCATGGTTCGTTGAATCATTCCTACCCGCATTGTTGGCGCTGTAAGAGTCCCGTCATCTTCCGTGCCACCGAGCAGTGGTTTGTCTCGATGGAGACGAACGAATTGCGGAAGGCGGCTTTGGCGGAGATCGAGCGGGTCCGGTGGATTCCGAGCTATGGCCGCGATCGGATTTTCGGCATGATTGAAAACCGTCCGGACTGGTGTCTCTCGCGCCAGCGTGTCTGGGGCGTGCCGATTCCTGGATTTACGTGCGAATTATGCCGGCATGTCCTGGCCGACCCCGTCGTCATCGACCACGTCGCGACTTTGATGGAGTCTCAGGGGGCGGATGTCTGGTTCGAGCGATCCGCTGCTGACTTACTTCCAAGTGAAACGTCCTGCCCGAAGTGTGGGGGAACTACGTTCGAGAAAGAGCGGGACATTCTCGATGTCTGGTTCGAATCCGGGGTTAGTTACGCGGCTGTGCTGAAACCGAGGAAGTGGTGGCCGGCGGATTTGTATCTCGAAGGCTCCGATCAGCATCGTGGCTGGTTTCATAGTGCCTTGTTGGCCGGTGTCACGACGGATCATCGCGCACCCTACCAGGCCGTGTTGACCCATGGATTTGTCGTGGATGGACAGGGCAAGAAGATGTCCAAGTCGGCCGGAAACGTGGTCGCGCCACAGGACGTCATCAAACAGTCGGGGGCTGAAATCCTTCGTCTATGGGTCGCGGCGCAAGACTATCGGGAAGATCTGCGTATCTCGCAGGAAATTTTGACTCATCTGATTGAAGCCTATCGAAAGATCCGCAACACGTCCCGGTTTTTGCTGAGCAATCTGTACGATTTCGATCCGGTCACGCATGGCGTTCCTTATGAGAAGCTACCGGAATTGGACCGGTGGGCCTTGCTGCGTCTTGGGGAGTTGATCGCAAAAGTCCGGAGAGCCTACGAAGACTTTGAGTTTCATACCATCTTCCACGCCCTGAACAATTTTTGTTCGGTAGACCTCAGCGCCGTCTATCTCGATATCCTGAAAGATCGGCTCTATACGTTCCGAGCCGATTCTCCGTTACGGCGTGGGTCCCAGACCGTTCTATGCGAAATCACCGTCGTACTTGCAAAACTCATGGCGCCGATCCTGAGTTTTACCGCCGAGGAAATTTGGCGAATGTTGCCGGAGCCTGCACGCAAGGACGCACCCAGCGTGCACCTCGCAGCATTTCCTGACGAGGCACGGGCCTGGAGGGATGAAGCCTTGGCGGCTCGATGGGAGCAATTGCTCGTCTATCGCTCTCGGGTACAAGGAGAGTTGGAAGCCAAACGCCGAGACAAGGTGATCGGGTCATCGCTTGAGGCGCATGTACGAATAGAGGCCAGCCCTGAAGCCTATCAATTTTTGACTCCCTACGCCGGGGATCTCAGTATGATCTTCATCGTATCGCATGTGACACTGAGTGTGGCAGGAGGAGAGCAGAAAGACCTTCAGATCACGGTTGAGAAGTCGGAGGCTGCGAAGTGCGAACGGTGCTGGAACTATCGGGAAGGGGTGGGGAAGGATGTGACCCATTCGACTCTCTGTGACCGGTGCGTGGAGGCGATCCGGTGAATGTGTCGGTGATTCGCAGTATGGTGTTGGCGTCGGTCACCGGCATCATCATCCTTCTGGACCAACTGACCAAACAGCAGATCATGCAAACCATGCGGTTGCATGAATCAATTCCCGTTATCCCTAACCTCTTCAGTCTGACCTACATTCGCAACCCTGGGGCGGCATTCGGTTTGTTGGCCGGAAGCAGCAATGCGTTTCGGATGGTCTTCTTTGGCTTGACGTCGATCTTTGCCCTTGGACTGCTGGGGACGATCCTCTTGCGGATGCCCGAAGAAGACTGGATGGGCCGTATCAGCGTTGCAGGGATCCTGGGCGGGGCGATCGGCAATCTCATTGACCGGCTCCGCTTTGGAGAGGTGATCGACTTTCTCGACGTCTACGTTGAACATTACCACTGGCCGGCGTTCAATGTCGCGGATTCGGCGATCACCGTAGGGGTGATCATTCTCATCATCCACTTTGCCTTTGAAAAGCGAACCGACCCCCCAGCCGCCGAAACCTCTTCGGTCCCGTAGTCGAATTAAGGAGTGTGTAGTTTTAAGTTATTAGTTTTGGGTTCACACTCAACA
>DCZN01000120.1:90827-99523 GCA_002331625.1 Nitrospira sp. UBA2083 | reverse complement strand
ACGATAAACCCGCCCTTTTCCTTGGCTTGTTTCTGTTGCTCTGCCGAGAACATAAACAGTGGTTCGCTGTGACAGAATTGGCATTCCTTTGTGGTGATCGTCGCGGTCGGTTCTCCGATACTGACTAAGTATTCCTTCGCCAGTTTGAGCGCCGTGGCCTCGTCCGTCGTCATCACGTCGAAGTGAATGCGNNCAGAACTGGCATTCCTTGGTCGTAATCGTCGCATCCGGTTCGCCGATGCTGACTAGGTACTCCTTGGCGAGTTTCAGTGCGGTGGCCTCATCTGTCGTCATCACATCGAAGTGGATGCGGCCGCTCTTGCCGTGAACCCAGGTATCGTAGACGTGAATCGTATCCGAAGACATGCCCAACTCCTTTCAGCGGACAACCAACATGACTACAATGCCGAGAATAATACGATAGTAGGCAAAGACGCGCAAGGTATGCCGTTGGACATAGGTCAGAAAGACCGCAATGACGGCCCAGGCGACCAGGAATGAGACGATCATGCCGATGCCGAGCGCGAGAAAATCCTGATCCGTGAACGTGCCTCGGGCTTTCCACGTTTCATACACCGTGGCCGCGATGATGGTCGGGAGGGCAAGAAAAAATGAATACTCCGTAGCGACCTTGCGATCTAAGCCAACAAGCAAGCCTCCGATGATCGTCGAGCCGGAACGAGACATGCCGGGAATCAGCGACGCACATTGGGCGACTCCGATCCAGAAGGCATGAGTGGCCGTCACCTGCTCCAGGCTGTCGGCTCGACTGGTCCGTTTGGTGGCTTCGACGATGAGAATGATGATGCCGCCCAGGATTGAAGTGGCGGCCACTGTCTGAGGAGTGAATAAATATGATTTGATCCATCCATGCGCGAGCAGGCCAAGACTGGCCGCGGGCAGGAAGGCGATTCCGAGTCCCAGCAGGAACCATAAGTTGGGATGGGTTCGCATAGAAGTCTTGAGGGAATCAGACCATGTGATGCGTGTGGAATGTCCTGTCGCGGATCGAAGAGACTTCTGTTCTTGCCAGGCGCCTGAGAGAAGCCGTCCGATTTTCTCCCGTTCGAACACGATGACGGCCAGAATCGCGCCGAGCTGGATCGAAATTTCCGCGTTCGCGGCCACATCGCCGGTGAACCCGAGGGTATGGCCGACCAAGATCAAATGTCCGGTCGAGGAGACGGGCAAAAATTCCGTCAGTCCTTCGACCACACCGAGTATGATTGCGAGCACCGGGCCCCATTCGTTCATATCTGCTCCATGACGGACAGAGTGACACAGAGGGTTCACCCTCCAGAGTGAGCGCTGAGAAAATCTGCTGATATTCACAGAGCCGGAAGGATCCGTCAAGCGCTCGAAGATTTATGATTCGTCGCGCGCTCCGGTCGTGTACGGTATCCCACAACCGCAAATATGTTGACAACGCCTGGATGTTGGCATACACACAAAGGACGTAATGGGCGGCACCACGGTCACAGCCGGGTGGATGCGAAGTTCCAGGAAGCACAGACAAGCCGTAATACCTGAGGGAGGGAGGATCGCATGAGACGTGAGTGGACGGCGATAGTGTTGGTTGGAGCGGTGTTGGCCACGGGCTGCGTATCCAATAAGAAGTACCAAGAGGCGTTGACTGAAGCCGACAGCGCCAAGATGGAGCTGGACAAGGCTCGACAGCAGAAGAGTGCCATGGAACAACAAGTCCGAACCCTCAAAGAGCTGAACGTGAAGTTTGGGAATGAAGCACAAGCAGCCCGTGATGAACTCCAGCGGATTGAGCATGGACGGGATACAGAGCGCGGCGCAATTGAGGGGAAAACCAAGGAGTTGGAGGAAAAGGTCAAGGCGCTCTCCGCACAGAATCGGAACGTGAAACAGGAATATCAGGATGTGAAGCGCCATAACGATACGCTGAAGTCGTTGGTTGCGCGGTATCAGAAAGAACTCAAGGATCGTTCTGGGTCTTCGGCACCGGCAGCCACCGTGACGCCAAATCAACTGTCCGCTGGTGCGGGACAGGTAGCTCCGGCTGCGGCCTCGGCTGCGATGAACATCAATAAGGTGTCGGCGAACGACATGATCCTATTCTTAGGGCTGAAGCAGGACGAAGCCGACCGTATCGTGAACAATCGTCCCTATCGGGTGAAGGGTGAATTGGTGGCGAAGAATGTCGTGCCGAAGGAAACCTTCGATCTGATCAAGGATCGGATCTCAGTTAGCCCATAAGAGAGACACAATCAGTTCCACGGTGATGGAAAGGGCCGTTCTCCGAAAGGGGAAGGGCCCTTTTGTTTGATGGAACGACTTCGGTCAAGTGGTTCCACTTCTCTCAAGGCTGTGCGATGGGAATTCGGACCACAATTTCAGGCAGGGTAGGGTCTCGATTGACGACATAGGTCGCCTGTGCTTGAGAGCCGTCCTCCTCCTGGCTACCCACTGACTCTCGTAACTGGTTGTGAGCAGAGCGATCAAGTATCGAAGGGTCCGCACCGTCTGCTGAGATATGTGAGAAGCGAATCACGAGCGTGTCGAAGATGGTTCGTATGGGAAGGTGGATACGTGTATGGGCAGCCAGTTTCGATGCAATCTGTTTCGTTTGGTCGCTGGGAAAGATTAGCTGAGGAGGCGAGGTCTTGGCCTGTGCCCATACTTGTAAGTAACCGTCCTGATTGGACTCGATCGTCAACGTAACCAGCCGTGACTCGTCCGCGAACTTTGCCTCTCGCTCATGGTTCTGGTCCGCAGTCCTGTCGGTTTCGAGACCATATCGAATGCCTAATGGCTGAACGAACAAGCCGGGTTGCATGGTGTTGCCGGCCGTAAATCGTTGTTTCTTGGGCTCTATTGGAGGGGAAGGTTTGCTGGATTCAGCCACGGGACTCTCAGCGTGTTCTTGTTCTAAGGTATCTACAGATCTTAGCGCTTCTCCATAGAACAAAGAGCGCGCACTGAGGGGTGACGCTGCTTGACCAGCCGTTGCCGCGTTGGGTAGTGCCTGCACAGGCGTGGGTATAGAAGCGGGGGGCGACGGCGAGGAGGGTGTACGTCTTTGATCGACTGAAATCGGCGTCTCTACATTCGGTTGGGCGAGCTTGTTGATAGGTGGTTTTTCCTGTTTGCGCAAAGCATCTTGTTCAGATCGTTGGGCTATGCGATCACCTACGGAGTCTCGTGTGCGATGTCCTTCTGGTTTTGTCGGCGCAGTGGTCTCTCGTTTTGCCGCCTTACTCGCACGTGCTTCTTTCTGAGGGGAGCCGGCTGTTGCTGCAACATTTTCACTAACCCTGGACTTCGGTTCACTGACCGGTTGGGTTGCAGGCTGAGAGGCGGAAGGTACTGCAGCTGGTGGGACAACAGGTCTGACTTCTTCGGTGGCGACCGATCGGCCTGTTTCTTTCACACTCTCCTGGTAGATTTTTGTTCCAAGGACAACGGCGAAGACGGCTGCCGCAAGACCGCCGGCCCAGGCGAGTCCCGCTGGACGACGGAACCAGTCGAGCCATGATGAGGAGCCTCCGGCGGTTGCCGAGCTGGTTGCCCGCAAAGACTGCAAGAGCCGACGCCGCACGATGGGATCAGCGAGCAATTCCCTCAAGGCTTGCTCATCGGCCAGCGCGGTGAAGAGCTCCTGATCATGGAGCGCCGCTTGATAGAGCTGTTGCTTCTCTTCGGCCGTCAGAGTATCCGCCGCAAACCCGCCGAGGAGCTTTTCAAGGTCGTGGTCAGGCATAGCGGTTACGCGTGAAACGTGAAAGGCATATGTAATGTGCTCATTCCCATGAGCCGCCCATATGGGCCAACAGCTGTTTTCGGCATCGCAGGTCCCAGGTATAAATCGTATTGATGGAGGTTTGGCCCATTACTCTCTTGATCTCCGGAAAACTCTTTCCTTCCAACTTCCACTTGAATAATTCCCGGCAGCGTTCACCCAGCTGTGAGATGGCAGTGAGAAGTCGGTCGACTCGCTGTTTTTGATCGAGTTGAGCCATGGGATTGTTGCCGGCATCGGCGAGCGGCAAATCCTCGACCGATTTCTGATTGTACTCGCCACGGCGCAAGGCTTTGCGATGGGCGTCCAGCATTTTGTACCGCAACACCTGAAAGGCCAGGGGGACCAGCTCGACCAATTCAGTCACATGCGAATACTTGTCGTGCAGAACGGCCAGGACATCTTGTGTCAGGTCTTCAGCGTGATCTCTCGATAGACGTAATGTCGCAAACGCGAGAATCCTTTCGCGAAGTGCGGCGAGTATCTGATCACGATTCATCGCGGGTCACTTGGGAGCGTTGCGAGTGTGGCAGGAGGTCTGCGAATGATCGAAACTTCATATTAAGCCCCTGACAGACCTCAACCTGCCGGTCGAAGCGGTTCTTGGTGCGAATCATCTTCCATAATTTGCCGGGACCTACTCGCCCCCACGCTGCCATATGGAAGACGGACAAGGGATAGTCTGTGCCAAAGAGGAGGCGGGTTTGCAGCTCCGGATGCTGTCTGAGATGCAGCAACATCTTCAGTCGATGGGGCTGAGTGAGGGCCGAGATGTCGGCATAGAAGTTTGGATAACGCTCGCACAGTTCGCGGAAAGTTGGAAGAAATTTTTCATACAGCACAAGTCCATAACTACAGGCGTGTGCCGCGATGACCGTGACCCCTTCCTCCAGGGCCAGACGGAGCCGATCGGGGTCGCCGAGCGACTGGTCCTTGCCGATCAGGCTGAACTCGTAGCCGACATGGCTCAAAAAAGGCAACTTCCGTTGAGCTAGCGCGCGATAGAACGGCCTGTATTTCTGATCCGCCGGGTTGAAATGCTGGGCGTTCGGTAAGACTTTCACTAAGGCCGCGCCGGCATCTGCACAGCGATGCACTTCATCGATCGCATCCTCGCGTTGTGGGTTGATCGAGGGGCCTGCCAAAAACACGTCGGAATAGTTCTGTGCCGTTTTGAACACATAGTCGTTACTAACCAGAAAGTCCGTATGCTGACGATTGAGCAGGCCGGTCTGGTCATAGAATCCATCCATCCCGAGGAGCACGACTTTCTGCACATACCGTGAGGCGCGCAATTCCGTCAGAAGGTGGTCGAGATAGCGCTGATTCGTCTCACGTGGGTGTGCCGGCGAGAGGTCCTGTTTCCACAGGAGAAAGCGAAAGAGAGGGCTGCGAAGCAATTTCGGCGAGATGAAGCAGCCGTTGTCGCCATCCGGTAGTGCTGCGAGGTGGACGTGACAATCAATGAGGGTTTTACTTGGTAATGCCATTGGGAGTTTCGGGTTTCGCGTTTCGAGTTGAGTCAAAACTCGAAACACCAAACTCGTAACCCGGAACTATTTATACTTGCCCCCTTGATACCGGACTTGCGGAGATACTGTATAAGCGCCCCGATTTGGCGCGCTGTTTCAGCTGTGTCTGAAGAGAATTGGTCGAATGTCGCCTTGTCGATATACCCCAAATCAAACGCCACGCAGAGATGGCTCTCTACTTCACCAGCTGACCCTTTTGCCATGCTCAGGAATTGGACGAACTCACCGGTGCCGCTGCGTTCGTAACCTTCCGCGATGTTGGCCATAATGGAGATGCAAGCACGACGGATCTGATCACGAAGGGCAAAGTCCTTTGCAAAGGCTCCGTTATTAGAAGTAGCGTAGATATTTTTTGTCAGTGCTCGTGCCTGTTGCCAAGCATTGATGTCTTTGAATGTCTTGAATGAAGGCATGAACCTAGTTCCGTGTTTCTAGTTGCCAGTTTCGAAATAAACTCGGATTTGAGTTTTTCATTCCGCGTTCTGAATTCAAACCCGTAACGCGAAACTCGAAACGAATTCATCCATTTGAGAGTCGCTCCACTGCAATCCTCTTAACTCCTCGTAAATCGAGCTTGCCGGTTCCGAGGACCGGTAATGCATCGACCTTCACGAACTGATGTCGAGATGGGATGAAGAGGTTCGGTAGGCCCATGGTCGATAGCTTCGCCAGGATGTCGGGAATGGTTGCTTCGTCCAAGGTATGGAGGACGGCTAACCGCTCCCCTTTTTTCTCGTCCGGCAAGCCGGTCACGGCAAACACTTGCATGTCGGCACCGGCTGCCTGCTGCAGGGCTTCTTCAACCTTGCCGTGGGGAACCATTTCTCCGCCGATTTTTGAAAAACGAGACAGCCGGTCTGTGATTGTGAGAAACCCATCCTCGTCCAGCATGGCAATGTCGCCGGTAATGTACCACCCATCACGCATGACTTGTTTTGTCAGATCTTCGCGGCCAAGGTATCCATTCATGACGTTCGGTCCTTTGACCAACAACATGCCGGGCGTGCCAGACGGCAGTGGGGCATAACTGTCCGGATCGACAATCTGGACAGACACTCCTGGCAGCGGCTGGCCGACGGTGCCTCGACGAGAGGCCGGTTGGTAGTAGCCGGCTGCGCGGAAGTCCGGGCAATTGACAGCAATGACAGGCGCGCATTCGGTCACGCCGTACCCTTCGATCGGCCCGATTCCGAACGTGTCTTCGATGGTCTGGGCGAGACGAGCCGGAAGCTTTTCTGCACCGGTGAGAATCACCCGTACTGAACTGAATTGTTCTGGTGTGCAGCGGCGAGAATAGAGTTGGAGGAATGTCGGTGTCGTGACGAGGAAGGTGATACGATATTTTCGGATGAGTTCACCGATGGCGGCGACATCGAGCGGCGAGGGGTGAAAGACCATCGCCGCGTTGTTGAACATCACGAACCAGAACACCATGTATCCGAACGAATGGAAGAAGGGCAGGATGCCGAGGACTCGTTCATCTTGGTAGAGGTGAAGGACCTGCGTGGCTCCCTGCGTGTTGGCATCGACGCTGAAATGCGAGAGCATGACGCCTTTCGGCTCGCCGGTGCTGCCGCTGCTGAAGATGATGGTGGCCAGGCTGTCCGAGGTGAGCGGCGTGTGCTGTCCGCAGGCTCGTTCAATCATGCGGCAGGGAGCGAACAGCGCCAGCAGCGCAGCCCGCAGCTTCTCGCCCTTCGTGATCGTCTTGGCCACGTCCTCCAGCCAAATCACCGATGGTCCGTCAGGCAGTTCGAGTTTAGCTTTCTCGATGAACGTACGGCTGGTTACGATCGTATGCAAGCCGGCCAGGTTGACGGCGGCTTCCAACCCTGATTTTCCGACCGTGTAGTTCAAGTTCACGATCGTCTTCCCGCACAGCGGTGCGGCCACATTCACCAAGGCGCCGGCAACAGTGGGCGGCAACAGGACGCCGACACGTTCTTGATCCTTCCAAGAGGGGCGAAGCGTCCTTGCAAGCACAATCGACCCGATCAAGGCCTGCAAGGATGAAACATGAGGCCGATTCTGGTCGGCCATCGCCAGGCGGAACGGATAGCGACGCATGGATCGGATGAACTCACGATGGAGCGGTCGGCGACTTGGTTTCCGGAGTTGCCAGGCGGCTTCACCAAGCTCACGGATCTTTTCACGAACCACATCTGCCGCTGCACCGGGGGGCATCGGTCTACCAAATGAAACCGTGACGGGGTATGGAACCTGCTCCGGGAATTTCCACAGAAACCGTCCACGATTGAAGCTGAAGATGCTCCCCCACACACGATCCAAGTGAACCGGAATGATGGGAGCCGTTCTCCCCTTGACGATGCGTTCGAACCCCCGTCGAAACGGCAAGAGGGTGCCGGTCCGTGTGATTTGACCTTCAGGGAAAATGCAGACGAGATCGCCCCGATCCAGGGCGGCACCCGCTTCGCGGAGCGCTTTCAAAATGACTCGCAATCCACCATGGGATGAAATGGGAATGACGCCCAGTGTCTTCATCAAGGGCTTGAAGATCGGTTGCTCGGCATACTGCGCGTCGACGAGAAATCGTACCGGGCGGTCCAGGCTCGCGATCAGGAGCAAACCATCGATAAAGGAGACGTGGTTGGGAACGAGGAGGGCTCCACCCGATTGGGGAACATGCTGCTCGCCAAGGAGACGGAGGCGATACAAGGTGTTGGTGAGGATCACCAGCACCAAACGGATGAACGTATCCGGTAACAACCAAATGGCCCATGCTATGCTGGCCATCGTCATCCCAGCTGTCGTCAGGAAAATGCTGGTGGTTGAGAGGCCGACGTTGGCCAGTGAGCCACCAGCAAGGGATCCGAGTAGGATCCCCGTGAAGACGCAGGTGTTGGAAAAGGAAATGACGGCGCCGCGTCGGTCGGGCGGCGATTTCCATTGGAGGATGGCGTTCAACGGCACAAAGATGAAGGCGCTACAGATTCCAAGAAGTCCCAACAAGAGAAATGTTCCGGATAATGTGGGTGCAACAAGGCCGAGTAGAAATAGTGCCAGGAACACGCCGATTGCACCCAATGGGATCAACCCATACTCCACGCGGTTGCGGGAGATCCTCCCCACGAGGATGGCACCGATTCCGATGCCGACCGACAGGAGTGTGAGCGGGAGGCCTGATATGGCGTCGGAGAGTTGGAGCACTGCTTTCGCATAGACGAGCACGTTTTGCATAAATAGACTGGCGATCGTCCAGAAGCAAATTTCCATGGGGATGGCCATGCGCAACATCCGTTCGGATTGGATCGCAGCCCATGCACCACGGACAGTCGCGCCCACGCCGCCCTCGGCACGGGCCGATACCACTGGGGGGATGGAGAATGCCGTGATGAGACCGACGATCGACAATCCAGTCAGGACGAGGGGGGCCA
>DCZN01000120.1:72174-90735 GCA_002331625.1 Nitrospira sp. UBA2083 | reverse complement strand
CCGTTGCCGGCGGCGAGCCGTTCATGGGGAACCAGTTCGGGAAGAATGCCGTATTTCGAAGGGCTGAAGAGTGCGCTATGGACGCCCATGCCACAAAGGACGATCAGCGGGAGTATCCCGCCGGCTGGGTTGAGCCAGAGAGAAACTGTTCCGGCACTCATGAGGAGCACTTCGACGATCTTGATGGTGATGATGACCGTTCGCTTGCTCAGGCGATCGGCTAAGGTGCCTCCGACGAGGGACAGGAGCACCAGCGGCAGCGTGAAAATCACGAATGCCATCGCGGTTTGAGTCTGCGCGACGGTTTCGAGTTCCGGCCCTGGTCCCATGTCGGCTGTGGCTTGCCGAATGGCCAGCAAGGCGACTATCAGCTTCCAGGCGTTGTCGTTGAAGGCCCCGCAGAATTGGGCAATGAGGAGGCCGCGAAGGCGTGAGGAGACAGATTGGGTCTCAGAACAGGCCGAGGTGCTCATCTGTGCGGGGTATTCTGCCTGATTTATGGGGCTGGGGAAATAGGCAATCCTTCAAGCTCCATAATGCGAAGCGCGTTCGTCGTGGGGCAGGGGCCAGGTCTGAGCCGGTAATCGAACTGGAGCGAACCGGCCGAGACGGTTTCCTGAAAGTGCGCGTTCATGAGGCCAGGTACCGCCTGCTCAAGATCCGCCAGCTCTAAGTCGTGTGTACTCACGAGGCCGAAGCCGTTTCCTTTGGAAAGTTCCGTGATGTAGGCCCGACTTCCGATGAGCCGTTCTCGGTTATTGGTGCCCTTGAAGATTTCATCAATGAGGAACAGGACCGGGGGCAAGGGTTGTTCTTTGGTGGCATTGAGGATTGTTTTGAGCCGTTTGACCTCAGCATAGAAGAACGAGAGGCCGGCATCGAGTGAATCATGGACGCGGATACAGCAGGCCAACCGGCTCCAGGTCCACTCAAATGATTGGGCACACACCGGGGCACCGGCCTGTGCGAGACAGAGGTTGATGCCGATGGTTCGAAGAAAAGTGCTCTTCCCGGACATGTTCGAGCCGGTAATCAGATGGATGGAGCCGAGTCCCTTGAGGTGGACATCGTTTGCCACGCGAGTCTGCATCGGCAGTAATGGATGGCCGAGTCGTGTGGCCTGGATCGCAGGAAGGCTGCCGTTCTGTTCGCAGTCTGGGCCGAGATGCGTGGGCCATGTGTAATCAGGATGGAGAAAGGCAAAGGTCGCCAGGGCCGAGGCGGCTTCGACTTCAGCGAGACTATCCAACCACTCTGGGAGGCGAGTCTTGATCGCGGTTTGGATCTGTGACAGGCGTCGCGTGAACCAGAGATCCCAGGGGCATAAGGCATTTATGGCCAAGTGGACGAGGGGATGGGCTTTGATGCTGATCGCGTGAAGCGTTCCGGCTGCCTGCTTGAGGTGTTGCATGGGGCTGGCACCACGCTTCAGATTCGCGCAGGCCGACGCGAGCGCGGTACCCTGTCGACGGGCGTGCCGCTCCAAGTAGCCAAGCACGATGGCCAGTCGTTCAGTCTCATGGTGCAGGCCGACGGCATGTTCCAACAACTCTTCCCCTTGATCGGTCATGAAGTAGATCAAGACATAGATTCCAAATGACACGATCCAATAGCTGGGGAGCAGACCGAACAAGGAGGCCGAGGCAAGTCCCAGCGTGATGATGGCGAGGAGACTCTGCACGGCAAGGACCACGTTCAAATTCGGCCATCCAATCGGGTGTTCAAGTACTGCGGCCAATCGCGTGCCGTTGATTTCTTGGTCTCCCGTGAGTGTGGCTTCGAGCGCAAGGCGATCACAAAACAAGGATCGAAGTGTCAGTTCTTTCACCAACACTTGTCGTGTTTGCCATTGTGAAGGGGGAGGCGGCTGGTTCAGGAACCAACCGTGCAACCGCGCCCGTCCATGGTCTGATACGGTGGTGTCGAGCAGATGCGTGAGCGAATGGTTGCCCAGGAGATCGAGATCGGTCGCGTAGGGATGAGCCTTTGGAGGCTCGCCAGGCCTTGCGGGGATGCTTGACCAGTCCATGTTCATGCGTGCGAGATGCCTCCGCTTGATCTCCTTCCAGTTCCGGAGCCGATGAATCTGGCTCTCCAGCTTGCTATGATAGGCCGCCACTGCAACGAAGATGGCTAAGAACAGCGCCAGCGACAGATTGCCGCTGTGATACCAGTTGAGCTTGTAGAGAGTCACGGTGCAGACGAGGCCCATGAGGAAAATCGCCAGGCGCCATCGTGTGAACGTGGCGCTGATCTTGGTGCCGTGTGAGATAAGGCGGTCGGCGCGCCGGATGATCGTCTCGATCTGGGCGGTGCGTGTGCGTGCCATCACAGGCGACCTTACTGGGAACGGGCGGGAACGTCAAATTCTGAACCATCTTTGGCAGAACGTATTTGGTGTGATGGGCACATGTGAGCCGTGATCATGTCGAATGATTGGGTGGATGTCCGTATCCAAGATCACTTTGATGTCGGTGAACTGCTGAGCCGGCTTGATGACTCGACGGTTCAGGGAGCCTGGGAGGATGATGGGGGAGCGGTGCATCTCTATTGGGCGGAACAGCATTGGAATGAGGAGAGACTCTCAGCGCTACGGGCAGCCCTTGCCGATCTGGTGGAAGCGAGCCAAGGGCAATTGCTTTCCGTAACCCGTGTCCTGACTCAAGACTGGAACGAAGCCTGGGCTCGCTCCGTCAAACCGCTTCGAATTGGTCGGCTGGTTATTCGTCCGAGTTGGGAACCGGCAACGTTGGGTCCTCAGGACATAGAAATCATATTAGATCCCAAACAAGCCTTCGGCACCGGTCACCATGCGACGACGCGGATGTTGCTCACGTGGCTACAGGATAATATTCGCGGTGGAGAAGAGATCCTGGATGTGGGAACCGGGAGCGCAATCTTGGCCATGGCAGCGGTCAAGCTGGGTGCAGTGTCTGCGATCGGTATTGAGATCGATCCTGTTGCCGTGGATTGTGCCAGAGAGTATCTCTCGCACAATAATATGACTGATCGGATTGCCATTGTGTCTGGCTCATTGGCGGATATGCCACAGGAGAGAATGGCCGGGGTGAATGTTGTCCTGGCTAATCTGGATCGGCAGACCATTTTGAATCTGGCCGAGGATTTGGCGAGCGTTGCATCGAAAGGAGCGACTATCATGGTCTCCGGTATTCTGGTTGAGCAGGAACATGAGGTTGTCGAACGGTTTTCGTTCCTTGGCCTTGGCCGAGTGGACCGACGTGAGGAGGAGGGCTGGGTGGCATTACAATTCCTGAGGCCCGAATCCTGCGACGGAGAGGTCTAACGATGTCTACGAGGCCCTCGTACCCTCATGTGCATCAGATCAATGTCTCTGACGGTGGTGTTCCTAAACTACCAGTGTTGGAGGCGAAGGTCAGTGAACAGGGGTTGGATGGTGACCGGCAGCGCAACCTCAAGTTCCACGGAGGGCCGGATCGGGCGGTTTGTTTGTATTCGCTGGAACTGATCGAACGGCTACAAGATGAGGGCCATCCCATTGATCCCGGATCATCCGGCGAAAATCTGACCTTGTCCGGCTTGGATTGGGGCGTAGTGACTCCAGGCGTGCGCTTGACGATCGGACCGGAGGTTCAACTCGAAGTAACCAGTTACACGACACCGTGTAGCCACAATGGACGCTGGTTTCGGGATGAAGACTTTTCCCGCATTTCGCAGAAGCTTAACCCTGGCTGGAGTCGCGTCTATGCGAAAGTGCTGCAAGGGGGGATTGTCAGGCCTGGGGATGAAGTGAAAGTTGAGCAGTTGTGAGTTGTGAGTGCTCAGTTTTTAGTTAGCAATCAACTCAACACTAAAAACTCAAAATTAAGAACTGGGTTTTATATGGATCGAATACTTGAACCAGAGTTGATGGATGATCCGAAGCAGGCTGACGCCTACGCGCGGGCCGATTTCGAGGAAGAGAACCAGGGATTCGTCGAGCGGTTCAAGGAATACTTTCCGGAGTTTTCGAAGGGGACGGTGCTGGATCTCGGCTGTGGCCCAGCGGATATTCCGATTCGGCTCGCCAAGCTCTATCCGACCTGTCCGATCATCGGAGTTGATGCCTCGGCCCCGATGATCCAGCTAGGGGAGCAAGCCGTGAAGAAAGCCGGCCTGGCCGACCGCATCACATTACGATGCGAACGCTACGAAGACGTCTCTGGTGCGAGAATCGCCGACGCCGCGATTTCCAACAGTCTTCTGCATCATCTCCCAAACCCCTTGCAGTTCTGGCAGAAGATTCGACAGCTGGTGAAGCCCGGCGTGCCGGTATTGGTGATGGATCTGCTCCGTCCCGACTCGCCGGAGGCGGCGCAAGCGATTGTTAATCAGTATGCAGCCAACGAACCAGAGATTCTGCGCCGCGATTTCTACAATTCCCTGCTCGCGGCCTTTACCGAAGATGAAATCGGGTCACAACTGGCCCGCATGAACCTTACCAGGTTGTTGATTGACGTTCCAGATGACCGGCATTGGGTTGTCGGCGGGATTATTTATTGAGGCGATGAGGAGTGTTTGCCAGCAGGGGGGCTGCTATAAGTGCCCATATCGAGGTCAATTGGTATGGGTAGATGGGGTAGTCTGCACTGGACTTCCGTATTCCTTTCTTGTTTCTCCTGCATCGCATGTGTATGATTGTTAAGCTTATACACATCCTCTCTGGGAGGTACCATGCGTACGAATATTGTCATTGATAACAGCCTCATGCGGCAGGCGATGAAGGCCACAGGGCTCTCGACCAAGAAGGCGGTGGTTGAGGAAGGGCTTCGGTTGCTCATCAAGGTCAAGGGACAAGAAGGCATTCGTCGATTGCGGGGAAAGGTTGCGTGGGAGGGTGATCTCAGCGTGATGCGTGAGGGGCGTATGAAGGCCGCCTCATGATTATTGTTGATACGACGGTCTGGGTGGACTACCTGCGTGGGACATCTTCTCCCCATGCGGAATGGCTTGAAGCCAATCTCCTGGCAGCACGACTTGGCCTGACGGATCTCATACTGTGCGAAGTGTTGCAAGGTGTCGTGAGTGACGCTCACTGTGACGCCGTTCGAAAAGAATTGCAGCGATTCGAAGTGTACGAGACAGGAACGATTGCGCTGGCGATGGAAGCGGCTGCAAACTATCGCCGCCTTCGTGCGGCTGGCCGGACGGTTCGAAAAACGATTGATTGTCTTATCGCAACATTCTGTCTCGTCGAGGGACATGCCTTACTTCATAATGATCGAGACTACGATTCATTTGAAGAGCAGCTTGGTTTAAGAGTTGTCCATCCATAGGGAGATTTGGGGGCGTGTGCCCCAATCAGCAATATCTTCGTTCTGCAAATACCATTTCCCAGAAACGTAGGGTTTGAAATTTGTGGTTGAGGGCTGCAATGAAAAAAATTTGTGCTCGCCTCCCGTTGTTTCTGTTCCTGACCTTATGTTCCGCGATCTCCACAGCCTGCGGGGATCGCGAGACCGTGCTCCTGATTGAGAAACCGACGGAGGTGCATGCCATCACGCAAACTGCTCCTTCTCAAGATCAGAGTACAAATGTTGAGCCAGGGAAAGTTATTGTAATGCTACAAGCGGGTGAGTCGGCGAAAGCCATCGGCGTGTATCACGGCCAAGATTATGACGGATTTAAAGTGAAGCTGGCCGATGGTACCGAGGGGCTGATCATGGCCGGAGAGACCTTCAAAGTCGTATCCCGGTGAGGTGAATTTCCCGTTCGTGATGAGGAGGCAACATGCTGAGCATGCCATGCATCGTCGTCGTGCCGCCCTCTCCGTTACGGTATCCTTGGCCTACTGCAGCACATCCGGCGGGGTTTTGAGAAATTTGGCGAAGCGATTCTTGTCGATCGACTTCTCGTAGGCCTCCTCGGGTGAAATCCACTTCTTCGTGAGCAGATCCTGAATAGCATCATCCAAGGTTTGCATGCCGACGTTCGTTCCGGTCTGCATCTGCGAGGCGATCTGAAACGTTTTAGCATCGCGGATGAGATTGCTGATGGCCGGGGTGCAGACCAAGATCTCCAGTGCCGCACAGCGTCCTTTCTGATCAATTCGCTTAAAGAGGTTTTGCGCGACGATGACGCGCAGTGCCGTGGAGAGGGTGTTGCGGATTTGCGGCTGCTCCGACGCAGGGAAGACTTCGATGATGCGGTCGACCGTCTTGGCGGCATTCTCCGTATGGAGCGTCCCGAATACCAAATGCCCGGTGGCCGCTGCTTCCACCGCCAATGCAATGGTCTCGAGATCCCGCATTTCGCCGACAAGGATAATGTCCGGATCTTCACGGAGAGCGCCCCGCAGGGCCGAGCCGAACGTAACGGTATGGAGGCCGATCTCTCGGTGGTTGACGATGCAGCTCTTGCTCTGATGGACGAACTCGATCGGATCCTCGACGGTCAGGATGTGATCTTTCCGGTTGCGATTGGCATAGTCGACCATTGCCGCCAGAGTGGTTGACTTTCCGCTGCCGGTGGGCCCCGTGACCAGGACCAGCCCTTTCCGCAACATCGCTGCGCGTGTCAGGACCGGTGGTAACCCCAGCTCTTCGGCGGAGACGATGGTAGTGGGAATCTTTCGAAACACCGCGCCGATACCATGCTTGTGATTGAAAAAATTGGAGCGGAATCTGGCGACTCCAGGAATTTCATAGCCGAAGTCCACGTCGCCCGTCGATTCGAACACGTCCTTCTTTGGGCTCGGGGTGATTTCGTACAGCAGATCGTGAAGGCCTTGGTTGTCGAGTACGGCGGTGCCGGGTAGGCGCTCCAGTTCGCCGTTGATGCGAAATGTGGGGACTTGCCCTGCAATTAAATGCAGGTCTGAGGCCCCATGTTCAAGCATCATGCGAAAGAGTTCATCGATCTTCGGCATGGTATGCAGCCTCCTCGTGATGTTCCGTTGTAGTATACGGATTGCCGATGTATCGACAAACGAAACTCGGATATCAGACAGATTTCCCAGGGGCCAGGTAGTACCCCGTGCCGAGGTCTTCCCCGAGCGATTGATGCACGCCACGCTCCAGTCATCGGGTTGCCGAATCGACAGCAGCCTCACATGGTTCGGCAAGGATGAACGCAATCCGATTGAGGTGTGTCTGATCAGATCCAGCAGGCTCTGGTTCGGTGAGGCGGAATCAGTGATGAGGAGACCAGCTGCGGTGGTGAATTATTGCTTTGGAATGGGCAGTCGGTTCGATGCAGGAGAAGCGTTCTGCTGTGGCGGCAGTGCGGCATCGAGTTGAGCTCGCTGTTGCCGCAAGACCGCCTGAGCCTCAGCGACAGTATAGGGGGAAAAGCTGATGCGGTCGCCAGGTGCCAGTTGCGCCGCGAGCGGGAGATCAACTGAGATCACCACGGCTATTTTAGGATAGCCTCCCGTCGTTTGTCGGTCGGCCATTAAGAGGATCGGCTGTCCATCCGGCGGTACTTGGAGTGCGCCCATCGTGGTGCCGTCGGAGATGAACTGCGTCGCTCCCTTTCGAATGATCGGAGGCCCCGTCAAGCGGTACCCCATGCGATCGGATTGCGGAGCAACGGTATAGGGAGAGCCTATCAGTGCTGTGTGGGACTCCTTTAAAAAGAAGTTGTCTTGCGGACCAGGGATGATGCGAAGGGTTACGGACCGTTCGTAGCGAGGGATGAGTTCTTTAAGCAGCCGCTTGGCGGTCCCGCAGTCGACAAACTGTCTGGGTTGCCCACAACAAAGCACATCGCCTTGTTTCAATGGCCGTCCTTCGAGCCCACCGGTTTCGCTTGCGCAATGGGTTGAGCGGCTGCCCAGCATCAACGGGACATCAATTCCACCGGCGATCGCAAGGTAGGCGCGAGACCCAGTACGCGGCATGCCGAAGCGCAATCGACTGCCACCCTGAATCACGATCCGTTCCCACATTGGAATGCTGCGGCCATTGATGGTGGGGGAGAGATCTGCGCCGGTGAGGGCGATGGCAGCGTCGTGCTCAAATTGGAGTTCGGGGCCTTTCAGGGTGAGTTCAAGCACTGCTGCGTAGTCGGGATTTCTCACCAATCGATTGGCCACGATCGTGGAGAAGGAGTCCATGGCTCCGGCGACGGACAGGCCATAGGGCTGAGCGCCGTAGCGTCCCAGGTCTTGCACCGTGGTCAGCCATCCACCCTTGATCACGGTGATATGAGGGGGTTCCCGCTTCATCACGCGTGTTGGGGGGGCACGATGCGGATACCAGCCGATTCGATCTCAGATCGAACGAGTCGAAGAAACTCAACCGCGTGAGGGGTGTCCGTATGGACACAGAGACTGTGTGCCTGCAGCGTGACGCGTTGTCCTTCAATGCTTGTGACAGAGCCGGACAGGATCTCGTGCAGTTGCCGGCGAACATGTTGTTCCGTTTGGAGCAGCGCGCCGGGCTTGGAGCGTAGGACCAGCATGCCGTTTGCTTGGTAGGCTCGATCGGCGAACGCTTCCTGAATCACCGTCAACCCGGCGTTTCTGCCGCTCTTCACAAGCGCTGATCCTGCGAGGGCGAAGAGCAGCAGATGACGATCGAATGATGCCACCGCGCGCGCCACTGCATCGGCGACCGCGTGATCGCTAGCCGCCATATTATAGAGCGCACCATGCAGTTTGACATGGGTCAACGCCAGATGTTCGGAAGCCAACACGGTAGCGAGGGTTTCTAGTTGTGCGGTCACAAGTGACTCAGCCTCTTCTGCAGAGGTGTGACGATCCCTGCGACCAAAATCTGCTGCACCCGGAAGTCCTGGGTGTGCCCCGATCGCAGTTCCATGTTGCGCCGCCAGCTGTGCTGTGCGGCGCATGAGTGTCGGATGCCCTGCGTGCACACCACAGGCGATGTTCACCGAGGTGATGAGCGGCATGAGGTGCGCTTCCCGAGTGAGGAACTCCGGAGACTCGTATTCACCCATGTCGCTGTTGATGTCAATGGACAGCATGGTGGTTGTCATGCCTGAGACGATCGAAGTCGTCGCGGTCGATCGGCCTGAATCGGACGAGGTCACCTGGTTTCAACAGGAAGGGATCGGATCTGGTCTTACGATAGATGTCGAGTGGTGTTCGACCGATCAACTGCCATCCGCCCGGCGTTGTGGTGGGGTAAATGCCGGTTTGGCGATCAGCGATGCCGATCGATCCGGCCGGGACCTTGGTCCGTGGGGTCGGGCGGCGAGGCATGGCCAGCTGTTCAGGGACGAGGCCCAGATACGGAAAACCAGGACTGAACCCGAGCATATAGACGCGATAGGTCATGGATGCATGCAAGGCTGCTACTTCAGCCGGTGGTAGGTCAGCGAATGCGGCAACATCTTCCAAATCCGGTCCATATTCACCTCCATATAAGACGGGAATCTCATGTATCGTGCCAATCAACGCCGAGTGGTTTTTCCCCGGTCGAGGCAACCTCGTCAATTTCTTGGTCAACTCAGCTGAATCCATCTGAAACGGGTCGAAAAAGACGGTAACTGATCGGAAGGTGGGGACAACATCCAGAATGCCGTCCCACTGTTGGCCCACGATTGTGTTCGCAAACGCGACGACTTGTGCATTGATCTGCGGATCGATCTCGTTGCCAAATTCGATCGTGAGCGCCGAGTCGCCGAGCGGCAGGATTCGGAACGGGTCTTTCGCCGGGCGATACGGACGTTTTTCAGGAGCGCTTGGAGGCATGGGGCTCACGTGCCGGCACTAACTGATTCTTGCAGTGGTCAGAATTGATTTGGTCGCCGCAATGCCGGAAAGTGCTGCTCCTTCCATAAAACCCTGCCACTCATAGAAAGAATTCGCATGTTCACCGGCGAACAAGAGATTGCCTACAGGGACACCTTCCAGTCCTGCGATCGTGGTAAATTGGCCGGGACGATAGCAGGTATAACTACCGTTCGTCAGAGGGTTCGAAGGCCAATGTTCGAGATGCACAAGATATTTTCCTCGTATCAAGCTGGCAGCTCCGAGCACACCTGGATAGACGGAGCGCAAGTTAAGCAAGAATCGGGAGGCTTCTTCCTGGACCGCGTTAGGTTTCAATCGGGCGCCTCGCAGTCCGCTTGCAAAGTCGACCAATGTTGCCCTCGTATCCGATCCCAGTGTTGGGTTGGTTTCCCAGGTTGTTTGATGGTTCGGCAGATCGGAATAGGAGGTCCCGTTTCCACCGAGCATCTGCCAAGGACGACGTGAGAAGCCGATCATCATTTTGGCATTGGCACCGTAGCCCAGCTCCTGAATTGCCCTACGTTGTGCGGCAGGGATCGCGAGACCTGGGTCCAAGTCTATCTGTCTGAGGGTCGTAAAGGGAATCGCCAGGACGGCGACGTCGTGAGCGTAGGTCACAGTGTGGGATCCTTGTTGGAACGTCAGGTCGATTCGTCCATCGCTCAGTTTGCGGACTCGCAGGAGCTGGCTGTCGTAGGTGATCTGTTCGGTGAGTTCACTGGATAACCCTTGAACGATTCGGTCGTTGCCGTCGACCAGGTGATAGCGCTCGTCGCTGGAGCCGAACGGGGTGAACTCCGAACGGCGGTCGGCGTGTATGAATAGAAGAAAATTGAGGCAGCTTTGTTCTGCAGCGATCAGTCCGTATTCAGCCTCGTAGGCAGCGATGATGGCGGCTTTCGCGAGCGGTCCAGCCGGAAGGCCTGCTCCGTTGTGCCCCTCCAGGTAGGCCCGCAGACTTGTACGGTCCAGGGCAACATCGTCCGGTGTATGAGATGTGGCCGTGACTTCTCGTGACAAACGGTTCAGGTCAATCCGCATCACCGAGACGAAATCACGAAATTCTTCCACGACTGCCGCTTCTGAATACCGCTGTCCATAGAAGTGGTAGAAGACCTCGCCCGGCTCCTTATTTACATCTTCGAGGCTCAGGCCGAACCGTTGGGCATAACCCAACATCGTCTTATGGAAGTTGTCGATGAGCTCACCGCCACGTTCTGCGACCTGACCAGGGAAGAAACCTCGTAACGACCAGCAGCGGCCGCCTGCTCGATCGGCCGCTTCGTAGATGGCGGCTCGGACACCGTGAGCCTTGAGCGCATCAGCACACGCTAATCCCGCAAGCCCGGCACCGACGATGCCGACTGAGAGGGAGGAAGGCGATGGTTTGGCACCAGCCGTCTGTAGCGGAATTCCAGTCATCCCACCCATGGCGATCGTGGCGCCGGTCGCCCATGCGCTGACCAGAAACTGGCGGCGCGATATCAAGTCGGTCGTCTGGTTTGTGGTCAACTCTTGGATGGTCCCAATGGCCTCAGCCGCAGAACAGTGTCGGCGTTCGATCCACAACGCTGCCCTCCGTAGTAAACGAATGAATGATCGGAATTGAGGGGTCCGTGCCATCAGCGAGTCTCCCGGTTGGAGAACGGTCAGGACAATATCTTACAGAAGGGTAAGCCAAGCGGGAAGAGAGGAGCGGGAGCCGGCATGTGGAGGAAGCCCATGTGCAGATATTAAGTGATTGACGGAGGAGACGCTTTTCACTCACCAGCAGAAACCAGTCTCATGTCATGACGGAAGGCAGGAGGGCAACGTCGAGATCAGTTGTACCATTGTGAGACAGTCTTGCTGAGAAAATCGGCTACCTGAATAAAAGTGGGATGATTTGCTTTATACCTAAGTGTTAGATTTGAATCGCACGGCCTATAGAAGTCAGACCAATTCACTCTTGGAGAAGGAGGAACTCACAATGGGACTCTTCGGCACGATCATGGAGAAACTGGGATTTGGTGCTGCCGCCCATGCTGCAACACCACCGCCTGTGGCAGCTCTGGCGTCACCTGCTCCTGCCGCTTCTGCTGCTGCGTCTGCTCCTAAGCCGGCTGCGATGTCGGCGGTTGATGTCGTGGGAAAGCTCGAAGGACTGGCAACCAAGAATCCGCAGAAGCTGAATTGGAAAACGTCTATCGTGGACTTGATGAAGCTCTTGAATCTGGACAGCAGCCTCACGGCGCGGAAGGAACTGGCGACCGAACTGGGGTGCCCGGCGGACAAGATGGGAGATTCCGCCCAGATGAACATGTGGCTTCACAAAGCCGTGCTTCAGAAATTGGCGGCCAACGGTGGGAACATTCCTAAGGAGCTGTTGCATTGACGAATTGCGGCAGCACGTCGTGCGGCATTGGGATCGCGACCATCGATTCATTGACGATTGAGAGAAGGGAGAAGGCACTGCGAGGGAGCGTCAGCTCCCTCGTTCGCTTTCGATGAGAACGGGTCTGACTGGGGTTAATCGATGCGAAAAGTCTGGGAGCACCATGGTTGCTTGGAGTTCATCGACGACCGGATGGGAACCCATGTCGATGGAGCCCTTAAAGAATGCACCTTCTTCCATTGAAAATGACGGGGAAGACACGTCGCCGAGTAAGACTGCTGGTTTCAGTAGCTGGATCTTGCTGCTGGCTGTCACGTTTCCATGAATTTTCCCGCGGCTGACTACTGTCTCGGCGATAATCGAGCCTCGGATGACGGCATTTTCGCCGATGACCAACATCCCCTTGGCGTGGATTTCTCCTTCAAATGCACTATCCAGCTGAACGGTGCTGTGAAAGTGGACGACGCCTTTAAAGGTGACGTCCTTTCCTAACACGGTAAAGTGTCCGTTGTCTGACTCCCCGTCACCCCGTTTTTTGTCCCACATGATGATCCTCTTTCAGAGGTGGTCTCAAAAATGAAGGCTTAACCATACAGGAGTCATGAGCAAGAATCAAAGGCTCAATGTGGAGGGTATTGCGCGAGAAGGGCGCAAGATTATCGTGAATTGGATGGTGACTTCTGAGGCCGTGTTGACCCCGAACCATTCCCGCCGCGGGATTTCATGGCCTTGCCGATCGCCGGTCCGATCTTGGGGATTTCTTTTTCGATATTCTGCACCGCCCCCCGTACTCCGCGTGTCAGTTCGTCCACGGTGAGCCCTTTGTTTCGGTCGATCTGTTGCGAATCAACAGCCATGGCGCCCGTCCCGCCTGAGGAAAGCATGAGTAGCCACACAAGCAGTCCAATACGCCATCGATCATGCATGGAATAACTATATCAGAAGAATCAACGCGCTCTCTTTGGCATCGTTGATGGAGTATTCTGGCGGGATCGCGTATGATCGCACGGTTTGTCAGGAGCGTTGCTTAGAGGAGCGTGGTTCAATGGATGTCGATGCGTTGTTTCGACGGTTGGTGATGATCGGCTGTATCAGTGCCGGACTCGGAGTGGCAGCTGGGGCATTTGGAGCCCATATGCTCAAAGGGATGTTGGATCAACAGCTCCTGGCTGTCTATGACACGGCGACCCGCTATCAAATGTATCACGCCTTCGGGATGATCCTGAGTGGGTTTGCGGTGTGGATCGGGCGCGATACGGGTGCTGCCAAAGCCGGGTGGTTGTTTTTGGCAGGGACACTGCTGTTTTCCGGGAGCCTGTACGGGGTGTCGTTATTGGGGATCCGATGGTTAGGTGCGGTCACGCCGGTTGGGGGCGTCCTCTTTATCGGGGGGTGGGCGGTGTTGGCTTGGCGCGCTTGGCGGTGGGCAGGATGTTGAAAAAGTCCGCCAGCTTTGTTCTCGTCTCTCTCAAGGCCTCAACGTACCAACCGCGTACGCCTCGGCCTTTCGTTCGCTGCGGCCGCGCTGGACGGCCTTTTTGAACATCCTGCAGGTATACCAGAACAATCTGAGGCTATAGGAGTTTTTCGGCATCCTACTAAGGCTGGCATGGGGCGAGACGCTTACCGCTCACAGGTCCATATCCCCCTGTATTGTTCATAAACGAACCCTCGATTTTATTGTCGTCTTTGATGAACAACAAACTGTCTTCTTGGATGTGCCCGTTTTGCTCCCATCGCAAGTAAATGGCATCTCCCAGGATGATGGTTTCAGCCGGGGTTACGGCATTGGCCGAAACGCGTCCGGATGGAGGAAAAATAATCGTGGATTTTTGCTCGCCGTGGATTTGGTGATTATGAATGATCCACTGCCAGGTTCCGCAGAGCCGAGCATGCCCCTTCGCTTGTCTGATGCGTTCCTTCCAGCCGTAGAGGTCCCACCAGGTCGAAGTGGCCCGTTGACTTGCTTCAAAGGCCGTCCGCTCTGCCGCCAATAGAAGTTCGGGGTTTCGTGGCCGGGTTGTTTCATGGGTCGTCCGAAGCGCCGGATCCTCCATCGCAAGACGGAGGAGGTCGGAAAGCGGTGCAGTCTTGCTCCGGCCTCGCAACCATTCCTGTCGTGTCGCAGACAGTGGGAACAGCGCAGAGGACGACCCCGTATCATGACGAATGGCATCAGCCAACTGCCATATCGCCAGCACGCCCATCAGGTCAGAGGCTGATTGGGACAGTTCTGCCAACCCCAGTTCCTTGACCATTTTACTGGGGAGTCTGGCACTCAATGCTCCAGCTGCATCCTTCAGCCCCAGGGCGGGTCCGACCGTCGTGGTAAACAACCTCAGAGCCCGCTCATCCGAGTCCACGGACGCCAGCTGATCGGCGCGTTGAGTCACGACGTCAGTGAGTAGTTGCGGGGACACGTTTCCCTCTGTTATGGCAAAAGACGGGGTAAGTGGTGCAAACATTGCAAGCAGTACGATTACGAAGCAACTGATTGCGGCCATGCCACGTGCGATGTGATGTTGATTCCGGTCGGGAGCAGTCGCGGCATCGACTTGTAAGTAAGGATGTACGAGACGGGGGAGACTACGTCGGATCATGTTCCTTGGAAGCAAGACTTTAAGAAGCTTGCGGTTCGCTCCCAGGCACGTGCTGAATGGTCGGCATCATACGCGCCGGGTTTCATATCATTACAGAAGGCATGGGCCGCGTCGGGATAGAGATGAATCTCGACTCGCTTGGCATAGTCCACAGAAGCGCTGCGCAGCTGCTGAATCTCGTCTTGCGTGACCAGCGGATCCTTCCCGGCCTGGTGATACAGCACAGGAGAGAAGAGGTCTTTCAGCATCTCTTTGGATTTGAGCATCTTTCCGTAATACGACACGGCAGCCCGCAACCGTTTCCGCTGGCATGCGAACTGTAACGCATAGGACCCTCCCATGCCATAGCCGACGACCCCGTGGATATTTTTCTTCACAAAGTGGCGGGTGTTGAGATACTCGCAGCAGGAATTGATGTCGGTCATGACATGGGTGTCGTTTTGGCGTTCCAGCAGCGCGGCTGCCACGTCATCGTTGGCCGTGACCATTCCGCCCAATCGTCCGTACAGATTCGGAATAATCACGGCGTACCCCTCACAGGCCAGCCGAGCGCCGAGGTCCTTCATCTGACCGGTGAGACCCCACCAATCATGCAAGAGCACCAGCCCAGGATAAATTCCAGCCTGTTGCGGCCAGAACATCAGGCAATCGACTTGATGTTCCTTCGGCATTTTGCTTTTAAAGTAGGGATCGACCATCTGGTCGGTGTGCGTGGGAATCGGTACACCACTAGGGAACCGTGCGGTTCCCGTTCCGATCTGTTCCAGAGTGAATGGCGTTGCTTGTGCCGTCGGCATAGTCGTGAGTCAGTTACAGGCGAGGTGTTGTTCGGACCATCGCGTTACTATATGAAGCCATTTGCGGGAATGTCAAATGCGCGTGTTGACTGCCTGGAGACCTCGCTCTACAGTGGCGACAGTAGCAGATGACATGAGCCAGGATCGCAGGACTAGCATGATGGGAGTGGGGCTGATCGGGGTCGGTCGTCATGGGGCCCGATATGCCCAGCACCTTCTCCGTGATCTCCCGACGGCCTCTCTTCGGGCCGTGTGTCGACGTCACCCGGAACAAGGGTTTCATCTGCCTGGTGCCGAATCGGTCACGGTCTATGGCAACGCCGAGGCGCTGATCGCCGATCCGGCGGTCGATGTGGTTGTGGTGGTGACGCCCCCTCTGTACGCTCCCGAGATCTGCCGACTTGCGGCCCATGCCGGCAAACCACTGTTGATCGAGAAGCCGCTGGCCATCACGGCGGCCGATGCGCGTCTGATGGTGGATCAGGCCCGCCAAGCCGGGATCCCCTTGATGACGGCCCAGACCATCCGTTTCGATAAGACCATTCAACACATGAAGAGCCTCCAACTTTGTATCGGTCGGTCTCAACAACTGGAATTGGTGTTTCATATCGAGATCCGACAAACGGCTCCCGACCATGTTGCGGGCTATGGGAAGCGAGGGGCCTTGATGGAAATCGGCGTCCATATGCTCGACCTGGTTCGATTTCTGACGGGGGAAGAGGTGCAAGCTGTGCGGTGTACCATGGATCACGTTCCCCCCGTCGCACCGGAACGGGAGGTTTCGGTGCACCTCACCACGACGGGGGGAACGGCTTGTCGGATAGAAATCGCACGGGTCTCGGGCGAACGTGCGGGGCGCGCGACGTGGATCGGTTCACAGGGTCGAATAGAAACGGACTGGGTTCAGCGTCGAATTCGCTGTCTCGACGCTGCGGGTGCAGAAACGACACATGCTGATTTCCCGCAGTCCCTGACGGTCCTCTACACGCTCTCAGCCTTTCTGCAAGCCGTGAGAGAGGGCACACCTATGCCGATCACGGGAGAAGACGGTTGCCGCGCAGTAGAACTTGCCGAAGCCTGTTACCAGTCGGCACAGGCCGGAGGCATTCGTGTTTCTGTTCCTCATCGTTCGTGAAGCGTATCTCGCAATCAAAGATCAGACCTGTTGTCTTTCTCTCCTGGCGTTTCACGCTTCACGAGATACGGTTGCGTCGGCGCAGGGTTACGATTCGGCGACGATGTGCGTATCCGTCTCCTCCACACCGTCGATCGCATGGATCTTCGTAATCACGATGTCGGAGAGTGCCCGTTCATCATTGACGCTGATAAAGACGAAAATATCCGGACGGCCGAAGCAGGAGTGGGCCTGTTCGACGCCGGGAATGCGTTTGAGCGACGCCACGACGTCCTTGGTTCGCCCCGCTTTCACCTTGATGAGAATGTACGCTCTGGTTGCCATGAGATCCTCCCTCTAAAAATGGGTAACGAAATGAATGTGCAGTGGTCCTTGTTATGCCGCTTGTTCCGGAAGAGTTTCAGGTTGCGGGTTTCAGGTCTCACGTTCTTGAACGAGTCCCTAACTAGAAACATGAAACTCGAAACGTTCGAGGCCTATCGAGCCCCCGCGCCCGGCATCGCGTTCCGATGGTGAGCATACACCTCTGCAAAGTTCAACCCTCGCGCTGCGAGCGCCGAGCGGCCGTCTCTGATGAGTTGCATGAAACGATTGAAATCATGGACTGATAGGTTGAACTGTTCGAGCCCCATCGCGAGTCCTTGCCGTTCTTCCGCTGAAGCCTTCAACTCTGTGTCTGAGAGCGTTTGCAATATATCGGCCGTCCATCCGCTTGTGCGAAATCGTTCCCATACGGCGGCGGCCTCCTCACCATGCTGTTCGGCCAGAGCCCGCCGTGCGAAATCTTGTAGGGAGCGATCCGTTCCCTTTGCAAATGCGGATTGAATCTGGATCACGGACTGGATCACGCGATCGGCCTCTCGGCTGCCTTCCGGCGGAAGTACGTCCGCCTGTTGGAGTGTCGCGAGCACGGCCATGGCCGATCCGACATACGGGGACGTGTTCTTGGCGCGTTGGATGGGAACCACGGTATCATTCATGGCAGGAGCATACTCGGGGAGGAGAACTGTGAGCAAGGCAAGGGAACTGACCACTAGGATGGGCGGAGGTTGCCAGTGAAGTGGTGACCGACTGGAAGTGACCACTCCCTCTGGGGGTGACCAGAGGCGCATGGAGGGATTATACAGAGTCGGTACGAGCGCTGCCAGTAAGGAAAGAGGCGGCGGCTGGTTCTATTGAAACCCCTACAGAGATTTCCTATAATTACCAGGTTTTGGCCGCGGCTCACGCCCACATTATTCATGACGGTTCGTCACGAAACCGCCAAGACGCCAGGCATGTCGCGGCGGCGGTTGCAGTACAATCGTTCATGAATACGATGGGCTCGGTCAGAAAGGCAGTGGTGTCATGCTTGCCAAGGTGACGAGCGCGGCTCTGGTCGGGCTCGATGCCCATTTTGTGGACGTGGAGGTCGATATATCCGGTGGCCTTCCACAATTTTCCGTCGTCGGGTTACCGGATGCCACGGTCAAGGAAAGCCGAGACCGCGTTCGCTCCGCACTGAAGAACACGGGCTTTCACTTCCCTGCCAAACGCATCACCGTCAATCTTGCCCCTGCCGGGGTCAAAAAAGAAGGGTCGGGGCTCGATCTTGCGATTGCACTCGGTATTCTTGTCGCGGAAGAGGTGATCCCGCAGTCGATGTTGGATCATTCGGTTGTTGTCGGAGAGCTGTCGTTGGACGGACGGGTGAAGCCGATTACAGGTGCCCTATCCTTTGCACTGGCCTGCCGAACCGGTTACGACTTGCTGCTTCCGGCAGACAATGGAGCTGAAGCGGCATTGGTCAAGGGGGTGCGTGCCTACTCCGTCCACACCCTTCCTGAAGCCGTGGAGTTTCTGAAAGGGAATCAGGCTCTTGTTCCAAGCGAGTCGCGCCAGGATGCCTTGGGGGTGGTCAGCACAACGGAAGACGAGGACTATGCCGATGTTCGTGG
>DCZN01000120.1:61335-72078 GCA_002331625.1 Nitrospira sp. UBA2083 | reverse complement strand
TTGCCGTCCATCCTGCCGTTGTTGGAATTGGATGAGGCGATTGAAACGACCAGAGTGCACAGTGTGGCAGGATTGCTTACTCCGGAACGACCGTTGTTGGCTGTCCGACCGTTTCGTGCCCCGCATCACAGTATCTCGGATGCAGGTCTGGTGGGGGGAGGGACCGTCCCCAAGCCTGGGGAGGTCTCGCTCGCGCATAATGGAGTGTTGTTTTTGGACGAATCGCTTGAATTCAGACGAGGTGCGCTTGAAGGGTTGCGGCAACCATTGGAGGATGGGTATGTCATTCTGACGAGGGCCAGTGGGACTCTCAAGTATCCGGCGCAGTTTATGCTGATCGCGGCGATGAATCCCTGTCCTTGTGGATACTATGGAGACCGGACGCGGTCTTGCATTTGTTCCGGCATACAGATTCGCCGGTATCGTGCGAAACTCTCTGGCCCCCTATTGGACCGACTGGATATTCATCTGGATGTTCCACCGGTGCCGGTTCGAGAGCTTCGTACGGAACTTCCTGGTTCGGAAGGCTCGGCTGCGATCCGATCGCGAGTCGTGACCGCCCGCGATCGACAGCGACGGCGGTACCGAGCAGAGGGGATCTATACAAATGCGCAGTTGAAGCCGCGGCTGGTAAAACGGTATTGTGGACTCGAGCAGCCCGCTCAGGAGTTGCTTGAGCAGGCGATGACGCGGTTGCGGCTGTCGGCACGGGCGCACGGACGTATCTTGCGAGTTGCCCGTACCGTCGCTGATTTGGCTGACTCTGACACGATTGAGGCCGTCCACATCGCGGAGGCTATTCAATACCGTTCATTTGACCGCAATCCCGAGATGTGAGGCTTCAGTGGCATCGCTCAAAGTGTTTTCTTGGTGGTTTATCGTCGGCGCGACGATGGCGCTGGCCGTCATCATGGTGCAAGGCGGCATCCGGGAAGTCATGCAGGCGCAAGGGTCTGTCTGGGAGCTCAAACTTGTCGAACTGCTGACGACCGTCATGGGCGGAGGGTTGTTGGGCGGCTGTATCGCGTTGATCCTCGATCGAATCAAGAAATCGTAAGTGGCGATTTAAGTCCTGCCTTGGGTGAGTAAGGGTCTCTCGTCCGTAAACCAGTGGAACCTGAGTCCGTCAGGGGGACACTCATCGTTCCATCTCCCTCGCCTCTGCGTTCCTCATACGGAAGTTCTATCCTTAGGAATCATTGCATTTCTGATCAAAAGACGGTCAGCCTCTCGGCTGATTTTCATTTCATCCAAGAAGGGAGAAACAACCAGCCTGTGAACTGTTCTGAAGGATGCCCAGGCTGGAGCCGGTACACCTTTCTCCAGCGAGGATAGGACGCCATTTTCGAGGCGGTGTCGAGGGTGGAGACCGCAGTACACGTCGATCCGCGGACGGCGTGTTTCTACGCCCGCCGCGTTTTTCAGGGAGAACTGTCCGCATGTCACTGAGACCCCGCTTCACGATCACCAATCCGATCACCTCCGATCACCGCGGCGCTCACGGCGATCGAACGGGCGCGGGGATTTCTGGAGGGCGGCCACGCTGTCGGAAGATTGGATCGAGCGCATGAGCCAGCGCGCTCTGCTGCTGGAGGCGCACCACACCACGCATATCGAGGGCACGCACCTCACACTCGACGAGGCTGCGCGTCTGTGGGCCGGTGGAAAGGTTGAAGGCGCCAGCCGTGATGATGTCCGTGAGCTGCTGAACTACCGCGAGGCATTCAATCTGGTCGCGGAGTATCTGGGCAGCGGCGAGCCGATCACCGAGGCGCTCATTCGTGAGATCCACCAGCGGCTGGTCGAAGGCGTGCGTGGCGGCGCGGCTCAGCCAGGACAATATCGCCTGATTCAAAATTACGTCGACAACAGCCACACACGCGAAGTGATCTATACCCCGCCGCCACCTCAAGAGGTATGGCCGCTGATGCGCGACCTGGTCGAGTGGCTACGCACCGACACAAGCATCCATCCGGTACTGGTGGCCGGCATCGCGCAGTTCCAGCTTGTGCACATCCACCCCTTTGTTGATGGCAACGGTCGCACGTCGCGTCTACTCTCTACGCTCTGCCTGTATCGCTCAGGCTACGACTTCAAGCGACTGTTCACGCTCAGCGAGTTCTACGATCGTGATCGTTCTGCTTTCTATCGCGCCATCCAGAGTGCACGCGAGCAGGGGATGGACCTGACCGACTGGATTGAGTATTTCGTGGACGGGCTTGCGACCCAGATGAACGAGGTCCGGTAGCGCGGGGAACGGGTGATCCGGCGCAACGTGCTCATGCGCAAGCATGGGCTGAATGAACGGCAGGCGGTGGTGGTCGAGGCACTTCTGGAGGGCGGCCCGCTCGGCATGGAGGAGGTCGAGGCCCTCATCCCTGGCGTCACGCGGCGCACTCTGGACGGCGTGCGAGCGACCGCTTCGGAGGCGGCGTGACATTCTACTGAGGATGTCAATCAAAACGGAATCGTCTGTGCTCCGATCGCGAGCAGTCTTCATTCCCTGGCCGGCGAGGATTGCAAAATAGTAGGGCTTGGAGATAAAAGTGATGGCTGCAGTGATGATGATCACATGGCGCCATTGTGTAATCCAACCTGACTGAGGATTATGGATATCGAAATCGGTTCTAATCTCTATCGCAATTCAAACGGCACGATCGAAATTGAGGGGGTGCCTCAAATTCAGGTTGCCAGTCATCCCTCAACTGGTGCGCTTCTGGTGAACTTTGCGCTCTTCGATTTAAACGGCCGGATGTTGGCCAAAGTGGTGGATAGTACACTCACGTTCAACGAACGGCGTGCCTATGAATTGACGAAGACGGACAAGAGCCTCGCGATAAGGGAAGCAGATTCCGGTAAAATCGTGCTCACGCTTGAGGCAAAACCCCCTCATGCGGTGTCTTTCACGCGGGGCGAGTTTCATACGATGAAAGGCCACCTTCTGCACGTCTCATCGACAGAGTGGAGGATCGACAAGCAGCATAAGAGTGGGCTGACGCACGACGCGAAAGGCGGTGCCGTCTCTATCGGGTAGTCAGAGGACGCTGCAAAAGCCCTTCAGCGGCGTTCTCGCATCGCTCAGAGGCTCAACATACGGCTCTAAGTATGCTCCCCTCTTCGCTCGCTGCGGCCTTGCTGGAGGAGCTTTTTCAGCATCCTCTAAGGCCTCAGAGAGTTCTTCTGTTTGTAGGAAATTGACTCGTGATGCTAAGAAATTCTAGTTTCTCCGCAGATTGAGTTTTAAGCAATTGGCTCCCCTGTGACAGTCGGCACCAGTACCAGGCTCCCGTTTTTCAGATCGACGGATAGTGTATCTCCATCTCGCAACTCTCCCTTGACCAGCAATCTCGCGATCGGTGTTTCCAGCTCGTGTTGGATGAGACGCTTCAGCGGCCGTGCCCCGTATACCGGATCATACCCGCGTTCTCCGAGATGGCGGAGTGCGGATTCGGAGAGAGCCAAGGTGATCCGTCGTTCTGTGAGTCTGTTGCGGAGTCGCTCCAGCTGTATCTCGACGATCTTGATCAACTGCTCGGTGCCGAGCGGGTGGAACACGACGATTTCGTCCACGCGATTCAGGAACTCCGGACGAAAATGTTGCCGCAGTTCGCCCATGACCACTGTTTTGACTTGCTCATACGAGGCCCCGCGTTGCTGGGCATCGAGGATATGTGGGCTCCCGATATTGGAGGTCATGATCAGGACGGTGTTCTTAAAGTCGACGGTACGACCTTGTGAATCGGTCAGACGCCCGTCGTCGAGCACTTGCAGGAGGACGTTAAATACGTCCTGGTGCGCTTTCTCGATTTCATCAAACAGGATCACGGAAAATGGTCGCCGTCGGACGGCTTCGGTCAGCTGGCCTCCCTCTTCGTAGCCGATGTATCCGGGCGGTGCACCGATCAGGCGGGCGACGGTGTGTTTTTCCATATATTCGGACATATCGATTCTGACCAGATTCCCCTCGTCATCGAACAGAATAGCGGCCAGCGCCCGCGCCAATTCAGTCTTGCCGACTCCGGTGGGACCAAGGAACAGAAACGAACCGATCGGACGATTGGGATCCTTGATGCCAGATCGTGCGCGGAGCACGGCGTCTGCGACAGCCCGGACTCCTTCTTCTTGTCCGACAACACGTTGGTGGAGTAACTCCTCCAGTTTCAGGAGCTTGTCGGTTTCGCCTTCGAGGAGACGGGAGACCGGAATGCCGGTCCAGCGGCTGACCACAGCGGCGATCTCGTCTTCATCCACTTCCTCTTTCAGCAGCCTGGTCTCGTCTTGTTTTTTTCCTAAGTGTTGCTGCTCCAGCGCCAGCTCTCGTTCCAATCGGGGCAGCTCTCCATACCGCAGTTCCGCCACGCGATTGAGATCGTAGGCTCGCTCGGCCTGATCGATTTTGAGCTTGATCTCCTCGATGGCTTCGCGCGTCTTTCGGAGCCGCGCGACAGAGGTCTTTTCCGATTCCCATCTGGTCTTCAGCGCTTGCAGGTCCCGTTGCTTCTCGTTTAATTCCGCTTCAAGGGCGGTCAATCGGGCGGCACTCGCCGCGTCTTTCTCCTTCTTTAACGCTTCCCGCTCAATTTCTAGCTGAAGGACCTTACGTGAGACTTCGTCCAGTTCGGCCGGAAGACTGTCGATTTCGGTCCTGAGGCGTGCAGCGGCTTCGTCGACCAGGTCGATGGCCTTATCTGGAAGAAACCGATCTGAAATGTACCGATGCGAGAGTTTCGCGGCGGCTACCAACGCGCTATCCTTGATTCGTACACCATGGTGTACCTCATATCGTTCTTTGAGCCCGCGCAAAATGGAAATGGTGTTTTCCACCGACGGTTGGTCCACCAAGACTGTCTGAAAGCGGCGTTCCAACGCGGCATCCTTTTCGATGTGTTTCCGGTATTCGTCGAGTGTCGTCGCACCGACGAGATGCAATTCACCGCGCGCCAACATCGGCTTCAACAGATTGGCGGCATCCATCGCGCCTTCTGCCGCTCCGGCTCCGACGACCGTGTGCAATTCATCGATGAACAGAAGGATCTGACCCTGAGAGGATTGAATCTCTTTCAACACGGCTTTGAGCCGCTCTTCGAATTCACCCCGAAACTTGGCTCCGGCGACAAGCGAGCCCATATCCAAGGCAAACAGTTTCTTGTGCTTCAGGCTTTCAGGGACATCGCCTTTCACGATACGAATTGCCAGCCCTTCGACGATGGCAGTTTTCCCGACGCCTGGTTCGCCGATGAGCACCGGGTTATTCTTCGTCCGGCGTGAGAGGATCTGGATCACGCGTCTGATTTCATCATCGCGTCCGATGACGGGATCGAGCTTGCCCTGTCCAGCCAATTGGGTCAGGTCTCGACCGTACTTCACCAGGGACTGGTAGGTGCTTTCTGGATCCTGGCTTGTGACACGTTGATTTCCTCGCACCTGCTGTAGTCCGGCCAAGAGCCGGTCCCTGGTGAGTCCTAGCTTCTTGAACACGCCTCCTTCGTGAACCATAGCCAGCAGCACGTGCTCGACGCTTAAAAAGTCATCTTTCAGGGACTTCTGCTCCTCCTCGGCACGATTGAGGACCTGGGTAAGACGGTTGGCGACGTGCATTTGACCCGGAGCGGCGCCGGAGCCTTGTACTTGAGGCAGCTTTGCCAACGCCTGTTCGACGGCCTGGCGAACGGCGGGAAGTGCGAGGCCGGCTCCTTCAAGCAAGGCCGGGGTCGTTCCCCCTTCCTGATCGAGAAGCGACAGGAGGACATGTTCCACATCGATCCCCTGATGGCTTCTCCGCTGTGCATGTCCAGAGGCGGACTGTAGGGCTTCCTGCAATTTGATCGTCATCCGATTCATGTCCATGGTTATCCACCTCTGATCATGATAATAATGCTGCCAATGAAGTAAGTGATAATCATTCGGCCGGATAAGTCAACCTGAAAGGTCTGTTCGACCCAAATGCGACGAGTGCTTGACCTCGCGCGCGATCCCGACTAGGGTACGCATCGGCATGAGCAATCTGGCTTCAGCTACGCTCCACCTCTATCGCCACGTTCTCTACGCCACCGGACGTTCGCTGACCAAAAGCTGGGTGTCAATGGTGGCCCTGATCATTTTTGCGATCCTGTTTTTGGGTGCTGCGAGGATTGCCGCTCCGTTGGGCATGGCCGGCGGGTTTATTCTTGGGATCGTGAATGCGTTGCTGGTCGGTTCGACGCTCCGGCTGATTGAACAATCACTGAGTGCATCGAGAACCCTCGGGCTCACGGATGTGACGGAAAGCTTCGGGCATTATTTTTGGGATGTGATTGGTGTCGGATTTGTGCTCTGGCTGCCGACGCTCCTGCTCGATATGGGTTTACAAGCTAATCCAGCCTATGGCCAATTTCTTCTCTCCGCGTTTTTGCTCTTGGTCTTCATCCTGTTGAATCCGGCACCGGAAGTGATTTATCAGGTACGACACGAGTCCACGCTGGACGTGTTCAAGTCATCCTATGAATTTGTGTTGGAGCATTGGATCGAATGGTTTCTCCCATTCGTCCTCTTCATCTTGCCGGTCGTGCTTTCTCCCAGTGGACTTCAAGAATTCTTTTCATTGTCTGGCCGTGCCGGTCGCGGCGCTGGGCTGGACTTTCTGCAAATTCTCATGCTTCCGCTGACGGCGATAGGGGGCTGGTTGTCGTATATCGGTCTCGATTCAGAAGGGCAGGGGATCGTACTGCTCATCCTCACGCCGCCGGTGACGATGGTCATCTTATTGTTTCGGGGCCACCTGTTTGCATCGCTTCGCGGGTCTTCCCGGCGGCAACGGCTCTTTTCTCACCAATTTGATTCCAGACCGTAAGTACGGTCTGGAATCTGCTTTTCAGGAAAGCCGTACCGCCTTTGGCGCTTCTTGAAGCGTGGTATGAGCTTCGCGCTTGAGATTGTGAACTGAAATAGTGTATGGATTGCCATACACACCCGCTCACCCCATCCATGATCCAGTCCGAGCGAGGCGAGGATTCATGCGGCTTTCGATATTCTGGCGGCTGGTCTTGACTTCTCTGGTCATTATTACTGTCATGGGGGGCGTCAATCTCTACGCACTGTTTCAACTTCGACAGTTGACAGCCATGAGCAGTCAGATGGCGTCCTACCACTATCCAGCCGTCGAATCCGCTAAGCGACTGCTGGGGTCGCTCTATGCCCAATTGAATAGTGACAAGAAGTTTCTTGCCACTCGGGATCGCACGTTCTTAGCCCATCTCACCGAGGAAATTGAAGAGTTTCAGCGCAATCTTCATCTGTTGAGAGGTCAAGAAAAGTCTGCGCAAGGCCTCACCCTTCTTCAAGAGACCGGTGAGTTGCTGAATGAACGATTGAGACTGCTGGATGCCTTCCAGGCAGGGAAGGAGCTGGCACGACTCGCCGTGCCGGATTATGAAGGCAGGCGAGATGGGCTGATGGATCGGATGTCCGCAGCCATTCAGAGTTATATCGATTTGCATGAGGCTCGAGTCAGTGTCGGAGTCACCGAATCTCGTGCGAGCGCCGCCCAAGCCGAGGCTGTTACGGAGCAGCTGGTCCTAGTGGCATTGGTATTCGGGTTGGGGCTCGCCGGCGTGGCGAGTTATACGATTTTGCGTCCGCTCCGTGAGCTACAGGGACATATCAGGCAGATCGGGCAAGGCAATTTTGGCGCGTCGCTTCAGATCAAGGCACCGGCCGAGCTGCGAGAATTGGTGGATACCGTAAACTGGATGGGCCAAAAACTACAAGAAATCGATGACATAAAAACCGAGTTTCTTGCGCACGTCTCTCACGAGTTGCGTACACCCATGGCGTCTATTCAGGAAGGGACACATTTGCTGTTGGATGAAATTCCTGGGCCATTGGTGCAAGAGCAACGAACGACGCTTCGGATTATGGCTGACAGCAGCAAGCGGTTGATTCACCTGATCTCCACGATTCTTGATCTGTCGAAAATGGAAGCCGGGATGATGGAGTATCGTATTGTTCCCGTGGATCTTCAGCGCATTGCTGAGATTTCCATCAACAAGATCCGTCTCCTGGCCGACTCCAAGCATGTGCAGCTGGTCTTGGAACATTCTGGGCAACGGGCCTCGGTCAAAGCGGATGCTTCCCGACTTGAGCAAGTGCTGGACAATTTATTGTCCAATGCCTTGAAGTTCAGCCCGGAGGGGGGTGTGGTGAAGGTACATATGAAACCTGACCCACAAGCCGGCGTGCTGGAGGTCGCAGTTTCAGACACAGGGCCGGGCATCGCCCCAGAGGACCTGCCGCATATTTTTGAGCGTTTTTACCAAGGGCGTACGAAGGTCAAACATGCCGCAGGGAGTGGTCTAGGTCTGGCTTTAGCGAAGAAGGTTGTTGAAGCGCATGGTGGGAGAATTTGGATTGAAAGTGAGAAAGGCAAGGGGGCGACTGTACGGTTTATCCTACGGTTGACAAAGTCAGAGAAGGAAGGGACACCGTGAAAATAAAGGTTCTCATGATGACAATGGGTCCCAGTTTCCTCTCTGTCTTACTTGCAGGATGTGCAGGTTGGACAACGCCAGTTTCTGCCTCCCGCCCGTATTTCGTAGCTAACCAGCAGGAAGTCAATAATTTTCAATCGCTTGCAAGGAAACACGAGGCTCTGGTCTCAAAGTGCACTCAATCGAACTCATGCGATCAGGTGTACTTTACGCTTGGATTGCTCGGACTCTATGAAAGCCGCGAAGTTGCAGGGAAATATTTCTCCAAGGTTCTCGGCATCGCCCCGATGGGCCCATGGGCCGCATCGAGCAAAGCCTGGATTCAAGTCTTGCAGGAACCGGCGACCTTTGAGCGTAAGTTGTGGTCAGAAGCAGTCCTAACTGCCCCTGCCATAGCCGGAGCGCACACCTCACTAGCTTTGACGACCGACCGTCTGGTACGGGATTTGCTGGACAGAGAGATGGTGATTCAAAAGATGCGTTCTTCTAAGGTAGATGAGTCTGAGACGGTTGACGCCTTACAGCGCGAACTAGCTGAACGAGATCGCAAGATTGAAGCGTTGTTGTCTAAGAAGGATGCAGCGAAGGCGTCGGCCGATCCGGTGGCCGTGCAGAATCTCCAGAAACAGCTTGCCGAACGGGACAGAAAGGTCGAAGAGCTTTCATCTCAACTTGAAGCCTTAAAACGAATCGATCAGGAGATGCGTGAAAAGGTTCGCCCGATCCGCCCCCCACTGACGACGGTTCCCGTTCCCAGCCCCGAGACGACACCCTGACGAACCCCACACTAAAAGGATACGGTGATCATGGAGCAAGAGAATACGGAGCGAGAGAACATTCTTGTTGTAGACGATGATGAGGGATTGTTGCATTTACTGAAAATGCGGTTGTCCGCCATGGGGTTTTCCGTCACATCCTGTACGACGGGGCAGGAGGCAGTCGGAGAGGCGAAAAAAACCATGTTTAACTTGGCCATTACCGACCTCCGTCTTCGGGGTGAGGATGGGCTGGATGTGACCGAAGAGTTGATGCGAAGCCATCCTGGCCTTCCAGTGATCATCCTCACGGCCCATGGCAGTATTCCTAATGCCGTCGAGGCGATGCAACGTGGAGCATTTGGGTATCTGACGAAACCGTTCGACGACAAGGAGTTCAAGGCGACCATTGAAAAAGCACTCTCGCAACAACGGATGAGCCGTGAAATTGATCGGCTGAAGTCGTTGGTCAAAGAATTGTATGGACTGGAGAACGTCGTGGCGCGCAGTCCGGCGATGCAGCGGCTCTTTCAGCAGATTGGTCAAGTGGCCGATTCGGACGCCACGATTCTGCTGTTTGGAGAGACCGGGACCGGTAAAGAAGTCATGGCGCGTGTGATCCATACGAACAGCCGCCGCAGTAAAGGTCCTTTTGTCGCACTCAACTGTGCAGCCATTCCTGAAACATTGTTTGAGAGTGAGCTGTTTGGACATGTGAAGGGGGCCTTCACGAGTGCGCATGGCGCAAAGCGTGGACTCTTTCAGATGGCCAATGGCGGTACGCTCTTCCTTGATGAGATTGGTGAAATGCCGCTCTCGATGCAGGTGAAGTTATTACGTGCTGTCCAGGAACGGGAGATTCGAGAGGTCGGATCGGAGACTTCGATGAAGGTTGATGTGCGCATTATTGCTGCGACCAATAGAGACCTCAGCGAGGCGGTCAAGAATGGGACTTTTCGGAATGATCTCTATTATCGGATTTCGGTCGTTCCCCTGTTCATTCCACCATTGCGGGATCGGCGGGATGATGTCCCACTGCTTGCTCAGCATTTCCTCAAGCTCAGCATGAAGCGGTCCAACAAAGAGATCAAAGGCTTTACGCCTGCCGCTCTTCATCGCCTGATGATGAATCCATGGCCGGGCAACGTACGTGAATTGGAAAATGTGGTTGAAAAGGCGGTAGTGATGTCCCAGCAAGATACCCTGACACCCGATTTATTTCCCACAGTCAGTGTCGTGACCGAATCGCCGCTCAAGCCGTTGACGGAAGCGAAGGAGGAATTCGAGCGGACCTATTTGAAGAGTGTCCTTCAATTGACAGGAGGAAATATCTCGCGTGCCGCTCAGTTTGCTGGCCGGTATCGGGCTGATTTCTATAAGATGCTCAGAAAATACGGGCTCCATCCGTCGACGACGAAGGGAAAGCTCGATCCTGAGGTGGATGAGCTGGAAAACGAAGAACATTTAACTGAGGCGGAACGATAACTGGTCGGTTGCACTAAGGTCTCCTTCTATTCCCCTAA
>DCZN01000120.1:60331-61200 GCA_002331625.1 Nitrospira sp. UBA2083 | reverse complement strand
TCCCCTAACTGAAGATCACAACTAGGTCAAAAGATACTCTTGCTCACCTCGTTCGAATATCCGCTTTCATTTCCCGCGATGTCAAAGGCTGTGACGACAAAGTAGTAGGTGGTGCCGAACTTGAGGCCCGCTGCTTGGTACGTTGTGATGTTTCCGCCAATCGTCGCGATGATATTTCCTTTTCCATATGTTCCTGGAGTCGTTGATCGGTAGACCTTATATCCGGCCAGATCTTTTTCATTGTTTGGACTCCAGGTCAATGTTGCAGATGACGTTGCCTGAGGGTTGAGTGTCAACGTAACAGTAGCGGTTTTGGTAATTCCTCCGCCCGTCACGAGAACTACAGCCGTGTGATTCCCCTGGACCGCCTTCGATGTATCCACTCGTGCTGTGATTTTCCCAGAGGCCTGGCTGAGTGAAAGCCATGAGGCATCTTGTTCTTCTTTAGCCGTCCACGTTCCATTCGATTGTACGGTGATAGTCTGGTCTGGTGGGTTTGCTGCATCTTGAGTTGCGGTAAAGGCAAGACCATTTGAGGATAGGGTCAGAGAAGGAGCGGAGAGGTTCAGGGTCACGTTCACAGTTCGTGTTATGCCCCCACTCGAGACGGTAATAGTGGCGCTATTGGTCCCAGCTGAAACACCTCCAAGAACAACACTTGCGGAAATCGTACCGTTGCCAGAGCCTGAGGTAGGACTCAACGTAAGCCAGGCCGCATTATCGCTGACGGTCCAATTTCCATTTGACGTGACGGCTACAGTCTGACTAGTCGGATTCGCTCCGTTTGATACTCCCGTATAGGTCAGTGATGAGGGGCTCAATGTGATCGAGGTTGGCTTCGGGGTCACGGACAAGGTGACGGGGACGGA